>NZ_BAABKN010000023.1:0-532553 GCF_039543845.1 Nocardioides endophyticus | reverse complement strand
ACGATACCGCGCAGGTGCGCGGTCGCCGAGGCCACCTGGTGGCGGGGTGTGGTCATCGCGGTCATGAGTCCAGCCAACCCGTTCCCACCGATGTCCGCATCCGGGCGGCGCCGATCGGTGGAGAACGCTGCCGCAAGCAGCGTTGTGGACGAATAGTGGCCCGTCTGGTGGTGGCTTCGAGGCTCTGGCCCGGCGGCCCTCACACCTCAACCACCGTGGCCCAAACGCGGCACACCGGTCCGACCAGGGGGCGGCGCGTCCTTCCGATAGGCGCGCTCTTCTCGGCTGGAGACGGTGGGGTCAAGGGCGCGCAGCGGCGAAGCGAACCCCTGACGCCACCGGCGGAGGCCGCACCATGGCGCCGTACGGAAGGACGACGAACCAGCACACCCCGACAGTCGCCGCCCTGCGCACGCCGCGGGGATTTCGAGGCTCGGGCCTAGCGGCCCTCACACCTCAACCATCGGTGGCCAGCCGTGGTGGATTCCAGGCTCGGCCTCGCGGGCCTCGCTCCTCAAACACCGGAGCCGGCAGCCCGGGAAGCAGCCGCCACCACCCGCCCGCCGTACCCGTTGTCAGCCTGTCGGCGACCGACCCGAACGGACCCGCAAGCCGCACTCATCGCCCTGCCTAGGCTGCGGGGGTTTCGAGACAGGCCTGGCGGCTCTCCTCAACCACCGGGGCGCCGGTCCTCGACCCACGTCACCGCAACGGCCGACCCGACGAGGACCACGGCTCCGACCCCGAACCCCACGGCATAGCCGAAACGCTCCCGACCGGCCGCCTCGCACCGGGCCTCGATGTCGTCACCGTCGGTCGGTGGCTCGCCGCCCGGGTAGTTGTCGGCGTCGTTGAGCACCGTGTCCCACGGCGCGAGGCACGGGTAGGAGTCTCCTCGGGTGGTCCCGCTGATCTCAGGGTTGTCGACCGCCAGGACGATGGCCGTCACCGCCAGAGCGGCGGCGAGCGCCACCAAAGCCCAGGTCAGATACTGAATTGCACGCACGTCGCTCCTGTCGTCAGCCATGGGACGCGAGCACCTGGTCAGAAGTTGCCTGGCCACCGTCCGACCTTCGCTCCGACTCAATCGCCACGGGTGCGGTCGGCGACGCGAACGACGCCACCGAGGACCGGGACGTACGCCGCGCGGTCAGGGCCGAGGGCGACGGCGCCGCCGTGGTTGTCGGCCAGCAGGTTGAGGCCGGTGCGGCGGGCCCAGGTCAGTCGGCCGGTGCGCAGGTCGAGGGCGCTGAGGTACCACGCGTCGATGCCGAGCCAGCTGTGTCGCTTGGTCCAGACGTAGACGAAGCCGTCCTCGACCGAGACGGCAGGGGCGCCGCTGGGAGCGTCCATGTCAGAGGTCCAGGTGACCCGGCACTTGCCGGCGACGACGTCGATGCGGGCGATCCCGCGGCTGGTGGTCCGGCCGAGCAGGGTGGAGCGGACGCCGCCGTAGCCGTGGGAGTTCTGGACGACGACACCGGTGTCAGCGGCGACCAGCCCGCCGTCGGTGATCCCCTCGTCGTCGCCGAACACCTCGGCCCGGCACACCACGTCGCCGGTGTCGGCGCGGTGGAAGACGACCTGCAGCCGCGGGTCGCGGTTGTCGGCGACCGCCACCAGCCCGCCGGCGAGCACGACCGGCGCGCTGCCACGAGAGCCACCGTCGTCGTACGGCGAGTCCCAGGCCGGCGTGGGCTTGCCGGCTACGACGACCACCCGGTGCAGGGCGTCGGCGCCTGCCACGTAGATGCCGTCGTCGGCGACCGTCAACGGCCGGTCCACACGGTCGTCGAGGTCGACGACCCGGAGCCGATCGTCCTCGACGAAGCCGGCCACCCCGGCCTGCGAGGCGAACCAGACCCGCCCATCGGGATCGGCGCCCAGACCGGTGACGCAGTCGCCGGAGTCGAGCTCGGCGGCCAGGTCGACGGACGACTCCACCACCAGGTCGGAGACGCCGAGCGTCAGGATCCGCTGTCCGCTGGCGGCGACCAGGTCGCCATCGACGATCGTCAGCTGACCGACGCAGCCCGACCCGGGCAGATCGGCGGAGCGGACCTGCCGCAGGCTGTCCGGGTCGACCACGCGGAGCACCGGGCGGTCGTCACCACAGAGGAGCACCAGCCGCCCGTCGTCGTCGAACTCGGTCCGGTGACAGTCGGTGACGCCGTACGACTTGGTGGTGACGGTGGGCGACTCACCCACCGGACCGCGCTCGGCGCCGGCGACGGACGGGCGGCCGACGTACGACGGCGTGGCCCAGCGTCCGGGTCCGGGCGGGATCGGCACCCAGCCGTCGGGGACGACGACCGCGAGGCCGGCCAGGACCACGATGACGGCCGCCCAGATCGCGACGACCCGGCGCGTCGGCCGGAGCCACTCTCGTGCCGGTCGCCACAGCAACGTCAGTGCTGCCAGGACCAGGACCCACGGTCCGAAGCCGAACCAGAGAAGACCGACGCCCACCAGGACGACCGTGCGCGCGAACCTCATCTCACCGAAATCCTAGTCGTGGACCCAGCCTTGGCTGTGGCTCCCCGCCGGAGCAGAGTGGGGGCATGAAGCGACTCTCGGACGTGAAGCGGATCGGGTACGGCGCGATGCGGTTGTCAGGGCCCGGGATCTTCGGGCCCCCGGCGGACCCCGACGAGGCGAGGCGGGTGCTGCAGCGGGCGATCGAGCTCGGCGTCGACCACATCGACACCAGCGACTACTACGGCCCGTACGTCGTCAACGACCTGATCCGCGAGTCACTGCATCCCTACCCTCCCGAGCTGGTGCTGGTCACCAAGGTGGGCGCCCGGCGCGACGACACCGGCGCCTGGCTGCCGGCGTTCGCACCCGACGAGATCAAGGAGGCCGTGCACGACAACCTCGGCCGGCTCGGGATCGAACGGCTCGGCGGAGTCAACCTGCGGTTCATGGACGGCGGGGACGGCGACTTCGAGGAGCAGTGGACGGTGCTCGCGGACCTCCGCTCCCAAGGCCTCATCGGCGACCTCGGCCTCAGCAACTGCACGCCCGAGCAGGTGAAGATCGCGCAGGGCATCGCCCCGGTCGCGATGGTGCAGAACGCCTACAACGTGGCGCTGCGCGACGACGACGGGTTCATCGACTCCCTCGCGGCGCAAGGCATCTACTACGTGCCGTTCTTCCCGCTCGGCGGCTTCAGCCCGTTGGCGATCGCGGCGGTCGACGGCGTGGCCGCCAAGCACGGCGCCACGCACATGCAGGTGGCGCTCGCCTGGCTGCTGCAGCGCTCCCCCAACATCCTGCTGATCCCCGGCACCAGCTCGGTGGCCCACCTCGAGGAGAACCTCGCGGCCGGCAGTCTGGCGCTGGACGCCGACGACCTCGCGACCCTGGAGTCGATCGGCTGACGCCGGTCAGGCGGTCGCGACCACCGGGAGCGGGTGCAGCAGGCCTTCCTTGCGGGCGACCAGGACCGCCAGGCCGATCGTCGCGCACGCGGCGAGCATGTTGATGCTCAGCGCCGAGATGCTCTTGACCAGCACGAACGTCTCGAGCGACGTCGACTGCAGCAGCCAGAGGGTCAGTCCGGCCTTGATCAGGCAGAGGGCGGCCCACAGGACGGTCAGGTTGCGGAACAACCGTCGGATCCGCGGCCGCAGGTGGAGCTCGTCGTCCATCGGGTAGAAGTCACCGGCCAGCCGCGCCACCATCGGGCGAGCGGTGGCCAGCGAGGCCAGGAACGCCGTGCCGACGATGGCGTCGCTGATGATCGGCTGGATGAAGTAGAGGAAGGTGCTGCCCGCGGCCAGCGAGATGATCGTGCGCGCCGTGATCAGCAGGGCGGTCAGCAGCAGCAGGCCCGACGTACGGCGTCCGGTCAGCGCCCGCCACGCGATCGCGCCGTACGACCAGCACAGGGCCACGATGATCGCGGTCCAGACGCCGTACACCCGGAAACAGGTGTAGAAGAGCGACGCGGGGATCACGCACGCGATCACCAGGCTGACCGCGACGCGGCGCACCACGGCGCCGAGCCTCGGGCAGTGGCGCTCAGTCTCGTCGAAGGACGCGGGCGCCAGCACAGGGGACAGGGTCATGGTCAGGGTGACTGTACGGGTCGAATCTGTGAAAGCCATGTCCGTGACGTTTCTGGAGGCGACAGCGAGGCGGGTGTGCATTGTCTGATCGACCGGCGCGCCATCGACCTGAGATGGTGGTTCCTTACCCATTTCCACCGTCGCCCATGTGCTCGGCCGCAGGGAGTCTCGCGACCGAGACCGCGCGGGGGCGTTGCGCGGCTCGCGCCGGGCATGATGGCCCCATGAGCGACCCGCGCGCGGGACAGCCCGCCGAGCCCGCCGACCTGGTCGACGTCGCGCACCTCGTGACGGCGTACTACACCGGAGTGCCCGACCCCGAGGATCCCGACCAGCAGGTGGCATTCGGCACCAGCGGACACCGCGGCTCGTCGCTGCGCACCGCCTTCAACGAGACGCACATCCTCGCGACGACGCAGGCGATCGTCGACTACCGGCGCCAGCAGGGGTACGACGGGCCGCTCTTCATCGGTCGCGACACCCACGGCCTCTCGGAGCCGGCCTGGGCGACCGCTCTGGAGGTGCTGGTCGCCAACGACGTGACCGTGCTGGTCGACGTCGACGACCGCTACACCCCGACGCCCGCGGTCTCGCACGCGATCATCCGCGCCAACCTCGGCGGCGGCACCGCCGACGGCATCGTGGTCACCCCCTCGCACAACCCACCGTACGACGGAGGCTTCAAGTACAACCCGCCCCACGGCGGCCCGGCCGACTCCGACGCGACCTCGGTCATCGCCGCGCGGGCCAACGAGCTGATCCGCGGCGACCTGGCGGAGGTGAAGCGGGTGCCGTTCGCGAAAGCGCGGGCCGCTGCGACGGCGTACGACTTCCTCGGGACGTACGTCGACGACCTGCCGCACGTCGTGGACCTCGCCGCCATCAAGGACGCGGGCGTGCGGATCGGCGCCGACCCGCTGGGCGGCGCTTCGGTCGACTACTGGGCCGCGATCGCCGAGCGGCACGGGCTCGACCTCACCGTCGTGAACCCCCTGGTGGACCCGACCTGGCGGTTCATGACGCTCGACTGGGACGGCAAGATCCGGATGGACTGCTCGTCGCCGTCTGCGATGGCGTCGCTGATCGCCCAGAAGGACCGCTACGACATCGCGACCGGCAACGACGCCGACTCCGACCGGCACGGCATCGTGACGCCGGACGCCGGCCTGATGAACCCCAACCACTTCCTCGCGGTCGCGATCGGCTACCTCTTCGGCGGCGCCCGACCGGGCTGGCCGGACGGCGCCCGGATCGGCAAGACCCTCGTGTCGTCGTCGATGATCGACCGGGTCGCGGTCTCGATCCGCCGCGAGCTGGTCGAGGTGCCGGTGGGGTTCAAGTGGTTCGTGCCGGGGCTCATCGACGGGTCGTTCGGGTTCGGCGGCGAGGAGTCGGCGGGCGCGTCGTTCCTGCGGACCGACGGGTCCGCATGGACCACCGACAAGGACGGCATCATCCTCGCGCTGCTCGCCTCCGAGATCCTGGCGAAGACCGGGAAGTCGCCCAGCGCGCACTACGCCGACCTGGTGGCCGAGCACGGCGACCCGGCGTACGCCCGCATCGACGCCTCAGCGACCCGTGAGCAGAAGGCCGCGCTCGCCGCCCTGTCGCCGGAAGCCGTGACCGCGACGTCGCTGGCCGGCGAGGAGATCACCGCCAAGCTCACCGAGGCTCCCGGCAACGGCGCGAGGATCGGCGGGCTCAAGGTCACCACCGAGTCCGCCTGGTTCGCCGCCCGACCGTCGGGCACCGAGGACGTCTACAAGATCTACGCCGAGTCGTTCCGCGGCCCCGAGCACCTGGCCCAGGTCCAGGAGGAGGCGAGGTCCGTGGTCGACGCCGCCCTGGATTGATCGGCACGGGCTGACGCCTGCCCCAGATCGGGGATATCGGCCGGCTTGGGATGACAACCACGCCGCGGGTCTGCATCCTCGGAAAATGGCCCGCCTGCTGCGCACCTTGGGGTCGTTCTGCGCCCGCCACGGCCTCGTCGTCATCGGCATCTGGGTCCTGCTGGGCCTCGGCGTGGGCGTCGCCGTCGCGACGTACGGCGCCCAGACCAACAACGACCTGTCGCTCCCCGGCACCGGGAGCCAGGCGGCCAAGGACCTCCTGGAGGACCGGTTCCCGCCCCAGCAGAACGGCGTCAACCCGATCGTCTTCGACGTGTCGAAGGGCAAGCTCACCGACGACGCGAACAAGCAGGCGATCGCCGACTCGGTCAAGGCGATCAAGGCAGTCCCGCACGTCTACAGCGTGACGAACCCGCTGAGCAGCTCCGGGCAGACCGCGGGCCTGGTCGCGAAGGACGGCCAGACGGCGTTCGCGCCCGTGCTGCTCGACATCGGGTCCGGTGACCTCACCCCCGAGCTCGCCCAGGAGGTCCTCGACGCGACGAAGCCTGCAGAGGACGCGGGCATCACCGTCGCAGCGGCGGGATCCATCGGCTCCACCCTGTCGACCGACGACTCCGAGATCAGCGAGGTCGTCGGCATCGTCGCGGCGATGATCATCCTCACGCTGGTGCTCGGCAGCCTGGTCGCGATGGGGATGCCGATCGTCACCGCTGTGGTCGGACTCGGCGTGGCGCTCGGCGTCATCGGGCTCCTCGGCCACGCCGTGACGATCCCGTCCAGCGGCCCCACCCTCGCCACGATGATCGGGCTCGGGGTCGGCATCGACTACGCGCTCTTCCTGATCACCCGGCACCAGGAGCACCTCCGCAGCGGCATGTCCCCCGTCGACTCGATCGCCCAGGCGGTCGCGACCTCGGGCAGCGCGATCGTCTTCGCCGGCTGCACGGTCGTCATCGCGCTGCTGTCGCTCGGGGTGGCCGGCATCCCGCTCGTCAGCGCGCTCGGCCTGGCCTCCGCGATCGCCGTCGTCGCCGCGGTGCTCGTCGCGATCACCCTGCTCCCCGCCTTCCTGGGGCTGCTCGGGCACCGCATCGCCTGGCTGTCGCTGCCGGCCTTCATGCGGCCGAGGTCGAGCCGGAAGGCCGGTCTCTGGAGCCGCTGGGCCGGGTTGGTGCACCGCCGGCCCGCCCTCGTCGCCGTGGTGTCTCTGGCGGCCCTGGTCCCCCTGATCATCCCGGTCTTCACGCTCGAGCTCGGGCAGGAGGACGTCGGGGCCACCTCTCCGGAGACGACCGAGCGGCAGGCGTACGACCTGATCACCGATGGGTTCGGCGTCGGCTACAACGGCCCCCTCCAGGTCGCTTCCGGGCTCGACCCGGTCGCGGCGCCGAGCAGGGAGTACACGGACAAGTACGACCAGGCGCAGTCGATGCAGGCGGACCTGGAGCAGAAGCAGAAGGACCTGCCGAAGCAGCAGAAGGCGCTCGAGCAGCAACAGCAGGAGCTCGAGAGCCAGCAGACCCGGCTGCAGCAGGAGCAGGCGTCGCTCGAACGCCAGGCCGGGCAGCTGCAGGCTCGGCAACGCGCGCTCGAGCAGCAGGCGGCCGACCTCCAGCGAGAGCAGCGTCGGCTCGAGGCCGAGCGCTCCCGGCTCCAGTCGGAGCGGACGGCACTGGAGCGGCAGGCCCGCGCCCTGGCCGCGAAGATCAGGCCGCTCGCCCGCGAGCTCGCGCGGCTCGACGTACGCGAACGGGTGCTGCTGCGCCGGATCGACCGCGCGCGGGGACATCCCGACCGGGTGGCGCGGCTGCGGGCTCGGCTCGCGGACGTGCGCGAGCGCAAGGTGCAAGTACGCCGTCAGCTCGCCCCGCTCACCGCGGACGCCCGCCGGTTGGCCGACCGGGCCCGTCGGCTGCAGGCCCAGGCAGCACAGCTCCAGCGGCAGGCTGCTGACCTGCAGCGCCAGGCAGACCGGCTGGAGAGCCAGAAGTCGGAGCTGGAGCGGCAGGGCGCACAGCTCCAGCGCGAGGGCGCACAGCTGCAGCGGCAGGCGGCCTCGCTCGAGCAGCAGGCGGCCGACCTCCAGGCTCAGGCCGACGAGCTCAAGGACGAGCAGAAGCAGGCCCAGCAGGAGCAGCAGCAGGCCGAGCAGCTGAAGCAGGAGCTCACCGACATGGTGACGCAGGCCGGCGGCGATCCCCGCGGGACCGACCCCCGGGTCGTCCACCTCCAGGACGGGCTCTCGGGCACGTCCGGGGTGGTGTCGCTGACCCCACCCCAGCTCAACAAGAAGGGCGACGTCGTCCTGCTGTCGGCGGTCCCCGCGACCGCGCCGGCGTCCGACGACACCGCCGACCTCGTCTCCCACGTGCGCGACACCGTCCTCCCGGACACCAACAAGGGCGGCGGCATCACGTCGTACGTCGGCGGCTACACGGCGTCGTACGTCGACCTCGCCGCGCTGATCTCGGCCCGCCTGCTCCTGGTGATCGGGACCGTGATCCTGCTCGGCTTCCTGCTGCTGATGATCGCGTTCCGGTCGCTGCTGATCCCGCTGCAGGCGGCGATCACCAACGTCCTGTCCGCAGCGGCCGCCTTCGGCGTGCTCACTGCCGCCTTCCAGTGGGGTTGGGGGATCTCGCTGCTCGGCATCGACACCGCGGCCGACTCGGTGCCGATCGCCAGCTACGTGCCGCTGATGATGTTCGCAGGCCTCTTCGGCCTCTCGATGGACTACGAGGTCTTCCTCGTCAGCCACGTGCAGCAGCACCACCACGCCGGCGACGAGGCGCGGGCGGCAGTCCAGGCGGCACTGGCGTCCAGCGCCAAGATCACGACCACGGCCGCCCTGATCATGGCGTCGGTCTTCGCCAGCTTCATCCTCAACAAGGACCCGACGATCAAGCAGTTCGGGGTCGGACTGTCGGTCGCCGTCCTCCTCGCGGGCATCCTGGTGGTCACGCTGGCGCCCGCGATCCTGGTGCTGTTCGGCCGGGCGGCCTGGTGGCTCCCGCGCTGGCTCGACCGCGTCCTCCCCCACGTCTCGATCGAGGGCGAGACGGAGCCGGAGCCGCTCAGTCCGGCAACGGCACCCGCAGGAACGTCGGCCGGTAGAGCGTCGGATCCTTCATGACCTTCTGGGGATCGATGTTGTTGTTGCTGTACGACGCCACCACGGTCCCCTTCGCGGGGAACACCTCGGCGTGCGCGAGCGGCATGTAGGTGACGGCGCCGGTGGTCGGGTCCGACGGCAACGACGCCACGGGGTCGGTCGGCGTGAACGGCCCGGTCGGAGCAGGCGCGGTCCAGAAGACCATCTCGTGGCCGAGGTCGCCGTCACGCTTGCTGAGGGCGTACCAGCGCTCGCCTCGATGGAAGACGCTCAACGTCTGCGACACGCCCCCGACAGCCGGCACCAGCTCGGCGGAGCGACTGGCGTCGCGCTGCCAGGACGTCCCGTCCCAGAAGCGCCACTTCGACGGCTCGATCACGTCGTCGGGCCGCACCCGGGCCACGTGGAGCGAGAAGCCGAAGACACCCTCCTGGTCGGGGTTCGCGGTCCCGTAGAGGTAGAGCCAATTGTCGTCGACCGCCATGGCGGCCCCCCACGTGGGCCGGCTCCGTTGCTTGTCGTCGTCCCCGATGTCGCCGACATCGATCAGCTGCGGCGTCTCACCGTCGCGCACCACGAAGACCGCGAGCGCGGGGCCGAGGTTGGCGAAGTCGAAGGAGCCGGTGCCGGTCGCCTTGACCCGCTGGGTCGAGACGAGCACCAGGTCGTAGCCGGGTCGGTGCGCCACCCCCGTCGACATCGGCCAGTAGCCGACCCCGTCGAGGCGGTCGGGGATCAGCGCTCCCTGCGACGGCGGCAGCACCACGGAGACGCAGTCCGTGTCCCACAGCATCATCGAGTTGCGAGCGAACCGAGGTCCGTCGAAGTCGTCACTGCGCAGCGTGTCACCGAAGACGACGAGGAACCGGCCGTCGGCGAGCTGGACGTCGGCGCCTACGTCGCCGCCCTGGAACGCCGGGCTGCCCTGCATCGTGGCGATCTGCTTGTTGAGCTGGGCGACGTTGCGGGGTCGTCCACCGTGGTCGACGCAGGTCGTCTCCGACGCGACGCTCGGCAGCGCGCCGGCGGCGACGACCTGCGTCGGCACGAAGGCGATCACCAGGCCGAGCACGAGCGCCAGAGGCAGCAGCGCGCCGACCACCCACAGACGCCAGTGCCGCACCGGCATGGCCACGACCGGGTCGCCGCTCGCGCCGAGGTCGAGGCCGCGGTCGCGCAGTCCGCGCGACAGCACCAGGGCCACCACAGCCAACAGTGCGGCGGCCGCGAGCACGAGGGTCGGCTGCAGGGCGCGCCCGGCGTCGAAGTACGCCGTGTCCGCCAGGGCCTGCTGGGTGGCCCCGGTCGGCGTCCACGGCGACACCACCGGCCACGGCGCCGGCAGCAGGTAGGGACTGGTGCCGGCCAGCAGCGGCGTGGCCAGGATGAAGTACGCCGCGGCCACGGCCACCAGGCCGACGAGCCCGGCCAGGGCCTCGACGGCGAGCGCGATCGCTCCGAGCGTGAACGCATAGAGCGCGCCGAGCCCGAGCACGGCGAAGGTGCCGTCCCCGAGCGAGGTTGCGGGCAGGAGCTGGAGGAGCGCCGCACCTGCAAGAGAGACCGCGCCCAGGCTGAGCACCCGGACGACACCCATCCCGGCCGTCCGCGCCACCGGCCCGCGCACCAGCGACACGACGAGCACGAATCCGAAGCCCACCAGCCCGCAGAGCACGGCGAAGAGGCGGACCCGGTCGGCGGCGCCGTCAGAGCCCGAGCCGGCTACCTCCTGCACCTTGACGCTGCGCTCGTGGGTCGCCTCCACCGAGGAGATCTGGTCGACCACGGCTTCGTTGAGGTCGTCGTCAGCCCGCGCGTTGACGAGGACGACGTCCGTCGTCTCACGCAGGTCCACGAGTACGGCGGCAACGACGGTGCCGTCGCGGACCGCCTGACGTGCCTCGTCCTCGTCGTCCGTCCACCCGGCGTCGACCGGGCTGCCGGGCATCGCGCCTGTCTCGTCGGCGAGCGCCGACGAGACCACTGCGGGGGCGGAGATCAGGATCGGGACGTCATGGGGCGAGCCGGCGCCGTCGCGCAGGGTCAGCGTCGCCAGCAGCACGCCCTGGACGGCGACGATGACCAGGCAGGCGAGGACGGTCCAGCGGCGCGCCCTCTGCTTCGATGCCACCCCACCTCGCTCACCGGTCGATCGGCCGTACGCAGTCTCTCAGAGGTGGTCGGGGACCGTCAGCGCGTCCGGGTCGCTGCGTGGCGGCACGTTGGCCAGGGCGACCTGCACCAGCATCACCCGAGCCTTGACCAGGACCGCCCGTCGCAGCCGGCCCACGTCGTCGCCGACCTTCTCCTCGACGGTCGCGGTCACCTGCTCGGTGGTGAACGTCGGCCGGGTCCCGGTCTGCACCTCGACGTCGGGCAGCGCGACGAGCACCGGCAGCACCTGGTCGCCCAGGCCGTCGAGCAACTGGAAGCGCTCGTACTGCGTGAGCGCGTCCCAGGCCTCGTCGACGCTGCGCCGCCCCTTGCGGACCGACTTGTCCTGGGCGGCCAGCACGCTCTTGGCCGCGCCGGTCAGAGCGGCCGTCAGCTCGTGCTCGGTGAACCTCATGCGCCAAGCATGCCGTCCGCCCCGCCGAACGGGACCTCCGACCCGGTACGGCGCGGCGGACCGGTGGTGGAATGGCGGGGTGGACCTCGACCGCGCGCTCGCGACCCTGCCCACCAACCCCCGGATCGTCGTGTCCGGCAACCACGCGACACCCTGGCACACGCTCGGCCTCGTGGACGCAGCGCTCGACGAGTACCGGCTCTGGGTGCTCAACGGCCAGCCCGGGCTGCCGGATCGCGACGGAGTGATCCTGGAGACGTCGTTCGTCGGGCCGGGCATGCGCCGGAGCCCGCGACTCAGCTACGTCCCGTCCCGCCTGTCCATGGTGCCGACGCTCTTCGCCCGCGAGCTGATCCCGGACGCCGTCGTGCTGCACACCACGAGGCCGCGCAACGGCGCCGTCTCGCTCGGTGTCGAGGTCAACGTGCTGCCGGCGGCTCTCGAGGCCGTACGCCGCCGGGGCGGTGTGGTGATCGCCCAGGTCAACGACCGGATGCCCTGGACGTACGGAGACGCGGTGGTCGACCTCGACCTGATCGACGTCCTGGTCGAGGCCGACGCCCCGCTGCCCACCGCACCCGTGACGACCATCGACGACGCCTCCGCCCGCATCGGGGAGCTGGTCGCCGCCCGGGTGGCCGACGGCGCGACCCTTCAGGCCGGGATCGGGGCGGTCCCCGACGCGACCCTGCACGGTCTGACCGGCCGCAGTGGCCTGCGGGTGTGGACGGAGATGTTCTCCGACAGCGTGTTAGCGCTGGAGAAGGTCGGCGCGCTCGACCGCAACGTGCCGATCTCGGCGTCGTTCCTCTTCGGCTCTCCCGAGCTGCTGGAGTGGGTCGACGGCAACGAGCGGGTCGCGATGGTGCGCACCGAGGAGACCAACAACCCCGCCCGGATCGCGCAGAACCCCGCCATGGTCAGCGTCAACACCGCGCTCCAGGTCGACCTCTTCGGACAGGCCAACGCCTCGCGGATCAACGCCCGCATCCACTCCGGGTTCGGCGGGCAGACCGACTTCATCGTGGGCGCCCTGCACAGCACCGGCGGCCAGGCGTTCATCGCCCTGCGCTCCTGGCACCCGAAGGCCGACTGCTCCACCGTCGTGCCGATGGTGGACGAGCCGATCACGTCGTTCCAGATGAGCGCGATCGTCACCGAGCAGGGCCTGGCCGAGGTCTTCGGCCGCGACCAGCGTGAGCAGGCCAGGCAGGTCATCGAGCACGCCGCGCACCCCGCCGTACGCGAGGAGCTGCGTGAGGAGGCCGTCGCGCTGGGCCTCCGGTAGACATGTGAAGCTCCCGGGGATCCGAACGGATCCCCGGGAGCTCGTGGGCCGGCCGATCAGACCAGCTGAGGCACTCCAGCGCTGGTGCCGACCTCGGTCGTGGTGGGCGTACGCCGTGCGTGCCAGATGCCGAGGGCGAAGAGGACCAGCAGCACGCCGGCTCCGACGAACGCGGCGATGGCGGCGATGCCCGCGATCGTGCCGATGGTGGCGAACGCGTAGCCGTAGAGGAGCAGGCCGCGCAGGGTGTTGCCCATGAAGAGCGTCTGTCGCAGACCGCCGAGGGCCTGGCCCTCCGGGGAGGCCTTCTGCTCGTCGGTCATCCCGACGTACTGGCCACTCACCTCCTCGTAGGTCTGGCCGTCGCTGGACGCATTCATGTGGACGAGGATGTAGTGGTCGGCGAAGGCCTTCGCCTCGGGCCCGGTGTCGAGCGGGCTGCCGGCGTACTGCTCGAGCGCCTCGGCGTCCGCCTTGGGCAGGGACGAGAGCGCCTCACCCTCGGGCATCGTGATGCCCTGCATGCTCAGCTGGTCGTGCACCTGGTTGTCGATGAACGTGTTGGCCCAGGTCAGCAGGCCTCCGGCGACGAGAAGGACGGCGGCCAGTGCCAGACCCGTCCACGAGATCAGCTTGTCGAATGCAGATCGCATCGGTGACTCCTTGGTTGGGGCGGTGATCCGCCGTCTCTTGATGTCACTCACGCTAGGAGCGCGCCGACCTCACGGTCAGAGCCGGAGTCCTCGCTCACGGGGGTCTTTCGGCACCGACTCGCGGGACCTTCAGACCGACCTGGCGCGACGCGCGACCACCACCGACGACCCACTGGTAGAACGGGGTCATGACCGACACCTCCGGCAAGATCCGGGTCTACCTCCTCGACGACCACGAGATCGTCCGCCAGGGCCTGCGCGCGCTGCTCGAGAGTGCCGGGGACATCGAGATCGTCGGAGAGTCCGGCTCTGCGATCGACGCCGCCCATCGCATCCCCGCGCTGCACCCCGACGTGGCGGTGCTCGACGCCCGGCTCCCCGACGGGTCGGGCATCGAGGTGTGCCGCGAGGTGCGCGCGGTCGATCCGTCGATCGGGGCACTGATCCTCACGTCGTACGACGACGACGAGGCGCTCTTCGCCGCGATCATGGCCGGCGCCGCCGGCTATGTGCTCAAGGAGATCAAGGGCACCGACCTGGTCACCGCGATCCGGCAGGTGGCCGCCGGGAACTCGCTCATCGACCCGATCATGACCACGCGCGTGCTCGAGCGGGTCCGGCACCCGCAGACCCTGGCGCCCGAGCTGTCCACGCTCACCGAGCAGGAGTTCAAGCTCCTCGGCTTCATCGCGCAGGGCCTGACCAACCGGCAGATCGGCGAGCAGATGTTCTTGGCCGAGAAGACGGTCAAGAACTATGTCTCGAGCATCCTGTCCAAGCTCGGACTCGAGCGCCGTACCCAGGCGGCCGTGCTCGCCAGCAAGCTACTGCAGAGCTAGAGAAGCGGGACCCGCCACACGAACGACGTACCTCGGGGCTCGCGCTGCGTGAGCTCCAGCGAGCCCCCGAGCCCCGCCGCGCGGCGGCGGGCGTTGCGCAGCCCGCTCTCGACGGCCAGGCCGCCGAGCCCCACGCCGTCGTCCACAACGGCCAGTCGGACCTCACGGTCGTCCACGGTCAACGAGATCTCGGCGTGCTCGGCCCCGGCGTGCCGGGCGAGGTTGGACAGTGCCTCGCGCAGCACCGGAAGGAGCTGCTCGCGGACCTCGGCACCGACGGCAGTGTCCACGGGCCCGGCCGTCTGCACGGTCGGCCGGAACTCGAGCAACGGCGCGTACTCGCGAACGAGGTTGCGGAGGTCGGCGCGCAGCGACGGTCCGTGGTCGCGTCGCTGCAGCTCGAAGATCGTGCCCCGGATGTCCTTGATGGTGAGGTCGAGGGCCTCGACCGCCTGGTCCAGCCGAGCCGCGACGTCCGGAGTGGTGGCCATCAGGCCGGCGCCCTGAAGCTGTAGTCCCGTCGCGAAGAGCCGTTGGATCACCAGGTCGTGCAGGTCGCGGGCGATCCGCTCCCGGTCGGAGGTGACCGCGAGCTCGGCCCGGTCCTCGATCGCCTGGGCGCGGTCCACGGAGAGTCCCGCCTGGTCCGCGAAGGACGCCAGCAGAGCCCGGTCCTCGTACGCCAACGGCGCCATGGGCCGGTCGAACAGCAGGACCAGCAGCCCGCTGCCCACCAGGTGCGTGCGCAGGGGCACGAGCGTGGCCTGGAAGTCACCGAGCTCGACATCGACCGGCGCCGTGTCAGGCCGAGGCCAGGCCTCGTCGTCGAGCGAGGCCAGTGCCCGCTCGACACCGGCGAGCGCCGCCGGATCTGCGACGACGGTGTGGACGGCGTTGCCGTCGGCGAGGCGGCGTACGGCGCTTGCGGTCGCGCCCGACATCGCGCGCGCTGCGCGGGCCACCTCGGTCAGGGCGCTCTCGAGCTGGATCGGCGGCTGCAACGCCTCCGAGAGCTCCGCCGAGGCCTCGAGCCACTGCCGTCGACGCTCGCTGAGGCCATAGGCCCGGGCGTTGTCGATGACGAAGCCGGCGGCACTGGCGAGGGACTCCACGAGGGACTGGTCCTCACGCGTGAACGACCGCCCCCCGGCCTTCTCGGTCAGGTAGAGGTTGCCGAAGACGGTGCCGCGGATGCGGACGGGCACGCCGAGGAAGGAGCCCATCGGCGGGTGGTTGGGCGGGAAGCCGGCGGACTGCGGGTGTTGGGTGAGATCGTCGAGACGCAACGGCTCCGGGTGGTGGATGAGCAGGCCGAGGATGCCCCGTCCGTGGGGCAGGTCGCCGATCGCCGCGCGACCCTCCTCGTCGATGCCGGTCGTCACGAACTCGACCAGGAAGGCGTCGCTGCCGATCACCCCGAGCGCGCCGTACCTTGCCTGTGTGAGCTGGGTCGCCGCCTCGACGATCCGGGTGAGCACCGAGTGCAGGTCCAGGTCGGACGAGATCGCGGTGACCGCCTCGAGGAGTGCCCTCGCGGAAGAGGGAAGGCTCTCGGACTGCTCAGGCGGCACCGGCCCAGTGTGCCGCACGCGGTCAGACCGTGCGACGGACGGCGAGCGAGGCCTGCAGGTCCCAGCCCACACCGATCCGGCGGCCCGTGAGCTCGGTCCAGCGCAGCCGCAGGTGCAGCCCCCGAGCCCCCGAGGCCGCCCACGGCCGCGGCTCCCAGGTGCTGCGGATGTGCGCCAGCTGGTCGACGTCGACGACGACCTCGCCACGTCCGCGGGCCACGACGCTCCAGCCGTGCTGCCGCTCGTGGTCGAACTGGTCGACCTCGAAGGCCAGCATGCTGTCGCGCCCGTAGGTGCCCAGCACGCTGTACGGCGAGGTGCGGAAGATGATCGCGTCGTCGACGACCGAGTAGTTCACCGGCACGATGTGCGGGCCGTTCGGAGAGGACAGCGCGACCCGCCCGCCGACACCCGAGTCCAGCAGGCGTCGGCACTCGTCCTGGGTCAGGTCGATGGCCTCTTGCACGGTGTCCTCCTCTACTCGGTCCGACCCACCCATCGTGGCGGTGCGCGGTCCGGGAGCGCAGAGTCGTTGGTCCCGACATCGGGGGACCTCGGCGCGCCGGTCGCGAGGTTCGACAAGAGCGTGAGCTTGTCGGCGGACTCGGTGCCGGGCTCGGCGTGGTAGATCACCAGCATCTGTCCGTCGGTCCCCTCGATCGCCAGCTTGGACAGGGCGAGCTCGAGCTCGCCGACCTGCGGGTGGTCCATCCGGATCGAGCGGCTCTGGATCGGCTTCACGTCGTGCCGAGCCCAGGCCTTGCGGAACTCCTCGCTGCCGAGCGACAGCTCGCCGACCAGCTGCACGACGCGCGGGTCGTCGATGCGGTCGCCGATCCGGTTGCGGAAGCCTGCGACCAGCCGCGGCGCCGTACGCGCCCAGTCGGGATGCAGGGCGCGCTCGGTGGGGTCGAGAAAGACCGAGCGCAGGCGGTTCTCCCCGACCCGGACGTTGGGCGACACCAGGGTGACCAGCGGGTTGGCGGCGAGCACGTCCAGGTAGCGCCCTTCGACGAACGCCGGGAGCCCGATCACGCTCAACAGCTGGGCTGTCGCGGTCGGCACCGTCTCCGGCCGGGGCCAGCGCCCGCGTGTCCGGGGACGGGGCGCACCCAGGCGGAGCAGGTAGTCGGTCGCCGTCGCATCGAGCTGGAGGACGTGGGCGAGCGCCTCGAGGATCTGCAGCGACGGGTTGCGATCGCGGCCCTGCTCCAGGCGGAGGTAGTAGTCGGCGCTGATGCCGGCGAGCATCGCGACCTCCTCCCGGCGGAGGCCCGCGACGCGTCGTACGCCGTGCGCCGGGATGCCGACGCTCTCCGGGGTCACCAGCTCGCGACGCGCCCGCAGGTAGTCGCCGAGTCGGTTGTCGTCACTCACACCGGTCACGGTAGCCGCGCTCGTCGTACCGTCCCTGTCCCTGCCACTCCCAGGATCAGCGGGGATCTGGGTGTCCGGGCCGCCACGGCCCAAGGTGGTGGCATGACGACTTCGACGACCTCACTCCCCGGCGGCACCTGGACGATGGGCGACCTGACGGTCACCCGGGTCGGGTACGGCGCCATGCAGCTCGCCGGCCCGCACGTCTTCGGGCCGCCCGCCGACCACGACGGCGCGCTCGCGGTGCTGCGCACGGTGGTGGACCTGGGGATCAACCACATCGACACCAGCGACTTCTACGGCCCGCACGTCACCAACAGGATCATCAAGGAGGCGCTGCACCCGTACGCCGACGACCTGGTGATCGTGACGAAGGTCGGTGGTCGTCGCGACGACCAGCGCGCGTGGCTGCCGGCCCAGTCACCGGCCGAGCTTCGTCAGGGCGTGCTCGACAACCTGGAGAACCTCGGGCTCGACGCCATGGACGTCGTGAACCTGCGGATCATGGACGCCGACGACGCCTCGATCGCCGAGCGGATGGAGGCGATGGCAGCGCTGCAGCAGGAGGGGCTCGTGCGGCACATCGGGCTCTCGACCGTGTCCGCCGCCCAGGTCGCGGAGGCACAGGCGATCGCGCCGATCGTCTGCGTGCAGAACCACTACAACGTCGCACACCGGGAGGACGACTCACTCATCGAGTCGCTCGCCGAGCAGGACATCGCCTACGTGCCGTACTTCCCGCTCGGCGGGTTCACCCCACTGCAGTCCTCGGCACTGTCGGCGGTGGCGGCGCGGTTGGAGGCCTCGCCGCTGGCGGTCGCCCTGGCCTGGCTGCTGCAGCGCTCGCCGAACCTGCTGCTCATCCCCGGCACGTCATCGGTCGTCCACCTGCGCGAGAACGTCGCCGGCGCGGGGCTGACGCTATCGGCCCAAGACGTCGCCGAGCTGGACGCGATCGGCGGCTGAGCGCCGTACTCCTCAGGCAGTTCGTGAGGTTCTCGGGCACTGCAACGCCCGAGAACCTCAGGGATACCCGGTGAACCGGGTATCCCCGGACAGCTCAGGCAGCCGTCGTCATCCGCCGAGCCTGCTGCTGCAGGCGGGCGGCGGCGGCGCGGCGGACCTTGGGGCCCTTGGTGGTCATCGCCCACAGGAGCTTGGACTGCTCAGGCAGGTTCTTGACGTTGGTCGTCGCCATCCAGCCGTTGGGCAGCGAGAGCCGGACGACCTTGTGCCAGGCCGAGTAGACCTGCTGCGGCAGCGGGGCCGAGTGGTAATTGAGGTCGTACTTCTCGAACAGCGCCTGCACCTTGGGCGCGACCTCGGCGTACCGGTTGGACGGCAGGTCCGGGAACAGGTGGTGCTCGATCTGGTGCGACAGGTTGCCGCTCATCAGGTGCATCGCCTTGGGGCCGGAGATGTTGGCGGAGCCGAGCATCTGGCGCAGGTACCACTCGCCGCGGGTCTCGTTGTCCGGGATCGACTTCCGCTCGAACGTCTCCACGCCCTCGGGGAAGTGCCCGCACATGATCACCGAGTGCGACCAGACGTTGCGCACCAGGTTGGCGGTGAAGTTCGCGGCCAGCGTCGGCAGGAACCCGCCGAACGGGATCGCGAGCGCCGGGTTGACGACGTAATCCTTGGTCACCTGCTTGCGGATCTTCTTGAGGGTCTTGCGCGCGTTGGCCTTGAAGGTCTCGCTGCGCTTCTCCTTCGGGATGGCGAGGTTCTTGCCGAGCTGGAGGTCGTACGCCGCGATGCCGTACTCGAAGAAGCAGGCGTTGATGAAGTTCCACACCGGCTGGGCGAGGTACATCGGGTGCCAGCGCTGGTCCTCGTCGACGCGCATGATGCCGTAGCCGAGGTCGTTGTCCTTGCCGACGATGTTCGTGTACGTGTGGTGGATCTCGTTGTGCGAGTGCTTCCAGCCCTCGGCAGTGGACGCGTTGTCCCACTCCCAGGTGGTCGAGTGGATCTTCGGGTCACGCATCCAGTCCCACTGACCGTGCATGACGTTGTGGCCGATCTCCATGTTCTCCAGGATCTTGGCGACCGACAGGCCGACCGTCCCGAGCACCCACAGCGGCGGCAGTGCGGAGCCGAGGAGCACCGCGCGGGAGGCCAGCTCGAGGCGGCGCTGCACGGTGACGACGTTGCGGATGTACGCCGCGTCCTTCTCGCCCCGGCTGTCAAGCACGTCCTGGCGGATCGCGTCGAGCTCGAGGCCGAGCTGCTCGATGTCCTCGGGGGTGAGGTGAGCGGTCGGGTTGACGGGCTTCTTGGTGATCGTGGTCATGGTGTGCCTCGCTCTCAGTGGTCGATGTGGCAGGGGCCGGCTGCCGCGTTGATGCAGGTCTGGATGCGTACGCCGCCGGGGCCGGTCTCACCGGGCACTGCGACGGTCAGGGCGCCGTTGCGCAGGTCGCGCACCGCCCCTTCCTTCATCGGGACGACGCAGCCCATGCAGATGCCCATCCGGCAGCCGCTGGGCATCAGGACGCCGGCGTTCTCCGCCGCGTCGAGGATCGGGGTGGCGCCGTCGACCTCGACGACCGTGCCGTTGGCGAAGGTGACCGTGCCACCTTCACCGGCCACGACGGTCACCGGACGGAAACGCTCGGTCGTGAGGACGAGGTCGCGTCCGACGTAGTGCTCCTCGAGCGCGTCGAGGAGGCCGGCCGGTCCGCAGGCGTACGCCGTGCGCTCGGCCAGGTCGGGGACGATCTCGTCGAGGTCGTCGACGTCGAGCATCCCGTGGGTGTCGGTGTGCAGCTCCACGAGGCGCAGCCAGCCCGCGGCGTCGTACTGCCGCAGCTCGCTGCCGAAGATCACCTCGGCCCGGGAGAGGGCCGAGTGCAGCAGCACGATGTCGGTCTTGGGCCGCTCCGCACGGGAGAAGAGGTTGCGCAGCATGCCGATCACCGGCGTGATGCCGGACCCGGCGGTGACGAGGAGCAGCTTGGCGGGGATCGGCTGCGGGAGCACGAACTCGCCCTGCGCCTGGTCGAGCTGGATCATCTGACCGGCGCGGGCCCGGTGGACCAGGTAGTTGGAGACGACACCGTCGGGGATCGCCTTCACGGTGATGCTGATCCGG
This sequence comes from Nocardioides endophyticus, assembly GCF_039543845.1. Lineage (NCBI taxonomy): Bacteria > Bacillati > Actinomycetota > Actinomycetes > Propionibacteriales > Nocardioidaceae > Nocardioides > Nocardioides endophyticus. The sequence goes on along the minus strand of NZ_BAABKN010000023.1, from coordinate 512,118 downwards.
CGGTCGGCGCGCGGCCCGTGGGTCAGGGAGTAGGTGCGCCAGAGGCGGACACCGTCGACGTCGACGCCGACGCGGACGTACTGGCCCGGCACGTGGCCGGTCCAGTCGCGGCCCGGCTGCAGCACGATTGTGGCGGACTGGCGGGTCTCGGCGCGGACCTCGACGATCTTCGCCCGCAGGTCGGCGCCCCGACGCAGCGGGTGGAAGACGTCGAGCACGTCGCTGAGCTCCAGCGGGGTGACCGCGGCCTCCGCCACTCGGCGCAGGCTGTCCCGCAGCGAGCGACCGCGGGTGGACCGCGTCGTGGTGGAGGGGATGGCGATGCTCATGTACTCCAGTGTGCTGCGTTCTCGGCGTAAGATCATGACCGCAGGACGTGAAGATCTGGGTCTCAGTTGTTCGCAGATGATAAAGAGGAGTATGGCTGCCCCCCGTCGTACCGCCGACCACGGACTCCGGCTCCCCCCGCTCGCCGTCGAGCGGATGCGCGGCGAGCTGCCCGAGGTGGCTGAGCACGTGGTCGCGGCCATCATCGACGAGGTCCCCAGCTACACCGACGCGTTCAGCGGGCCGATGGGCGAGACCATCCGCAACGCGGTGCAGCTCGCGCTCGGCGGCTTCCTCTCGCTGGCGAGCGGCAGACGGGGAGCAGAGGTGTCGACTCCGAACGCTCCGGCCGTCGAAGGTGCCTACCAGCTCGGCCGCGGTGAGGCTCGCAGCGGCCGGACCACCGAGGCCCTGCTCGCGGCGTACCGCATCGGCGCCCGGGTCTCGTGGCGCGAGATGTCGACCACCGCCGTGCGCAACGGGCTGGACGCCGAGACACTCGTGGCCTTCGCCGAGCTGGTCTTCGCCTACATCGACGAGCTGTCGGCGGCCAGCGTCGCCGGCCACACCGACGAGCTCGCCACGACCGGCCGGGTCCGGGAGCGCCGACTCGAGCGGATCGCCCACCACCTGCTCACCGACTCCCCCGTCGAGACCGTGCAGGCCGCGGCCGAACGCGCCGGCTGGGAGCCGCCCAAGACGCTGACCGCCGTGATCGTGCCCGAGTCACAGGTGCGGCCCGTGCTCGCCTCCGTCTCGCCGGCGACGATCGCGGTGGGCGAGGCGCCCGACCTCGACGAGAGCGTGCTGCTGCTGGTGCCCGATGCGCACGGGCACCGGCGTACGGCGTTGCTCCGCACCCTCGGCACCCGTGGGTGCACCGCCGGGCCGGCCAGACCCTGGCTCGAGGTGCGGGCGTCGTACGACCGCGCGCTGCGTGCCCGCGCCGCCGGCCTCGAGCTGGACACCGAGGCGCACCTGGTGCCACTGGTCCTCGAGGCCGACCCGGCCGCCCGCGCCGACCTCCGCGCCCAGCTGCTCGCGCCACTCGCCGACCTGCGCCCCGGCACGGCGGAGAAGCTGACCGACACGCTGCGGTCGTGGCTGCTGCACCAGGGCCGTCGCGAGGACGTCGCCGCCGACCTCTTCGTGCACGCCCAGACGGTGCGCTACCGGATGGGGCAGCTGCGTGAGCTGTACGGCGACCGGCTCGACGACCCGGACATGGTGCTGGCGCTGACGGTGGCCCTGGGCTGAGTCCGAGAACGTCTGCAGGAAGCACACCGTTGCCGACGGGCGAGCGTCATACGAATCGTGGGCCAGAGGCCTCGATTCGTATGACGTCCGCTCAACGGCCGGTGGCGAGCCGATCAGCGCCTCGACCTCGGTCCCGGCGAGCGGCGGCTCCTGTCCGATGGAGCTCCCAGTCATGTGCGGCACACCAATGACATCTCGGACGATCTACTTCCCCGACTGCGCGAGCGCTGCAGGCCCCCGAGCTGATCCAGGCATCCCCGGGGATCACCGCCGACCGGCTCGGCCTCGCGCTCGGCGTGACCGGACGGGCGGCACGGAGGTACGTCGCGGCCCGGGTGCCGCGCCCCGAGGTCGTCGGGGACGCGACCCGGACTGGTGCGCCGTCAGCTCGCCCGGATCCCGGCGGTCGCCGCGCTGGGCCGCCGCCTGATCGCATCAGCGGGTGAATGGATCTAGGGTCGACACATGCTCGAGACCCAGCGCGAGAAGGTCCCCCGCGACGACGACGGCGAGCTCTCCACCGCCCACGCCTTCCTCGACTTCGCACGCGCCTGCCTGCTCAAGAAGGTCGACGGACTAGACGAGGAGCAGCTCCGCCAGCGGCTGGTCGTGTCCGACACCACCCTGCTCGGTCTGGTCCAGCACTGCGCTGCCGGCGAGCGCTGGTGGTTCGCGCACCACGTCGGCGGCGACCCGGCGTACGCCGACATCGACTTCTCCATGGTCGTGCCTCCCGAGCGCACCGCGGCGGAGGTGATCGCGGACTACCGCGCCGCGATCGACGAGGCCGACTGGCACATCGCCGCCGCCGGCTCGCCCGAGACGTTGACGGCCGTCGAGGTCGACGGCCGCCGCAAGACGCTGCGCTGGGTGCTCGCCCACACGACCAGCGAGGTGATCCGCCACGTCGGGCACGCCGACATCCTCCGTGAGCAGATCGACGAGGTCACTGGGCGATAGCCGCCCGAGCGTTGATCTCCGCAGTCAGCTCCGCACGCAGCTCGTCGTGCTGCGGACCGCGCCACTAGGCGGGCCGTTCGAGCCGCCCGAAGCCGCTGCGGTGGAAGACCAGAGGCGTCGTCGCGCCCTCGGGGTCGACGTGCTCCACCGCGTGCAGTGCGAGCAGCACGAGGATGTGGTCGCCGGCGTCGACCTCCTGGTAGATCGTGCAGTCGAAGCGCGCCAGCCCCTCGTCGAGGGTGACCGCACCGTCGTCGCTGACGACGTGCGCGACCCCTGTGAACCGGTCGTCGACCGGGCCGGCGAGCTTGCGGCACACGACGGCCTGGCTGTCGGAGAGCACCGTGACACCGAGGTGGCGGGCCCGGCGCAGGTCGGGCCAGGTCTTCGACGTCCGGGCGAGGTTGATGGAGATCAGGGCGGGCTCGAGGCTGACCGAGGTGAAGGAGCTGGCAGCGAGGCCGACCAGCCGCCCATCGACCTGGGCGGCGACGGCGACCACCCCGGTCGGGAAGATGCCGAACGCCGCCCGCAGTCGGGTCGGGTCGAGATCCTGGTTGGTGGGCAGGGTGATGATCGGCACGGTCATGCCGCACTCCCTCTCGAGTTGGTGGTGACGATGGCGACCCCGCTCAACTGGCGGCCCGCCAGTCCGCGCTCACGACGTCCGGCAGATCGGATCCCAGCTTGAGCGACTCGAGGAACAGCACGATCGTCGCGGCGACCGAGCGGTGCGAGGCGTCGTTGAGCACGTCATGACGACCGTTGTTGACCACGCGCACCCGCACGGTGCCTGCCTCGGCGTACGGCGCGAGGGCCGCGGCCACCGGCGTGATCGGGTCGGCCGAGCCGTGCAGCAGCAGGGTGGGCTTGTCGGAGGGCGCCAGCGAGACCGACGGCCACGGCAGCGCTTCGTTGAGGCCGCCGCGTCCGAAGTCCTGGTCCTGGGAGATCACGCCTCGGTGCACCGGACAGGCGGTGCGCGCCTCCACCTCCTCCTCCCACGACCCGACGCCGGACGAGTCCGGGAGAGCGAGACCGGCGAGCACCACGGCGTCGGCCGGGAGCTCGGGCGCGAGCAGCGCCGCTAGTGTCGCCCCGCTGTCGGTGCCGACGAGCACCTTCGGGCCCGGCAGCGCCTCGTCGGCGAGCAGCTTCTCGACGGTCACCCGGGCGGCGTCGAGGTCGTCGAGCTCAACGGACACCAGGCGCACGCGGTAGGCGTCGGCCGAGAGCCGCCGCCCGAAGCGTTGGTACGACGCGGCGGTCTCACCGCGGCCGGGTAGCACGATCAGGGTGCCGCGCGGCGTGGCGCCGCTCGGTTCGTCCCAGGCAGTGACGGTCATCAACGTGCTCCTCTCAGTGCGCCCACGTGGAGGTGAACCAGTGGACGGCTCCGGTGTCGGGGTCGTACGAGCGGCGCGGGAGGGTGCCGATGTCGGCGCCGTAGACGTGGATCCCGAGGACGGGCTGGTCTCCGCCGCACCGCACCTGGTGGACGTCGTCGTCGGTCGTGCAGCAGACGGTGACCTCGCCCGCCCCCCACTCGTCGGTGCCCTGAGGCGTGAGCGGGAGGTCGGGGATGGTCGGCTTCTCGAAGCGGGTCTCGACCTCGACGCCGCTGTAGATGCCGACGACGCCCCAGGTCTCGTGCCCGTGCACCGGAGTGCCCTGGCCGACGTCCCAGACCGCGCTCGCGATGGAGAAGGAGCCGTCGGGCGCCACGTGCAGCGGGTACATGACGTAGCGCTTCGGGTCCGGCCTGGTCTTGTCGGGCGGCAGCGCGAAGCCCGCCGCCAGGGTCGCCGTCAGCTCGGCCTGGATCGCCGAGGTGAGGGCGCGCTCGTCGAGGCCTCGACCGATCAGGTCCTCGACCGTGCGGGCGAACGCCGCGAGCTCGGGGACGTCGGTGTCGACGGGGATGATCTGCTGGGTCACTGCGTACTCCTTGTCAGGACGGGGGCGGCGTACGCCGCGAGACGGTCGCGCAGGCCGGGCACGGCCACGCTGCGAGCCAGCGCGGCCAGGTCGGCGTCGGCATCGTGCGGCGGACGGGTGGGCGGCCCGGCTCGGAGCACCCGGGAGAGATCGTCGGGCTGCCCGGTGACCAGGTCGGCGCCCAGCTCCGCGCGCCGTACGGCGCCGAGCGCGACCCCGAACGCCGAGCCCGGGAAGCGGAGAGTGACGTCGGGTCCCACGAGCCGGTGGTCGCAGGCGAGCACCAGGTCGGCACCAGCGCCGACGGCCGCGCCCTCGGCGACCGCGACGGTGACGAACGGCGCGGCGATCAGTCGCTCGAGCAGCAGCCCGATCCGCAGGAACCGCAGCGCCAACGACGCGTCCGTCTGCTCGTCGAGGCCACCCAGGTCGACGCCGGCCGCGAAGTGCCGGGCGTTGCCGCGCAGCACCAGCGCCTCGGGCCGCGCCTCCTCGGCGGCGTCGAGCGCATGGTGCAGCGCCTCGACGAGATCGACCGACAGCGCGTTCGCGCGCTCCGGGCGGTCGAGGGTCACCGTCCACACGTCGCCACGATCGATGCGGATGCTCATGTCGTCACCCACTCGTCGTAGACCGCTGCGTCGGCGCCGAGGCGCGGGGCTCCCCGGTCGAGCCGGGGCTGCTGCCCCTCGATCCGAACGGGGAACACCACCGTCGGAGTCGGCCCCGCGACCGGCACGTCGACAGGGGCGACCAGACCGGTGGCCTCCACGTGCGGGTCCGCGAGGATCTCGCCGAAGGTGTTGACGGGACCGCACGGGACGCCGCGGGCGCGCAGCTCGGTGAGCCAGTGCTCGCGCTTCTCGCCCGCGAACCTCTCCTGCAGCAGCGACTCGAGCTCCGCCTGGTGGCGGACCCGGTCGACCTGCGTGACGAAGCGCGGGTCGCCGACCAGCTCGGTCCGGCCGACCACCTCGGCGACGGCGGCCCACAGCCGGTCGTTGCCGGCCGCGACCGTGAAGTCGCCGTCGGCCGCCGAGAAGCCCTGGTACGGCGCGTTGCGCGGGTGCGCCGTACCCAGCCGCTGCGGCTCGCGTCCACTGCCCCAGTACTCGCTCGTCTGGAGGGCCGAGACGCCGAGCAGGCAGTCGAGCATCGGGCAGTCCACGCGCACCGACCGGCCGGTGCCGCGGACCTGCGGCAGCAGGGCGGCGATCGTGTAGGCGGCGTACAGCCCGGCGGTGAAGTCACCGACGGGCACGCCCGCCTTGACCGGGTTGCCGTCCGGCTCGCCGGTCACGCTCATCAGCCCGGACATGCCCTGGATGACAACGTCGTAGGCACCGTCGTCGCGATAGGGGCTGGTCAGGCCGTAGCCCGAGATCGAGCAGTAGACGAGGCCGGGGTGACCTTCGCTGACCGTCGAGTAGCCGAGCCCCAGCCGGTCGAGGACACCCGGCCGGTAGTTCTCGACGACCACGTCGGCGGCCGCGACCAGGGCCTGCGCCCGGGACAGGTCGACCGGGTCCTTGAGGTCGGCGACCACCGACCGCTTGTTGCGGTTGACCGACGCGAAGTTGTGGCTGAACCGCTCCTCGCCGTCGTCGGCGAAGGGCGGCCAGCCCCGCATCTGGTCTCCGGTCGGCGGCTCGACCTTGACCACGTCGGCGCCGAGGTCCGCGAGCAGCATGCCCGCGAACGGCCCGGCGGCCACGTGAGCCAGCTCGACCACCCGCACCCCGTCTAGTGGCCCCACGATCAGACGGCCGCCTTCTCGACCCGGGTGGCCGCGCGGTGGGCGAGCTCCTGGCGGACCAGCGGCAGCAGGTCGCGGCCGTAGTCGATGGCGTCCTGGAGCGGGTCGTAGCCCCGGATGAGCACCGTGTCGACGCCGATCTCGACGTAGTCGAGGATCGCGGCGGCCACCGTCTCCGGCGACCCGACGAGCGCGGTGGAGTTGCCGCCGCCGCCCACCGCCTGGGTCGTCGGGGTCCAGAGGCAGCGATCGTGCAGCTCACCCTTCTCGGCGACGGCGAGCAGCCGCTGGGAGCCGGCGTTCTCGGGTGTCGCACCCTGCGGGTGCATCTGCCCGACCTTCTCCTTGAACTGCGCGCCGACAGCGCCGTTGATCGTGTCGAGGATGCCGTGCGCGCGCTCCCACGCCTCGGCGTCCGTGCGGCCGAGGATCGGCCGGAACGACACCGAGATCCGCGGGCGTGCCGGCCGGCCGTGCTCGTCGGCGAGCCGGGCGACCGAGGCGATCTGGTCGCCGGTCTCCTTCAGCGGCTCGCCCCAGAGCATGTAGGTGTCCGCGTGCTTCGAGCCCACGGCGTACGCCGACGGCGAGCTGCCGCCGAAGAAGAGCTCGAGATGCCGGTCCTCGTAGGGGAAGACCTGGGGCGTCGCGCCCTCGAACCGGTAGTAGACGCCCTCGAAGTCGTGCGTGCCGCGGGTGTCCCAGAGGCTGCGGAGGATCGTCAGGTACTCGTCGGTGCGCGCGTAGCGCTCGTCGTGCGGCACGTAGTCACCCTCGCGGCGCTGCTCCACGTTGCTGCTGCCGGTCACGATGTTGAGGGCGACCCGGCCCCCGCTGAACTGGTCGAGGGTCGTGAACGTGCGCGCGGCCAGCGTCGGGTGCACGACCCCGGGCCGGTGGGCGATCAGCAGGCCGAGCCGCTCGGTGTGCGCTGCGGCGTACGCCGCGACCTGCGTCCCCTCGGACCACCCCGAGCCGTAGCCGATCAGGACGCGGTCGAAGCCGCCCTCCTCGTGGGCCCTGGCGAAGCGCGCCGTGTAGTCCGGGTCGATCACCGGACCGCGGCTCGGGCGGATCTCGGATGCGTCGGCGGTGCCGATCATCCCGAGGATCTCGACGTCGCCATAGCTGTCGGTGTGGCTCATGGGGTTCTCCGTTCGTCGGGGTTACGTCGGTGGCGGTGCGGGTGGGGATGGACGGCTCAGGCCGACTCGCGCTCGGCCTGGTGGCCGCCGAGTCGGTCGCGCCAGGAAGCGGCGACGTGGCAGGCCGCGAGCCGGCCCGGCGCGCGCTGGATCGGCAGCAGCGCCGGCTGGTCGGTGCAGGCATCGTGGGCGAAGGGGCAGCGCTGCGCGAAGACGCAGACGCCGTCGGTGGGCCAGGGCCGGCTGCCCGCTGGCGGGACCAGCTGCTCGGGTCGCAACCGGGCGCTCTGACCGGCACCTGGCTCCACACTCGGGGCGGAGGCCGTCAGCAGCGCGGTGTAGGGATGCGCCGGGCGTTCCAGCACCTCGTGGATCGGCCCCTGCTCGACGATCCGGCCGCGGTAGAAGACCGCGACGCGATCGGCGATGCCGGCCAGGGAGCTGAGGTCGTGGGCGATGATGACGACGGCGAGGCCGAGCTCACGGCGCAGCTGGTCGAGCAGGTTGAGGACCAGGTTGCGGTTGGAGACGTCGAGCGCCGAGACCGGCTCGTCGCAGAAGAGAAGCCGCGGACGGGTCGAGATCGCGCGGGCGATCGAGACGCGCTGGCGCTGGCCGCCCGAGAGCTCACGCGGCTGCCGGTCCCGCATCGCGTCGGGGTCGAGGCCGACCAGCCGGAGCGACTCGTCGACCCGCTCGGCACGGTCGCGCCGAGACAGCGTGCCGGCGATGTCGAGGGGCTCGCGGACCAGGTCGGCGACCGTGAGGTCGGGGTCGAGCGAGCGGAGCGGGTCCTGGAAGACCAGCTGCACCTGCCCCGACCGGCGGAAGGCGCGCAGCGCCCGGCCACGCAGCGCTCCGACGTCCTCGCCGGCGAACTCGATGCTGCCGGCGAGCGGGCGCACCAGCCCCACGGTGGCCCGTGCGAGCGTGGTCTTGCCGGAGCCGGTCTCGCCGACGATGCCGACCACCTCACCGAGCCGGACGTCGAGGTCGGCGTCGGCGAGGGCTGCTCCGGTGCCGAGGCTCGCCGCCTTCCGGGGCGGTGCGTACGACACCGACAGGCCACGCACCTGGAGCAGCGACGCCTCGGCCTCGGCGACGCGTCCCGGCACCCGGACCTCGTGGGTGGTCGTCATGCGGACACCTCCTGGACGGACGGGGCGGACAGGTCGTCGACGAGCACGCAGCGGGCGGAGCGCTCGTGGCCGAGATCGGTCAGCGGCACGGCGCCGGCGACGCACCGGGCGCTGGCGTAGGCGCAGCGCGGCGCGAACCGGCACCCGGGCATCTCCGCACCGGCGGCGGGCGGCTGGCCGGGGATCACGTCGAGCTTGCGCCGTTGCCAGTTGCCGATCGTCGCGACGCCCATCAGGGCCTGGGTGTAGGGGTGCCGCGGGCTGCGCAGCACCTCCTCCGTCGGGCCGCTCTCGACGATCTGGCCGCCGTACATGACGAGGATCCGCTCGCACGTCTCGGCCACCACCGCCAGGTCGTGGGTGACGAGCAGCAGCGAGAGCTGATGGGTCTCACGCAGCCGGCGGAGCAACCCGAGGATCTCCGCCTGGATGACCACGTCGAGCGCCGTCGTCGCCTCGTCCGCGATCAGCAGCTCGGGCTCGCAGGACACGGCGATCGCGATGAGGACGCGCTGGAGCATGCCGCCGGACAGCTGGTGCGGGTACTGGTGGAACACCCCGGCGGGGTCGCGGAGCCCGACCTCGGCGAACAGCTCGACCGAGCGCGCGTGCGCGTCCCGGCGAGACAGCCGCCGCTTGACTCGCAGCTGCTCGGCGAGCTGGTGGCCGACCGTGAGAGAGGGGTTGAGGTATGACGTCGGGTCCTGGAACACCGCGCCGAGCCGCAGCCCGCGCACCCGGTCCCAGGTGCCGCGCTTCGCGTCGGTCAGCTCGACCGTGTCCGCGCCGTCGCCGAGGACGATCCGGCCGCGGTCGACGTGGCCGGTCGCGGGGAGCAGACCGAGCACGGCCCGGCAGGTCAGCGTCTTCCCGCTGCCGGACTCCCCGACGAGCCCGACGGACTCACCGCGGCCGATCGTGAAGGACACGTCCTGCACGGCGACCAGGTGGTCGCCGACGGAGACCTGGAGGTCGGTGACCTCCAGGGTCCGCCGAGGCTGGTGATCAGGCTGGGACGACATCGCTCTGCTCCTCACGGCTCTGCTTCTCCGGGCGTGCGGTCGTACGACGCGGGCGGCGCCGCGGGGCGGTGGTGGCGCCGGTGACGTCGCGCATCGAGTCGGCGAGGAGGTTGAGCGATCCGACGGTGGCCATCATCAGCAGCGCCGGGAAGATCGGCGCCCAGGGCTGCTGGGAGAGGTAGCCGAGGTCGGCCGAGAGCATCCCGCCCCAGGTGGGCGCGGGCGGGGTGATGCCGAGCCCGAGGAAGGCGAGCGACGCGACGACCAGCAGCGCGGCGCCCATCGCCTGCGCCGCGGTCACCGCGACGTTCGGCAGCACCTTGCTCCAGATGTGCTTGCGCAGCGTCCACCACTCGGTGGCGCCCATCAGCTCGGCGGCCTCGACGTACTGCGTCCGGCGCAGGCCGATGGCGGCCGCCCGGGTGACCCGGTAGAAGATCGGGCTCATCAGGACGCCGATCGCGATCATCGCCTGCTGGAGGCCATTGCCGAGCGTGCCGGCGACCGCGATGGCGAACACCGTGAACGGCAGGATCACCAGGGTGTCGCTGATCCGCAGCGTGATCCACTCGAGGCGCGGCCCGAGCCATGCCGACACCAGCCCGGACGGGACCCCGAGCAGGGCGCCGATGAGGACCGCCTCGAGGGCCCCGACCACCGACAGCCGGGTGCCGGCCATCAGCCGGCTCAGCACGTCGCGGCCGACGTAGTCGGTGCCGAGCCAGTGCGCGCTGCTCGGGCCCTGGAGGACCTCGTCGGTGTACTGCTTCAGCGGGTCGTGCGGCGCGAGCGCGCCGCCGAACACCGCGAGGAACGCGATCGCCGCGAGGACCAGGAGCGCCAGCCGCGCGCTCGGGATGCGCCAGAGTGCCTTCAGGGTCTTCATCGGGCTGCCTTCGCCGTACCGGCACCGCGACGCGCGACCGGGTTGAGCGCCGTCTGCAGCACGTTGATCACCAGACTCGCCGCGACCACGATCACCGCGGTTACCAGCAGGGTGCCGAGCACGACCGGGACGTCGCCCTTCTCCGCCGACTGGAGCGCCAGCTGGGCGATGCCGGGCAGACCGAAGAGCTTCTCGGTCATCACCGCGCCGCCGATGATCAGCGGGATCGCGAGGCCGATGACGGCCAGCGTCGGGCCGGCGGCGTTGCGCAGCACGTGCCCGAAGAGCACCCGCCGCCGTCCGAAGCCGCGCATCTCCGCTCCGACCGCGTAGTTCTCGCGCAGCTCGCCGACCAGCGACGTGCGCAGCTGGCGGGCGATCGAGGCCGCCACGTCGAGGCTGAGCGCCAGAGCCGGCAGGATCGAGAACCGCAGCCACTCGCCCGGGTCGACGTTGATCGGCACGTAGCCGCCCGCCGGCAGGACCTGGAGCTTGACCGCGAAGACGACGATCAGCGCCATGCCGATGACGAACGGCGGCAGCGTGCCGAGGATCGAGCAGACCAGCGTCACCGCGCGGTCGATGATCCCGCCGTTGCTGAGCGCGGCACCGATCCCGGCGCCGCCGCCGATGACGAGGGCGAGCACGAGCGCGAGCGCCGCGATCGAGAGGTCGACAGGGAGGGCGGTCTTGATGCTGTCGGTGACCGGGATCGTGGTGAACCAGGACCGGCCGAGGTCGCCGGTGAGCGCATTGCCGACCCACGAGAAGTACTGGACGACCAGCGGCCGGTCGAGTCCGAACTCGTGGTTGAGCCGGTCGATGTCCTGCTGGGTCGCGGTCTCGCCGAGCGCGGCCGCCGCCGGGTTGCTGTCGCTCAGCGCGCCGAGCGTGAAGGTGATGACCGACGCCAGGAAGAGCACCGTCACGGTGACGACCAGGACCCCGAGCAGGGACCGCAGGAACGGCAAGGTGCGGCTGGCCGCCCGTGGCACCTGCGGGGCGCGCGCCACGGCCGCCGGAGCCGGCGCGGCCAGGCTCACGACGCGGTCACTCCCTCGAAGCGGCGCAGGCTCGGCGAGGCCGGTAGCTTCGAGACGCCCTTGCGAACGACGATCGACGGCGTCTGGAAGAGGAAGGTGTTCGGGTACGACGTCACCGCGATCTTGGTCGCCTCCTGAAGGAGCGCGGGGTACTCGGCCGCATCGGTCGGCGTCTCCTTGACCTTCTTCAGCTGTGCCTCGAGCGCCGGGTTGCTCCAGCGGTTCGGGTTCATCAAGCCCTCCGCGCCGAACAGCACCTGGAACGCCTGCACCGGCGACTCACGGCCGGCGAAGCCGTCGTACGTCAGCGCCTTCGAGTGCTCGATGTAGACGAGCTGGGTGTGCTGGGTGCCGGGGATCGTCTCGATCTTCGCCTCGAAGCCGACCTCGTTGAGCTGCGCCTGGATCAGCTCCACCGCCGCGGGAGCGAACCCGGAGCTGGTGAGGACCACCGGGACCGGCTTGTCGTAGCCGGCATCGGCGAGCAGCGAGCGCGCCTTCTCGGGGTCGAAGGCGTAGACCTCGGCGAGGTCCTCGTTGTAGCCGACGTACCCGGGCGGGAACGGCTGGTAGTTGACGTCGCCGATCCCGAAGTTGGCGACCTCCTTGATCTTCTCGCGGTCGATCGCGAACTTGAGCGCCTCGACGGCGGCCGGGTCGTCGAACGGCGCCATGCCGGAGTGGACGTCGAGGCAGCTGACGAACATCGACTCGATCACGTCGACGTCGAGACCGGCCTGCTTGGCCTGCTCGACCTGGGCGCCACCGATGCGGACGAGGTTGAACTGGCCGGACTGCACGGCCGCCACCGCGGTCGCCGGGTCGGGCTGCGGGTAGAGGTCGAACGCCGCGACCTCGATCTCGTCGGCCGCGAAGAAGTGGCTGTTCTTCTTCATGGTGGCGTGGTCGTTCTGCGTGTAGCTCGTGACCGCGAACGGTCCGGAGCCGGCCGGCTGCGTCGCCAGCGAGTCGGCGTCCTTCTCGAACACCGCCGGGTTGACGACCATGCCCGTCTTGCCGGCGAACAGCAGCGGGTACTGATAGTCGACCTCGCTGAGCTCGACCACGACGTCGAGCTCGCCGGAGGCCGAGACCTTCTTGATGGTCGCCAGCTGCGGCGCGATGAGGGACCCGTCCTGGGTCCGGCCGCGCTCGATCGACTTCGCGACCGCCTCGGCGTCCAGCGGACTTCCGTCGCTGAACTTCAGGCCGCTCTTGAGCTTGAAGGTCACCTGCTTGCCCGACTTGTCGTAGGTCCAGGACTCGGCGAGCCAGGGGATCGCGTTGCCCTGCTCGTCGAGAGCGGTGATCGGGTCGTAGGCGAGCGCAAGCATCTGCACGTCCGAGCCGGCGGAGGACGTGACCGGGTCCCAGGTCGTCGGCAGCTGCCAGGCCCACTTGATCGTGCCGCCGCCGGAGCCGCCGCCGGAGCCGCTGGCACCGCCGGACGACGTACCGCCGCAGGCCTCGAGCGCGAGGATCAGACCGGCACCCAGGCTGGCGCCCAGGAAGGTACGGCGGTTCAGGTTCGGCACGTTGGTGCGGGTGGAACGGGAGAACGTCGGCATCGGGCTGGTGCCTTTCGGGGGTTCGGGGAGGGATTCGTACGTAGTGCCGGGCGCCCGACCGGGTGCGGGCCGGGCGCCCGGGCCTTCAGACCGGCACGCCGGCGCCCGCTCGGGCGGCGGTGTGACGGTTGACCGGCACGGGGAGCCCGAGATGGCCCCGCAGCGTGGTCGCGTCGTAGTCGGCGCGGTAGACACCGCGCTCCTGGAGGATCGGGATGACCTCGTCGACGACCCGCTGGAAGTTCGACGGGTGGTCGACCCCGATGTTGAAGCCGTCGCAGGCGCGGGCCTCCCACCACTCGACGAGCTTGTCGGCAACAGTGGTGGCCGAGCCGACGAACTCGCTCTTGCGGAAGTAGCGGGTCGCCTCGACGGTCTGGCGCAGGGTCCAGCCGTTGTCGACGGCGCGGTCGGTGATCGCCTTGGCCTGGGTGTAGAACGAGCGGCGCCCGAGCTCGAGGGTCTCGGCGGGGAAGGGCGCGTCGAGGTCGTACTGGGTGAAGTCGTGCCAGCCGAAGGGGCGACCGAACTCCGCGAGTGCCGCCGCGAAGGTGTGATCGCGGTCGTTGTTGAAGGCCTCGATCTCGCGGGCCTCCTCGTCGGTGTCACCGACGACGACCTTGATGCCCGGCATGATCACCAGGTGGTCGGGGTTGCGCCCGAACCTGTCGCGGGCGCGGCCCTTGATGTCGTCGTAGAAGGCCTGCCCCGCGGGGATGTCCGGCGCGTGGGTGAAGATCCCCTCGCCGACGCTGGCGCCGAGGTCGCGGCCCTGGTCGGAGTCTCCGGCCTGGAAGACCACGGGGTGGCCCTGGGCGGAGCGGACCAGGTTGAGCGGGCCGCGGACCTTGAAGTACTGCCCTTCGTGGTCGAGCACGTGCTGCTTGGCCCGGTCGAGGAAGACCCCGGTCTCGCGGTCACGGACGAACGCGTCGTCCTCGTACGAGTCCCACAGCGCGCGGGCCAGCTCGACGTACTCCTGCGCCCGTCCGTAGCGGGTGTCGTAGTCGTAGTGGTCGTCGAGGCCGTAGTTGCCGGCGGTGCCGGCGTCGCCGGTGGTCACGACGTTCCAGCCGGCGCGGCCGCGACTGATCAGGTCGAGGGAGCCGAAGCGGCGCACCAGGTTGAAGGGGCTGTTGAAGCTGGTGGTGGCGGTGCCGACCAGCCCGATCCGCTCGGTGCGCCCGGCCAGCGCACTCAGCAGCGTCAGCGGCTCCAGGCGGTTGAGGTAATGGGGCGGCGAGTACGGCGTGATGAACTGGCTGTCGACGATGAAGAGCAAGTCGAACTTCCCGCGCTCGGCGAGCGCGGCCACGCCGGCGTACCAGTCGATGTCGACGCTCGCGTCGACCGGGATCTCCGGGTCGAGCCAGAGCGTGTGGCTGCCCGGGCCACCGGTGCCGTAGGGCACCGCACCGAGGTGGATCTGGCGCTGGACGACCATGTCGGCTCTCCCCTGTCCGTCGTTGTTTCTTATGTGTAGCAACTTAGTTGACAAAAGGGCGGGACTCCAACGCGGCTTTGTGATGCGGACCGATCACGAGAAGCAATGGCTCCCTGGGTTACTCTGAGAAATATGAGCGGATCACTCGACATTGCGACGCTGCGCAGCCTGGTGGCCATCGCCGACTGCGGCGGCTTCCAGCGCGCCGCCTCGTCGCTGCACCTGAGCCAGGGCGCCGTCAGCCAGCACGTACGCCGGCTGGAGTCCACGATCGGCCGGCCCTTGGTGGAGCGGCACGGGCGCGGCTCCCGCTTCACGTCCGACGGCGAGCAGCTGGTCGTGCAGGCGCGCCGCATCCTGGCTCTCCACGACGACACGCTGCGCGGCTTCGGCGCCGAGACCGAGGAGACGGTGACGATCGGGTCGACCGAGCACGCCGCCGCACAGCTGCTCCCCGCGCTGGCGGCCGGGCTCGCGGACGCCGCGCCGAGCCACCGGGTCCGCTTCCGGATCGACCGAGGCGCTCGGCTGCGCGAAGGCGTCGCGACCGGCCGGCTCGACCTGGCGTTGCTCCTCAACGCCGAGGGGTCGCGTGCCGAGCTGGTGGGCGACCTCGACCTGGCGTGGTACGCCGCCCCGAGCTGGTCTCGGCCCGACGCTCACGCGTCGGTGCCCGTGGTCGCGTTCGACAGCCCGTGCTCCCTGCGCAACCGGGCCCTGGAGACGCTCTCTGCGCACGACCTGCCTGCGGTGATCAGCGCC
This sequence comes from Nocardioides endophyticus, assembly GCF_039543845.1. Classification (NCBI taxonomy): domain Bacteria; kingdom Bacillati; phylum Actinomycetota; class Actinomycetes; order Propionibacteriales; family Nocardioidaceae; genus Nocardioides; species Nocardioides endophyticus. Next base: position 496,871 of record NZ_BAABKN010000023.1, on the reverse strand, counting down.
GAGGCGACCCAGCTCGCCGGGGTTCAGGCAGCGGTCGGCGCCGGGCTCGGCGTCGCCCTGATGGCGACCCTCGGCCACACCCCCGAGGGGCTCGTCCCCTGTCACGACCTGCCGACGCCGGAGCCGCTCCAGCTCTACGTCTGCTCCCGGCCCGGGCTGCGCGGGCCGATCGCGCGCACCGTGGCCGAGGCCCTTCGACCTCTCCTCGGCGCCGAGGCAGGACTGGCTCGGGGAGCTTAGAGATCCTGCCAGGACGGCTTGCCGGCGTACACCTCGCGGTAGTAGCCGAGGCGTTCGAGCGACGACGCGGCCGCCTCGTCGAGGAGCACGGTCGCGTGCGGGTGCAGCTGGAGGACCGAGGCCGGGCACGACGCGGACAGCGGGCCCTCGACGGCGGCGGCGACCGCCGCGGCCTTGCCCGCGCCGGTGGCGACGAGCAGCAGGTGGCGGGCCCGCAGGATGGTGCCGAGCCCCTGGGTCAGCACGTGCCGCGGGACCTCGTCGACCGAGCCGAAGAAGCGCGCGTTGTCGCGGCGGGTCTGGTCGGTCAGCGTCTTCATCCGAGTGGCGGAGGCGAGCGACGACCCGGGCTCGTTGAAGGCCAGGTGGCCGTCGGCACCGATGCCGAGCACCTGCACGTCCACGCCGCCCGCGGCGACGATCGCCTCCTCGTAGCGGAGGCCGGCGTGCTCGGGGTCGGACGCGTCCGGACTGGCGACCCGGTCGCGCGCGATGCCGAGCCCGTCGGTGAGCTCGCGGAAGATCGTCTCCCGATAGCTCTCCGGGTGGCCGACGGGCAGGCCGACGTACTCGTCCAACGTGAAGCAGCGGACCCCGTCGTACGACGGAGCCGAGCCGTCGCGATGCCGGCGGATCAGCTCCTGGTACGCCGGCAGCGGGCTCGAGCCGGTCGCCAGCCCGAGCACCGCGTCGGTGCGGGCGCGGACCAGCGCCTCGATGGTGTCGGCCGCGACCGCACCGACCTCGGCCGCTGTCGAGAGCGGGACGACCTCCATCAGAGCAGCTCCAGGTCGTCGGTGAGCTCGATCCGCTCCTCGCGGGGCGGGAGGCCGAGCAGCGCGAGCGGGGTCGTCGTGGCGGTGGCGAGCGCTTCCCCGACGGAGCAGCCGGTCTGGGCGACCAGGACGCGCAGGCAGTCGAGCAGAGAAGCGGCCGACCCGGCGAGGGTGCCGTCGTGGAGCCGCACGGTCCCGTCGGCGACGACCACGTCCTGGTCACCGAGCCGGGTCGCACCGTCGGGCAGGCCCAGGGCGGCCGTCGTGTCCGACACGGAGAGGAAGCGCGACGGCCCGAGCGCACGCCAGGCGGTCCGCAGGAAGTCGGGGTGCAGGTGGTGCCCGTCGGCGATCACGCCGGCCACCAGGTCGCCGGCCCCGAGAGATCCACCCAGCGCGACGCCGATCGGGCCGGGCTCGCGGGTCTGCATCGGCGGCATCGCGTTGCCGAGGTGGGTGACGCACCGGGCACCGGCCTCCACGGCGGCACGCACCGCGGCCGTGTCGGCAGCGGTGTGGCCCACCGAGACGACGACCCCCTGGGAGACCAGTCGCTCGATGACCTCCAGCGCGCCCGGCAGCTCGGGCGCGATCGTGGCCATCACCACGCCGGCCTCACGCGACCAGCCGTCGACCAGGTCCAGCGACGGCGGTCGCAGCCAGTGCTCGGGATGCGCGCCCTTGCGGCTGGGCGCGATCATCGGCCCCTCGAAGTGCAGGCCGAGCGGCTCGGCGCCGGTCCACCCCGCCGGCGGTCCGTCGGCGAGGGTGACCAGGGCCAGCTCACGCGCGGCCGGGTCGCTGGTGATGACGGTCGGCACGAACGCGACGACGCCGTACGCCGGCAGCGCGGAGGCGACCTCCCAGAGCCGGTGCGGCTCGGCAGTGAGGTCGATGCCGGCCGCGCCGTTGACCTGGAGGTCGACGAGGCCCGGGACCCTGTGCACTCCCGGGCTCATCGGCCGAGGTAGGCCGCGCCCACGGCGGCGACCGGGTAGTCCGACGGGATGACCCGGAGCCGACCGGCCAGGTCCAGCGAGGCCAGGAACGGCGAGCTCGACGCCTGCGCGAGGAGCGCCTGGGCCACCGACATCCGCAGCGGGTCGCCGAGCTGGGCGACCCCGCCGCCGAGGACGATGCTGGCCGGGTCGACGGCCAGGCTGAGCACCCGGATCGCGCTGGCGACGCCGGCGGAGAACCGGTCCCGGGCCGCGATCGCGGCCGGGTCGCCGGAGCGGGCGGCGGCGAACAGCGCCTGCGCCGGGGGCACTCCGCCCGACGGCCAGGCAGCGGCGAGGGCCGAGCCGGAGGCGATCGTCTCCAGGCAGCCGCGCTGGCCGCACTGGCACACGACGCCCTGTGGGTCGACGGGCACGTGCCCGATCTCGCCGGCGGCACCGTGCTCGCCGCGGCGCAGCCGGCCGTCGAGCATCAGGCCTGCGGCGAGGCCGGTGCCGATGCTGACGTAGACGAGATCGGTGGCGTCGTCGAGGGCCGCGGCACCAAGGGTGGCGGCGTTGACGTCGTTCTCGAGCACCACCGGGACGCCGAGCCGCTCGGCGAGGAGGTCGCGCAGCGGCAGCCAGTCACCGTTCACGCCGAGGTTGACCGCGTGCTTGACCGCCCCCCGCTCGACCTCCACGAGGCCGGGGATCCCGACGCCGACGGTGCCCTCGAGCGGCTGGCCGGTGGCGACCCGCAACGCCTCGAAGACCCGGGCGGCCGAGCGCACGATGCCCTCGGCACCGGGCTCGGTCGGCTCACGGACCTCGGCCAGGATCGCCCCGTCCGGGTCGAGCACGAGCCCGAGCGTCTTCGTGGCCCCGATGTCGAGTCCCACGCTCAGTGCGGCGGTCACCGCTTCCACCCGGCCTTCCTCAGCAGTTCGGTCACGGCGGCTGCCCCGGGACGAGAGTAGCCACGCGTGCAGATCCTCGGCGCGGGTCCGGCGTGCGGACCCGGCCAGCCCCACTCGACGACGACGGCCGCACCATCGACCACGATCTCGGGCCGGCGGTGCGCGTCGCGCACCTGCAGGACGACCGGCCGGCCCGTCGGGGCGGGCTCGCCGGGGGCGATCACCACATCGGGCTCGAGGCCCCACGGGACCTCGCCGATCGCGATGTTGGCGGCTGTGGCGACGCTGACCACGACGGCGTCGCGCAGGTCGGGCAGCTCACCTTCGACCGTCAGCGCCCGGCGGGCGCCCTTGAGCTGGGCGTCCGCGTCGACGGCGTACGCCGCGGGCGCGGCGAGCCGGTCGAGCATCCGGTCGATCCGAGCGACGGCCTCCTCGAGACGCGCGCGGGAGAGGCGTCCCGCCTCCACCGCGGCGACGACGGCGTCCTGGGTCGCCCGCACGGTCGCGACCGCGACGTCGGTGCCGATGCAGAGCAGGTCGGTGCCAGCGGCGAGCGACAGCACCGCGGCCTCCGGGATGCCGCGCCCGGCCGAGGCGCCGGCCATGTCGAGGGCGTCGCTGACGATGACGCCGTCGTACCCCAGCCGGTCCCGCAGCAGCCCGAGCACGGGGGCGCTCAGGGTGCCGGGGAGCTCGGGATCGAGGGCGGGTACGACGATGTGGGAGGTCATCACCGAGGCGATCCCGACCTCGACGGCCGCCGCGAACGGCACCAGCTCGCGGGCGAAGAGGGTCTCGAGGTCGGCCTCGACCGTCGGCAGCTCGAGGTGGCTGTCCTGCGCGGTGTCGCCGTGCCCGGGGAAGTGCTTGGCGCAGGCGGCGACGCCTGCCTCCTGCAGCCCGGTCACCCACGCCGCGACGTGGGCGGCGGCAGGGGCGGGCTCCGTCCCGAAGCTGCGGGTGCCGATCACCGGGTTGTCCGGGTTGGAGTTGACGTCGGCGACCGGCCCGAGGTCGAGGTTGATCCCGGCCGCGGCCAGCTCGGCGCCGATCGCGCGGGCGGTGTCGCGGGTGAGCCCGAGGTCGCCGGCGGCGCCGAGAGCCGCGGGGCCGAGCACCGGGCTGCCGTCGAGGGCGTGCAGCCGGGTGACGTCACCACCCTCCTCGTCCACGGCGATCACCGCGCGGGGGTTGGCGGCCCTGATCGCGGCGCTGAGCTCGGCGACGGCGGCGGGCCCGTCGGAGGTGTTGGTGGCGAAGTAGCAGACCCCACCCAGTCCCTCGGCCAGCAGTTCGGCGTACTCGTCGGGCAGCGTCGTCCCGACGAAGGCGGGGAGCTGGACCTGCAAGGCCAGTGTGCGCAGGCTGGTCATCCCTTCACCGCCCCGGAGGTGAGGCCGCTGACCATCCGGCCCTGGACGATCAGGAAGAAGACGATGACGGGGACGGCGATCAGGGTGGAGCCGGCCATGATGCCGCCCCAGTCGGTGCCGCGGTTGACGTCGGTGAAGGTCGAGAGCCACAGCGGCAGGGTGCGCTGGTCCTCACGGGTCATCACGACGAGCGCGAGGGTGAACTCGTTCCAGGCCTGGATGAAGCCGAAGACGCCGGTGGCGACCAGGCCGGGCGCCAGCAGCGGGAAGGTGATCCGGAAGAACGCCTGCGTGCGTGAGCAGCCATCCATCATGGCCGCCTCCTCCAGCTCGTAGGGCACCCCGGCGACGAACCCGCGCAGGGTCCAGATCGTGAAGGGCAGCACCAGCGACACGTAGACGATGCTGAGCCCGACGACCGTGTTGAGCAGGTCCATCGTCTCCAGCATCTTGTACTGGGAGATGAAGAGCCCCTCGACGGGGATCATCTGGATCACCAGCAGCGTGACGATGAAGGACATCCGCCCGCGGAACCGGAAGCGGGACACCGCGACCGCCGCGACGAACGCGAAGGCCAGCGCGACCACGATCGTCAGCAGGGTGACCATCAGGCTGATCTTGAGCGCGTTGACGAACTGGTCGGTCTCGAAGACGGTCCGGTAGTTGTCCAGGCTGCCCCCGAAGGGGACCCAGGTCGGGACCGGGTTGCGGATCTCGTTGCGGTCCAGGAAGGAGCTGTTGACCATCCAATAGACCGGGAAGACGGTGACCAGGAAGGCGAGGACGCCGAGGGTGTTGGCGGTGATCCGCAGCGAGCGGCGGGGAGCCCGTGCCATCAGTCCTCCTTCTCCTGCTTGAGCATGGACCGGACGTACGGCGCGGTCAGGATGACCGTGAGGACGAGCATGAAGACGGCGACGGCCGCGGCCATGCCGAACTTCCCGCCGCCGATGCCGAGCCGGTAGATGTAGGTGCCCAGGAGGTTGGTGTCGCGAGTCGTCCCGCCGGCCTCCTGGAGGATGTAGATCTGGGTGAACACGCGCAGGTCCCAGATGATCTGGAGCAGGCCGACCACGAGCAGCACCGGCCGGATGGTCGGCAGCACGATGTGGCGCAGGCGCTGGAACGGTCCGGCCCCGTCGATCTCGGCCGCCTCCTCCATGTCCTCGGAGACCTGGGTGAGCGCGGCGTACACGGTGAACGCGACGAACGGGACGCTCATCCAGACGACGATCACGGTCGCGACGAAGAAGAAGGAGAGCGGCTGCAGCAGCCAGGAGTGGCCCTCGTAGTCGAGGCCGATCCCGGTGAGCAGGTAGTTGATGACGCCGTACTGGGTGTCGAAGAGCCACTCCCAGACGGTGAGCGTGGCGACGACCGGCATCGCCCAGGCCAGCAGCAGCCCGGTCTGCACCAGGATCCGCACCGACTTCGACATGTGCCGCATCAGGAGCGCGAGGCCCACGCCGATCAGCAGCGTGAGGCCGGCGTTGACCAGGCAGAAGAGCAGGGACCGCAGGGTGACCCGCCAGAGGTACGGGTCCGTGACCAGGTCGCGGTAGTTCTGCAGCCCGATCCACTCGGGCGCCTTGCCGAACTGCTGCTGCAGGCCGAACTCCTGGAAGGACAGCATCAGCTGGCGCACCAGCGGGTAGCCGAGCGCCAGGCCGAGGGCGGCGACGGCGGGGACCAGGAACAGGTACGGCAAGACGCTGCGGCGTGGCTTCGGCGGACGGCCGAGCTCAGCGTCGGCCTTGACGGTCATGTCGGTCATCGTCTCCTCCCTTCATCTCCGGTTGTCGAGCCTGTCGAGACACACCGGGGCATGGCACGGCCGGGGCGGCGGATCGCACCGCCCCGGCCGTCTTGCTGGTCGAGCTCGTGGTCGCGGCTGGTCAGCCGTTGATCTGCTCGTCCATCTGCTCGTCGGCCTTGGCGGCCAGCTCGGCCACGTCGCCACCCTGGGCGATCGCGACGAACAGGTCCTCCAGGACCCGCGAGCCCTCGACGTTGGCCCAGCCCGGCGCCGCCGGGGTGAGCTTGGCGTTGGAGGCGGCGGCAATGGTGGCCTCGGCGAACTCGTCGTCACCGAGCAGCGGCGCGAGCGAGGTCAGCGCCGGCGTGAGACCGGCCTGGGCCATGATCGTCTGGTAGTCCTCGCTGAGCATCAGCGCGACGGCCTTCTGGGCCAGACTCTGGTTGGCGGACTTGGCCGCGATCGCGATGTCCGAGCCGCCGAGCAGGACCGGGGCGGGCTCGCCGTCAGTGCCGGGCAGGGCGAAGACGCCGATCTCCTTGCCGTAGGTGTCGGGGCACCCGGTCTTCGGGTCCTCGATCAGGCCCTTGATCCAGCCGGGGGCCGACACCATGCCGATCTCGCCGGCGCAGAACGGCGTCCACGAGTCGGCCTCGTTGCCGTCCTTGGGCGCACCCGAGGCCTCGGTGAAGAGCTTCTGCGCGGTCTCGAGACCGGCGACGGAGTCCTCGTCGGCCAGGGCACCGGACCACTCGTCGCCGTCAGCGACCGCCAGGTCGCCACCCGCGTTCCAGATGAAGGCGGCACCGTTGCGCCAGTCCTGTCCGGGGAACCAGAAGCCGGAGAAGTTCGCCGGCTTGGGGTTGTCCTTCTTGAGGGCGATGGCCACGTCGACGAACTCGTCCATCGTCGTCGGCACGTCCAGGCCGGCCGCCTTGAAGAGGTCCTTGCGGTAGAAGATGTACTTCGAGCCGGCGTAGTACGGCACGGCGTACGTCTTGCCGTCGATGGTGGCGCCGTCGACGAAGCCCTGGAGCAGGTCGTCGCCGCCCAGGCTGTCGAGCTGGTCGGACATGTCGGAGAACGCACCGGCCGAAGTGAACGTCGGGGCCTGCGTGTTGCCGATCTCGACGACGTCCGGGGTCTCCGACTCGCTGGAGAGCGAGGTCGTCAGACGCTCGACGAGGCCTTCCCACTCCTGCTGCTCGATGGTCAGCGTGGAGCCGGGGTTCTGGTCCTCGAAGGTCTTCTTGAGCCAGTCGCGGGCCTCCTGGGGCGTGTCCGTCCCGTTGAGCCAGACGCGGATGTCCGCCGTCTTGGGCCCGTCGCTCGACGCGTCACCGTCGCTGCTGTCGCTGCCGCAGGCGGCCAGGGTCGCCGCGGCCATCGCGGCGATGGCCGCGACCGCCAAAGTCTTCTTGATGCGCACCGCTGATTCCTCTCGTCGAGCTTCTCTTGCTGGGTTGTGTGGGTCGTGCCGGTTCCGAGATGGGTGTCAGGAGACGCCGAGCTGTCCGGAGAGGACGAGGACGGCGGCTCCGACGAGGACGACGTCCTCGCCGAGCTCCGAGGTGCGGACCACGAGTCCGGCTGAGCTGACCGGCATGGTCCGCTCGCGGATGCTCCGGTCGGCGGCCTCGAGCAGCGGCCCGTCGAGCAGCTCCTGCGGTCCGCTGAGCACCAGCTCGTGCAGGTTGAGCGTCCCGACGACCGGCGCCAGTGCAGCCCCGAGCTGCTCACCGACGCGGCCGAGGATCTCGTCCGCATCGCCTCCTTCCGCGAGGCGACGACGCAGGTGGGGTACGGCGAGGATCGTCTCGAGGCAGCCCGTGCGCGAGCAGGCGCAGCGCTCGCCGTCGGGGTCGACGACGACGTGGCCGATCTCGCCCGCGGCGCCGAGGTGGCCGTGGAGCAGGGAGCCGCCGAGCACCAGGCCGGCACCCACACCGGTCCCGATCCGGAGCACCATCAGGCCGCCGTCGCCGGAGGCGCCGAAGGTGTGCTCGCCGAGGACGGCGGTGTTGGCGTCGTTCGCGACGAAGACCGGGACGCCGAGGGCGTCGGCGAGACTGGCCGCCAGCGGGGTGTCGGTCCAGGCCAGGTTGGGGGCGTCGATGACCGTGCCGGCGGCGTCGACGACACCGGGGCTGCCGACGCCGATGCCGAGCACCGGGCGGTCGGTCATCGCGATCAGCTCTTGGGCGAGCCGGTGCACGAGCGCGACGGCGGCATCGCCGACGGCTCCATCGAGGGGCAGCTCGTGGCGGGCCTGCACCTTGCCTGCGAGGTTGATGACGGCGCCGGTCATCCGGTCCGTGGCCGACAGGTCGATCCCGATCACGTGGGTCGAGTCGGCGGCCAGCCCGACCAGCATCGGCGGCTTGCCGACCCGACTCTCGGTCGGGGCGCCGAGCTCCTGGACGAGCCCGTCGGTGACCAGCTCGCCGACCAGGTCGGACACGGTGACCCGGGTCAGCCCGCTGGTGCGGGCCAGGTCGGCGCGACTCGCAGGCCCCTCCCGGAAGAGCTGCTGGAGCAGCAGCGACCGGTGATGGCGACGGGCGTCCTCCTGGAGGAGCTTGCCGCGAGGCCGGAGCTGCCGGCCCACTGGTGAGGTCTGGGTCACGTTTGTTAGTTCAGCGCACTTACATATTCGTCGTCAAGCGTTTCGCGGAAATTCGTGGCTCAGGGATACCCGGTCCACCGGGTATCCCTGAGCTTCTGGGCCTTTGCATCGCCCGAGAACTTCATGAAGTGCCCGAGGAGTCACGCCGCTCGCGACCAGGCCGTCAACCGAGCGCCGGCCAGCGCGGCGACCACCGCCAGGCTGATGCAGGTGGTCGCGATCGCGGCCAGCGGCACCCACGGGATGGTCAGGCCCACGGCGGGTACGTCGCGGGTGGTCGCGTAGCGGATCAGCCCGCCGACGAACACCACCACCGCGCCCCCGACGAGCAGCGCAGCGGCGCCCACCGACCCCGCCTCCCAGACCGCCATCCGGCGCAGCTGGTCGGGGGTGGCGCCGAACAGCGCCACGGTGCGCCGCTGCCGCCGGCGCTGCGAGGCGCCGATCAGGACGGCGTTGACGATCGCGATCCCGGCGTACAGCCCGGCCGGACCGAGGAGCACCCACAGTCCGACCTCGTTCGAGGCCCGGGTGCGCGCGTCGACCTCCTCGATCCAGGCGTCGGACGTCAGCACCCGGGCGTCGGTGCCGGCCAGCAGGGTGCGTACTTCGGCGCTGCCCGGGTCCACGAAGACCGGGTCGGGCACGGCCCGCTCGGCCTGCCGCGGCACGAGCCCGCGCGGCAGCAGCACGTCGGCGTACAGGTCGGGTGCGTCCTTCACGACCGCGACCACCGTCGGTCGCAGCGTCCTGCTCCCCACCTGGAGCCGGACGCGACTGCCGAGGACGGTGCCGGAGTCGAGCGCGTAGGTCTCGGTGACGGCGACGTGCCGGTCGCCGACGCGGTCCAGTGAACCGCGCACGGCGGTCAGGCCGCGGGCAGCCGCGGCGGCGGCGACGTCGACGACGTCGATCTCCTCGCGGTCATCCTCGGAGCCGAGCCCGACGGTGATCGTCGTCCGCGGGTCCGCGACCGCGATCCCCGACGCGCCGGCGAGACGTACGGCGGCCTCGCGGTCGCCGTTGGTCTCCACGACCAGCGGCGCGTGCAGTTGCGCCCGGTCCATCGCCGTCGTCCAGTCCGCGGTGAAGCTGAGCGCGACGACGAGCGACCCGGCGATGGCCGAGATCGCCAGGATCGGCGCGGCGATCGCCGCCGGGGTGCGTACGGCGGTGCGCACGTGGTCGCGGGCGAGCCGGGCCGAGACGCTGCGCCCGACGAACGGCCGCACGAGAAGCCCACCCAGCCACGGGAAGAGCAGGCCCCCGAAGCAGACCAGCCCGATCACCACGACCTCCGGCAGCAGCACCGCCATCACCAGCGCGAAGAGCGGGCTGATCTCGCGCGCCACCAGCAGGACGGCGACCGACCCCGCGAGGCAGGTCGTGCAAGCTGCTCGGCCGGCGCCGCGACGACGGGCCGCTCGCGACGCTGACCGAGCGCGAGCGCGAGGTGCTCGCGCTGATGGCCAAAGGCCGCACCAACGGCTCGATCGCCGAGGTGCTCGTGGTCAGCGAGGCGGCGGTGCGCAAGCACGTCGGCAACATCTTCGCCAAGCTGCGGTTCGAGCCCGGCTCCGACCGCCGGGTCTCCGCGGTGCTCGCCTACCTGCGCGGGTCGGCCGACCCGACGGGCTGAGCCCTACGGCGTGAGCGAGGGCATGTCCGGGAACGACAGGGTCAGCACGGCGTCCTCGATCAACGGGTGCTCCTCGATGTCGGCCTCGACCCTGCGCAGGCGCACGGCGAGGTGCGCCTCGGTGTCGTCGCCGACGAGGTCCACGGCCGCGACCACGAAGACCCGCGAGGGACCCACGAACTCGAGGTGCAGGTAGGTCAGGCGCTCGACCTGCGGGTGCTCGAGGATGCCGGCGATCACCCGAGATCGGGTCTCGGCCGACGGCGCCTCGCCGAGCAGGTAGTCCATGTTGCGGCGGATCAGGAAGACCGCGACGAAGGCCAGCAGCACGCCGATCGCGATCGACCCGATCGCGTCGAAGACGGCGTTGCCGGTGAGCTGGTGCAGCCCGATGCCGGCCACCGCGATCAGGATGCCGAGCAGCGCCGAGAAGTCCTCGAAGAAGACGGCGCGCAACGTCGGGTTGGACGTCTGGGTGACGTACCGCAGCGGGTGCATGCCGAAGCGCCGCGACGCACCGTGGATCTGCCTGCTCGCCTGCACGAACGACGTGCCCTCGAGGAGGAACGCGATGCCGAGCACCACGTAGTTGACCAGGAAGCTGGTCTCCTCGGACTCGGAGGTCAGTTGCGTGACGCCGTGCCAGATCGAGACGACGGCGCCGGCGGTGAAGAGCCCGAAGGCGGCGATCATCGACCAGGCGTACGTCGCCCGCCCGTACCCGCGCGGGTGCTCCTCGTCGCGCGGTCGGCTGCCGCTGCGCTCGGCGATCAGCAGGAAGACCTCGTTGCCCGCGTCGGCCCACGAGTGCGCGGCCTCCGCGACCATCGCCGCAGACCCGGTCAGCAGGGCGGCAACCGTCTTCGCGACCGCCAGCACGGCGTTGGCGGTGAGCGCAACCACGACGGTCAGCAGCGACTCGCCTCCGGAGGGCGCGGCCGGGTCGTCGCTGGAGGCCATGGTCGCCAGTATCCGCCCCGCCCGTACGGTCGACGTCATGCGCCGCGCCCTGATCGCCCTGCTCCTGCCGGGGGTCCTTCTCGCCGGGTGCGGCAGCGACCCCGAATCAGCGCCCCCGCCGGGTCCCGCTGAGACGACCGGCAGCCCGGTGGCCGCGCCGACGGCGTACGACACGTACGTCGCGCTCGGCGACTCCTACACCGCGGCCCCGCTCGTTCCGCCGACCGACACCAGCAACGCCTGCCTGCGCTCGGGCGTCAACTACCCCGCCCTGGTCGCCAAGGGGATGCCCGGGACGGCGCTGACCGACGTCAGCTGCAGCGGCGCCGCGACCGAGGACATGACGAGCCCGCAACGCGGGATGACCGGCGCCGTACCCCCGCAGTTCGACGCGCTCCGTCGCGGCACCGACCTCGTCACGATCGGCCTGGGCGGCAACGACGACGGCCTCTTCGCGGCCGTGCTCGGCCAGTGCACCGAGCTGGCGTCGTCGGACCCCACCGGCAGCCCGTGCACCGCCAGGTTCGAGGACCGGACCGACGCGTCGCTCGAGCGGATCCGCAGCAACCTCGCCGACGTCGTGTCGGGCGTCCGCGAGCGCTCCCCGAAGGCCCGCATCCTGCTCGTCGGCTATCCACAGATCGTGCCGGAGTCCGGCAGCTGCGACGAGCTCCCTCTCGCCGAGGGCGACTACGCGTTCGCCCGGCAGGTCAACGAGGACCTGAACGACGCGGTCGAGGAGGCCGCCGGCGACACGGAGGCGGACTACGTCGACCTCTGGGAGCCCAGCGCCGGCCACGACATCTGCGGCGACGAGCCGTGGATCAACGGCCGGGTCACGTCGGCGGGCCGAGCCCTCGCCTACCACCCGCTCGCCGTCGAGCAGCAGGCCGTCGCCGGCCTGGTCCTCGAGCGGCTGCGCTAGCGAGCGTCGCTCACGACGCGGCCGGCGACGGCGGTCAGGGCGACGGGCATGGCCCGGAGCTCGCGGCCGAGCGCGGCCGTGTCCGTCGCCTCCACGTCACGCAGCAGCGGATCGCGGTCGAGGAGCACCAGGTCACCACGGGAGCCGGCGGCGACCGTCGGCTGACCGTCGACGGAGGCGGCCAGCACCTCGCGGACGGTCAGCGCCTGCTCGCCGTGCCACGGCCCGCGGTCGTCGGCGCTGCGGTGCACGGCGGCGGCCATCGCCAGCCACGGGTCGAGCGGTGAGACGGGTGCGTCGGACCCCAGGGCCAGCTCGACCCCGTCGTCGAGCATCCACCGGAAGGCGAAGCAGCGCTCCGCACGCTCACCCCAGATCTTGTCGGTCAGGTCTCGGTCGTCGAGCAGATGTGCGGGCTGCACGCTGGCCCGGACGCCGAGCTGCGCCATCCGCCGTACGTCGTCTCGGCGCGCCATCTGCGCGTGCTCGATCGAGCCGTGCGCGCCGGTCTCGGCGTACGCCTCCAGTGCCTCCCGCACGGCGGCGTCACCGATCGCGTGGGTGGCGATCTCCAGGCCGGCGGCGTGCGCCCGCGCGAGCTGCTCGCGCAGGTCGGCGCCGGAGAGGTTCGGCTGGCCGGACGGGTACTCGAGCTTGTGGGCGTCGCCGTACGGCTCGCAGCACCAGGCCGTCCGGGTGTTGAGCGAGCCATCGCTGATGATCTTGAGCGGGCCCATCGTCGCGCGGTCGTCGCAGCCGGGGAGCACGTCGCCGGTGCGCAGTCCGGCGGCGATCACGTCGTCGAGCAGATGTGAGTACGTCGCGGCGCGGATCCGCAGGCGGTCGCAGCCCTGCACCCACCGCTCGCTCCACTCCTCGATGCCCGCGCCGAACTCGAAGTCGACCAGGCCGGCGATCCCCCGGCCCGCGGCCTCGTCGAGCATCCGGCGGTAGGCCTCGGGCGAGGTGCCGTCGTTGCCGACGAGCGTGACCAGACGGGGGTACGCCGCGAACCACTCGGTCTCGCGCACCACCGAGTCGCGGACCGGCATCGCGAGGTGCAGCAGCGCCGTGGTGTTCAGCCAGGCGTGGTGGCCGTCGCCGCTGATCAGCACCACGGCCGTGTCGCCCGAGACGGCGTCGAGCTCCGACACCGTGACCTCGCGGTGCCACCCGGCCGAGCGGTGGCCCCACCCGATCACCGGGAGGTCGGGGTAGTCCGCGATCCGCTCGGCGACCAGCCGAGTGGCGTCCTCGGGCGAGCGCGCCCCCGCCAGGTCGAGCCGCTGGGACGACAGCGTCCACTGCGCCAGGTGGGTGTGCTGGTCCCAGAGTCCCGGGATCACCCAGCGCCCCTCGGCGTCGATCTCCTCGACCCCATTGGGCCGCTCGAGCGCCGAACCGATCGCCGTCACGACGCCGCGCTCGACCGCGATGTCGACCGGCGCGTCGGGTGCGGTCTCCCCGGCACCCAGCGGCACCAGGCGGGCGTTGCGGATCAGCAGGCTACTCACCGCCCGCACGCTAGCGGGCGGCCTCGCCTCCAGGTCGCGCGGGGAGGGACCCACCGGAGTCGTGGACGAAGCAGACGCCAGCGACGTCACCGTTGGGTTCGAAGTCGTCGGGCGAATCCCAGGCGATGTAGAGGAGGTAGCCCCGCAGCCGGGGCGGGATGCCCGCCTCGCACTGGACAGCGGCGACCTCCCGCTCGTGCTTGGTCGGGTACTCGTCGAGACGACTGTGCCGCGATGGGCGGCGCCACACCAGACCCGATCCACCGCACCCGCCATTGGCCGTTGACCGCGGTCGTCGCGCCGCCGAGCGCGTGGTCGGTGGTGTGGCCGGTGGCGTGGTCAGCCGACGGTGGCCAAGCTCCATTCGAGGTTCTGCGTTGCACGAACGTTCGAACAACGCGAACGTCACGTCATCGCTGAGGGCCGGCGAGGTGACGGCCCACGCGGCCCCCGGTGGTCGAGCCTGCCGAGACCCCCGCAACCCAGACAGGGCCCTCAGGTGCGGGGGCCTCGACGACGCCCGCCCGAGCTCGCTTGCTCAACCACCGGGACACCCGCGTTGTCAGCCAACGGCAGCCAAGCTCCATTCGAGGTTCTGCGTTGCACGAACGTTCGAACAACGCGAACGTCACGTCATCGCTCAGTGAGGGGCCGGCGAGGTGACGGCCCGCGCGGCCCCCGGTGGTCGAGCCTGTCGAGACCCCCGCAGCCCAGACAGGGCCCTCAGGTGCGGGGGTCTCGACGACGCTCGCCGGAGCTCGCTGCTCGACCACCGAGACGCCCCCGTTGTCAGCCGACCGCAGCCAAGCTCCATTCCAGGTTCTGCGTTGCACGAACGTTCGAACAACGCGAACGTCACGTCATCGCTGAGGGGCCGGCGAGGTGACGGCCCACGCGGCCCCCGGTGGTCGAGCCTGTCAAGGCTCGGGCCTAACGGCCATCACACCTCAACCACCGGCACTCACTCAGGCGGCGTCCGGGCAGGGCTCCTCGTCAGGGACGACGGCGTGCGGGTCCATGGTTGCCATCGGCTTGGGCCGCAGGAACACGCCACCGATGATCGCGGCGAGGCCGGCGAAGGCCGCGCCGGCTGCGAACGCGAGCTGGAAGCCGCCATTGAGCGCCTCGAGCGATCCGGCGCCGTCAGCGAGGAGCGAGGAGGTCTGTGAGGACGACAGGCTGACCAGCACGGCCAGGCCGAGTGCGCCGCCCATCATGAAGGACGTGTTGACGACGCCCGAGGCGAGCCCGGACTCGTGCGGCTCGACGTCACCCATCGCCGCCAGCAGCACCGGGTTGAAGGCGATGCCGGCACCGGCGCCGAGCAGCAGCATCGAGGGCAACACGTCAGCGAGGAAGCTCCCGTCGACAGGGGCACGGGAGAAGAGCGCCAGGCTGGCGCAGGCCAGCAACAGACCCGCGACGAGCGGCGGACGGATGCCGAGGCGCAGCACCAGCTTGTCGGAGACCCGCAGCGAGCAGTACGCCATCACGACGCTGGTCGGGACGAACGCCAGCCCGACCTCGAGGGCGTCGTACCCCAGCACCTGCTGGAGATAGAGCGCCGCCAGGAAGAACCAGGCGAACATCGCGGCGGCCCACAGCACGCCGACGACCTGCGACACCACGACGTTGCGGAGGCGGAAGAGCCGCAGCGGGACCAGCGGCTCGGCGACCCGTGACTCCCACAGCACGAACACCGCGAGCAGCACCACGCTGCCGGCGATCAGCCACGCCTCACTCTCGACGATCCCGTAGACCGACAGCATCAGTGCGGCGGTCACCAGGACCGCGCCGAGCACGTCGATCCGGCCGCGCTGCTCGACCACGTCGTCCGCGGGCAGCACGCGACGGGCGGCGATCCACACCCCGACGCCGACCGGCACGTTGACGAGGAAGATCCAGTGCCAGGAGAAGAGGCCGGTGAGCACGCCACCGAGGAGTACGCCGACGGCGCCGCCACCGGACATCACGAAGCCGAAGAAGCCCATCGCCTTTGCCCGCTCGGTCGGATCCTGGAACAACCCGACGATCAGCGAGAGCGCGACCGCGGAGACGGCGGCCCCGCCCAGGCCCTGGACCGCACGGCCGGCGACAAGTAGCCCGGCCGTCGGCGCCAGTCCGCAGGCGACCGACGCGACCACGAAGGCCACGACACCGCCCATGAAGACGCGCCGGTTGCCGAGCAGGTCGCCGAGCCGCCCCGACAGCAGCAGGAAACCGCCGAAGGTCAGCAGGTAGGCGTTGACCACCCATGCGAGCGCCGCCTGGGAGAAGCCCAGGTCGGACTGGATGGAGGGCAGCGCGACGTTCACGATGCTCGAGTCGAGCACGATCATGAGGTCGCCCAGGCACAGCACGTAGAGCGCCAGCCAGCGGGTCTTGACGTCGGTCATCGGGATCTCCTGGGTGGGAGGGTTTCGTCACCTTCTCCACGAACGGGGGACTACGAAATCGACAGACCTGCCGAAACTTCTCGAATCATCGGTGGTTTCACCGCCTAAACGGGCCGACGCGACTGCGCGATCCGGAACCGCGGTGCCACGAAGGCCGCGTCGAGGAAGGTCGCACCCGAGGCGGGGCTGGCGCCGGCGCCGTAGAAGTCCGAGAACGCCGACACCGTGTTGACGTAGACCTGGTCGAGCAGGTTCTCCGACAGGGCCACGCCGACATCGAGGGCGACGTCGCGCACCTCGTCGACGACGGCCGGCGACGTCGAGTAGACCGAGGCCGACACGGCTCCGTGTCTACTGGCCATCAGGTAGAAGAGCGCGATCGACTCCTCCGTGTCAGCGGTCTCGACCAGGTAGCAGACCGCGCCGAGGTTCTCGCCCGAGTAGACGTCGGCGTCGACGGCCTGCAGGCCGACCAGCACCGGAGTGTGCACCTCGGCGTCGGCGTACATCGGGTGGGTGACGCGGCGGCTGGCGATGAGCACCTCACCCTCCTTGGACGCCGACTCGACGAACTCCAGCACCGCCGGACTGGCGAGGGCACCCAGGATCTCCACGGCACTCTCGTCGTCGGACAGCAGTCGGTCGAACGCGGCCGCGAGGCCGTCGGCCACCTCGCGGGGCGACTTGAGGCCCTCGTCGGTCTCGATGCCGTCGCGCGGCACCAGCAAGTTCTGGGGTGCCGTGCTCATCTGGCCCGTGCACAGGGCCAGCGACCTGGCGAGGTGGCCGCACAGGGCACCGAAGTCGTCGGTGGAGTCGAGGATCACGCTGTTGACGCCGGGCGAGTCGGTGAAGAGCACGGCCTGCCCGGCCCGCTCCTCGAGCCAGTTGCAGAAGCTGGCGGACCCGGTGAAGTCGATGATCCGCACCTCAGGACGTACGGCGAGCTGCTCGTGCAGGTGGTCCGCGTGGTCACCGACGGCGAGCGTCACCAGGCCGACGTCGAACCCGGCCTCGGCGAGCACCTCCTGGCAGACCTGCACCGTGATCGCCAGCGGCAACACCGCCGAGGGGTGTGGCTGGACGACGACCCGGTTGCCCGCGGCCAAGGAGGCGAAGAGCGCCGGCCACGCGTTCCACGTCGGGAAGACGTCGCTGCCGATCACCAACGAGGTGCCCCGCGGGATGACGGTGTAAGTCTTCTCCATCCCCCCGCCACCGTCACCCGGCCGCGTCCACACTGCGGTGGGGGCTACCCGGGACTGCGCCTGCCACGACCACGCGAGCGCCTCGAGGCTCCGGTCGAGGGTGTTGGCGACGCTGGACGAGAAGGCGACACCGAACGGCTGGCCACTGGTGTGCCGTACGGCGCTCGCGATCTCGAAGCCCCGGTCGTACAGCCGGTCCAGGATCTGCATGCAGACGCCGACCCGCCCGTCCGGGCCGGCGTCGCGCCACGCTCGGGCGCCCCGGCGGGGAGCGAGCAAGGTCTCGATGTCCGTGACCCGGGGGTACCGCACCCGGAGGTCGAAGCCGAACGGCGAGCGCTCGGTCGCCACCGTCCCGTCCGCACCCGGCGTGGCCAGCGGGAACTCCTCGTCCAGCCAGGACCGAAAGGCCGCGGTACCCGTTCGTCGCGCCGCTGCGCCGGAGGGACCCGGCGAAGGCGAGGCCTCGAAGGCGGAGAAGTAGGTGCGGGCCGCGGACGCGGCGACCGCAGCGTCCAACCGCTCACGGTGTCGATCGATCCAGATCTCGCTCATTCGGTGCCCCTCCGAGTGGTCAGCGCTGTCACACTCTGGCACACGATCCGGCACCGACCAGTCAAACCCGCAATCGACCCGCCCCGTCCGCAGGAGCGGGCGTGCGCGGATACGGTGTGCCGCATGGTGCGCTGGATCGGGTTGGCGCTCGCTCTCGCCCTGATGGCAGGGGCGGTCGGCTACTGGTTGGGCACCGAGCGACCCACCGACCCGACGACGTTCTCCGCCGTCCCGGTCCCGGCCTCGTCACCCAGCTATCCGGTCATCCCGGCCGTCGTGGTCGCCGACAACCTCGCGCCGGCGCTCCGCCCGGACGTGCGCGTACGTCGCCAGACGGTCGGCGCCCCGCCGTTCCAGGTGAAGGTCCCGATCCCGCGAGGCTGGGTGCGCAGCGAAGCAAACGCCAGCGAGTGGAAGTGGTACCCGTCGTGGCGGCTGACCAGGAACGTCTACTTCATCAAGGTCCTCCAGATCGGCAACGGCTACCGCACCATCGACTCGGCGGTCCGCAACCGCATCGCCGACCTCGACAGCGCTGCGGATGTCACCAACCTGGAGGTCGAGCGAGAGCCGGACCGGTTCGCGGCGAGCTACGTGGCCGACAAGCACCGCCGGTTCTCGTACGAGGGCTACCTGTCCCGCCCGGGATCGGGCTTCGCCGACGTCTACATCGGGGTGATCGGGCGGGAGGCGGACCGCCCCGGGCTCAAGGCGCTCTTCGACCGGATGATGTCGGAGACGGACGTCAGCTGAAGCCGTGGGTCTCGACCGAGTCGAGCACCTGGTTGGCCGTCGCCGTGGTGGAGCTCCGGACCTGCACCCACAGCAGCCGGTTGTCGGTGAGCCGGACGACGCG
The DNA here is from genome assembly GCF_039543845.1 of Nocardioides endophyticus. Lineage (NCBI taxonomy): Bacteria > Bacillati > Actinomycetota > Actinomycetes > Propionibacteriales > Nocardioidaceae > Nocardioides > Nocardioides endophyticus. Next base: position 478,186 of record NZ_BAABKN010000023.1, on the reverse strand, counting down.
CTCGACCATCACCCCGTCGTCGCACCCGGTGTAGAAGACCGTGATCGCCTCGCGGCCGGTGCCGTCACCATCCACCGGCTCCTGCGCGGTGGTGCACTCGGGGTGTCCGGGCACCCGGGCAGGCAGGTCGGTGCCGGGCAGGATGCCCACGAACACCCCCTGGGAGTCCAGCTCGTCGCTCCAGCCCGGCTCCGTGCCGACCGAGAGTGCCGGGTAGTCCGACGTCTCGTGCGGAGGCTGCCAGCCGTCATCGGCGACCGCGCGCTTCCACCCGATCGGCACCGTGACGGTCAGGGCGCCGTCCTCATCGCTGACCGTCGCCTCGTCCGGACCGTCCCCGGCGGCGACGTAGCCACCGACGCCCGCCAGGGCCACGACCAGCGCGGCAACAGCGAGCCCGGCGAGCCAGCGCCTTCTCGTACGCCGGGGCAGGGCCGGCTCGGGCAGCGGTCCGTCGTCGACCTTCAGCGAGGGCGCCGCACCGAGCTGGGTCAGGTGTGGGTCGAGGGGCAGCCAGACCTCGGCATCGGTCTCGGCGTCCGTGCCGGCGACCGGCACGAGCGCGGCCTCCAGCGCCGCGACGTACGACGCCACGTCGGGCCAGCGGTCCTCGCGGTCGGCCGCCAACCCACGGCACACGACGGCCTCGACCTCGGGCGGGTACGGCCGCTCCTCGGTCGACAGCGGCGGCGGCGGCCCCGGGGTCGCCGCGGCCGACAGCGAGGCGTGGGAGAACGCCGCGCGGGAGGCGAGCATCAGGTAGGTCAGAGCGGCGAGAGAGTACTGGTCGGCGCGGGGGTCGAGCGGCTCGCCCTGCGCCTGCTCGGGGGCGACGAACGACGGCGTCCCGGCGATCACCGTGAGCCGCGACGACACCTCCATCGACTTGCCGAGACCGAGGTCGGCGACCATCGCACGGACGCGCCCGTCGACCGCTCGGAAGAGCACGTTGGCGGGCTTGAGGTCGCGGTGCAGCACTCCGCGCTCGTGCAGGGTCTGCAGCCCGGCGCCGATCTCGCGGATCACCCCCAGCACCTGCGCGGCCGTCAGCCCGTCGATCTCCAACCGGTCGGCGAGGGTCCCCTGGTCGGCGTACGACATCACCAGGTAGGGGCGCCCATCGTCGAGCTCGCCCGCGTCGTAGACGGTCACGACGTACGGCGACTCGACCTTGCGCAGGAAGCGACCCTCCTCCAGGAACCGCCGGCGCACGGCCAGGTCCTCGCTCCAGTTCTCGGCGAGCACCTTGACCGCGACGGCTGAGTCGAGCTGCTCGTCGTACGCCAGCCAGACGGTCGCGAACGCGCCCGCGCCGATGCGGCGGCGCACGGCATAGCGACCGAGACGAGCAGGCATGGGCACGACCGCATTATGGCGGGGCCACGGGTTGGGGCCAGGGGTGCTACCCCGAGAGGACTCGGGGTCGGCTCAGGGATCAGGTGCCCCGTCTCCCCGATGTGGGCACCCCCTCGGGCCCGCGAGGCTCAGGTCATGATCAAGGTCGAGTCCCTCAGCAAGCAGTACGGCGGGTTCGCTGCCGTCGACGATGTCAGCTTCACGGCGCGGCCCGGCCGCGTCACCGGATTCCTGGGCCCCAACGGCGCCGGGAAGACCACCACCATGCGGATCATGGTCGGGCTCACCCCCGCCACGTCCGGATCCGCCACCGTCAGCGGGCGGCGCTTCGCCGACCTGCCCAACCCGGGCCTCGAGGTGGGCGTCCTCCTGGACGCCTCGGCCCAGCACGCCGGACGCACCGGCCGCGAGATCCTCACCGTCGCGCAGCGCACGATGGGGCTGCCCGCGGCCCGGGTCGACGAGATCCTCGACCTGGTCAGCCTGACACCGACCGAGGCCGGTCGCCGGGTGCGCAACTACTCGCTCGGCATGCGCCAGCGGCTCGGCATCGCGGCCGCGCTGCTCGGCGAGCCAGAGGTCTTGATCCTGGACGAGCCGGCCAACGGCCTCGACCCGGCCGGCATCCGCTGGATGCGCGACCTGCTCCGCGGGTACGCCGACCGCGGCGGCACCGTCCTGCTCTCGTCGCACCTGCTGCACGAGATCGAGGTCATCGCCGACGACCTGGTCGTCATCGGCAACGGCCGCATCGTCGCCCAGGGCACCAAGGCCGAGTTGCTCGCCTCCGCGGGCACGCTGGTCCGCACCCGCGACGTACCCGCCCTCACCCGCGGCCTCGTCGACGCCGGCCTGGACTTCTCCCAGATGACCGACGCGCTCAGGGTCGACGCCGAGCCGGACGTCGTCGGGCAGGTGGCTCTGGGAGCCGGTGTCGCCCTGACCGAGCTCCGCGCCGCCGAAGGCGCCGGGCTCGAGGAGATGTTCCTCGAGCTCACCGCAGACACCCAGCGAGAAGGAGTAGCAGCATGAGCGCCACGACCATCGACGCCGTCACCGAGGTGACGCGTACGGCGCGGCCGGCCCCCACGCGGATCCCGATGTCGCGGCTGATGTCCGTCGAGTTGCGCAAGTCGTTCGACACCCGGTCCGGCTTCTGGCTGATGGCCAGCATCGCGATCCTCGCGGTGGTCGCCACCGCTGCGACGATCGTGTTCGCACCCGACAGCGAGCTCACCTACGAGTCGTTCGCCTCGGCGATCGGCTTCCCGATGGCGGTGCTCCTGCCGATCATCGCCGCCCTGTCGGTGACCAGTGAGTGGAGCCAGCGCACCGGGCTGACGACGTTCACCCTGGTGCCCCACCGCAGTCGGGTGATCGGCGCCAAGCTCGCCGTCACGATCGGCATCGGCGTGGTCTCCATGCTGATGGCTGCCGCGATCGGCGCCGTCGGCAACGTGCTCGGCACCGCGATCACCGGCACCGACACGGTCTGGAACGTCAGCGCGACCGAGCTCTCGTACATCATCGTGGCCAACGTCCTCGGCATGCTCGTCGGCTTCATGCTCGGCGTGCTGATCCGCAACTCGGCCGCCGCCATCGTCGGCTACTTCGTCTACGGGTTCGCTCTGCCGCCGCTGACGATGCTGCTCGCCATGAACCAGCAGTGGTTCGAGGACCTGCAGCCGTGGGTCGACTTCAACTTCGCCCAGGGCAACCTCTTCAACGGCGTCATGACCGGCGAGAACTGGGCCCAGCTGGCCGTCACCGGCTTCTTCTGGTTGGTCGTCCCCCTCGCGGTCGGGCTCCGGATGGTCGTCCGGTCCGAGGTCAAGTAGCTCCCGGGCCGACATCGGTCGGGTGAGGTCGCAACCGCATCGTCGGTTGCGACCTCATCCGTTTGTCCTGTGCCTAGCCCAGCTTGGCGGGGTTGCTGCCGGCGCGGACCTCTCGACCGTCGGAGGCGCCCCCGCGGTCGGTGTCCCAGTTCAGCGGGTTGCTCGGCATCCGCCCGTGGCGCTTGTTGCGCTTGCCGGTCACCTCGGCGCGGTCGCCCAGGCCATCGCGGTCGGAGTCCTTCGAGCGCGGGTTGCTGACGTAGCGGACGTGGTAGCGCTTGTTCTTGAAGCCACGCACCTCGACCCGGTCGCCGAGCCCGTCCCGGTCGGTGTCCTTCCGCGACGGATCGGTCCGCACCAGACCGATCCGGTGGGCCTTCTTGCCGTGCACGGAGACCTTCCGCTTGATCTTGATGCCGCGGGCCTCGCGTCGGTCCTTGATGCCGTCACCGTCGGTGTCGGTCTTCAGCGGGTTGGTCCGGACGACGCCGATGCCGGGGATCTTGAACCCGTTGACCTCTCGGCCGTCCTGGATCCGGTCGCCATCGGTGTCGGCCTTGAGCGGGTTCGTCCTGGCCAGGACCTCCTGCCCGTCCTGGAGTCCGTCACCGTCGGTGTCGGCGACAAGGGGGTTGGTCCCCCTGATGCCCTCACCGCCGTCGGAGAGCAGGTCGCCGTCCGTGTCCGGGTTGACGGGGTTGGTGCCGCCCCGCAGCTCGTCGGCGTCGCTCACGCCATCACCATCGGTGTCCGTGCCGGGTGCGCCGGCGCCTGGAGACGCGGAGTCGAGCGGGTCAGAACCGTTGACGACCTCGTATCCGTCCCCGTAGCCGTCACCGTCGGTGTCGGCGTTGCCCGGGTCGGTGCCGTACTGGGTCTCCTGGGCGTTGGTCAGCCCGTCACCGTCCGGGTCCGCGGCGCTGCCGCCACCGGCGCTCCTGGCACAGTCGACACCACCTGCGGGGGCCGTCGCGGCGGCGCTGAGCGGCAGCAGGTCGACGTCGAGGAGCGACGAGCCGGCGAGCCCGAGAGCCACGTGCAGCACGGTCGCCGAGCCACTGGCCGAGCTGCCGTCAGCGCTCTCGGTCTGCGAGGCGAGCCCGGGTGCGGACACCTCGAGGCTCAGGCCCGGGTTGGCCGGGAGAGCGATGGAGACGGGGCTGCCGTTGCTGGGCACGGCGTACGACTGTCCGCCCGCGACGACCGAGACGGCTGGTGCGTCGTACGTGACGTCGGCGCTGCCGCTGGTGCCGCCCGCGGTCGCCGTCAGGACTGCCGGGTCGAGCACCTTGATCGTCGCGGCACCCCCGAGCAGCTCGACGTCGACCGTCGAGCCGGAGGCGGTGGCGCGGACCGCGTCACCGCCGGTGCGGCCGACGAGCTGCGTGTGCTGCGACGTCGCGACGTCCTTCGGCAGCGTCAGCACGCTGACGTCACCCAACCCGGGGATGTTCGCCGGGACCACGGTCGCCCCAGCCGTCGTGGCCGTGGAGGCCGACGACAGTGCACCCACCGGAAGACACGAGCCGTCGGCCGTGGTGCGTGCCTGGGCCGTCGACGTGGAGAGACCGAGGTCGACCAGGCCAGGCACCGTGACGGGCGCGGTGGTCGCGGTCGTCAGGTCGGGCGACGGTGCCCCTGTCGTCGCCTCGCTGTGAGCCGACGACAGCAACGGGAGCGGAGTGCCCGCGAGCCCGGTGCCACCCAGGTTGCGGGCGTCGGCCGAGGCGCGTGGCGTCGCGGTCGAGCCGGCGGCACCGGTCACCCCAAGCGATCGAGAGGTCGGCCACGGAAGGAAGCCCGGGCAGGCTGATCGCATTCACGTGCGCGACCTCGGCGTGCGTCGAGGCGCCGTACGGGCCGGGCGGCGCTGCTCCGGCGGCGGCCGCGAGCAACGGAGCACCTCCGATGCTGAGACCGGCCCACCCCAGTGTGAGCACGGTCGTGACTGCGGCAGGCGTCTTCCAGGAACTGGCTTTCATCGCATCCCCCGAACGAGTCGATGTCGGGCCCTCCGAGTGGTGGCCCTGACCATGACGAACGAGCCGTAGGTGCCCACGGTTACGCGAGTCACCCGCCCTCGGCGAACAACCACCCGTTCGGGTGGGGCCTGCACAATGAGCACACAACGGGGAAGGGTGCGTTCATGACGACCGATGGTCTGGGGCCGGACGAGATCGACGAGCTCGCGCGCCGCGCGCAGGACGGAGACCGAGACTCCCTGGAGGCGCTCCTCACCGCCATCCGGCCCCGAGCGCTCAACGTCTGTCGCGGCGTCCTCCCGCACCTGCCCGACGCGGAGGACGCGTGCCAGGAGGCGCTGCTCAACATCGCCAACAAGGTCGGGTCCTGGAACGGTCAGGGTCGCTTCACCACCTGGATGCACGTGGTCGCGCTCAACAGCGCGCGCTCGACGTACCGCCGGATGAAGAACCTGGCGACGCCCCGCGACCCGATGGAGTACGCCGGCGTCGATCGTCCCGACCCGCGCACGACCAGCGTCATCGCCGGCACCCGCCTCGACCTGCTCGAGGCGATGGAGACGATCGAGCGGGACCACCCCCAGTTCGTCGAGCCGCTCCTCCTGCGGGACGTCTACGGGCTCTCGTATGAGGAGATCGCCCGCCAGGTCGGCGCCCCGCTCGGCACCGTCAAGGCGCAGATCCATCACGGTCGCAAGCTCGCCCGGCCATTGCTGTGGGGCTCCGAGTGAGGGTGGTCGCCGCCCTGGTCGCCGGCGTCCTGCTGCTCGCCGGCTGCACGTCCTCGGACGACGAGCCGGACGGCTCACCGTCGCCGGCGCCCAGCGCACAGGCGACGACGAGTTCGGAGTCGCCGGGTTTGAGCAACCCCGTTGAAGACGGGGTCTATCCCGAGGTGGGCGACCCGGGCGTGGACGCCCTGGAGTACGCGCTCGACATCGCGTGGGACCCCGACACCCGCACCATGACGGGCCGCGAGACCGTGCGGCTGCGAGCCACCGACGACGCCGACCACCTGCAGCTGGACCTCGCCGCCGACCTCGAGATCGGGTCGGTATCGGTCGACGGCTCGGACGCGGCGTACGAGCACCGCGGTAAGGACCTGGTGATCTCGCACGCCGCGCGGGCCGACCAGGTCTACCGGCTGGTCATCGAGTACGACGGCACGCCGACGCCGGTGCCGGCACCCTCTCAGCGCAGGGACATGGACACCATCGGCTGGGAGACCACCGCCGACGGCGAGGTCTGGACGATGCAGCAGCCGTACGGCGCCTACTCCTGGTACGCCGTCAACGACCAGCCCTCCGACAAGGCGCTCTACTCCTTCACCATCACCGCGCCCGCTCCGCTGGTCGGCGTCGCCAACGGCGAGCTGGTCTCGCGCAGCACGACGGCCGGGGAGACCACCACCCGCTGGGAGCTCGACGAGCCGGCGGCGTCGTACCTCGTCACGATCGCGATCGCCGACCTGGTCGAGACGAAGGAGCGCTCGGCGTCCGGCGTCCCGATCGCCTACTGGACGCCCCGCGGGCGCCCCGAGCTCGTCGCGAAGCTCCGGGAGGCACCGGCCGGGCTGGACTGGCTGGAGGAGCGGCTGGGCCCGTATCCGTTCGGGTCGCTCGGCTTCCTGATCGTGGACTCCACGAGCGGCATGGAGACCCAGACGATGATCACCCTCGGCGACTCGGCGTACGCGACGTCACCGGAGGTGCTGGTCCACGAGATGGCGCACCAGTGGTGGGGCGACCAGGTCACGCCGGTCGACTGGCGCGACATGTGGATGAACGAGGGCATGGCGATGTTCATCCAGGGCGCGTGGCAGGCCCAGTCCGACGGCACCACGATCGAGTCGGTGATGGACGAGTGGGCAGAGACGGAGCCGCGGCTGCGCTCGGACCACGGCCCGCCGGCCGACTACGATCCGGAGGCCTTCGGCGCCGGGAACGTCTACTACGGCCCCGCGCTGATGTGGGACGAGCTCCGCAAGCGGTTGGGCGACGACGAGTTCTGGCGCCTGGTGCGCGCGTGGCCGGCCGCCCACGACAACGGCAACGCCGACTACGCCGACATCACGACGTGGTGGTCCGAGCAGACCGGCGAGGACCTGTCGGGGTTCTTCGACGACTGGCTGCTGGGCGAGACGACGCCGCAGCGGAGCTAGGTGGGGGTCGCGGGTTTCCCCGGGCGCCCGGGGAAACCTGCCGACACGCCGCTACGGCGACGGCGCGTCGGCAGGTTTCGGCTGCCAACCCAGCGCCGGACCGAGGCGGGTCGCCATGTCGGTCAGGATCTGCACGTAGTCGGCCTCCTCGAAGGTGAACGGCAGCGCGAAGGCGACCTCGTCGACCTCGCGGAACGCCGCGTGCGCGTTCAGCCGCTCGGCGACATCGTCCGAGGTCCCGACGATGTCGGGCGCGAACATCAGCCGCCCCGGTCCCTGCGGCTCGCTCGTCCGCGCCAGCCGGGACTCGGCGTACGCCGTGTAGCGCGCCCGTTGGTCGGCGGAGGCGCCGTCGGTCGGGATGACGACCAGGCCCTGCGACACGCGGGCGGCGCCATCCAGCGGATGCGCCGCGCGGAACGCGCGGATCTGCGACAGCTGCACCTCTTCGAAGTCCTCCGACTCCTCCGCCTTGACCACGCTGCTGGTCAAGAGGTTGAGCCCCTGCTCGCCGGCCCACCGCGCCGAGCCCAGGGACGCAGCGCCGTACCAGATCCGAGACGCGAGGCCGGGTGAGTGCGGCTCGACGCGATCCGAGAAGTCCTCGATGCCCGCGCGCCCCCGGAAGGGGCTCGCCGGCTCGCCACGCACCAGCCGGAGCAACCGCTCGACCCGCTCGTAGCTGAAGTCCTCGAGGTCGCCGGCGTCCGGGTAGAGCGCCCCGCGGACCTCGTCGTACCGCATCGGCGGCCCGACGCTCAGTCCCGGGTTCAGCCGGCCGCCGGAGAGGACGTCGACGGTGGCCCAGTCCTCGGCGAGGCGCAGCGGGTTCTCCCAGCCGAGGGGGGTGACCGCCGTACCGAGCTCGATCCGGCTGGTGCGCTGCGAGGCCGCCGCGAGCACCGCGACCGGCGACGAGATGCCGTACTGCAGGTGCCGGTGCCGAAGCCACGCGTTGTCGAAGCCGAGCTCCTCCCCGAGCTCGATGATCCGGAGCGTCGACTCGTGTCCCGCAGCCGGGTCGCCGGGGTCGAAGAGTCCGATCGTGAGGAAGCCGAGCCTGTTCACGACCTGCTGCTCCTCTCGGGGTCTGCTGTTGGCTGAATCGCTTGCCTCCTCGCTTCATTCCCGCAAGCGTTGCGGACATGAAGCTCCTGGTGCTCGGCGGTTCGGTGTTCCTTTCCAAGGCGGTCGCGGCGGACGCCGTACGCCGCGGGCACGACGTCACCTGCGCCAACCGCGGTACGTCGGGGTCGGGGTCGGTGCCGGAGGGCGCGCAGCCCGTGAAGTGGGATCGCGCGGAACCCGCGCCGACCGACCTCGCCGACGACTTCGACGCAGTGGTCGACGTCGGCCGCTACCCCTCTTCGACACGATCGGCGGTCGCCGCTCTTCCCAACGCCCACTGGGTCTTCGTCTCCACGGTCAACGTCTACTCCGACGAGTCCACCCCCGGGGGTCGGCCCGGCACCCTGCCGTTGCGCGAGCCCCTCCACGAGGACGTCGACCTGTCCGTCGACCTGGAGGCCTACGGCCCGATGAAGGTCGCGTGTGAGCAGATCGTCCGTGACGGTTCCGCCTCGGCCACCGTCATCCGGCCGGGCCTGATCGTGGGACCGGGCGACCCGAGCGGCCGGTTCACCTACTGGCCTGCGCGGATGGCCGACGGCGGGTCGGTGCTCGCACCCGGTCGCCCCGACGACAGCACGCAGGTGATCGACGTGCACGACCTCGCGACCTGGATCGTCACCGCCGCCGAGTCCCGGCTCGTCGGCGACTACGACGGCGTTGGGCACGCGACGACCATGGTCGACGTGCTCACCGCCGTCGCGGAGGGCTGCGACGCCGAGGTCGAGCTCACCTGGGTGCCGCAGGAGTTCCTGACCGAGCAGGGCGTCGAGCCGTGGGCCGGCCCCGACTCGCTGCCGCTGTGGCTCCCCCGCCCGGCGTACGACGGCATGACCGCTCACGACGCGACCCCGTCGTACGACGCCGGGCTGGTGACGCGCCCGGTCGCCGACACCGCCCGCGAGACCCTCGCCTGGCTGCAGGCGACCCCGGACGCGAAGGTCACGGGCATGAGCCGCGAGCGCGAGTCCGAGGTGCTCGCCGCCTGGCGCGACCGCTAGCGACACCGGTCGTCACGGACCAGTGCGGTGGCACGCCGGCCACCATGCTGCCGAGCTCGCGCAGGAGCGGAAGGATCGGGGGCTCACCCATGCCGGGCGAGCCCCCGAAGGCGCCCCGGCATTCCCCGACCCGACCCGTTAGCCTTCGCTGATGAACGCCCCCACGCCGTCCCGCCTCTCGGCCGCCGAGCTCATCGACCTCGTCCTCGACGAGGGTTCGTGGAGCTCCTGGGACGTGCCGCCGTCGTACGGCGAGATCCCGGAGGCGTACGCTGCCGAGCTCGCGGCCGCCCGGGAGAAGAGCGGCGTCGACGAGTCAGTGCTCACCGGCGAGGGTCTGATGCACGGGCGGCGGGTCGCGGTCGTGATGGGCGAGTTCCGGTTCCTGGCCGGCTCGATCGGGCGGGCGTCCGCGGACCGGCTGGTCGCGGCGATCGAGCGGGCGACCCGCGAGGGGCTGCCGCTGCTCGCCGGCCCGATCAGCGGCGGCACCCGGATGCAGGAGGGCACCCCGGCGTTCGTGCAGATGGTGCGGATCACCCAGGCGGTGGCGGCCCACAAGGCGGCCGCGCTGCCGTACCTCGTCTACCTGCGCCACCCCACCACCGGTGGCGTGATGGCGTCCTGGGGCTCGCTGGGCCACGTGACCGTCGCCGAGCCCGGTGCCTTGATCGGGTTCCTCGGACCGAGGGTCTACGAGGCGCTCTACGGCAAGCCGTTCCCCGAGGGCGTCCAGACCTCGGAGAACCTCTACGCGCACGGCATCATCGACGCGGTCATGCCGCCCGAGGAGATCGCCGGCATCCTGGACCGGGCGCTCTCGATCCTGCTCGCGCCGCGGCACGGCATCAGCCCGGTGCCCGACCCGGTGCCGCTCACGCCGGTCCCCGACGTCGAGACGTGGGACGCCGTCACCCGCTCTCGACGACCCGACCGGCCCGGCGTACGGCGGCTGCTGAAGTACGCCGCCAGCGACGTGATCCCGCTCAACGGCACGGGTCAGGGCGAGCACGACCCCGGGCTGCTGTTGGCGCTGGTGAGCTTCGGCGAGGCGCCGTGCGTGTTCCTCGGGCAGGACCGGCGAGGTCAGACCGCCGAGCACCCGATGGGCCCGGAGGCGTTGCGCGAGGCCCAGCGCGGGATGAAGCTGGCCGCCGACCTCGGCCTGCCGCTGGTCACCGTGATCGACACCCGCGGCGCCGCCCTGTCGGCCGAGGCCGAGAACGGCGGCATGGCCGGCGAGATCGCCCGCTGCCTCAACGAGCTGGTCACCCTCGACGCCCCCACGCTCTGCCTGATGCTGGGCGAGGGCAACGGCGGCGGCGCGCTCGCCTTCCTGCCCGCAGACCGGGTGATCGCGGCCCAGCACGCCTGGCTCTCGCCGCTGCCGCCGGAGGGCGCCAGCGCGATCGTCCACCGCGACCTCGACCACGCACCGGAGATGGCTCGCGCGCAGAAGGTCCGCGCCCTCGACCTGCGCGACCGCGGCATCGTCGACCGGATCGTCGCCGAGTTGCCGGACGCCGCCGACGAGCCCGAGGCGTTCTGCCAGCGCGTGGGTGCGGTGCTCGAGCACGAGCTCGCCGCTCTGCTGGACTCCGGCCCCGGCTCTCCCGCCGACCGGGCCCGCCGCTACGCCTGAGCCGACAACTAGAACGCGTTACGGTTCCGGCCATGAAGACGTACGCCGTCACCGGCGCCGCCTCCGGGATCGGGGCCGCGACCACCGCACTGCTGCGCGAGCGGGGCCATCGGGTGATCACCGTGGACCGACCGGGCACCGACGCCGACCTGACGGCCGACCTGGCGACCGTGGAGGGACGAGCCGCGGCCGTGGCCGGCGTACAGGCGCTGACCGACGTGCTGCACGGGCTGGTACCGGCCGCAGGCATCGCCGGCCGCACCGGCGTACCCGGCGACCTGCTGGTGTCGGTGAACTTCTTCGGCGCGGTCGCGCTCGTCCGCGGGCTGCAAGCCGAGCTCGCCGCGGCGAAGGGCGCGGGCGTCGTGCTCCTCGCGTCCAACTCGATCACCGGCATGCCGGGCTGGAACGCGCCCGCGGCCCAGGCCTGCCTGCGCGACGACGAGCCGCTCGCCCGCGAGGAGGCCGCGAAGGTCGACTCGGTGATGACCTACCCGTCCAGCAAGGCCGCGCTCGCCTGGTGGGCCCGTCGCGAGGGGGTGAAGCCGGAGTGGGCCGGCGCCGGCATCCGCCTCAACGCCGTCGCCCCCGGCGCCACCGAGACCCCGATGGTCGAGGAGATGCGCGCCGACCCGCTGCTCGGCTCGGCGATCGACGCCTACCCCAACGCCATCGGCCGCCTCGGCCGGCCGGAGGAGGTCGCGGCCACCATCGCGTTCCTGCTCTCGGACGGCGCCGCCAACATCGTCGGGGCGGTCATCTTCGTGGATGGCGGCACCGACGCGATGCTGCACCCGATCTCGCCGCCGGGCTGGGAGGTCGGCCCGATCGAGGCCTGACTACACCGGGGCGAACATGTCGGAAACCCCCGACAAGGAGCGCTCCCCCGTGCTGTCCGACAATGCACATCGGGAGCTGGACGGCGCTGGCGTTGCCACAACGGCATGGCTGGTCGGACCCTTCACCGTGGTGGGGTCGACGCTCCGGACGCGTGGACCGCCGACCACGTCGACGGCGCCGGTCAACACCGTGCCCGGCGCGCAGACCCTCGCCTTAGCCGAGGAGCATCCGGGAGCTCCCACCCGCGCTGACTAGGGTGCAGGCATGCCTCCACAGCGCGTCGCCCTGGTCCTGGGCTCCGGTGGCGCCCGCGGCTATGCGCACATCGGCGCCATCGCCGAGATCGAGTCCCGCGGGCACGAGGTCGTCGCGGTGGCCGGCTCGTCGATGGGCGCGTTGGTCGGCGGCCTGTACGCCGCGGGAGTGCTCGACGCCTACACCGAGTGGGTCCGCAACCTGAAGCAGCGCGAGATCCTCCGCCTCCTCGACCCGAAGTGGTCGGCAGGTGGGGCGATCGCCGCCAACCGGATCTTCGCCGAGGTCGAGGAGCTGATCGGCGAGCAGCTGATCGAGGGGCTCCCGATGGCGTTCACCGCCGTCGCCACCGACCTGAGGGCCCGGCGCGAGGTGTGGTTCCAGCGTGGCCCGCTGTTGTCGGCGATCCGCGCCTCGATCGCGATCCCGGGCGTCATCACGCCGGTCGTCATGAACGGTCGCCTGCTGGCCGACGGTGGCCTGATGAACCCCGTCCCGATCGAGCCGACCGCCGCCGCGGCCGCCGACCTCACCATCGCGATCTCCCTCCAGGGCAACCGGAGCGCTCGCGAGCAGAGCAGTCCGGCCCGCGAACCGGCCACCCCGACCTGGCGCGAGGAGATCGTCGACCGGGTACGCCGTACGGTCGGTCGCGAACGCGAGCTCGAACCCCCAGTTTCGATGGAGCCGGTCGAGCCCGATCCGCTGCGGATCTCCGACGTCGTGGGGCTCTCGCTGGACGCCATGCAGGGTCTGGTCGCGCGCTACCGGATGGCCGGCCTGCCGCCCGATGTCCTGGTGACCGTGCCGGTCTCGGCCGCGCGCTCGCTCGACTTCCACCGCGTCACGGAGATGATCGAGCTCGGCCGGCGCCTCACCGCCGAGGCGCTGGACGCGTCCGGCCACTGATCACCAGCGGTTGCGGGCCTCCTCGGCCCATCCGCGCAGGTTGGCGCGGTGCAACGGCGTACGACTCCGGCCGACGGCATCCGGGTTCAGCCGGCCGTCGGGCAGGCACAGGTCGGTTGCCTGGGCGATCCCGCGTTCCACCACGTCTACCGGGGAGGTCGTCAGCTGGAACCTGCCGACACGCCGTTGCTGCAACGGCGTGTCGGCGGGTTTCCCCGGGCGGCCGGGGAAACCCGCCCGCCTCAGAACAGCAGCGCGCTCGCCGGGTCCTCGAGCACCCCGGCCACGTCGGCGAGGAAGCGCGAGCCCTTCTCGCCGTCGATGTGCCGGTGGTCGAAGGAGAGCGACAGGGTGCAGACCTGCCGCACCACGATCTGGTCGTCCACCACCCACGGCGCCTTCTTGACGGCGCCGAAGCACAGGATCGCGGACTCGCCCGGGTTGATGATCGGGGTGCCACCGTCGACGCCGAACGGGCCGACGTTGGTGATCGTGAACGTCCCGCCGCTCATCTCGGCCGGCTGCGTCTTGCCCTCGCGCGCGGTCGCGGTCAGCGCGTTGAGCGCCGAGGCCAGCTCGAGCAGCGAGAGGTCCTGGGCGTCCTTGACGTTGGGCACGACCAGCCCGCGAGGGGTGGCCGCGGCGATGCCGAGGTTGACGTAGCCCTTGAAGACGACCTCGCCGGCCGCCTCGTCCCAGAGCGAGTTGATCTCCGGCGTACGACGCATCGCGAGCATCACGGCGCGCGACAGCACCAGCAGCGGCGAGACCTTGACGTCCCGGAACTCGCGACGACCCTTCAGCCGCTCGACGAACTCCATCGTGCGGGTCACGTCGACGGTCACCCACTCGGTGACGTGCGGGATGGTGAACGCCGAGCTCACCATCGCCTGGCCCATCATCTTGCGGACGCCCTTGATCGGCTCGCGGGTCTCCCGCTCCACGGTCGCCGAGGTGCGAGGCGCGCTAGCGCCGAGCCTCGGAACCTCCGTGGACCCAGCGGCCGCGGCCTCCACGTCCTCCCGGCACACCGTGCCGTTGCGACCGGTCGGCGTCAGCGTGCTGATGTCGACCCCGAGGTCCTTGGCCAGCTTGCGCACCGGCGGCTTCGCCAGGGCGCGTACGGCGGCGGGCGATGCCGGCTCGGGAGCGGCCGCGACAGCGGGCACGGACTCGGGCTCCTCGACGGCCTCCACCATCGGCGCCGCGCCGGACTCGAAGGCCGCCTGGGCCTGCATGTGCGCGGCCACGGCACCCGACGACACCTTGCGCGCCCGCCGGACCGGGCCGCGGTCGGCCTTGTTGCGGCCGACCAACGACTCACCCTCGCCGCCACCGGAGGCGGCCGGGTTGGAGAGGTCGATCTCGGCCGGCGCGTCGTCCCCGATCGCGATGATCGGCGTACCGACGGCGACCATCTCACCCTCGGCCACCATCAGCGCGCTCACGGCACCGGCGTACGGCGACGGCAGCTCGACGATCGACTTGGCGGTCTCGATCTCGACGATGATGTCGTTGATCGCGACGACGTCGCCGACCTTGACCTTCCAGCTGACGATCTCGGCCTCGGTCAGACCCTCGCCCACGTCGGGCAGCTTGAACTCACCCATCAGAACCCCAAGGATCGATCGACGGCATCGAGCACCCGGTCCAGGTCGGGGAGGTAGTCCTCCTCGATCCGCGACGGCGGATAGGGCGTGTCGAACGCGCCGACCCGCAGCACCGGGGCCTCGAGCGAGTAGAAGCACTCCTCGGTGATCCGCGCGGAGACCTCCGCGCCCATGCCGAGATTGACGTGCGCCTCGTGGGCGATGACCGCGCGGCCGGTGCGGCGTACGGACTCGAAGACCGGACCCATGTCGAGGGGCGACAGCGTGCGCAGGTCGATGACCTCGATCGACTTGCCCTCATCGGCGGCCGCCTCGGCGACCTTCATCGCGGTCTTCACCGTCGGCCCGTAGGCGAGCACGGTCACGTCGGTGCCGCGGCGTACGACGCGCGAGGTGAAGAGCGGCTCGGGCGTCGCGGTGTCGTCGAGCTCGGCCTTGTCGGCGTGGTACTGCCGCTTGGGCTCGAGGAAGATCACCGGGTCGTCGCACGCGATGGCCTGCTGGATCATCCAGTAGCCGTCGACCGGGTTGGAGCAGGCGACCACCTTGAGGCCGGGCGTGTGCGCGAACTGCGCCTCCGGCGACTCGCTGTGGTGCTCGACCGCGCCGATGCCGCCGCCGAACGGGATCCGGATGACCATCGGCATCTTGGACTTGCCCTGGCTGCGGAAGGTCATCTTCGCGACCTGGCAGACGATCTGGTCGTACGCCGGGTAGACGAACCCGTCGAACTGGATCTCGACGACGGGCCGGTAGCCGCGCAACGCGAGGCCGACCGCGGTGCCGACGATGCCGGATTCGGCCAGCGGCGAGTCGATGACCCGGTCCTCGCCGAAGTCCTTCTGCAGGCCGTCGGTGATCCGGAAGACGCCGCCGAGCTTGCCGACGTCCTCCCCCATGAGCAGGACCTTCGAGTCGTCCTCCATGGCCTTGCGCAGGCCCATGTTGAGGCCCTTGGCGAGCGTGATCTTCTCCGTCATGAACGTGCCCCCTCGAACGACTCGAGGTAGGCCTCGAAGCCGGCTCGTTGCTGCTCGAGCTCCTCGGTCATCTCGGTGTAGACGTGGTCGAAGATCGACAGCGGCGACGGGTCGGGCAGCGCCTTGCAGCCCTCGCGCAGCCGGGCGCCGAGGTCGTCGGCCTCCTGCTGCACGGCGGCGATGAAGTCGTCATCGGCCAGCCCATTGCGCCGGAGATAGACCTCGACCCGGGCGATCGGGTCCTTGAGCTTCCAGCGCTCGAGGTCGTCGGAGAGCCGGTAGCGGGTCGGGTCGTCGGTCGTGGTGTGCGCGCCCATCCGGTAGGTGTAGGCCTCCACGAACGTCGGCCCCTGGCCGTCGCGGGCCCGCTGGAGAGCCGCCTGCGTGACGGCGTACGTCGCGAGGAC
The DNA here is from genome assembly GCF_039543845.1 of Nocardioides endophyticus. Classification (NCBI taxonomy): domain Bacteria; kingdom Bacillati; phylum Actinomycetota; class Actinomycetes; order Propionibacteriales; family Nocardioidaceae; genus Nocardioides; species Nocardioides endophyticus. The sequence goes on along the minus strand of NZ_BAABKN010000023.1, from coordinate 462,077 downwards.
GTCGTTGCCGTCGACGCGTACGCCGGGGAAGCCGAAGCCCAAAGCCCTTTGGTAGAGCGGGATTCGCGTCTGACGCTCGATCGGCTCCGAGATCGCCCACTGGTTGTTCTGGCAGAAGAAGACGACGGGGGCGTTGTAGGACGCGGCGAAGATGAAGGCCTCGTTGACGTCGCCCTGCGAGGAGGCGCCGTCACCGAAGTGCGCGATCACGGCCGCGTCGCGGTCGGGGTCGCCGGTGCCGACGACGCCGTCGCGCTGCATGCCCATCGCGTAGCCGGTCGCGTGCAGGGTCTGGGCGCCGATCACGATCGTGTAGAGCCCGAAGTTGTTCTCGGCCGGGTCCCATCGACCCTGGTCGACGCCGCGGAAGAGGCCGAGGAGGTCGAGCGGGTCGACGCCCCTGCACCACGCGACACCGTGCTCGCGGTAGGTCGGGAAGACGTAGTCCTGCGGTCGCAGCGCGCGGCCGGCGCCGATCTGCGCGGCCTCCTGGCCGAGCAGCTGCGCCCAGATGCCGAGCTCGCCGTGCCGCTGGAGCGCGGTCGCCTCGACGTCGATCCGACGGGTGAGCACCATGTCGCGGTAGAAGCCGCGGACCTGGTCGGCGGAGAAGTCGAGGTCGAACTCGGGGTGGTGGATCCGCTCACCCTCGGGAGTGAGGAGCTGGACGAGCTCGGGGCCGCCGTCCTGCTGGGAGGGTCCGAAGACCTCCGCGAGATCCGGGCCGAAGCCTGACTGCTGGGTCACGTGCACTCCTTCGAGGTCACCGGCGTCGGCGGGGTCTCCGCTTGCCGAGGTCATATCGGTCCCGGGTCGTCGGGACGCGGGGGTGGTGCGCCCTGTGACCCGGAACACAATCGTGCCCAATCAACCTATCTGCCGCATCGTCGGCGTCGCCAATCCGGTCCCGCCTAGGTCGTCGACCCGCCCCATCACCACGGCGGCAGCAGGGCGGGGCGGCGTTGAGTGGCTCGTCGAGGGCACGTCGCACCACCCCTTCACAGGTGATGGCGATCTTCCACGGCCCGAGAGCGTGCCAGAAGGTCACTGCAGAGCCATCGCGTCCGGTTGCCGACAGGTATGCGGCGGTCAGCTGGACACCGTGCTGAGCATCTCCTACGCCCTGGAGCAGATCGTGCCGTTGCTCGCCGACCCTTCTTCCGGCACCTGAGGCCTCAGGTCCCGCAGAAGGTCTGGTAAGCCGCCCCGAAGTCAGCCGGCGCAGGGGCGGCGTAGGCCTCGAGACCGGCCCGTTCGTCGTACGGCGCACGCACGGCGACCAGCAGCTGCTGGAGCGGAGCGAGGTCGCCGCCGGTCGCCGCGGTCAGCGCGGCCTCGACCAGGTGGTTGCGTGGGATGTAGACCGGGTTGACCCGCTCCATCGCGTCGGCGTCCGGGCCGGTCGCGAGCCACCGCTCGGCCCAGGCGTCGAAGGCGGCGAGGTCCAGGACCAGGCCGCGGGCGGGCTCGGCATCGCCGCGGGCGGCGTGGCCCAGCGCCCGGAAGAACGTCGTCAGGTCGACCCGGCCGGCCTGCATCAGGACCAGCAGGTCGTTGACCAGCGGGGCCACGACCTCGTCGTCGAGCCCGGCAGGCAGCCCGAGCTTGCCCCGCATCCCGTCCAGCCAGGCGGCGCCGTACAGCTGGCTGAAGGAGGTGAGCGAGGCCGTGGCCAGCTCCACGGCCCGGTCCTGGTCCTCGCTGATCAGGGGCAGGAGCGACTCAGCGAGACGCGCGAGGTTCCACTGGGTGATGCCCGGCTGGTTGCCGTAGGCGTAGCGCCCGCCCTCGTCGATCGAGCTGTAGACGGTCGCGGGGTCGAAGGCCTCCATGAAGGCGCAGGGGCCGTAGTCGATCGTCTCGCCGGAGATCGTGACGTTGTCGGTGTTCATCACCCCGTGGACGAAGCCGACGAGCATCCACTGCGCGACGAGCCGCGCCTGGGCGGCGACCACCGCATCGAAGAGCGCGAGGTACGGCGAGTCCGCCGTCGCGGCCTCCGGGTGGTGCCGGTCGATCGCGAGGTCGGCGAGCCTTCGGATGAGCCCCACGTTGCCCTGTGCCGCCGCGAACTGGAAGCTGCCGACCCGCAGGTGGCTGCTCGCGACCCGGGCGAGGACGGCGCCGGGCAGGACGGTCTCCCGGCGTACGCCGCGTCCGGTCGCCACGACGGCGAGCGCGCGGGTGGTCGGGATGCCGAGGGCGTGCATGGCCTCGCTGACGACGTACTCCCGCAGCATCGGGCCGACGGCCGCGAGGCCGTCGCCGCCACGGGCGAAGGGGGTGCGGCCGGAGCCCTTGAGATGCAGGTCGCGCACCTGCCCGGCGCGGTCGACGAGCTCGCCGAGCAGCAGCGCCCGGCCGTCGCCGAGCCTCGGGTTGAACCCGCCGAACTGGTGGCCGGCGTACGCCTGCGCGACCGGGTGCGCCCCGGGCGGCACGACCGTCCCGGTGAGCAGGCCGAGCCCGTCGGCGCTGCGGAGCGCGGCGGGATCGAGGCCGAGCTCGGCGGCCAGCGGCTCGTTCAGCGCCAGGAGGCTCGGCTCCGGCGCCGGCTCGGCCTGCCAGGGCACCGCCAGCTCCGGAACCGTGCGGGCGAACCGGTCGTCCAAGGCGATGGTCAGGTCGGGCGCGGCTCTCACGTCACCGAGGCTACGTGTCGCGTCGGCACCCGTCGGCGGCGAGACGGAGTTGCGGACGACGGCGGGCCCGCCAACACTTGACCGTTGGCGACGCGCGGGCAGACGGAGGCACAGGTGGATCGGCGGGACTTTCCGACCGGGGTCGGGCTCGGACCGATGACCAGGATGAGCATGGACTCGGTCCAGGCCGTCCTGGACGCCGCGGCCGCGCTTCAGGTACGCCGGAGCGAGGCAGCGGCGCAGGCGACTCGCGGCGAGCTGACCGGCGGCGAGGTCGTCGCCGTCGGCTCCTGGCGGCGCTGGGCGTGAAGTCCCGCTTCGCGGCGGCGACCCGTCTCGCTCGGCTGGAGGTCGGACGATGACCGACCGTCCCGTCGACCTCCCCGTGGGCGTGGGCAACGGGCCGTCGACCCGCCTCAGCGGCGTGGCCGTGCAAGCGGTCCTGGACGCCGCGGCCGCGTTGCAGGTACGCCGGAGCGAAGCAGCGGCCCAGGGGGCACGCGGCGAGCTGACCGGCGGTGAGATCGTCGCCGTCGGGACCGCGGCCACCCACGACTGGCTGCACACGCAGGCGGACACCTGGCGCGAGGTGCTCTCGGTCCGCCCGGCAGCAACCACCACCCAGCTGCGCGCGGGCCTCCCCTACAACCGGGCGTTCGTCGCGTCCGGGGCGCGGATGGTGAGCGTCTTCGACTACTACGGCCTCGACACGGACGCACGCCTCCTGCTCGCCAACGAGCCCGTCGGCGACTACCTCTTCGGCCGGGCGCCGGTGCAGATGAAGATCATCGACCGTCGCTTCGTGCTCCTGGACGGGCCGGTCGTCGACGGTTCGATGAGCCTGATGACGGTGCACTCCGGCGCCTGCCTGGACGCCGCCTGGCGCTACTGGGACGCGATCGTCGCCTCCGCGATCCCGGTCGAGGACGCTGGCATCTCCGACCTGGGCCTCCTCACCAAGCGGCAGCGGCAGGTCGTGGCCCTGATGGCGTCCGACCTGGGCGACGACGCGATCGCGGCCTCGCTCGGCGTCAGCGTCCGGACCGTCCGCTCCGAGGTCGCTGCCATCCTGGCCGCGCTGGGGGTCAAGTCCCGCTTCGCCGCAGGGGTCCGCGTCCAGATGTGGAGCCACGGCTCCTGACCCGTTCTGCAGGAACCTGCAACGGCCGCGACAACGCGGCGGCCTTGGTGTCTGCTGTGTGTGGGCTGAGTCGGCCGATGATCGGGGGAATCGGCCGGCTCACTTCTCGGTCCCGTCTCGGGTGGCCCGACTGACTAGTGGACCTCGCCGAGATCTTCGTGGTCCTGGTGGCTGACCGGCTCGACCTGGAAGGTCGAGTGGCGTACGTCGAAGTGCTCGGCCGTGCAGTCGGCCAGCCGGTCCAGGACGCCGCCGACGCCGTGCTCGTCGAGGACCTCCTGGGTGACGGTCACGTGTGCCGAGAGGCTCGGCATCCCGCTGGTGATCGTCCAGGCGTGCAGGTCGTGGACGTCGACGACGCCGGGCATCTCCATCAGGTGCCGGCGCACGTCCTCGAGGTCCATGCCGGCCGGCGCGTTCTCGAGCAGGATCGAGGCCGACTCCCGCAGCAGGATCAGCGATCGAGGCAGGATCAGCACGGCGATCAGCAGCGAGGCGATCGAGTCTGCGCGGTCCCAGCCCCAGAGGAGGATCACGACACCGGCGAGCACGGCCAGGATCGAGCCGACCAGGTCGGCGAGCACCTCGTTGGCCGCGCCGCGCAGGTTGAGCGACCCGGTCTCCGAGCGGTTCAGGATCACGAGGGAGACACCGTTGGCGACCAGGCCGACGGCTGCGAAGGCGATCATCGGCCCGGCGTCGACCGAGGTCGGGTCAGCCAGCCGCGAGATCCCGGCGTACGCGAGGTAGCCGCACACCACCAGCAGCACCACGGCGTTGAGCATCGCGGCGAGGATCTCGGCACGGTGCAGGCCGAAGGTCGAGCGCGGCCCGGCCGGCCTCGAGGCGACGTACGACGCCCCGAGCGCGAGCACCACGGCGGCCGCATCGGTGGCCATGTGCCCGGCATCGGCGAGGAGGGCGAGGGAGCCGGTGAGGAAGGCACCGACGACCTCGAAGGCCAGGACGACGACCGTGACGCCCAGGACCCAGCGCAGGCGCGAGCGGTCCTCCGCCCGGCCTGCGGCGTGGCCGTGATCGTGCCCGTGTCCCATGCCGCCAGCCTAGGGACTGTCACCCACGACCGTGCGGCTCCAGCCAGACAGTGGGATCGGGGCCCTTGGGCACGATCTGCGTGGGGTTCACCGTCTGGTGCACGACGTAGTAGTGCGTCTTGATCTGCTCGAAGTCGGTGTTGTCGCCGAACGCCGGAACCGCGTAGAGCTCACGCGCGTAGCTCCAGAGGTGCGGCATCTCGGTGAGCTTCTGCCGGTTGCACTTGAAGTGGCCGTGGTAGACGGCGTCGAAGCGGGCCAGCGTGGTCCACAGTCGTACGTCGGCCTCGGTGAGCGCGTCGCCCATCAGGTAGCGCCGGGTCGCGAGCCGGTCCTCGAGCCAGTCCAGCGCCGTCCAGAGCCGGTCGTACGCCGCGTCGTACGCCTCCTGCGAGCTGGCGAAGCCACAGCGGTAGACCCCGTTGTTGACCTCGGTGTAGACGCGCTGCATGACCTCCTCCATCTCCTCGCGGAGGTCGGCCGGCCACAGGTCGGGGGCGTCGGCGCGGTGGTGGTCGCGCCACTCGAAGAAGAAGTCGTGCGTGATCCAGGGGAAGTCGTTGGTCACGACGCCACCCGACGGCACGTCCACGATCGCCGGCACGGTGATGCCGCGCGGGTAGTCCGGGAAGCGCTTGAAGTAGGCCTGCTGGATCCGCTCGATGCCGAGCACCGGGTCGACGCCACCGGGGTCGAGCTCGAAGGTCCAGCTGCGCTCGTCGTGGACCGGGCCGGGGGTGCCGAGGGAGATCACGTCCTCGAGACCGAGCAGCTGGCGCACGATGATCGCCCGGGTCGCCCAGGGGCAGGCCTTCGCGGCGACCAGCCGGTAGCGGCCGGGCGCGACCGGCCACAGCTCCCCGTCGACCGGGCCGTGCTCGGGGCGACGCCCGTCCCGGGTGATCCGGTCGGAGATGTAGCTGGCGTCCCGCTTGAACTCGCCCGCGCTGCTCATCCGCCCAGCGTAGGTGAACGCTCAACGACCAACCGGGCTGCCGGGCGCGCTTGAGCGTGGCGCGGATGCTGCTGTCACCTAGCTAGTCGCGTGGGAGGCGCCCCCAAGCCGATCCGCTCCGCCCGAAGCCAGACCGGCCCGTGTACAAGCCGCCGGCCCCACCTTGCGTCCAACCGGTCACGTAGCCAACGCTGTAGGCGCTGGTGTCGAGTCCAACGAGCCCGGCGAGCACCTAGGCCACGGACTCGGCCTCGTGAAGCATCGTCTTGGCGGCCTGGGCGCGGGCCAGGTCCTCGTCGACGACGATCTCCTTGGTGCCGTCGGTGGTGGTGTAGCCGTTGGTCTCCCCCGGGATCTTCTTGCGGGTGACGGTCCACCCGCGCTCAGCCATCTAGTGGTGATGGTGGTGGTGGACGGGTTGGAGGTAGTGCGAAGCCACATACCTTGCGACGTTCAGACCGAGCGCCTTGCCCTGCAGATCGGCGGTGCGGAAGTGCAGGCCGGCCCAGATGCGTGCTTCGACGATCTCGTCGACCGCCTGCGAGAGGCTGCCGAAGGAGCGGGTCCGAGCATCCGCGGGTCCGAGGAGGGTCGACAGGCTCGTGATCGAGTAGCCACCAGGGATCGTGTCGCCGAAGAACATCCGCAGGATGCGAGTGTGTGCGCCGTCGAGGCAGAGGTGGCCCGATGGGTGCTCGGGGTACGGCGCCGCGATCAGCGGCAGCCAGGCGGCGTCCGGGCTCGTGGCCGGGTTGCCGTCCTCCGCGGCGCGTTGGATCGCGTTCCACGGACGCCAGAAGTCCCAGTGGTACTTGTCGTTCCAGCAGTTGATCGACGCGTCAGCGCCACTCAGGTTCTGCAGTGCGAGTAGGCGGGCAGTGTCGAGGGCATTCAGGCCGTGACGCATCGCGAGCTGGCGGCCAACCTCGTTCCAGCTCTTGGCCGGCGTGCTCTGCCACCAACGGGCGATATAGGTCTGCGTCGCTGTCCGGGTGGTGCTGTTCACCGCGCCGATGGCCTTCACCTCGTTGAGCTCCCTCGCCCACCTGCTGCTGGAGAGCCTGAGTGGGCCACGGGTTCGGAACTGCGAAGGGGACTTCAGGGTGAACGGGTCCACCGCGCCCACCCACGGGGTCGGGTCGAGGATGGGTTGTCCGGTGGCCGGGTCGGTCTGCGGCCACCAGTGCCCCGGAGCGGTGTCGGGCACCCACTGCGATGGTCCGAACCGTCCGTCGTCCGCGCGCGCCGCGATCATGGCAGCCGCAGCGGCCTCCCCGGCTGCCACGCCCTTCGTCTCGGTCCAACCGTCTGGGATTGCGGCCAACGCGCCCGCGTACTGCGTGGCGAGCGTCGCGAGCGCGGTCGTCCGGTTGGCCTCAGCGAGGTTCGGCACCGTTGACACGATGTCGCGGAGCACCCCGTAGGCGGCCGCGGCGACCGCGGCGTCTGTGGAGGCCTGGGCGGGGAAGCGCTGCTTCAGCAGGTAGGACCGGTAGTGCTTGCGCCCGATCGAGTTGACCGCGTCGAAGACCGCTCCCTGAACCATCGCCACATGGACCTGTGCGGCCGGCGGGGCGCCACCGGCAGGGCCGGGGAGGCCGATGAGCGTGTTCACCGCGATCTCGTTCCACGCTCTGACGGCGGCGCCGCTGGCGTTATCGGCGTGACTGTGGCCGATGCGAGCGTCGCTGGACGACGCCGACACGCCGCCGACCGCGAGCACCGCCGCAGTCGTCAGACCTATCAGCTTCCGGTTCGATTTCATCGTCGCTCCTCCAACGTCAGAAGAGGACGCGATCCCCAGGACGGTCCTCTGGGTGGTATCGACGACCTCACCCAACCCGTCCGTAACCGTCAGGACATCGCCCAACTTGGTGATCTTGTCGACCGTCCTGACAAGCCCAAAGTTGGGGAACCTTCAACCGACCGCGGCGCGGGACGTCATCCGAATCGAGGGCCAGGGGCCACGATTCGTATGACGTCCCGCGGGCTGCGAGCTACATGTACACACCGCCCGCGGTGAACGCCGCAGCCACGACCAGGCTGAGCGGGAGGCTGAGCACGAACGCGGCAATGGTGACGACGGGCCGCCGCAGGGACGCGGCCAGCATCGCGAGCGCGAGCAGGACCAGCACCCGCGGCTCGCCACCGACGGCACCGTAGGAGCCGTGCGCAAGCTGCCAGGCGTCCCCGAGCAGCAGCGCGACCCCGACGGCCAGGCCAGCGGCCGCAAGGACAGGCGAACGTCCGGACGCCCACGCGCCGGCCGGACCGAAGACCGCTCCGGCGACGCCCGCGAGGACCAGCCACTCCATGGCGACCGGGGAGGTCAGGACGGTGCGGTCGCTGAACTGGAGCACGACCTCCGCCGCGTAGTAGGCCTCCACGGCCACAGCGAGCATGACGACCGCCGCGACCGCGGCGCGCAGGGCGTCGACCCGCAGGGCCGCTCCCAGGACGAACGCGCAGGCAGCCCAGCCCGCGCAGGAGTTGGCGACCGACGACCAGGCCGACGGGTGGTAGGTCGACCACCACAGGTCGACCACCCCGAGCACGACGCCCGCCGCGACCGCCACCGTGAGCACGGCGGGCGTGGCCGGGCCGGCGTACGCCGAGGACGGGGTCGCGGTCGGCGTGGGCGGAAGGGCGTGGTCCGTGCTCATGTCCTCCAGCCTGCTCCGAAAGGGACCGTCGGACCTCGCCCTCAGGTACCGGACTACGGGCCGGAGGTACCGCCATCGGCCGACCGCAGCGAGGCCACGAAGTCGAGCTTGTCGAGCACCGGCGGCGGGATCACGAACGGGTAGAGGTCGTCCTTGCCCATGCTCCGGTTGACCATGTTGAGCGCGATCGACAGCGGGATCCAGATCCCGCGCACGACGTCGGCGAAGCTGCTGAACGCGGTGACCGGCGCGACCGCCGTGAGGCCGTACTCACCGGCGGTCTCGATCGTGTCGCAGATGTGCAGGTAGTGGGCCCAGGTCTCGGCGAAGTCCTCGAACGGGTGCATGGTGGCGTACGTCGAGATGTAATGCTCCTCCCAATCGACAGGCGCTCCCTCGTCGTAGTGCCGCTGGATCTCGGCCTGGTAGTCCTTCGACTCGTCCCCGAAGAGCTCCCGGCAGCGCACCATCCGCTCGTCGCCCCGCACCAGCTGCCACTCGTAGTAGTGGCCGACCTCGTGCCGGAAGTGGCCGAGCATCGTGCGGTAGGGCTCGGCGAGCTGCGCCCGCACCTTCTCCCGGTAGGCGTCGTCGCTCTCGGCGAGGTCGATGGTGATCAGGCCGTTCTCGTGCCCGATGACGACGTTCGACTCGACAGAGCGGTCGGTGGTGCTGAGGAGGTCGAAGGCCAGGCCGTTCTCGGGATCGGCGCTCTTGCCGACCACCGGGAAGCCGAGGGTGTCGAGCTCGACGACGAGGTGCCGCTTGGCCTGCTCCGCTAGCCGGAACTGCTCCAGCCCCTCGAGGTCGTCGTCCGCCGGACGGGTACGAGTGAGGTCGCAGGCGAAGCAGGTGCCACCCTGCAGCGGCGCCAGCCAGGTGCAGCCCGAGAGGTTGAGGTTGGCACAGACCCACCAGATCGCGCCGGACGGGCCGACGTACCGCCCGGTCTCGTCGACCGGCACGATGGACCGCTCGTCGCGGGAGAACCCGAGCGCCGTGCCGCAGGAGACGCAGACGGAGTTCTCGAAGTAGAGCGGGTTGTCGCAGACGCGACAGCGGTAGGCCTTCACGGGACAGACGTTCCCAGTCGGCGTACGTTCCACGCCACCCGCGTCCCGCTCGTCAGGGAGGGCTTGCAGGAACCTGCAAGGACGGATTCCCGGGTCAGTTACCCACGAGTCGCTTCGGAGGCGCATACTCAGAGGACCGTGAGCACTTCATCCGGGCCCCGAGGCCGACACCTCGCCAGCAGCCCTTTCAAGCCCAAGGTCGAACTCCCGATCGAGAACTTCGAGACCGGCGACCTGGTGTCGCACGACTCCTACGGAGTCGGTCGTGTCGTGGGGATCGAGGCGGACGCAGTGTCGGTCGACTTCCGCGACCAGACCGTGCGGGTCTCCAGCCCGTACCGGAAGATGACCAAGCTCTAGCTCGGCCGCTCAGACCGGCGCGACGTCGACCGACACGTCGAGCGTGGACGTCGTCGCCTCGGTGAAGATCACGCCCTTGACCGGTGGGACGTCGCCGTAGTCGCGACCCCACGCGACCGTCACGTAGCGGTCGTTGACCCACTGGTCGTTCGTCGGGTCGAGCGCGAGCCACTCGCCGGACTCCGACAGCCACACCGCCACCCACGCGTGCGACGCGTCGGCTCCGACGATCCGCTCGCGGCCCGGCGGCGGCTCGGTCGCGAGGTAGCCGCTGACGTAGCGCGCGGCGAGACCGTGCGAGCGCAGGCAGGCGATGGTCAGGTGTGCGAAGTCCTGGCAGACCCCGGCCCGCTCGCGGAACGTCTCCGCCACCGTCGAGGTGACGGTCGTGGCGGTCGCGTCGTACTCGAAGTCGGCGTGGATGCGGTGCATCAGGTCGGTGACGGCCTCGCCGATCGGTCGCCCCGGCAGCAGCGACTCCGCGCCGTACGCGTGGGCCTCGGCGGTCTGCTCGACGGCCGAGGACGGCAGCACGAAGTCGGTGGCTCGCCAGGCGTCCGGCAAGGTCGGGTCGAGCATCGGCCGGGCCCGCTCCCACGGTCTCGCCAGCGCCGCCTCGTCGTACGACGGCATCGAGACCTCGACCTCGGAGCGGCCGCAGACGACCAGCTCACGGTGGGCCTCGGTCACTTGGAAGTAGGTCGCGCTGTTGCCGTAGCAGTCGGTGTCGTAGGACAGGTCCACCGGCGCGGGCAGCACCTCCACCTCCGCCGACGCGACGGTCTGCGACGGCAGCACCCGCGGCAGGAGGTGGGCGACGCCGAGGCTGTCGGTGACCTCGTCGTCGTAGGAGTACGTCGTGGCGTGGGTGACCAGGTATCTCATGACGGAGCTCTCACGAGCCCGCCTCCGACACGAGCGCCGACCCGAGCGAGCCGAGTGGCCGCGGCGGCGGGCCGCTGGCGAAGTGCACCTCGGCGACCGCGTCGGCCACGCGTTCGAGGGTGACCCGGAAGCCGGCGAGGAAGCGCACCAGGTGGGGCCGCTCGACGCCGCCGATGGTGACCAGCTGCGCGACGTCGACCTGCGCGAGCTCGTCGAGGAGGTCCGCGAGCAGGCGCTCGGGTCGCGAGGAGCCGGTCGACCCGGGCAGCCCCGCGAGGTGATCGCGGGCGGTGGCGAGGGAGAACGCGATGGAGCGCGGGTTCTCGGCGTCCATCAGCAGCAGCTCGACGACCCCGGCCGGCCGCACGTAGCCGCGGTAGCGGCGCCGGTGCGTCACCGCGCTCTCCGTCGAGACCAGGACGGCGTCGAGCACCTCACGGTCGACGTCGATGCCGCGTCGCTCGGTCGTGGTGGCGCTCAGCAGGTGGCACACCTGGAGCGCCCGCTCGAGCGAGCGGCCGAGACCGATCGCGTGCCAGCTGGGGTCGCGGATCATGCTCGCGGTCACGCCCTGCAGCGACAGGATCCCGGTCAGCATCCGGCCGGCGCTCTCCGCGACCTGGTGGCTGTGCGGGTTGCCCTCGAGCGCCTCGATCGCGCGGTCGGTGGCGCCGAAGGCGTGCCAGGTGTCGGGCGAGAGCTGGTCGCGGACGCCGCGCAGCACATCGCGCAGCCCATCGAGCCCGTAGGCCACGCCGCCCACCCGGCCGCCGTCGAGGAGCAACGAGCGGAAGTCGGAGTCGAGGTCGTCGGCCACGTACGGCGACGGGCCGGCCATCCGGTGCACCGCACCCATCAGCACCGACAGGCTCGCGCCGCCGGTGGAGCGCGGGCGGGTCACGAAGTCCTCGGCCAGCGCGTGCGCGGCGAGCACCAGCCGCAGCAGGTCCTCGACGCGCTCGGCGTACCGGCCGAACCAGAACATGTCCTCGAGCACGCGCGGCACCGTCGCCGGCACCGACCGCGCCGCCGTCATCGGCAACACCCCGGACAGGCCCTGGTCGGCGTCGCCGGCGTTGGCCTTGAGCACCCACACGTCCTTGCTCGTGGGGGTGGTGGCGTCGAGCCAGCCGCTCGCCATGCCGCCGACCAGCGGGCGGTACGCCGAGCCGTAGCGCAGGGTGAACGTGCGCAGCGTGACCGGCGCCGGCCGAGCGCCCCCGCGCGACCAGGTCGGCGATTGCGAGAGCGGCAGCGCCTCCTGCCCGACATAGCGGTACGGCGCCGCCAGCACGCGCGCGCGGAGCTCGTCGGGCGCCACGTCGGCGAGGGCGTCCGGGCGGCCGTCGATCTCGGTCACGACGAGGTCGTCGAGCCGGTCGAGGACGTGCTCGAGCCCGTCGGGGTCGCCGCACCACCAGGTCGGCACCGACGCCAGCCGGAGCGGCTCACCCAGCAGTGCCTCGCAGGCGGCGGGCAGATAGGGCAGCAGTCCGGGGTTCTCCAGCACGCCGGCGCCGAGGCCGTTGACGACCCGCACCCGGCCGCGGCGTACGGCCTCCACCAGCCCGGCGACGCCCAGCTGGGAGTCACCGCGCAGCTCCAGCGGGTCGCTCCACGCCGCGTCGACCCGGCGCAGGATCACGTCGACCCGCTCGAGCCGGCCGGGCGCGCGCAGGTAGACCCAGCCGTCGCGCACGACGAGATCGCTGCCCTCGACGAGCGGGAAGCCCAGGGCGGAGGCGACGAACGCCTGGTCGTACGCCGTCTCCGACTGGCTGCCCGGCGACAGCACGACGACCCGCGGGTCAGCGAGGTCGCCCTGGGCGGACTGGATCAGTGCGGAGCGCAGCGCCCAGAAGTAGGGCTCCATCCGGTGCAGCCCGGCCTCGCGGTAGAGCTCGGGCATCACCCGCGAGATGACCCGGCGGTTCTCCATGGCGTAGCCGATGCCCGAGGGCGCCTGCGCCCGGTCGGCGATCACCCGCCACTGGCCGTCGGCGTCGCGGCCGAGGTCGGTCGCGGCCAGGACCAGCGGCCGCGGGTCGATGGCCTCGGGGCGAGCGACCACGCGGGTGTAGCCGGAGTGGCCGAAGACGACCGCCGCCGGCACGATGCGCTCGGCGAGCAGCCGCTGCTCGCCGTACAGATCCACGAGGATCGCGTTGAGCAGGTCGGCGCGCTGCGCGAGGCCGACCTCGACCGGCGCCCACGCTGCGGCGTCGATGACCAGCGGCACCGGGTCGAGCCGCCACCGGCCGTGGCCGCGACCGGGCCGGGCGTAGGTGACGCCGTCGTCGGAGAGGAAGCGGCCGATCTCGCCGTGCACCCGCCGCAGGTCGGCCTCGGTGAGACCGACGGCAACCTCGGCCAGACCCTTCCAGGCGGTGCGCAGCGACCCGTCGGGCGCCACCACCTCGTCGTACCGCGCGCTGACGCCCAACGCCGGCTGGGTGACCGCAGCGGCGTAGTCGCGCAGCACGGTCATGCGGGTGGGACCCGTCGGAGGTCCAGCAGCCGCGGGTAGTCCTCGGACGCCGCGCGCCGGCCCGCGTCGATCGCGGCGGCCACGTCGATCCGCCCGGGCGTGTGGCCGCGCGGCTCGAACCGACCGAGGCGCCGCGCCTCCGCCTCCTGGGCGTTGACGGGCGGGTGGTCGTAGGAGCGGCCGCCGGGGTGGACGACGTGGTACGTCGCGCCGCCGAGCGAGGTCTCGGAGTCGACGTCGACCACATCGAAGTGCAGCGGCGCGTGCACGGGGATCGACGGGTGCAGGGCCGACCACGGCTGCCAGGCGCGGTAGCGGACGCCGGCGTAGTGAGCAGCCTCGTCGGCATGGCCGGCGGTCGCGGTCAGGGGCACGGGGACACCCTGACACGTCACCATGTGCCGGGAGGTGTCGATCCCGCGGACCAGCACCTGGAGCCGCTCGACGGAGGAGTCGACGTACCGCGCCGTGCCACCGGCCGTCGCCTCCTCACCCAGCACGTGCCAGGGCTCGATGGCAGACCGGAGCTCGATCTCGATGCCGTCGCCGAGCGTCGCCAGCCCGATGCGCGGGAAGCGGAACTCGGTGAACGGGTCCAGCCAGGAGTCCTCGAACGGGATGCCGAACGCGCGCAGGTCGGCGGCGACCTCGGCGATGTCGCGGGTCGCGCCCTCGGGCAGCAGGAAGTCCTCGTGCAGCCGGGTGCCCCACCGCACCAGCGGAGCGGTGAGGGGCTGCTCCCAGAACATCGCCACCAGGCTGCGCACCAGCAGCGCCTGCACCAGCGCCATCTGCGGGTGCGGCGGCATCTCGAACCCACGCAGCTCCAGCAGGCCGAGCCGGCCGCGGGACGAGTCGGGGCTGTACAGCTTGTCGACGCAGAACTCCGCGCGGTGGGTGTTGCCGGTCAGGTCGGTCAGCAGGTGCCGCAGCGCGCGGTCGACGAGCCACGGCGCTGCGCCGGTGGTCGAGCCTGTCGAGACCCCGGCACCCGCGAGCCGCGCGATCTCGGCCGCCGCGATCTCCATCTCGTAGACGGCCTCGGGCCGGCCCTCGTCGAATCGCGGCGCCTGGCTGGTCGGGCCGATGAAGCGGCCCGAGAAGAGGTACGACAGAGAGGGGTGCCGCTGCCAGTAGGTGATCAGGCTGACCAGCAGGTCGGGCCGGCGCAGCAGCGGCGAGTCCACCGGCTCGGTGCCGCCGAGGGTGATGTGGTTGCCGCCGCCGGTGCCGGTGTGCAGCCCGTCGACGTCGAACTTCTCCGTCGTCAGGGCGCAGTGCCGCGCCGCGTCGTACAGCGTCATGGTGAGGTCGCGCTGCTCGGCCCAGCTCGCCGTCGGCTGCACGTTGACCTCGATGACACCCGGGTCGGGGGTGACCACGAGCTGGGTGAGGCGCGGGTCCGGCGGGGGTCCGTAGCCCTCGAGCACGACCGGACAGCCGACCCGCCGGGTGGCGACCTCGACGAGCCGGAGCAGGTCGGTGTAGTCCTCGAGCCGTTCGGTCGGCGGCAGGAAGACGTGCACCTGCCCGTCGCGCGCCTCGAAGGTCAGCGCCGTCGTCGGAGCACCCTCCGGGTCGCTGAGCCGCACCCGCCGGACGATCGGGTGCAGCGGCGGGCCGGACTCGAGGTACGACGGCTCGCCGGCGTACTCCGGGTCCTTCCACGAGATCGCGTCGAGGGGCAGCCGCAACCCCACCGGCGACGTGCCGGGTGTGAGCACCAGCCGGCCGCGGCGGAACCGCCAGGCCGGGCTCGTCCAGTCGTCCTCACCGGTCGCGAGCGGCAGCACCCAGCCGCGCACCTCGGTGACCTCGGCGTCCAGTGCCTCCACGTCGACGTCCTCATGCGCGGGCTCACCGACCGGCTTGCGCACCTCGGCGACGAGCTCGGCCAGCGGGTCGTCGTACGCCGGGCGCAGCTGGTCGTGCGGGAGCCCGAGGCTCTCGGTGACGCGTCGTGCCAGCGCCTCGGCGTTGGCCGCGGCATCGGGATCGGCCTTGCCGCTCCACGGGTCGGCGAAGAGCTCCGCGTCCTCCCAGAGCGGGACGCCGTCCGTGCGCCACTGGAGCGCGATGTTCCAGCGCGGGAGAGGCTCGCCCGGGTACCACTTGCCCTGGCCGCGGTGCACGACCCCGCCGACGGCGTACACCTGGCGGAGCCGGTCGGCGAGCTCGTTGGCGAGCTCGCGCTTCTCGGGGCCGTCGGCGTCGGTGTTCCACTGGGGCGTGGTCGCATCGTCTCGGGAGACGAACGTCGGCTCGCCGCCCATCGTCAGGCGGACGTCGCCGGCCCGCAACCGCTCGTCGACGGCCTCGCCGAGCGCGTCGATGCGGGCCCACTGGGCGTCGGTGTAGGGCTTGGTGACCCGAGGGTCCTCGTGGACGCGACGCACCTCGTTGTGGAACGAGAAGGTCACCTCCACCGGGTCGGTCGCACCCTCGATCGGGGCGGCGGCGCTCGGGTGCGGTGTCGCGGAGAGCGGGATGTGGCCCTCCCCCGCGAAGAGCGCGGACGTCGGGTCGAGGCCGACCCAGCCCGCTCCGGGGACGAAGACCTCGGCCCAGGCGTGCAGGTCGGTGAAGTCCTGGGCGGTCCCGGTGGGTCCGTCGAGGCCGACCATGCTGTCCGGATCGGCGGCCAGCTGCACGAGGTAGCCGGAGACGAAGCGCGCGGCCAGGCCGTACTGCCGCAGCAGACTCACCAGCAGCCAGGCGCTGTCGCGGCACGAGCCGATGCCGATTCGTAGCGTCTCGTCCGGCGCCTGGACGCCCGCCTCCATCCGCACCGAGTAGGCGACGTCGCGGTTGACGGCGGAGTTGATGCCGGCCAGGAACTGCACGATCGGCACCCCGTCGGCGGGCAGCGGCGGCAGCCCCTCGCGCCAGGCGCCGGCGGCGTCGCTGTCGTCGACCGGCCGGAGGTAGGGCGCCAGATCGGCCGCGAGCGAGGGTTCGTAGTCGAAGGGGAAGCGCTCGGCGTACTCCTCCACGAAGAAGTCGAGCGGGTTGATCACCATCAGGTCGGCGACCAGCCCGACGGTGATGTCGAGCTCGCTGACCTTGTCGGGGAAGACGATCCGGGCCAGCCAGTTGCCGAACGGGTCCTGCTGCCAGTTGAGGAAGTGGCCCTTCGGGCTCACCGTGAGTGAGTACGCCTCGATCGGCGTGCGCGCGTGCGGCGCGGGCCGCAGCCGGACGACGTGCGGCGCGACGTTGACCGGGTGGGCGAAGGTGTACGTGGTCCGATGCTCGAGCGCGACCTTGACCGACATGGTGCCCAGCCTGCACGCCATGCGTTGCGGGAAGGTAACTCGCCCGGCCGTTGATGGCGGTCACGGTGGTTGAGGTGCGAGGAGCGCTGGCGACGAGCCTCGAAACCTCCCTCACCGTCAGAGCAGACCCTGGCGCTCCTTGGCGGTGAGGATGCGGAGGGCCGAGGCCTCGACCCGGGCGCGGAACAACTTGTCCTCACGAGCCCGCTTCAGCACCGCGCGGTACATCGCGGGCAGCGTCTCCGGGTGGACGAGGAGCACGAGGTCGCCACCGGCGGCGATGAACCGCACCGCACGCTGCCCCGCGGGGACGTCGATGACCTGCACCGCGTCGCTGAGGTCGTCGGAGATCACCACCCCCTTGAAGCCGAGGTCGCCGCGGAGGATCCGCCGGACGACGTACGGCGAGAACGCGGCGGGCCGCTTCGGGTCGAGCCGGGCGTAGCGCGCCGTCGACATCATCACGAACGGCGCCCCCGCCTCGACCGCCGCCCGGAACGGCTCCAGGTAGGGGTCGTGGCGCCGGGTGACCCGGTCGACGACGTTGGCCCGGGTGTCGGTGTTGGCGCGCACCCGGCCGAGGCCGGGGAAGTGCTTGACGGCGGTCGCCACCCCGCCGGCGGTCATGCCGCGCAGGAAGGCGAGCCCGTGGTCCGTGACGACCTTCGGGGAGTAGCCGAACTGGCGGTCGTACCCGCCGATCGGTGGGTTGCGCTTCGCCGCTCGCGGGCTCGGGACGGTGTCGAGGACGGGCGCCAGGTCGAGGTTCACGCCCACCTGCCGCAGCTCGCCGGCCCAGCCCTCGGCGGCGGCGCGCAGCTTGGCCGGGCGCCACCGACCCTGCTCGAGCGCGCTCGGGATCTCCGAGAACCCTGGGCCCTGCAGGACCCGGATCACCCCGCCCTCCTGGTCGGTGGCGACGAAGAGCCGGACTCCGGCCGTGGCGGGCTTCGAGACCTGGGCCTGCATCGTCCGCGAGACCCGCTTGGGCAGCCGGACGCCGTCGTAGCTGCGGCGGGTGAGCATCACGTTGCCGACGTGGAACCGGCCGATCTGCGCCCTGGTCCGCGGGTCGACCCGGTCCGCCGGCGTACCGACCATGAAGAGCTGGCCCACCTGCTGAGCCAGGGTCATCCGGTCGAGCCTGACCTCGGCCGCGCTCGGCGCCGGTCGCTCGTGGTGCACCGGGAGCGGCGCCCCGATCGAGGTGGCGAGCAGCGCAGTGGACAGGACGACAGACGGGGAGAACACGCCCGGGACGGTACCGGCCGGTCGGCGGTGACCGGCATTCGCCACCCGGTCGGCCGGGTGAACTCGGGGCCCAGATAGCAAAATTCTGTTTGCAAAGATGGCGACCTGGGCCGACCAGCTGCCGTGCTATTGGACCTACCTGATCACCTTCCTGGTCTGCGGCGCACCGCGCTACGTCGTGTTCGCGCTCGACCGGCGCTGGCGCGAGATCGACGCACGCCCGTCAGGCGATGACGCCGGCCCGGATCGCGAGCAGGGCGAGCGCGACGCGGTCCCGGCTGTCGGTCTTGTCGAGCACGTTGCTGATGTGCGTCTTGACCGTGCTGAGAGAGAGGTGCAGCCGCGCCGCGATCTCCGTGTTGTTGAGCCCGGCGCCGACCAGCGCCAGGACGTCGGTCTCCCGCCTCGTCAGTGAGTACGCCGTCAGGTCGGCCGTGCCCGACGTCCCGCTCGACCGCACCCGCGCCAGGACGGCGCCGGTCACCTCCGGCGACAGGATCGAGTCGCCGGCAGCGACCCGGCGTACGGCGTCGACCAGCTCACGACCGCTGCACCGCTTGAGCACGAAGCCCCGGGCGCCCGCAGCGATCGCGTCGAGCACGTAGGCGTCGTCGTCAAAGGTCGTGACGACGATGACGACGGGCGCGTGCGGGATCGCGGCGAGGGCACGAGTAGCAGCGAGGCCGTCGAGGACCGGCATCCGGATGTCGACCAGGGCCACGTCGATCCGGGGGTCGGCGCGCACCGCGTCGAGGAACTGACGCCCGTCCTCCGCCTGCGCCGCGACCTCCATGTCGGCCTGGGCGCCGAGGATCATCGCGAACCCCTCGCGCACCAGCTGCTGGTCGTCGACCACGGCCACCCGGATCGTCATCGGACCACCGGCAGGTAGGCGTCCACGATCGTGCCGCCGCCGGGGCGTCGACCGATGCTCCAGACCCCGCCGAGTGCGGTGACCCGCTCCGCGATGCCGATCAACCCAGAGCCGCGGGTCACCTCGTCCGGAGGGCCGAGGCCGTCGTCGCTGACCCGTAGCCGCGTGTTGTCGCCCGCCGCCGCGAGCTCGACCCAGACCTGCGTCGCCTGCGCGTGCCGTGCGACGTTCGTGAGCGCTTCCTGGACGATCCGGTACGCCGACAGCGCGGTCATCTCGTCGAGCTCCACCTCGGGGTCGAGCTCGACGATGACGACGACCCCCTGGTGCCGCAGGGGCGCGGCCAGCAGCTCATCGATGTCGGAGAGCCGCGGCGGCGCCGAGACGCTCAGCGGCGAGTCCGGGTCGCGCAGGTGCACGACCAGGGCGTCGAGCTCGCCGAGGGCGGTCCGGCCCAGACCGCCGATCTCGCGCAACGCCCGCTCGGGGTCACCGACCAGCCCGGCCTCGGCCTGCACGACCATCGCCGTCACGTGGTGGCCGACCACGTCGTGCAGCTCGCGGGCCAGGCTGGTGCGCTGCTCCAGCCACGCCGCCTGTCCACGCAGCTGCCTGGTCTCGCCCACCAGCCGGTCGCTGCGGTCGAACGCTCGCACCAGCATGCCCAGCGCGCCACCGAGCGCGACGGCCAGGAACGGCGCCGGGGTCGCGGCGTAGCTGTAGGCGAACAAGGAGGTCACCGAACCGACGCCGCCGGCCACCCAGGCCAGCCAGGGCAGCTCAGCCGGGTCGTCGGCGATCGAGATGTAGACCAGGCCGGTGACGGCCGGCCACAGGAAGACCGCGTCGGGCACATAGACGGCGACCACACCGGCGGCGACCCCGAGCACGACGTAGCGCCAGGCCTTGAGCCACCAGCTCAAGGCCGCCACGACCGGGACCAGGACCGCCAGTGCGGGCGATGCCGTCTCCGGCTCGAAGAGCACCGAGATCGTGAACGACCAGATCGTGGCGATGACCGAGGCCCAGAAGAGCACCCGCCGGACCCGCCCGGGCACCGTCACCGCGCGCCGGACGCGGTCCGCCAGCCCCGTGGTCACATCTCGCACGCGGCCAGTCTCGGCGACAGTTGCCCCGATTGTCCCGGCTGTCCGGCGAAGTCGGTACCGGGGTACCGGTCGACCAGGCACCCGGGGTGGTTCTGGACCGGACCGTTCCGGGCGAGCGTGCTGCCATGACGACCTCGATTCTCGGCCGCCCGGCCATGGCGCCGCTCCCACTGCCGCTGCCCGTCGGCCGGTTCGACACCTGGCCCAACCTGGTCACCCTCCTGCGCACCGCGGTCGCCGTGGTGCTCGGCGGCTACGCGATCGCGACGCACGACCTGCGGATCAGCGCGCTCGCGTACGCGGCGTACTGGCTCGGCGACATCCTCGACGGCTGGCTGGCGCGGCGTCTCGACCAGGAGACCCGCCTCGGCGCCGTCCTCGACATCGTCAGCGACCGCGCCTGCACGGCGCTGCTGTGCGCCGGACTGCTCGCGCACCTGCCGGGCGCGTGGGTGCTCGCGGTCGCGTTCCTGCTGTCCTTCGCGGTGCTGGACACGGTGCTCTCGCTGGCGTTCCTCTGCTGGCCCATCCTCGGACCCAACGACTTCCACCTGGTCGACCCGGTCGTCTGGCGGCTGAACTGGTCCCCGCTCGCGAAGGCCGCCAACACCGCCGGCGTCGTCGTCGCGATCGCCCTCGGGTGGTACGCCGTCGGCCTCCTGGTCGTCGTCGCGGTCGGCGCCGTCAAGGTCTGGTCGGCGGCGCGGGTCCTGCGGATGCTGCCGTGACCGACATCCTCGCCGTCCTGGGTGCGCTCGGGACCGGGGCGGCCTCGGCGCTGCTCCCCCTCGTCAACGCCGAGGCCTACGCGATCCTGGCGGCGACCCGCTCGCATGCGTGGCTGGCCGTGCTGCTCGTGCTCGCCCTCGCGATCGGCCAGACCGCGGGCAAGCTGGTGCTCTTCGAGTCCGCTCGTCGCGGCGCCGGCCGCTGGGCCGCCAAGCTCGCCGACAGCCGCTGGGCCGGTCGGGCGACCGGGCCCTTCGTCGTCCTGGGCTCTGCCACGCTCGGCCTCCCGCCGCTGGCGATCGTCAGCCTGGCGGCAGGCGCGGCCGGCCAGCGCCGACTGACCTTCGGCGTGCTGTGCCTCGTCGGCCGCACCGTGCGGTTCGTGGTCCTGGTGCTGCCGGTCGCCTGGGCGCTCTAGTGTCGCGCGCTGGCTACGCGTGGACCATCGCGACGCAGTCCGGACAGGCACGGCCAGCCGCGTCCAGCTCGTCGAAGACCGCCCGGTCCGTGGTGACCGTGACGAAGTCCTGGCTGCCGTCGGGGGCGCAGACGACGCCACCGTCGTAGTACCAGTGGCACCGGTCGTCCTCATGGACCGACGCGGCCTCGGCCGGCTCTGCTGACTCCCCAGCCGGCGGCGGGCCGAGCGTCGGACCCTGCGTCGGTTCTGACGGCGCGGATCGCCTGGAACGCCTCCTCATGGCCCTGTTTCGGAGCGACATGGTCGTCTGATCTCTCTAGCCCGCGAAGACCGCGGCCACCGAGATGAGCCGGTCGTTGGCCTCGGACTCACCGATCGACACGCGGGCACCCTCGCCCACGAACGGGCGTACGACGATCCCGGCCTCGTCGGCAGCGGACGCGAAGTCCCTCGTCCTCTCTCCCAGCCCGAACCAGACGAAGTTGCCCTGGGCATCGGGCACATCCCAGCCGACGTCCCGCAGTCCGGCGACGACGCGGTCCCGCTCGGCCACCAGCGCATCCACCCGCTCGAGCAGCTCGTCGCGGCGCTCCAGCGATGCGATCGCCGCGGCCTGCGCGATCGTCGAGACGCCGAAGGGCAGCGACAGCGCGCGCAGGGCGGCCGCGATCGGCGCCGGCGCGACGGCGTACCCGACCCGGATTCCGGCCAGGCCGTAGGCCTTCGAGAAGGTGCGCGTGAGCACGACGTTGTCGTGGCGGCGGTACGTCGCGATGCCGTCGACCGCGTCGTCCATCCGGACGAACTCCAGGTAGGCCTCGTCGACCACGACGAGCACGTGCGACGGCACCCGTGCGAGGAGCGCGTCCAGCTCGGCCTGGGTGACGGCAGGACCGGTCGGGTTGTTGGGCGTGCAGACCAGCACCACCTTCGTGCGGTCGGTGACCGCCGCCGCCATGGCGTCGAGGTCGTGGCGACCGTCGGGGAGCACCGGCACCTTCACGGCCGTCGCGGCGGCTGCGGTGACGGCGATCGGGTAGGCCTCGAACGACCGCCAGGCGAAGACGACCTCGTCGCCGGGATCGCAGAACGCCTGCACCAGCTGGTAGATGAGCCCGACCGAGCCGGTCGCGACCGAGAGGTGGTCGGCCGGTACGCCGAACGTCTCGGCCAGCGCGGCGTAGAGGGCGCTGCTGCCCATGTCGGGGTAGCGGTTCATCGCGCCGACGCCGGCCTGCACGGCCTCGATCACGCCGGGCAGCGGCGGGTAGGGGTTCTCGTTGGAGGACAGCTTGTACGACGTCATCCCGGGTCGGATCGTCGGCGGCTTGCCCGCGACGTACGGCGGGATCTCCGCCACGTTCGCTCGGGGCTGGGGGGTGCTCACGTGACCACCCTATTCACGTCGTACGGCGGTAGCGCCAGGGCCGGAGCACCAGAGCCAGCACAATTCCGATGCCCACGCCGAGCGCGGCGCCGGTGACGTTGTCGATCACGTCGGTGACGTCGCAGGCCCGGTCGATCCGGGCCAGGGCGAGCTGGGTGGCCTCGATCCCGATCGAGTACGCCGCCAGACCGGCCAGGCCGAACGGCACCAGGACCCAGGCGGCGCGCCAGCGGGCGCAGGCCAGCACCAGCAGCACACCGGCCGGGACGAACACCACCATGTTGAGCAGCCGCTGCCCGCCGGAGAAGATCCAGAAGCCGTCGGGGGCCGGGCCGCCGATGTCCCACGAGCAGGTGGTCAGCCGACCCTCCGCGGCGACGATGCCCGGGGCGCCGTTGGCCGGGATGAGCGTGATCGACGCGATCACCGCGATCGACCAGACGAACCCGGCGATCGACAGGGCCGACAGCCAACCCAGCCGGGGTCGGAGCACGAGAGCGAGCAGACCGCAGGCCAGGCCCGAGACCGCGACCAGCAGCAGCATCACCCCCACGCCACCGACCGGAAACACGTCGCCGAGGCTACCCAGCGGGTGGCTCGCTCACCCCTCAGGGAGCAAGCGCTGTGAGCAGGTTCATCAGCAGCGGCGCCAGGATCTCGCCCTCGGGGTCCTCGACCACATGGCTCAGGCCGCTCAGCTCGATCATCACGTAGCCGTGCAGCGCCGCCCAGAACTGGCCGGCGACCGCCGCCGGGTCGCCGCGCCGGATCTGCCCGGAGTCCATCACCCGCTCCACCGCGGTCACGAGCTGCCCGAACGCGGCCATGCCGACCTCGAGCTCCTGCTCGGTGAGGCGGTACTCCCCCAGCGAGGCGGAGCCGAACATGACGAAGAACAGGTGCGGGTCGGCCAGCGCGTGCGCGCGGTACGCCGCCGCCGAGGCGACCAGGTCGGCCAACGGGTCGTCGCTCTGTCCGACCTCCGCCACCCGGGCGTAGAGCCGCGCGAACCCCTCGGCCACGACGGCCCGGACCAGTCCCGGCATCCCGCCGAAGTGCGTGTAGACGGCCATCGTCGAGGTGCCGGCCTCGCGGGCGAGGCGGCGGGCGCTGAGAGCGGAGGGGCCCTCCTCGCCGAGCAGGTCGGCGGCCACCTCGATGAGGCGGCGGCGTACGTCGACGTCGGCCGGTCCAGCGGGAGAGCTCATGGTTGCCATGCTGTCATAACGGCGTTATGGTCGATTGATAACGCTGTTATGTCGCGCGTCACCGGCAGAGGAGACGACCATGAACCGCTACCTGCAGGACAGCTTCGCTCCCGTCCACGAGGAGCTCACGGCCTTCGACCTCGAGGTCACCGGGGCGATCCCCGACCACCTCGACGGCCGCTACCTGCGGATCGGACCCAACCCGGCGACCGATCCCGGCGAGGGCTACCACTGGTTCCTCGGCGAGGGGATGGTGCACGGCGTACGCCTCGAGGACGGGCACGCCCGGTGGTACCGCAACCGCTACGTCCGCCAGCACGGCGACGACTTCCCGCCCAACACCAACGTGCTCGAGCACGCCGGGCGCACCCTCGCGATCGTGGAGGCGGGCGCCAAGCCGTACGAGCTCACCCACGACCTCGACACCGTCGGGCCGTGCGACCTCGGCACGGTCACCGGCGGCTACACGGCCCACCCGCACGAGGACCCGAACACCGGCGAGCTGCACGCGGTCTCGTACAACTGGGCGCGCGGCAACCTCGTCGACTACTCCGTCATCGGCACCGACGGCCGGGTCCGGCACCAGGCCGAGATCGAGGTGACGGGCAGTCCGATGATCCACGACTGCGCGCTGACCGAGCACTACCTCGTCGTCTACGACCTGCCGGTCACCTTCGACCTGGGCATGGTCGCGGGCGAGGCGCCGCGTCCGCTGCAGGGCCAGCTCCAGGCGACGGACCGGCTGATCGACCAGACGCTGCGCCGGGGCCGCACCGCGCGGGTCCTGCCGTACTCCTGGGACGCCGACTACCCGGCCCGGATCGGCCTGCTCCCGCGCGAGGGCACCAGCGCCGACGTGCAGTGGTGCGAGATCGACCCCTGCTACGTCTTCCACACCCTCAACGCCTACGAGGAGGGGTCGGACGTGATGATCGACGTGGTCCGCCACGACCGGATGTTCGCCAGCGACTTCACCGGCCCCAACGAGGGCCCGGCGTACCTCACCCGCTTCACCATCGACACCGCCGCCGGCAAGGTCCGCGAGCACCGCTTCGACGAGCACAGCCAGGAGTTCCCTCGCCACGACGAGCGGCTCACGGGCCGCCGGCACCGCTACGGGTACGCCGCCGGCGTGGTCGCGACCGGCGTACGCACCGGCGACTCGGTGCTCAAGCACGACCTCGTCGCCGGCACCACCACCGAGCGCCGACTGGGTGCCGGTCGCGAGGTCAGCGAGTTCTGCTTCGTGCCGTCGGCGCCGGACTCGGCCGAGGACGCGGGCGTGCTGATGGGCTACGTCTTCGATCCCGCGGCCGGCATCAGCGACCTGATGCTGCTCGACGCGGAGACGCTGGAGGACGTGGCCGCCGTACACCTGCCGGGTCGCGTGCCCGCCGGCTTCCACGGCAACTGGGCGTCCACGGGCTGATCCGGCCGGGTTGTCAGCCGAAACCTGCGGACACGCCGTTGCCGCAACGGCGTGTCGGCAGGTTTCCCCGGGCAGCCGGGGAAACCCGTGACGCGTCACACCGGCGGCAGCACGACCTCGCCACCAGGCACGGACGGCAGGTCACGACCGATGCGGACGTCGACCGGGTTGGTCAGGCAGCGGACCGAGCCACCGCCCTTGTGGAACTCGGACAGGTCGAGGATCACGACCTCGAAGCCCCACTCCTCGAGCTGCGCCCGCACCCGGTCGGGGCACGCCGGCATGATCACGACGTTGCCGATGACGATCGAGTTGGCGCAGAACGTCGTCAGCGCCTCCTCCTCGGTCAGCACCAGCGGCTCGGGCACGAGGTCGAGCAGGGCGGCGGCCGAGGCCTCGTCCAGCGCGGCCGGACAGACCAGCGCGCGGCGCTCGTCGAGCGGGCAGAAGGCCAGGTCGAGGTGGTACATCCCCGGGTGCGTGATCCGCAGCCCGCGGACCCGGATGCCGAGGTCGGACGCGAGATGCTTGAGCGCGAGCTCCTCGGTGCGCGGGCCGTAGCCCACGACCAGCGCGTCGCCGAACGCGAACGCGTCACCGGCCTCCAGGTGGGCGCCGACGCCGTCGCGACCGACGTACGACGTCGCGAAGCCGCGCTCGGCGAACCAGGGCTGCGCCGACTCGGTCTCCATCCGGCGCTGCGGGTAGCGCATGTGGGACATCACGACCTGCGGGGTGCCGTCCTCGGCGACCAGGCCGAGGCCGAGGTTCATCGCGTAGACCATGTCGGGGGCGTCGGCCCGCTGCGGGAGCGCGTCGACGGTGCCGCCGCAGCGCTCGATCGTCGCGACGAGCTCGCGCCACTGCGCCATCGCCAGCTCGGGATCGGGCTGGTCGGCGGGGTCCATGAACGGGTTGATGACGTACTCCACGCGGAAGTGCGCCGGCTCGACCATCACGTAGTGACGGCCCCAGCTGAGCTGCTCCATGGATTCCTCCAGACACTGATCCGGCGATTGCCTGATTGTCCGACAATCTGACATAGCGAGTGTAGAGCACAATGGTCGGCATGTCCCATTCCGGAGCCCAGGAGAAGGCGGAGGCTGCCGACTCCCCGTTCGGCTCCCTGCACCTCGAGCTCTCCTCGACCGTGGACCGGGTCGCCGACGAGCTCCGCCGGGCCGTCTTCGACGGGGAGCTCGAGTCCGGCACCCCGCTGCGCGAGGTCGCTCTCGCGGCGTCGCTCGGCGTCTCCCGGCCGACGGTCCGCGAGGCGCTCGGCGTGCTGGTCGCGGAGGGCCTCGCCACCCGCGAGCCCAACCGTGGCGTCTCCGTGTCCACCCCGGACCCGGACTCGGTGCGCGACATCTGCCGCGCCCGCCTGGTGCTGGAGGGCGACGGCGTACGCCGGTGGCCGACCGCCGACGAGTCGCTGCGTGACGCCGTACGCACCTCGCTGGTCCGCTACACGAGCGCGATGCGTGCGGGTGCGACCTACCAGGAGCTCAACGAGCGCCACCTCGCCTTCCACGT
This sequence comes from Nocardioides endophyticus, assembly GCF_039543845.1. Taxonomy (NCBI): domain Bacteria; kingdom Bacillati; phylum Actinomycetota; class Actinomycetes; order Propionibacteriales; family Nocardioidaceae; genus Nocardioides; species Nocardioides endophyticus. The sequence continues at coordinate 435,599 of NZ_BAABKN010000023.1, read as the reverse complement.
GTCGCTCGTCGGGCTCGCCGACTCGCCCCGACTGCTCGCGATGGCCGAGAGCCTGATGGTCGAGCTCAAGCTCGCGCTCGCCCAGGTCGACCGGATCCGCCGCAACGCCCACGACCAGGCCGACAGCCACACCGCGCTGGTGATGCTGCTCGAACGGGGTGACATCGAGGGCGCGTCGACGTTCCTCGAGAAGCACCTCGCCAACGCCGAGTCGTCCATCCTCGACGCGCTGGGCCTGCGAGCGGGACCCGTCGGGGACCGCTGACCCGCTAGCCTGCCGTCGTGGGTTTCCTCAGGTTCATCGGCTGGCTCGCCACCAACGCCATCGCGCTCGCCGTGGCCGCCTGGCTCTTCGACGGCATCGGGTTCCGCGAGGGACCGGACTGGCAGGACAAGATCTGGCCGCTGCTCTTCGTGGCACTGATCCTGGGCATCGTGAACTCGTTCGTGGCCCCGGTCCTGAAGTTCCTCTCCATCCCGTTCATCATCATCACGCTGGGGCTGTTCCTGCTCCTGATCAACGCGCTGATGCTGCTGTTCACGGAGTGGCTGGTCAACCTCTTCGACGTCGACTTCTACGTCAACGGGTTCTGGAACGCGGTCGGCGGCGCCATCGTCATCACCATCGTCACCTGGGTCGTGGGCCTGATCTTCGGCGACGCCGCCGACGACCACGCCGTGGTCTGAGCGATGCCGCCGTCGGCCCTGCCGCCGGCGCGCCGGCCCGGCAGCTACCGGATCGAGCTGGTCTGCCTCGGCAACATCTGTCGCTCGCCGACGGCGCACGTCGTCCTCGAGGACCGGCTGGCCGACGCCGGTCTCGACCGGGTCGAGGTGTCCAGCTCCGGCACCGGCGACTGGCACGTCGGCCACCCGATGGACCGCCGAGCGGCGGCGACCCTGGCCGCCGCGGGGTACGACCCCTCACGCCATCGGGCCCGTCAGCACGACCCGGCCGAGGACGTCGACCTCGTCCTCGCGATGGACGAGGCCAACCTGGCCGACCTCGGTGGCCGCACCGACCGGATCCGCAAGTTCCGCGACCTCGACCCTCTCGAACCCGCGAGCGACGTACCTGACCCGTACTACGGTGGGGACGACGGCTTCGAGGAGGTGCTGACGATGGTCGAACGGACGGCGTCCGCGATCGTCGACGCCCTGCGCCGTGAACGCCCGTGGTCCGACCGGGACGCGCACACACCGTGACCCGGCAGCCGCTGGTCGCCAGGCGTGCCGAGGAGCTCCTCGGGACGTCCGTGATCGCGACCGCCCCCGTGGCCGGCGGCGACATCGCGACGGCCACCCGGCTGCGGCTCAGCGACGGCACCACCGCGCTGATGAAGACGCTGCCGCACGCACCGGAGGACTTCTTCACCGACGAGGCCGACGGGCTGCGCTGGCTGGGCGAGCCGGCCACCGACGGCGGCGCCCAGGTGCCGGCGGTGCTCGGGGCCGATCACGAGTGCCTGATCATCCGGTGGGTGGAGCCCGGCAAGCAGTCGGTCGACGCCGCGACTGCGTTCGGCCGCGAGCTCGCGGCCACCCACGCGGCGGGCGCCGACCAGTTCGGGCTCGGACGCGACGGCTACATCGGCAAGCTCCCGCTGCCCAACCGGCCGACCGACACGTGGGCGGAGTTCTACGCCGTACGCCGCGTGCTGCCCTACCTCAAGCTGGCCCGGGACCGGGGGGCCGTGGACGAGGGCGACGCCGCGACCATCGAGGCCGTGGTCGCCAGGCTCTCGGACCTGGTGCCCACCGAGCCACCCGCCCGGCTCCACGGCGACCTGTGGAACGGCAACGTGCTCTGGGGTCTCGACGGCCGGGTCTGGCTGATCGACCCGGCGGCGTACGGCGGGCACCGGGAGGTCGACCTCGCGATGCTCGCGCTCTTCGGGCTGCCCCACCTGCCCCGGGTGCTCGACGCCTACGTCGAGGCCTGCGCCGACTCCCGGCCGCTCGCCGACGGCTGGCAGGACCGCGCGGCCCTGCACCAGATCTTCCCGCTGCTCGTGCACGCCTGCCACTTCGGCGGGGGCTACGCCGCCCGGGCGGCGCAGGCCGCGGCGACGTACCTCTGAGCTGTTCTCAGTACCGACTCAGGCACGGCTGGCAGAGTGGGGCCGTGAGCACCATGCCTCTCCCCCGCCCTCGTGTCCTCGTCGTCGACGACGACAAGGCGGTCCGTGAGTCGCTGCGCCGGTCCCTGGAGTTCAACGGGTACGACGTGTCGCTCGCGTCCGACGGCGCCGAGGCCCTCGCCGGCATCGCCGCCACCGACCCCGACGTCGTGGTGATGGACGTGATGATGCCGCGGCTCGACGGCCTCGAGGCGACCAGGGCGCTGCGCAAGGCCGGCAACGACCTGCCGATCCTGGTCCTCACCGCTCGCGACGCCGTCGGCGATCGCGTGGAGGGTCTCGACGCGGGTGCCGACGACTACCTGACCAAGCCGTTCGCCCTGCAGGAGCTGCTCGCTCGGCTGCGCGCCCTGCTGCGCCGCGCCGTACCCCGTGAGGACGACCAGGACGAGACCATCGGGTTCTCCGACCTCACCATGGACCTCGCGACCCGCGAGGTGAAGCGCGGTGAGCGGCAGATCGAGCTGACCCGCACGGAGTTCACGCTGCTCGAGATGTTCCTGCGCCGACCGCGCCGGGTGCTGGAGCGCTCGTTCATCCTCGAGGAGGTGTGGGGCTACGACTTCCCGACCACTGCCAACTCGCTCGAGGTGTACGTCGGCTACCTCCGCCGCAAGACCGAGGCGGAGGGCGAGTCCCGGCTGATCCACACTGTGCGCGGTGTGGGCTACGTGCTGAAGGAATCGTGACGATCCTTCCGCCCCCGAGCGCGGACGGGCGCTGGCACTACCGCCGGTCGCTCGCCTCCCGGGTCACGATCCTCACCACCCTGGCCGCCGTCGCGACCGTCGCGCTGATGGCGCTCGGTGCCTACCTCACCGTGCGGATGCAGCTCCAGAGCACCATGGACGACGACCTGTTCCGTCGTGCCGAGAGCGCCTCCACCGACCTCTGCCAGCCGGGGCTGACGATCCCCAAGGGCTACCTCGGTGCCTCGAGCTCGGCCGCCCTCTGCGTCACGCCGGGCGCCGTGCTCGGAAGCGCCTCCGACCTCGGGCTCTCGTCCCTGACCCTGGGTGAACCCGAAGCCAAGGTGATCCGCGGCACGGACGACGAATCCATCCGCACCCTCACCGCCGACGACGGCACCCGCTTCCGCGTGATCGCGCTGGGCCGCGACGACAATCGCACGATGATCATCGCCCAATCCCTCGACTCCCAGGAGGCCCTGCTCGCCAAGCTCGGCAGCGTGATGCTCCTCTTCGGTCTCGCGGGAGTGATCGGGGCAGGCCTTGCGGGCTGGGGTGTGGCTCGCAACGGTCTGCGCCCCGTCCGCGAGCTCACCTCATCGGTCGAGGTGATCGCCCGCACCGAGGACCTCACCCCGCTGCCGGTCGAGGGTGACGACGAGATCGCTCGCCTGGCCACGGCGTTCAACCAGATGCTCACCGCACTGGCGGCATCCCGCGACCGCCAGCGCCAGCTGGTCGCAGACGCCGGCCACGAGCTGCGCACGCCGCTCACCTCGCTGCGCACCAACCTCGACCTGCTCAGCCAGGTCGACGCGGAGGGGACCGGGCTGCCCCCACAGGCACGGGCCGAGCTGCTCGAGGACGTGCACGCCCAGATCGAGGAGCTCACCACCCTGATCGGCGACCTGGTCGAGCTGGCCCGCGACGAGCCACTGACCCACGTGGTCGAGCCGGTCGACGTACCCGAGCTCGTCGACCGGGTGATCGCGCGGGTCCGGCGGCGTGCGACCGGGCTGTCCTTCGACGTCGAGATGGCCCCCTGGTACGTGATCGGCGAGGGCCCCAGCCTCGAGCGTGCGGTCACCAACCTGCTCGACAACGCCGCGAAGTGGAGTCCCGAGGACGGCACCGTGACCGTGCGCCTGCTCGACGGGACGCTCACCGTCGACGACCAGGGCCCCGGCATCGCGGCGGTCGACCGGCCGCACGTCTTCGACCGCTTCTACCGCTCGCAGGAGTCCCGAGGCATGTCCGGCTCCGGCCTCGGTCTCTCGATCGTCCGCCAGGTCGCGGAGCGGCACTCCGGCACGGTCAGTGCCGACGACGCCCCCGGCGGTGGCGCGCGGCTCACCCTCTGGCTCCCGGGCGCCTCCTCGCCGGTGCCGACCTGGACCCCCGCCTGATGCGGGCGCTGATCCTCGTCGCCGCGGTCACCGCGGCGACCGCCCTCGCCGGCTGCTCCTCCGACGGCTCCGACCCGTCGTCCGCCTCCTCACCTGACGCGTCGGACATCGCCGGAGTCGCCTGGAGCCCGTGCGACGACCTCACCGCCGCCTCGGTCAGCCGCCTGGTCGGCGCTGCGGTCAAGGAGGACAACGGCACGCCCGGGGCACCCCGGTGCACGTTCACCCCGGCGCGCACGGGCGGCGCGGCATACGACGTCAGCTATCTGTGGTTCGACGGCGGCCTGGACGCCGCGCTCGACACCATGGGCGCGTCCGGTGCGCAGCTGAAGAAGGTGGACGTCGCAGGAGCCGACGCTGCCCGCCTCGTGGTCAGCGCCAAGAAGGCCGGCGTGCTGGTCACCGGCTTCGTGCAGACCGACGGCCTGGTCCAGAGCGTGAACGCGGTGCAGATCGCGCCGTACGACGAGGAGCAGGTGGTCGGCGGCACAAAGGCACTGCTCGGCGAGCTGGCGAAGCTCGCGCCCGCGTCACCATCGGGGTAGTCCCTGACGGAATGGTCCGATCTCACACGAATAGAGACCAAAACGTCAGGGACTATCCGGACAATGGCCCCGTGACCGACGAGATCTCCTTCTTCACCCACGCCGGGGACGACCTCGTCCCGACGCCCCTCGCCTGCAGCATGTGGAGCGACGACCAGCTGCACGGCGTGGCGGTGAGCGGCGCCCTGGCGCGGGCAGCCGAGCAGGGCCTGGCCGCGACCGGGCGCACCGACCTTCGGCCGGCCCGGTGGGTGGTGGACCTCTTCAAGGCAGCGCGGATGCAGCCGTGCACGTTCGAGACGAGCGTCGTGCGCGAGGGCTCGCGGATCTGCCTGGTGGACGTGACGCTGACCCAGGGCGACGTACGGGTGGCCCGCGCGTCGGCGACCTTCCTGAAGCCGTCGGTCGCGGCGCCGGGCGAGGTCTGGCAGCCCGACGACCGACCGGAGCCGCCGCCGCTCGACGTCGCGCCCGAGACCGACGAGCCACGGGTGCCCTTCATGCGCTCGTCGTCGCCCTGGTCGCAGAACTTCACCGAGCACCAGAACGGCGACCGCAAGGCGTCGTGGAGCAGCGTGATCCCGGTCGTGCCGGACGAGCCGCTGACGCCGTTCCAGGCCGTCGCGTCCGCCGCCGACGGCGCCAGCATGGTGACCAACTGGGGCACCCGCGGCGTGGAGTACATCAACACCGACGTCGCCCTGACCCTCGCCCGTACGCCGGTCGGCGTGGAGATCGGCCTGCTGGCGACCGACCGGGTCGAGCACGACGGCATCGCCTCCGGCACGACCGCCGTCTTCGACCGGGCCGGCGCTCTGGGCACCGTAACGGTGGCCGCGCTCGCCAACGCGAAGCGCACGGTGGACATGGGTGGGGTCGAGTACTCCGACAACGGCGAGCGCCGGGCGACCCGGGTCTGACCCGGGCTAGACGCCGGTGGCGTTGGGGTCGCGCCAGGACCGCTCGAACGGCAGCCGCCAGGCGTGCGGCGCGATCAGCTGGTGGATCGCGTTGGGGCCCCAGCTGCCCGGTGAGTAGGCGCGCACCGGTGACGGGTTCTCGATCAGCGGCGTGGACTTCTCCCACAGCGTCTCGATGCCCTCGGCCGTCGTGAAGAGCGTGTGGTCACCTCGGATCGCGTCGTGGATCAGTCGCTCGTACGCCTCCAGTACCGCGCCCGAGGATGCGGTGTCGTGGGTCGCGAACTGCATCGACAGCTTCTCCAGCTTCATCCCGGGGCCGGGGCGCTTGCCGTAGAACGACAGCGACATCTTCGACTGGTCGGCCAGGTCGAAGGTGAGGTGGTCGGGACCCTGGGTGCCGGCGTTGGACCCGGCCGGGAACATCGTCAGCGGCGGCTCCTTGAACGCGATCGAGATGATCCGCGCGCCCTCGGCGAGCTTCTTGCCGGTGCGCAGGAAGAACGGCACGCCGGCCCAGCGCCAGTTGTCGATCTCGACCTTGAGCGCCACGAACGTCTCGGTGTCGGAGTCGTCGGCGGTGTCGTGGTGCTGGCGGTAGCCGCTGTACTGACCACGGACGACGTTGTGCGGCTCCAGCGGCCGCATCGAGCGGAAGACCTTGTTCTTCTCGTCGCTGATCGGTCCCGGCGCCAGCGAGGTCGGCGGCTCCATCGCCATGAACGCGAGCACCTGCATCAGGTGGGTGACGACCATGTCGCGGTAGGCGCCGGTGGTCTCGTAGAACTTGGTGCGGTCCTCGAGGCCGAGGGTCTCCGGGACGTCGATCTGCACGTGGTCGATGAAGTTGCGGTTCCAGATCGGCTCGAAGAGGCCGTTGGCGAAGCGGAAGGCGAGGATGTTCTGCGCCGCCTCCTTGCCGAGGAAGTGGTCGATCCGGAAGATCTGGCTCTCGTCGAACACCTGGTGCAGGCGGGCGTTGAGCTTCCTCGCCGACTTGAGGTCGGTGCCGAACGGCTTCTCCATGATGATCCGAGAACGCTCGACCAGCTGCGCCTCGTCGAGCTGTCGGACCACGTCGAGGGCGGCCTTGGGCGGGACGCTCAGGTAGTGCAGGAAGTTGACCTCGCGGCCGGGCTCGCTCACCTCCTGCTCGGCCTCGCGCACGGCAGCGGCCAGTGCCTCGGGGCCGGCGGACTGCGGGACGTACCTGAGCATCTCCGAGAACGGCGCCCACCGCTCCTCGGAGACCGGGCGGTGCCCGAACTCGTCGCAGGACGTGCGGGCGATCTTCACGAACGTCTCGGTGTCGATGTCCTCGAGCGACGTGCCGACGATCCGGGAGTCATCGAGCAGCCCCGCCTCCCAGAGGCGCAGCATGCCCGGCAGCAACTTGCGCCGGGACAAGTCTCCCGTCGCTCCGAAGAGCACGATGACGTGCGGGTTCTCCATGACTTCGAGGGTAGACCCGCGGTGTTGCTCAGGCATTACGAGCGCTCGAACACCCGGCGCAGTCGATCGGCCTTCCAGTGCGACTCGGCCCACTCGTCCACGACGTCCGAGCGCACGGTGATCCCACCCCCGGTGCCGAGGAGGTAGCGCCCGTCGCCGGCCGTCATCAGACTCCGGATGACCACACCGAGGTCGGCCCGGCCGTCCGCGCTGATCCAGCCGAACGCGCCGGCGTACGCGCCCCTCGGCGAGTCCTCGACCTCCTCGATGACCTGCATGGTGCGGAGCTTGGGCGCCCCGGTCATCGAGCCGGCTGGGAAGAGCGCGCGCAGCGCCTGCACAGTCGTCACCTCCGGGCGGAGCCGACCGCGGACCGTGCTGACGAGCTGGTGCACGGACTCGTAGGACTCGACCTCCATCAGCGCCGGGACCTCGACCGTGCCGGGCTCGCAGACCATCGAGAGGTCGTTGCGGAGCAGGTCGACGATCATCAGGTTCTCGGCGCGGGTCTTGGGGTCACTCGCGAGGTGGCGGCTCAGCTCCTCGTCCTCGGCGGCCGTCGCGCCGCGCGGCGCGGTGCCCTTGATCGGCTTGGTCTCGAGGGTCCGGTCGGCGCCGACCAGCGCGTAGCGCTCCGGGCTCGAGCTGAGCAACCAGCCCCGCGCGCCCGGCACGTCGTGCTGCACGAACCCGGCGTACGGCGCGGGGTTGAGCTCGCGCAGTCGGAGGTACGCCGTCACCGGGTCCAGGTCGCTCTCGGCCGTCGCCCGGTAGGTCAGGTTGACCTCGTAGCTGTTGCCCGCGTGCAGCTGCTCCTGGACCTGGTTGAAGGCGGCGGCGTAGGAGGGGTCAGCGTCCCAGGGATACCCGGTTAACCGGGTATCCCTGAGGTTCTCGGCTTGCGGAGAGCCCGAGAACCTCCTGAACTGCCCGAGAACCCCGTGGTCGAAGAGCCGCACCCGGCTCGGCCGCATCCACACGGCGTCGGGCAGGCCGGATCCCACCGAGGCCGGCAGGTCCGGACGGCAGGCGTAGCCGAAGTAGCCGAACCACTGGTCGGAGGAGGACCCGGCGGCGAGCTCGGCCTCCAGCACCGCGAACGGGTCGTCGCCGACCACCTCCGCCCGCCCGCCCGCGTGGCGGGTGACCAGGCGCGTGCCGGCGTCGTAGGTCAGCGACACGTCGTCGGGCGCCAGCCACCCCACGAGGGAGCGCCGCCCGGACCACTCGCGCGCCCCGCCACCGTCGAGCCAGAAGCAGCGGGGGTACGCCGCGGCGGTCGAGCGGAAGACCGAGACCGGGTCGGAGGTCATGCCAGATCCAGGAAGTTCGCGACCAGGCGGGCGCCGTGCTCCGACAGGATCGACTCGGGGTGGAACTGCACGCCCTCCAGGGGCAGGGTCCGGTGCCGCACGCCCATCACGACGTCGCCGACGGTCGCCGTCACCTCGAGGACGGACGGCACGACCAGCGCCGCGAGCGAGTGGTAGCGGACGGCGGTCAGCGGGTTCGGGATCCCCGCGAAGACGCCGCGGCCGTCGTGCTCGACCGACGCCACCTCGCCGTGCGCGGGCTCGACCCGACCGACTTCGCCGCCGTACGTCGTCACCAGGCCCTGCATGCCGAGACAGACTCCGAGCACCGGGCGAGTGGCCCGCCGCAGCACCTCGCCGCCGACAGCGAAGTCGGCCGGGTCGGCCGGATGCCCGGGGCCGGGTGAGAGCACCACGTGGGTGTGCGCCAGCACGTCGGACGCGGAGACCTCGTCGTGCTGCACGACAGTGGGCAGCACCCCCGTCACCGAGGCGACCAGGTGCACGAGGTTCCACGTGTACGAGTCGTGGTGGTCGACCACGACCACGTCGACTGGCGGATTCGGCATCGGCACCATCTGTAGGGGTCCACGCTGCTCCGTCATCGGCCCACATCGCTCACGCCCCGGGGGCGGGCGCGTCGCGATGACCAGAAACACCTCGATAAGGTTCCGGAATGCTCTCACACGCCAAACGCGTCGCAGGCTCAGTCCGGGCACTGCCGCGGCATCTCCACTACGACCGCATGGAACGCAGCGGAGTATCACCGTTCGTGTGCACCTCCCCGACACCCCTCTCGAAGTCCGAGGCCCGCTACCAGCTCGAGCATGGCCAGCTGATGGTCCCGAACGTCTCCGGCTTCTACCACGGCATCCTCAAGGGCTGGTGGGAGAAGTACGGGTTGGGAGAGAACTGCCTGCTGATCTCGGAGACGCACGCCGTCGGGGAGGTCTTCCACAAGCGCTACCCCGACACGACGTTCGTGACCACGGACTACTTCGTCGACCTGCAGCCGCACCCCACCTGCGACGTGGTGTGGGACCTCTGCTCCTCGAGCGTGCCCGACGACCTTCGCACCATGCAGTCCGTCGTCTGCCAGGCGACGCTCGAGCACATCCAGGACCCGGTGCAGGTCATGCGGAATCTCGCTGCGGTCCTCGCGCCCGGCGGCATGCTGTACGTCCAGACGCACACGCCGGCGTTCCACTACCACGGCTACCCGAAGGACTACCTTCGCTACTTCCCCGACTGGTTCGTCGACATCTGCCAGATCGTCGACTCACTCGAGCTGGTCGAACTGCTGTGCATCGACGGGCACGCGTTCGCGGCCTACCGCAGAACGGCCGCCTGACCCTCGTCGAGCCGCCCGAGAGCCCGAAACCGGCTCGGAAATGGCGGAGGGCCCGATGAAGCTGGGGGGCAGTCTTCACCGGGCCCACGAACGGCACCGCCGTACGCAGAACCCTACCGTCCGTCACCCGGCGTTGTCGCGGGGTCGGAGGAGAAGGTCACGGACCAATGTGTGGAGCAGGTCGAAGCCGTTCTCGGTGAGGATCGACTCCGCGTGGAACTGGATTCCGCGGTAGTGCGGACCGCGCAGCAGATGGATGTCACCGGTCTCGCCGTCCGCCTCGACCGCGACCCCGTCGGGCACGCCCGCGGCGCCGACCCGGCCCACGAAGGTGTTGTAGAAACCGACCCGCTCGGTGCGCCCGTCGATGCTGACCGGCGACTGGGTGCCCTGGAAGACGATGTCCTTGTAGGCGAGCTCTAGGCCCAGGTGGTGGCACAGCGCCTGGTGGCCGAGACACACCGCGAGGAACGCCCGCTCGGCGGCCATCAGCTCGGCGACGGCGGCCCGCAGCTGCGCCATCTTGGGGTCGTCGCCGTCGCGCGGGTCGCCCGGCCCGGGTCCGACGATCACCAGGTCGAAGCCGTCGAGGCTGCCGGGCACGTAGTCCTCGTGGCGTACGACGGAGCTGCTCATGCCGAAGACGCCGAGCACGTGCCGCAGCATGTTCACGAAGTCGTCCTCGCCGTCGAGGATCACCGCGGACCTGCCGGCCAGCCGTGGGTCCGGGGCAGCCCCGCCCTGGTCGGTCAGCCAGAACCTCGACAGGCGCTGGTTGCGGGCGTTGAGGGCCAGCAGCACGTCCTCGTCGCTGACCAGCTCGGCGACGTTCACGCTCGGGGTGGGAGCGGGCGGCACCAGGCCGAAGGCGCTGAGGATCCCACCGGCCTTCGCGTGCGTCTCCGCGACCTCGTACGCCGCGTCGGAGTCGCGCACCAGGGTCGCGCCGGCGGTGACCGTCAGCCTGCCATCGAGCCCGACGTCGGCGGTGCGGATCACGATCGGGCTGTCGACGACCGGCCCGCCCTCCTCGTCGCGGCCGAGGATCGCGAGCGCGGCACCGTAGTAGCCGCGGCCGACGGACTCGTACTGCTTGATCAGGCGGCACGCGTTCTCGACCGGTGACCCGGTGACGGTCGCGGCGTACATCGTGTCCCGCAGCACCTCGCGCGGGTCGCGGGTGGTGCGGCCGGCGAGGAGGTACTCGGTGTGCACGAGACGGCTCATCGGCTTGAGGAACGGGCCCAGCACCTGGCCGCCCTCGTGGCAGATGTCGCACATCATCTTCAGCTCTTCGTCGACGACCATGAAGAGCTCGTAGATCTCCTTCTCGTCCGCGAGGAAGTCGAGCAGCTCCCGCTTCAGGCCGGGCCCGGCCTCAGCATCGCTGTCGCTCGGGATCCGGAAGGTGCCGCTGATCGGGTTCATCCGGACGTCCCCGCCGTGGATCGACACGTGCCGCTCCGGGCTCGCGCCGACCAGGTAGCGGTCGCCGGTGAAGAAGACGTAGGTCCAGTACGACCCGCGCTCGCGCTCGAGCAGGCGCTTGAAGACGGTGAGCGCCTTGTCGGCTCCCCAGTCGGCGACGCTGGCGCGGTAGTGCCGGCCGATCACCAGGTTGGCGCCCTCGCCCTGGCCGATCTCGTCGCGGATGATCGCCTCGACGAGCTTGCCGTACTCCTCGTCGTCGGTCTCGAAGCCGCCGCGGTCGGAGAACTCCAAGCCGGTGTCGTCGATCGCGTCGATGACCTCGGCCACCGAGAACTCCAGCTCGGCCTCGACGTCGACCACGACGAGCGGCGTGCCGTCGTCGTGCGCCTCGAAGCCACGCTCCCTCACCTGCCGGAACGGGATCGCCACCAAACGGTCGGCGATGTGTCCGGCCTCCGGCACGCCCTCGGCGAGCGGTACGTCGAGGATCGACTCGACGACGCTCCGCCGGCCTCCCACGACGCCGACCGTCGGCCGGTCGCCGGCCCGGGTGGAGCGCCGGATGATCGCCCACGCCTCGTGCCCCTGAATGGCCGCGATGGCTTCCCGGGCGGAGGGTGTCGTCGTCATGGGCCGACTCTAGTTGCGTCCGGTCACCCCACGCGGAGCCGGAACCGATCCTGGACGCACCCGCGGAGGATGACGTTGCCGTGCCGGTGCTGACGCCGGAGCTCGTCGATCCCCTGGACCCGGACCTTCTTGGCACTCCAGGCCTTCGGCACGAAGACCCGCAGCGAGCACGGGTCGGCCCCGGGGTCGCGCTTCCCCACGAGGTCGAAGGTTCCGGCGCGCCCGTCGGACTCCAGCCGCTTGATCCTGCCGGGAACGGCGCGGGCCAGCGGGCGGAAGAGCGCCTCGGCGTACGCCGGCGCGGGAGCCGACGCACGCTTGCCGGACGGGCAGCTGTAGCGGATCAGGCTGGGCGAGATCGGGTCGGGCTGCTCGCCCGGGCGGTGGATGACATGGGGGTCGCCGCACGCCTGCTTCCAGCTCCACCACGCCGAGCCTCTCCGCGGTGGCAGCCTCCGACACGAACCCGCCCTCGATCGTGTTCGGAGAGATCCCCTCGGCGTAGATGTGGGGGGCGAAGACGATGTTCCTGTCCTTGCGGCCGTAGAACCTGCCGAGCGCCGCGGTCTCCGCGCCCGAGTTCGACCCGAGGCCGGGCTCGTTGAGCAGGTCGTAGCCGGCCACCGCGGGGTTGCGCGCGACGTCGCCGGCGAGCCGCGCCCAGGTCCGGACGAGGTGCGTCTGGATGCCTCGGGTGCCGGCGTAGAAGTGGTCCCAGGCACGCTTCACGGCGGGCGCGAGATCTCGGGTGCCGCCGTGGCAGGTGGACTGACCGTCCGTGATCGTCGCCCAGGCGGGCGCCCCGTCCCAGCCGTTCGCCGGGTCGGTGCCGGGCGGGCAGACCTCGCCGGCCCGGGTGTCGACCGCGGGGCCCCACGCGTCCTGGTGCTACAGCCCGTACGACGCCGCCTGCCGCACAGCCTTCTTGATCCGCGCGACGTACGCCTCGTCGTACGCCCCACGCGTGGGCTCGAGCCGCGACCAGCTCACGATGAGCCGGACCGAGTCGAACCCCCGCCGCGCGATCTCGGCGAAGTCCGAGCGCCGGACCGGCACGGTCGTCGCGAAGTCCGGGTTGGCCTGGTAGTACTCACCAAGCCCGTTCACGTTCACGGAGCTCAGGTCGACCCGGGCGCCCCTCTCGTTGAAGATCCCCCGGGCTGTTCCCGGTCGTGGCGTGGAGCCTCGTCAGCCGACCGGGGTCGGCAACGGCGGCTTCCTCGGCGAGCAGACCGACGAGGAGAACGAGGACGAGAGCGGCGACCGCCGTACGAACTGGCCTCACGCACGCATCTTGACTGGCCGGTGTCGCCGCTGGCACGACAACGGACGGGTCCGATCGTAAAATCGCACGGAGCGCCGCAAGCGTTCCCGGGGCTACCGATAGAGTCAGGGCGCCCGTCGGCGGGGCGCCGATCGGAGGACGAGACAAGCGTGCAGAGCACCGAGGTGCCCGCGGGCCGGTCGGCCTCCGCGGGCCGGCGGCGCGCCGAGCGCCCCAGCCCCGCACGTGCGTTGCGCGCGAAGTGGTCCAGTATCGGCGTGCCGCCGGTGACCTCGTGGTCCGGCGCAGTCTGGACCGTGGCGATCGCGCTCGACTTCTTCTGGCTCTCCATCCCGTACGTCTTCACGGAGTTCGACGAGTCTCGGCAGCTCGCCTGCGTGGCGACGGTCATCGCGGTGCTGTTGACACTCCCCCGGATGAGGGTGCGCCGCCCGTCGTGGGCGGTCGTGGCGATGCTCGCCTTCGCCTTCTCCTCGGCGCTCTGGTCAGGCGACCCCAGACTGACGGTCAGTTTCACGACGGACTACCTGGTGATCGCCACCATCGCGACCGTGATCGCCTGGAGCGCCTCGGCCCGCACGGTCGCCCAGGGGATCACGCTCGGCGGGGTCGTGATCTTCACGACCTCGGTCTACGCCTTCCGAGCCGGACTGCCCTTGGCCGACGTACCTCCCGGCGGGCAGGGCTACCTCGCGGGAGTGGGCGCCAACCGCAACATCCTCTCGTACACCCTGGTCCTCGCCCTGTGCTTCGCCATCAGCTTCATGCCGCGGTACTGGTGGGCCCGGTTGATGTGGGCTTTGGGGCTCGGCTCCATCCTGGTGGGGATCTTTCTCGCCCAGTCGAGCACCGGCTATATCGCCGCATTGGTGCTGCTCTGCTCGGCGGCGACGTTGGCATGGCTGGACCGTCCACGCGCTGCAGGCACCGTTCGCACCGCACTACGGGGTCGTCGAGCGCTCCTTCCGCTCGTGGCCGTCGTCGTCGCAGGGGCGGTCGCCCTCGAGATCCTCGGCCGCCTTCTCGGACGGGACACCTCCACCCTGTCGGGCCGGGTCCCGCTGTGGCAGGCGGTCTGGGAGAGCACGACCGGGCTCGACCGTTGGGTCGGGGCCGGGTGGGGAGCGGTGTGGCCACACCCGTGGCACCCTGCCTCGAGCAGCGGTCTCTACACCGACATCATCGACCGTGCGGACATCACGCTGCTGCACGGCCACAACTCGTTCTTCGACCTGTTGCCCGAGGTCGGATTGGTCGGAAGTGCGGTGTTCGCGCTCGTGTACGTCCAGACGGTCTGGTCGGCGCTGCGCCTGCGCGACCCGCGACGGAGGCCCTATCCGGGGCGGGCCGCCGCGTCGCGCGCGATGCTTCTCGGCGTCCTCGCGCTCGTCCTGCTGGGGCTGACCGAGCCCATGTCGACGATCCCGCTCGGCTGGTTCATCGCCGCGCTGCTCGCCACCGGCCTCAGGCCGCCACCTGTCCGACCGGTCACGGTGAAGTCGGCGCCCGGTGCCGACCTGACCCGCGCCTCGCGGCATCGGGGCGGGAGCCGCCGCGCGCGCTGAACAGCGGCAAGCGTCGGCCCCGGCCGGGTCAGGCCCCGGGCTGCTCGGACCACCGGCCGTGGCCAGCGGCGACGTATCCGGCTGCCGGTTCTGGGGCACCTGGCGCCGGGCGGTACGCCACGACCAGCGGGACGAGGAACATCCACAGCAAGGTGGACTCGCGGTTGCCGGTGAGCGCGGGCATGCCGAAGGACGCGCCGACGGTGAGCAGGACGACCGCTCCAGCGAAGAGCGACGTCGACCGCGGCACGATCCGGCGGTTGGACACCCACCGAGCGACGAGCACGACGTAGACCAACAGCATCAGCACGAGACCCACGACGCCGCCGACGATCATCGCCTCGGTCCAGGTCGAGTCGTACGCCACCTGGAGACCACGCGCACCGACGCCGAACACTGGCTGGTTGTCGAGGATCTGATGTGCGACGTCACTCAGGCCCGTCGGGAGCGGTACCTCGGGCTCAGTGGTCGGTCCGCCCGCGCCATCGGTGCCGGACCCGCCTGTGTCGACGGGCGCGGACGGGGTGATGCTCGGGGCCGCACCGTTGTCTCCGGGGGTGCCGAAGCGACCGGCACTGAGCGTGTAGGGGAACGAGTCGCCGGCCTGGATGCTGACCCGGTACCAGTTGAGCATGATCGACGCTCCCCAGGATCCGGCGAGATTGGCCATCCCGAGGCCCGCAGCAACCCCGACCGCGAGGATCCCCACCGGCACCGACTGCCGACGGTTGCGCCGGTCGGTGATCGCCGTGATGAGCGCGAGGACGAGACCCCCGACCACGAAGACCTTCGAGAGGGTGAGCAGCCCGCCGATCACGACGAGGGCCAGCAGCACCCAGAGAACCGGACGCGGAGCCTGCGGTTCGACCCTCGCCAGGAAGAGGATGCCGAGCGCAGCGAGGCTGTAGGCGACACCGGCCTCGGCCGGCTGGTTGAAAACCCCGGAGAAGCGCCCCATCTGCTCGGCCAGCACCGCTACCGAGGAGTCGAATCCACCGGCCCCCCAGAAGCGACCGATGCCGGGCACGGCGTCCAGGCCGAGGTAGGTGGTGACGATCGCGAGCACCGCGTTGGCCCCCATCGCCCACGCGACCACCCACGACACCAGGCGCAGCACGGACTCGCTGCCGGCCAGGCTGGTCCAGAAGGTGAAGACGACAATCGAGGCCAGCGGCAGAAGCGCATTGTCGACACCCGCGACGAGCGAGCCGGACGGCCACGGCATGTGGTTGTCGATGATCAGTCCTCCGCCGACGACCACGACGGCGTACGCCGCCCAGAGCCCCAGGACCAGGAGCGCCGGTCGCAGGATCTGGAACAGCCGAGGCAGCTGGGTCACGACCACCGCGGCCGCCGACCCGTAGATCACCAACTGCTCCGTTCGCGCACCCGAGACGATGTACGGACCGAACACCCCGAGAACGCAGACGATGACCCAGTAACGCAGCCAGGACGGCATGGACGAGTCGCAAATCTTGTCTGACACCTAGCGATGGTAACGTTGTTGACTCCGCTGACCGTCTTCGGGCAGGTGGGAGCGCGCCACGGCCGATTCCCTTATTCGGGTAATCTCAGCGGCCGAGTGGTCCCGGGCGTCGTCGATCTGAAGGACGCCCACGGTTCGAGATTGAGGTCTTTGTGAGCGACTTGGCGCAGCGCACGGTGCTGGTCACGGGCGGTACCGGCTCTTTCGGCTCGACGATGGTCAAGTACCTACTCGACCGTGACGTCCGCCAGGTCCGGGTGCTGAGCCGTGACGAGCTCAAGCAGGACGACATGCGACGGCAGATCAACGACCCGCGCGTCGCCTTCTACCTCGGCGATGTGCGCGACCGCGCGTCGGTCGACCGCGCGACGCGCGACGCCGACTTCGTGTTCCACGCGGCGGCGCTGAAGCAGGTGCCGTCCTGCGAGTTCTTCCCGCTCGAGGCCGTGCAGACCAACATCCTGGGCTCGGCCAACGTCATCGAGTCCAGCCACGCGAACGGCGTACAGCGTGTCGTCTGCCTCGGCACCGACAAGGCCGTCTATCCGGTCAACGCCATGGGCAACTCGAAGGCCCTGATGGAGAAGACGGCGCAGGCATTCGCCCGCAACAACCCGAACTCGGAGACGGTCGTCTCGACCGTCCGCTACGGCAACGTGCTCTGCTCCCGCGGATCCGTCGTGCCGTTGTTCGTCGAGCAGTTGCGCGCCGGTCGCCGGCTGACGATCACGGATCCGGCGATGACCCGCTTCCTGATGTCCCTGGAGGAGGCGGTCGACCTCGTCGACCACGCCTTCCGCGTCTCCAAGCCCGGTGACCTGTTCATCCGCAAGGCTCCGGCGTCGACCATCGAGACCCTCGCCCAGGCAGTCGCCTCGATCCTGGGGCTCGAGCCCGAGGTCGACGTCATCGGCACCCGACACGGCGAGAAGCTCTACGAGACGCTGGCCACCCGCGAGGAGCTCGCGCGCAGTGTCGACCAGGGCGACTACTTCCGGGTCCCGATCGACTCGCGCGACCTCAACTACGGCCAGTACTTCGAAGAGGGCGACTCCGTCGTCGAGTCCGCCGACGACTACCACTCCCACAACACGACGAGGCTCAGCGTCGACGAGGTGATCGAGCAGCTCACGGCGCTCCCCGCCTTCCAACGCCTGCTCCAGTGACCGCCTTCCTCGTCGCGCTCATCGCGTCGGTGGTGCTGGTCGGCGTCGTCACCGCGGCACTGCCCCTGCTGGGCGTCATGGACGTGCCCAACCACCGCTCCTCGCACCGGCGCCCGGTCCCGCGCGGAGGCGGGATCGCACTGGTGCCCTGCATGGCCCTGGGCATCAGCGTGTCGTCCTCGTGGACGTCAGCCCTGGCCTGGCTCGTCGGAGGCGCCTTGGCCCTGGGCATCGTCGGACTGGCGGACGACGTCCGCGACATCCCGGCGCCGGTGCGGCTCGGGCTGCAGCTCATCGTCACAGCGGCAGTCGGCGTCGCCGTGGTCCGTACGCTGAGCGATCTCTCCACCGCAGCGGCAGTCGCGACCGGACTCGTCGGGGCCGTCTGGCTGACCGGGTTGGTCAACGTCTTCAACTTCATGGACGGCGCCAACGGCGTCGCCGGTTTCCAGGCGGTGGTCGCCGGCGGCTGGTTCGCCTACGTGGGTTCACGCGAGGACGTCACGTCACTGCTGGTGGGCGGGCTCGTCCTGCTCGGTGCCGCGCTGGGCTTCCTCCCGTGGAACTACCCGCGCGCCCGGGTCTTCCTCGGCGACGTCGGCTCGTACTCCCTGGGCCTCGTCCTCGGCGCACTGAGCCTCGTGACCGTGCTCAGCACGCACTCGGTACTGCTGGCCGTCGCGCCCGTGTGCGTGTTCCTCGCCGACACGACGCTCACATTGGTACGGCGGGCAGTCGCCGGCAAACCGGTCATGACCGCGCACCGGGAGCATGTCTACCAGCGCCTCACGACGGTCCCGGGCTCGCCCTGGCCGGCGGTCGCACCGACCGCGACGTCCGTCGTGTGCGTCGTGGTCGCGGCAGCGACCCCGCTGACGATCTGCCTGGTCCTCTGGTGCCTCGCCATCGGCACCTACGTCGCCCTGCCCTGGCTCCTCGATCGACAGCGGGCCGCCGGACTCCGCTGATCGCCGGGTCAGCGCGCGATGTCGGCGAGCATCGACTCGACGTGTGCGACGCCTCGGGACAACGAGAACTCGCGCCGGTAGTAGTCGAGGCCGACCGCACCCCACGACTGCAGCTCTGAGCGGTCGCAGGCGGCGACCTGTCGCAGCACGTCCGCGAGAGCGTCCGGGCTGGGGGCGACGATCCCGGCTCCGGACTCCGTGATCACGCGGGCGGCGTCGCCGGCGCCGTTGAGGACCACCGGACGGGCCAACGCCAGCACCGACGGGAGCTTGCTCGGCATCGTGACCCGCATCAGGGGTGTGTCCACGAGAGACACGAGATGGACATCGGCCGCCGAGGACAGGTCGCCCATCTCCTCCGGCGCGCGCCGGCCCATGAAGTGGACGTTGGTCGCGCCGAGGTCACGTGCCAGCGCCCGCAGACCCTCGTCCGCGATCCCGGATCCGACGACCACGAAGTGCAGGCCGGTGTCGCGCACCTCGGAAGCAGCCCGCACCGCGGCATCCAGGCCCTGGACGTGGCCCAGAGCGCCGGCGTACATGAGCACCACGCGAGCGTCACGGGCCGCCTCGGGCAGCACCGAGCGGTCGGCCGGTCGGGGGGAGAAGATGGCCTCGTCGGCCCACACGGGGCAGTACTCCAGCAGGTCGGCCGGGACTCCTCGGGAGACCAGCAGATCCCGTTGACCCGGCGACGTCAGGGCGATGCGCGAGGCTGCGTCGTACCCCCGGCGGACCAGCGCCGACAGGGCGTCGCCGACCCTCGCGGCAGCGCGGCCCTGGTCCACCATCCCGCTCTCGATGACCGAGTCCGGCCACACGTCCATGATGTGCAGGAGGTACGGCACGCCGTACCTCCGCCGGACCCGACGCGCCACCAGGGGGACGGTCGCCGGGGAGTTGAACACCCACATGGCGTCACGGTCGCTGAGGTCGCGAGCCCCGATCGCCGCGGCCGAGCCGGCGAACGAGAGGTAGTTCAGCGAACGCCGGGCGGCGCGCTGGTCGTGGCTGGCGTAGAGCGGCACCCGTCGTACGTCGAGCGAAGGCCGCAGCGTCTCCCGGACGTGGAGTCCCTGTCGGTAGCCCGGGTAGATCCGACCGGTGGGGTAGTTCGGGAACCCCGTCACCACCTGGACGTCGTGGCCGCGATCGACCAGTCCGTTCGCCAGCACCGTCGGCACCGCACCGCCACCCGGCTCCGGTGCGAACCACTGACTCAGGACGCCCAGCCTCATCGATCACGACCTCCTCGGGGTCCTCCACCGCGGCCCGGAGGCAACCCGAGCGCTCTACCTGGACGCAAGGATTGCACGGCGTTGTCGGTAGCATCGCGCCGTCACCACGAAACCGAAGGCAAGCAGCGAGGCGAGGCCAACATGCAGGGCGAAGACCGTGCTCCGACCGACAGCGTTCTGGTTCTGGGAGCGTCGGGCATGCTCGGGCACGCGCTGCTCCACGAGCTGACGGCGGTCCTCCCCGACGCGGCCGTCCACGGCACCGTGCGTTCGCTCGACGGTCTCCCGGCACCCTTCCTCGAGCGGTTCGCCGACCGCCTGGTGCCGGGCGTCGACGTTCTGTCCTATGACACCGTCCAGGCGGCCATCGAGCGCTACCGGCCGACCGTCGTCATCAACGCGGTCGGCGTCATCAAGCAGGCGCCCGGGGTCGACGACCATGTCATCACCACGGAGATCAACGCACTCCTGCCCCATCTGCTCGCACGGTCGTGCACCGCGGCCGGGGCGCGCCTCGTGCAGATCAGCACCGACTGCGTGTTCTCGGGCCGCACCGGCAGGTACATCGAGGACGACGTCCCGGACCCCGTCGACTTCTACGGACGCAGCAAGCTCCTCGGCGAGGTGGGCGCTCCGCACGTGACCCTCCGCACGTCGATCATCGGCCACGAGATGCGGTACGGCGGGTCACTGATCGAGTGGTTCCTCAGCCAACGCGGCCAGCACGTCCACGGGTTCACGAAGGCCATCTATAGCGGCCTTCCCACCGTCGAGCTCGCGCACGTGATCGCCCACCAGGTGCTCCCCCGGCCCGAGATCACCGGCCTCTGGCACGTGGCGTCGGCAGCGATCTCGAAGTTCGACCTGCTCCAGCTCGTCGCGGCCGAGTACGGGTGGGAGGGAGAGGTGAGCCCCGCTGACACGCTCGTCTGCGACCGGTCCCTGTCCGCCGGCCGCTTCGCCGATGCCACCGGCTACACCGCGCCCTCGTGGCCGGAGCTGGTCCACGAGATGCGGGTGTCCCACGAACGCTGGAACCAGGGCTGAGGGGCGCGCGCGTGAAGATCATGACAGTGCTCGGGACCCGTCCCGAGATCATTCGGCTGTCCCGTGTCATTCCCCTACTGGACCAGCTCGCCGACCACGTGCTGGTGCACACGGGGCAGAACTGGGACGACCGGCTGAACGGCATCTTCTTCCGGGAGCTGGGGCTGCGTACGCCTGACCACAACCTGGGCGCCGACACCTCGTCGCTGGGCGCCACTATGGGCGACATCCTCCGCAAGATCGAGGGCGTGCTCGCCGCCGAGCGACCGGACGCGTTCCTGGTCCTCGGCGACACCAACAGCGCCATCTCCGCGGTGATGGCGCGACGCATGCACGTGCCCGTCTACCACATGGAGGCAGGCAACCGGTCGTTCGACGAGAACGTCCCCGAGGAGGTCAACCGCCGGCTGGTCGACCACGTCGCCGACTTCAACCTCGCCTACACCGAGCACGCCCGCCGCAACCTGCTGGCCGAGGGCCTGCACCCTCGTCGGGTAGCGGTCACCGGCTCGCCGATGTGGGAGGTGCTGCAGCACTACAGCGCGGACATCGCGGCATCGACAACCCTGCAGGACCTGGACCTGACCAGCGGTGAGTACTTCGTGGCGAGCATGCACCGGGAGGAGAACGTCGACAGCCGGGCGCGCCTCACCCAGCTACTCGAGTGCCTGCGCCGTCTGGCCGACGACTCCGGGATGCCGGTGATCCTCTCCACGCATCCACGCACGCGCAAGCGGCTCGAGGAGCTCGGCGCGGACGGAGACGACGCCGTCCGCATGCTGCCGCCCTTCGGGTTCTTCGACTACATCGCGCTGCAGCAGGCTTCGCGGTGCGCGGTCTCGGACAGCGGCACCATCTCCGAGGAGGCGGCCATGCTCGGCTTCCCCGCGGTGACCCTGCGTGACTCGATGGAGCGGCCCGAGGCGCTGGAGGCCGGTTCGGTGCTCATGTCCGGCCTGGACCCGGCCGAACTCCTGCGCAACGTCCAGGCGGCGATCGCGTCCGGACCGCAGGTGCCGCCGCCGGCGTACCAGGTGCGGAACACCGCGCAGCGGACCGTGAACTTCATCCTGTCCACCGCCGGTCGACACGGCGACTGGTTCGGTCTGCGCTCGTGAGCTCCGCGGGGACACCTGCTCCGGGCACCGACGGCGGGGGCGTTCCCGAGCGTCGATCGTCCCCCGGGGGCAACGTCGTCACGGGTTCGCTCGCCGCGGTCGGGTTCCACCAGCCCGCGTCCGTCGCGCTCGTCGAGACGGTGCGCCCGCGTCGGCAGCCACTCGACGTGGTGCTGAGCCAGAACGCGTGGAACTTCCTGTCGCGGTCGGAGTTCGCGGCGCTGGCTCGCGACTACGATCCGCGGCGCCGAACCCTCTATCGGGCGCGACGTACCGTCGCGCGGGTCAACACGAGGCGCGCCCGGTCCAACGTGGTGCTGTCCCACTACATGGCAGACCTGCTCACCGCCCGCGGCCTCTCGCCGGTGGTCTCTCCCGTGACCCTGCCGCTCGAGCTCTGCGCCACCGGACCTGCACCGATCCGTGCCCCCGCCGGCATCGACGGTCCGTTCGTGGTGGTCCCGGGCACCCTGACGCCGTACAAGCGCGCGGACTACGCGCTCGACCTGCTGCGGCTGCTCCCTCCGAGCGAGCGGCCGCTCCTCGTGCTGGCCGGCACCGATGACGGCTCAGGCCAGCAGCAGCGCCTCTCCTCGATCCTCGAGACCGCGCAGGTGCGGCACTGGATCGGATCCGTCGACCGCGACGAGATGAGCTGGCTGCTCGCTCACGCGGTCGCCACCCTGGTGCCGAGCCGGCTGGAGAGCCTCAGCTTCAGCGTCGCCGAAGCGCTCGTGCTCTCACCGCGGGTGATGGCCTCACCGCTGTCGGTGCACCGCGAGGTTGCCGAGCGGCTGGGCCTCGATCCGCAGTGGCTCCCGCCCGAGCCGGACATCGAGACCGCTCGAGCGCTACTCGATCCGGTCGCCGCGGCGCCCACGGTCGACCGCGCGGGCTACCGCCAGGAGTGGCACGACCTCGCCGCCCTGATCGCCGAACGATCGGACCAGAAGTGAGCGAGCACGTGGCAGATCCGGTGACGGTGGGTGTCCTGGGGGCCCGCAGCCCCGTGGGTGACGCGGTCCTCGACGAGCTGGCGGGCTCCGGCCGGGTCCTGCGCTTCAGCAGGGAGCAGCGTGAGCCGGACTCCCGCGGCGAGTGGCGGGTCCTCGGCGACCCCGGGGCGGGACCGATCGGGACGGTGATCAGCCTGATGCCGATCTGGGCGCTCGTCGACCAGTTGGGTTGGCTCGCCGAGTCCGGGTGCCGGCACCTCGTCGCCCTGTCCTCGACCAGCCGGTTCACGAAGCAGGAGTCCGCCCGGTCGGCCGACCGCGATCTCGCCGAGCGGTTGCGCCTGGGCGAGGACGCCACCGTGGAGTGGGGACGTCGAGCAGGCGTCGAGGTCACGCTGCTGCGCCCCACCATGATCTACGGGCACGAGCGGGACGGGAACGTCTCGACGATGCGGAACGTCCTGCGTCGTTTCCGCGTCTTCCCTGTGGTCGGCGCCGCAGCCGGCCGGCGCCAGCCCGTCCATGTCGCTGACGTCGCCTGGGCGGCCGCCCGGCTGGCCACCGCACCCGCGGGCACGCTCGGGTCGGCGTACACGATCTCGGGTGCGGAGGTGCTGACCTACCGCGAGATGGTGGACCGGGTCCGCGCGACGGTGCCGGGCCCCACCCTCGTCCTCCGGGTCCCGGCGGCCCTGTTCCGCGGCGCGGAGCGGGTGGCTCCCAGCTCCCGGACGGCACACACGGCCGCCGGCATGGCAGACCGGATGGCGAGCGACATGACGTTCGAGCACCGTGAGGCGCACGACGACTTCGGCTACTCCCCGCGCCGCTTCGACCCGTCAGGCCCCTGAGACCCGCCACTGCTGCGCCACCCGGTCGAAGCTCTCGCCCCGCCCCTGGAGCTGCTGCTCCAGGGCGTTGACGGCCACCTGGATGTCCGGCAGGTCGGTCCGCGTGTAGTCGTAGCGGTAGTAGCCGCGCTTGAAGATCCGGTAGCCCAGCCCACGAGCGCGCCACGCGGCCTCACGGAGCCCGCCGACGACGAAGCCGGCGAGCAGCCCGGGGGCGCGCCACCAGCTGCACCGGACGTTCGCCGCCAGGCTGGCCAGGACGGGCTGCGCGAACTTCGGGTTGTGCACCAATGTCTGGGCATGGAGCCGCCCGACGTTGAGCCGACGGCCGGTCCCCTCCTTGTCGACCTCGTCGAGCGTGGCGAGGGCCGCCTGCGCCCAGACCGTCTGGACTGAGTAGACGGGGGGGACCTGCGGAGGCCAGGTCGCCGCGAACGCCGCGGTCTGGGGCGTCTCGGCCAGGCTGCCCGCGTGCTGCTTCATCCCACTGAGGCCCGCACCGCTCCGCGCGGAGCTCCCGGGCACGAACAGCGGGTAGTCGATCCGCACCAGGGTCCGGACGTACTGGGCCAGGCCGACCGCGCCGGAGATGTCCGGACTGGCGCCGAAGAAGCACCCTCCGGCATCAGCGCGCAGGTCGTCGAGGCAGCTGCGGCGTACGACGCCGTAGTAGATCCGAGGCAGCCGGTCGAAGGTCTGGAAGGAGTTGCGCGCCGACGACCGCAGCTCGGCGGGTGCATCCAACGTCGACACGGCTCCGGAGAAGTCACGGAGCACCAGGCGACCGGCGTCCGAGTCGCCGTAGTAGGCGTGCCGGAAGTCCGGCCAGTTGTACGCCGCCGGCAGCGTGGGTGAGATCGCGTCCCACCCCTGCTCATCGGCCAGCGTCGCCGCCAGCGCCAGCGCCGAGCCGATGCCGTCGTCGTCGCCGACGATGGTCACGAACCTCCCGCGCGCCAGCGACACCGTCTTGTCGAAGGTCTCGGCGAACGACATGGGCGGAGCCGAGTAGACGTAGCGCAGCCGAGCGTCTCCTGCGAATCTGCTGGCGAGCTCGGCCTCCGCCCGCTGCTCGTCGCTGGTGTCGTGGATGACCACCTCCAGGTCGTCACCACCGTGCTCGAGGACGTTGGCCACCGTGTGCACCAGGGTGCCGAGTCGATTGCGGGTCGGGATGAGCACCGACAGCAACGGCTCACGCTCAGTGCCTGCGACGTCCGAGTGGTCAAGAGACATGTTCCGTCCTCGTTCTCAGTTCCTTGACGATCGGGTGCCGCATCAGGTCGATGGCGCCCACCAGCCCCAGTGCCGCGAGCCCACCGACGACCGTCAGCAGGAGCCCGCGCCCGTCCACGGACAGGCTGATGAGCAGGCTCAGCAGCACCACGGCGCCGGCCGCGACCGCGAAAACGACCTGCTCCGCCGGCAGGAGATCGCGGATCTTCAGGCCCGACGTGTGGATGTAGTGCACGTTCACCATAGAGCTCGCGATCACGAGGGCGAGGGCGACTCCGGCCGCCAGCCCGTAGCCGCCGAACCACCAACCGAGGCCGGCACCGGCGACAGCGATCACGGCCAGCGAGGTGTAGTTGGCCGCGATGTTGACCCGGAAGTCGTCGAGCGTCACACCGACGAAGTACGCCGGTCCACACAGGCAGTTCGCGATCCACCCGACCGACAGCAGGACGCCGAACCAGACCACGGTGGCGCTGGTCTCCCCGAACACGAAGGACGACAGGAGCGGCAGGACGACGAGCGCCCCGCCGAAGCCGAGGATGGTCAACGGGAAGATCGCCTGGAAGGACTTGCGGAACGCCTGGGCCGGCTGGAACCCCTCAGCCGAGGCGCGCACGGCGACGACCGGAACGATCGCCTGGTTCGCGGCGTGCACGAGGGCGCTCACCTGCTGGAGCAGCCGGTTGGCGATCTCGTAGTAGGCGATCGCGGAGAGGCCAGCGAACATGTCCAGCAGTGCCTTCGCCAGTGGTTCGTAGGCGAGCGTCGGCAGGGTCAGCACGTGCATCTTCAGGTTGTACCGGGCGACCTCACCGACGTTCGACGGCGTCCGCATCCCCGAGGACAGTCCGCGGGAGAGATAGCTGATGTAGGTCAGCAAAGCCACCACGACACAGGCCTGCTGGGCGAGCGTCCCGTAGGCCAGCGCCACCACGCCGTGGGAGGGCAGCCCGACGATGACGACCGCGAGGTAGACCAGTGACGAGGACATCACGACCGCGGCGCGGGCATAGCTCCGGCTGGTGCCGTCCATCAGCCCCTGCGCCGTCGTGGAAACCGGTGCGAGGCAGGCAGCGGCGAGGATCACCGGCGCGAGCTGGGCTGCCAACCGCCGGTCGTGCGGCGAGAGCGAGGCCAGCGCGTAGACATGGAGGCCCAGATAGATGATCACCGCCATCAAGGCGGCGCCAAGCAAGGTGACGCCCACCGAGAGGAGGACGAGGGGACGAAGGTCGTGCTGGCGCCCCTGCCCCCACGCCACGGCGACGTGCCGCGCCGCGCCTACGCCGAACCCGAGACTGCCGAGCTGCGTCAGCGTGCCGAACGCGAAGTACAGGGAGTACAGGCCGAAGTCGTGCTGGCCGACCGACTGGACCGCGAGCCTGTAGGACACCAGCAGCACGCCACTGATGACCACGACCTGCAGCGCCGAGACGCCTCCGTTGACGAACGCACGCCGAGCCGAGTAGTTGACCCTCAACCTCGGACCCGCCGGATCGGGAGTCGCAGCTCGATCACATCCCTGCTCGTGCCGCGATCTCGAGGTCGATCACGTCCGAGGGGCTGAGAACGGGCACGGAGACCGAGCGGATCATCGGGTGGCCGGTCGCCCGGGCGTGCTCGTCCTCGCTGAACAGCGTCTCGTGCAGCTTCTCGCCGGAGCGCAGACCGGTGAACACGACCTCGACACCTCGGCCCCCCGAGAGCGCGATCATCCGTCGGGCGACGTCGAGGATCTTCACCGGTTCGCCCATCTCGAGGACCATCACCTCGCCCTCACGACCGACGGCGCCGGCCTGGACCACGAGCTCGCAGGCCTCGGGGATGGTCATGAAGTAGCGGGTGACGTCGGGGTGCGTGACCGTGACCGGCCCGCCTGCAGCGATCTGGGCGTTGAAGGTGTGCAACATCGAGCCGCGCGATCCGAGGACGTTGCCGAACCGGACGCTGATGTACGGGCGGCCGGTCTGCTGGGCGTGCCATGCGGTGAGCTGCTCGGCCGCACGCTTGGTCGCGCCGAGCACGCTCGTCGCGTCGGCGGCCTTGTCGGTGGAGATGTTGACGAAGTGGTCGACCTCGAACTCGGAGGAGAGCCGCAGCAGGTTGAGCGTGCCCAGCACGTTGGTCTTCCAGCCTTCGTCGGGGAACCGCTCCAGCATCGGCAGGTGCTTGAGCGCGGCCGCATGGAACACGATCTCGGGCTGGTGCGCCTGGAAGATCTTGCGGAGGCTGTCGACCTCGCGGATGTCGGCCAGCACCGTGTCCGGGCTGTCGAGCAGGCCGTGCCCGTAGATGGCGAGCTGCACCGAGTGCAGCGCCGACTCGTCGCGGTCGAGCAGGATGAGCGTCGACGGACCGAAGTGGTGGACCTGACGGGCCAGCTCGGCTCCGATCGAGCCGCCTGCGCCGGTGATCAGGACCCGCTTGCCACTCAGGTAGCCGGCGATCGCGCTCAGGTCGGTCGAGACCTGGTGCCTCCCCAGGACGTCGCTGATCTCGACCCGTCGGATGTCCGACGCCGCGACTCTGCCGCCGATGAGCTCGCTGACACGCGGCAGCAGGAAGAGCTCTAGGTCGGCGTCGTCGGCCACCTCCTGGACCCGCCCGATGAGGGCGCCGCCGGCACCCGGAACGGCGAGGATGACCGCGTGGGCGTCGTACTCGGCGGCCACCGAGGCCAGGTTGTGGCCGGTGCCGAGGACCGGGATCCCTTGGATCCGCAGGTATCGCTTGGCCTGGTTGTCGTCGACGTAGCCGACGACGCGAAACGAGAGGTCCGGGTCGTTGCGCACCAGTCGCGCGACCTGGCGTCCGGCGTCACCGGCGCCGTAGATGATCGCGTTGCGCACCACGACGCCGGGGCCGCTGCCGGGGGAACCCTCGGTCCGTTCGCGCAGCACGCGGAAGACGTAGCGGCCCGCGGCGCTGATCAGCAGCGCCATTGGCGGGACGAGCACGGGAATGCTCCGGGGCAGGCCGGGATAGAGCAGCGGCGCGGCCAGCAGCGCGAGCACGGCGACGGTCCCGATGTGCAGCGCGAGACCCAGCGCCTCGTCGAACGATCCGACCAGGAAGCGACCGCGGTAGAACTTCGTGGCGTATCCCAGGCCGACCATCAGCGCACCCGCGGTGAGGCCGTAGCGAACGATGGATGCCCACTGGACGTCGGTGATGCTGAAGTCGAGGCGAACGCCGACGATCACCGCGAGAGCAAGCCCCCAGCTGGTCACGTCCAGGGCTGCCAGGGCCGCCCGACGTAGCCACGGTGTCGCAAGCATCAGTGCCCCTAGTCCGCCCCGCTGGTCGACGCGGCGCACGGTCATGTTTTTTCTCCCCCGAGAATACGGCGTTGGCGCGGAGACCCCGCGACAGCAGCGTGCATGGTATCGCGAACGCCAGGTGAACGCCCAGGTCGCGCCCGGTTGACGCGCCGGGGTCGGGAAACGTCAGCCCAGCGTGGTCAGCAACTGCGTCGCGCGGGTCAGTACGACGTACAGGGTTGCCCGACCCGTGACCGACTCGTCCTCGATCTCCTGCGGTCGGACGACGACGATCCCGTCGAACTCGAGTCCCTTGGTGTCGAGGCCGGTCAGCACTACGATCCGGTCCTCACCGGACGGTGTGACCGTCGAGTCGACGGAGGCCCGGGCACCGGCGGCGTCGTCGGCGAACTCGGGCCACGAGGCCAGCCAGGCGTTGACCTCGGAGCGGCGTGCAGCGGGCACCACGATGCCGACCGTGCCGCCGACCTCCGAGGCGATCGCGGCGACCGCCTCGCGGGTCGCGGCCTCGAGCTCCCCGTCGGGGACACCGGTCCGCACGACCGGCTCGATGCCCGTCGAGCGGACAGCGGTCGGGAGGTCGACGTCGAGGCCGACCCGGTCGGCGTACGCCGCGGCGTGGGCGTAGATCTCGGAGGAGTTGCGGTAGTTGGTCGAGAGGTGGAACTCGTGGAGCTCCTTGCCCTCGAGCGCGGCGGCCCGCGCGGCCGCCGACTCCGCCGGCACCGGCCACGACGACTGGGCCGGGTCGCCGACGATCGTCCACGACGCCGTACGGCCGCGACGACCGACCATCCGCCACTGCATCGGGGTCAGGTCCTGCGCCTCGTCGATGAGGACGTGGGCGAACGGGTCGTCCTCGATCTTGTGCGTCGGCGGAGCCCAGGCCCGGCCGGTCGGCGCGAACTCGCGGTCGGCCGCCGTGAAGAGCTCCTGCATGTCGATGCCGCCGTCGAGCAGACCGGTGTCGGCGAGGGTCGCCTCGTCGTCGGTGCGCGCCGGGACGTCGCCGATCGCGTAGCGCAGCTCGTCGAGCAGCGGGACGTCCTGCACCGAGAAGTCGGTCGCGTCGGCCCACGACTTCGTGAGGAGGCGCTGCTCCTCGGGCCCGATCACGCCGTCGCCGACGCGCGCCAGGAACTCAGGGTCGCGCAGCCAGCCGAAGACGTCGGACGCCTCCAGGGGCGGCCACCAGGCGGCGGCGAAGTCGAGGAAGGACTGGTCGGACTGCATGTCGTCGTCGAAGGCCTCACGCCCCCGGTCGCGGCCGCGCTCGCCGCGCACCTGGCGCCACATGGCGTCGAGCAGCGTGCCGACGACGCGCGGGAGCTGGCGGTTGCGGCGGCCCTGCGACATCAGGTTGCGGCGGATGGCGCCGAGCTGGCCGCGGCTGAGCACGATCGTGTCGTCGCGCCAGAAGATCCGGAACTCGCTCGGGCTGCCCGGCGCCTGCTGCCGCGCCGTACGGCGGACCAGCTCGGCCATCGCCGCGGAGCCCTTGACGTCGGCGACCGCCGGCTCGTCGTGCCGCGTGGCGCGCACGCCGTCCACGACCTCGCCGAGCGAGCGCAGCGCGACCGCCGTCTCGCCGAGGCTCGGCAGCACCCGCTCGATGTAGCGCATGAAGACGCCGCTGGGTCCGACCACCAGGACGCCGCCGGTCTCGTAGCGGCGGCGGTCGGTGTAGAGGAGGTACGCCGCGCGGTGGAGCGCGACCACGGTCTTGCCGGTGCCCGGGCCGCCGGAGATCGCGACCACGCCGCGACCGGGAGCCCGGATCGCCTTGTCCTGCTCGGCCTGGATGGTGGCGACGATCGAGTGCATCGACCGGTCGCGGGCGCGCGACAGCTGGGCCATCAGGGCGCCCTCGCCGATGATCGGCAGGGTCGTCTCGGCCTCGGCGTCGAGCAGCTCGTCCTCGACCCCGACGACCTCGCGGCCCGAGGCCCGCAGCACCCGGCGTCGTACGACGCGCTGCGGCTCGGCAGCGGTCGCCTGGTAGAACACGGCGGCCGCCGGGGCGCGCCAGTCGATCAGCAGCGAGTCGCGGTTGGCGTCGCGCAGGCCGATCCGGCCGATGTAGCGGGGGTCGGGGTCGACCTCGGCGAGCATGTCGAGACGGCCGAAGACCAGGCCCTCGTGCGCGGCGTCGAGCTGCGCGATCCGACGAGCGGCCTGGAACACCATCGCGTCGCGCTCGACCAGCCCGCCCTCGTGGCCCAGCCGTCCCCGGCTGTGGCCCTCCTTGGCAAGCTCTTGCGCCGCCTTCGCGGACACCTCCAATTGACGGTAGACCTGATCCACGAACGCCTGCTCGGCCGCGATCTCCCGTTCGACCAGCTCTTCCGACACGCCTGTCCCCTCAACGTTTCAGCGAGTCGACAAGCCTACCCCGCGTCTACTTCTTCCGAGACAGGAACGTCGCCATCGCCTCGCGCGCCTCGTCGGACGCGAAGAGCCGCGAGGACAGCTCCGCCATCTCGTCGCCGTGGGCGTCGATGCGGGCGAGCAGGTCGCGGTTGAGGATCCGCTTGGACTCACGCAGCCCCTGGGCGGCGCCGGTCGCGAGCGATGCGCACACCCGGGCGACCTCGGCGTCGAGGTCGTCGGCCGCGACGGCCTTCGTCACCAGGCCGTACGCCGCCGCCTCGGCGCCGGTGAACACCTCGCCGCCGAGCGTGGTGAGCGCCGCGGCCCGCGGATGCATCCGGGCGTGCACGGTGAGCGAGATGATCGCCGCCGCGAGTCCGAGCTTCACCTCCGTGAGCGCGAACGTGGCGTCCTCGGCCGCGACGACGACGTCGGAGGCTGCGACGATGCCGATGCCTCCGGCCCGGACGGCGCCGCCGAGGCGGGTCACCACGGGCTTGTCCATCGAGACGATCAACCGCTGGAGCGCCACGATCCTGCGGGTGCCCTCGTCCATGCCCTCGGACGACGCCTCGGAGAGATCGGCGCCGGAGCAGAAGACCCGGCCCGCCGACGTGACCAGCACGACCTTGACCTCGGGGTCCGCCGCGGCGGCCTCCAGGCCCGCGAACAGCTCGGAGACGAGCTGCCGCGACAGGGCGTTGCGGTTGTGCTGGGAGTCGAGGGTGATGGTCGCGACCGCGTCGGCGACTGAGTAGTGCACGAGCTCGGGCATGCGGCTCATCCTGCCGCATGCCCGAGCCCGGACATCGATCCGGTCAGCGCCGCAGGCTGACTGTGAACGCCTTCCCGCCGATGCGCAGCGTGACCTTGCGGACCGCCTTCCCGCGCAGCGCCGTCCTGCCCGCCTTGGTCTTGACCAGCCTCAGCTTGGCCTCGGTGCCGGCCTCGACCGAGTAGGTCACCGTGGCCAGCACCGTGCCCTTCTTGACGACGTGTCCGTTCACCTTCGTCCGCTTCGAGGCGACGAGCTGCGCCCGGCCGGTGCAGTCCTCGGCGCCCGAGCAGGAGACCGTCGTGGTCACCGCGGACTTCGAGACCAGCGCCTTGACGGCCACCAGACGCACCGACGACGGCGCGGCAGGAGCGACCGGGTTGTGGGGAACGACCGGGCTCACCGGACTGACCGGCGAGGTGTCGACCTGGAACGCCACGCTCGACGAGTTGTCGTCCGTGGTGGTCTCGGCCGTGCTGGTCGAGACCGTCGCGGTGTTGGTGACGGTGCCGCCGGCGTCCGCACCCTTCTCGGTGCGGTTGGCCAGGCAGTGCAGGTAGAGGTCGGCGTCGAGCGGCTGGTCGGTCGGGTTGAAGAGCTTGAACACCCGGATGACCGGCCGCGGGTCGTTGCCGAGCACGACCAGGCCCGGGTCCACGTCGTACCCCGCCACGACGCCCTTGGCGTCGCCGGCGCAGCTCAGCGTGATCTCGGAGACCTGGCCCGGCCGGACCGTGACCCTCTGCCGCACCTCGTCGAAGCCGAGCTCGTGCTGATGCCCGTCGGCCTCACTGGTGAGCACGTCGAGGCACCGGAGGGTGAAGGTGCCCGCCGAGGCGCCGCCGGCGTTGTCGACCGCGAAGGTCCAGCCGCGCTCACCGTTGGGGTACGACGTGACGACCGGCGCCGCATCGTCGAGCGCCCACCCGGGCTGCACCGGGACCTGGCCCGTGTCGCACGTCAGGGTGACGTCGGTGCGACCCGTCGGCAGGCTCCGCGTCTCGGACTGCTGGTCGCTGGTCACCAGCTGGTGCTGGTGGCCGTTGACGACCTCGCTGTCGCGGGCGACGCAGACCGAGAACACCTTGGCCTGAGCCCGGCCGGTGGCGTTGTTGACGAACCGGGCGGTCCAGCCGTCCTCCCCGACGGCGTGGTTGTCGGTCATCACGACGTCGGCGAGGGTGCCGGTGTCCTGGTCGACGTGGTCGATGCGGCCGGAGCCGTCGGTCGCGACGTACCCGGTCGGGCAGGTGACCGTGCCGGCCGCCTGGCTGCCGGGCTCGACGTCGACGTGGACCTCGGTCTTCTGCACGTCGAACAGGTGCTGGTGGTCGACCCCGGTCACCGGGAGCGGCGAGACTTGCACCCGGACGCCGACGGCCCGGGTCTGGCCGGCGACCAGCGTGCCCAGCTCGCAGCGCACCGTGCTGCCGGACACGGTGCACGGCGCATCGGCGGACTCGAGGGTGACCCCGTCGGGCAGCGCGTCCACGACGACCACGTCGTGGGCCGCGGCCGCGCCGGCGTTGGTGACCGTGAGGGTGTAGGTGACGACGTCACCGACGCGCGGCGTGGCGTCGTCGAGCGTCTTCGTGACCTTCACGTTGGTGACCGTCGGCTGCACCGGGGTGGTCGTCGAGTCGGTGTCCTGGACGGTGCTCCCGCTCGGGGCCCGGCCCGTCGCGGTGGCGGTGTTGTCGACCCGGCCGAGGTCCTGGTCGGCCGCGGTGATCGAG
The DNA here is from genome assembly GCF_039543845.1 of Nocardioides endophyticus. NCBI lineage: Bacteria > Bacillati > Actinomycetota > Actinomycetes > Propionibacteriales > Nocardioidaceae > Nocardioides > Nocardioides endophyticus. Next base: position 402,643 of record NZ_BAABKN010000023.1, on the reverse strand, counting down.
TAGGTCACCGGCGTGCAGTCGACCGAGTCACCCGGCTCGAGCGCGCCGTCCGGGCAGGTGACCGGGCCGACCTTCGGGTCGGAGACGGTCACCGGGTCGAGCCGGACGTTGCCGGTGTTGGCGACGTGGAACGAGTAGACGATCGTGTCGCCCTCATCCGGTCCGTTACCGTCGAGGTCGGTGACCTCACCGGCGGTCTTCACCAGCTGGATCGCGCCGGTGGCCGGCAGCTCCACGACGCGCGTGTCGTCGTCGCCGACCGTCTCGTCCGTCGGCGTCGTACCCGTGGCGGTCGCGGTGTTGACCACCGAGCCGTGGTCGATGTCGTCCTGCGTCAACACGTAGGTGCGCGGGTCGCAGGTCAGCGACTGACCGGGGGCCAGCGTCGTGGCCGGGCAGGTGACCTGGCCGACCTTCGGGTCGCTGACGCCGATCAGGCTCAGCGACACGTTGCCGGTGTTGGTGACCTTGAAGCCGTAGCTGATCGTGTCGCCGGCGTCGAGGCCGTTGCCGTTCACGTCGGTGACGGGGCCGGCCGACTTGGTCAGCTCCAGGGCGCCGTGCGGCGCGACCGGGGTGTGGGTCGAGTCGGTGGCGGTGACCTTCGGCCCGTGCGGCGGAGTGCCGGTCGCCTTCGCGGTGTTGTCCACCTTGCCGGCGTCGACGTCGGCCTGGGTCAGGACGTACGCCGCGGCGGTGCAGGTGGTCGAGGCACCTGGTGCCAGCGTCGTGACCGGGCAGGTCACCTGGCCGACCTTCGCGTCGGCGACGCCGACGGCCGAGAGCGTGACGGTGCCGGTGTTGGTGACCAGGAACGTGTAGGCGATGGTGTCGCCCTTGTCGGGGCCGTTGTCATCGGTGTCAGTGATCGCACCCGCGGTCTTGTCCAGCGCGATCGCCGGGGTGCCGCTGACCGGCGTGTGGGTGCCGTCGGTGTCGGTGACCGGCGAGCCCGTCGGCGGCGTACCGCTGGCGGTCGCCGTGTTGTCCACGGCGCCGGAGTCCACGTCGGCCTGGGTCAGCGTGTAGGTCTTCGAAGTGCAGGTCCGCGACGCGCCAGGCGCGAGCGGCCCGGTGCCGCAGTCGACCGCCCCGCCGAGCATCGGGTCGGTGACCGTGACCGGGTCCAGGGTGACCGTGCCGGCGTTGGTGACCTTGAAGCCGTACGCGATCGTGTCGCCCTTGTCGGGTCCGTTGCCGTCGGTGTCGGTGATCGTGCTCGCGGTCTTGTCGAGGACGATCGCCGGCGTGCCCGGCAGCGTGGTCGTGGTGGTGTCGGCGCCGGTCACCGCCGAGCCCGTCGGCGGCGTGCCGGACGTGCTGGCGGTGTTGACCACCTTGCCGGCGTTCACGTCTGCGTGGGTCAGGGTGTAGGCCTTCGACGAGCAGGTCCGCGACGCGCCCGGCGCGAGCGTCCCGGTCGGGCAGGTGATCGCGCCGCCGAGCAGCGGGTCGGTGACCGTGACCGGATTGAGGGTCACGTTGCCGGTGTTGGTCACCACGAAGCCGTAGGTGATCGTGTCGCCCGCGTCGGGGCCGTTGGCGTCGGTGTCGGTGATCGGGCCCGCGGTCTTGTCGAGGGCGATGACCGGGCGCGAGGTGATCGGCACGGTCACGGAGTCGTCGTCGGTGACGACCACGCCGTTCGAGCCCTTGCCCGTCGCGGTGGCGGTGTTGTCGACCTTGCCCGCGTCGACCTCCGCCTGCGTCACGGCGTACGTCTTCGGCGTGCAGGTGACCGAGGCGCCGACAGCGAGGGCGCCGGTCGGGCAGGTGATCGCGCCGAGCTTCGGGTCGGCGACGCTCACCGGGTTGAGCACGATGTTGCCGGTGTTGGTCACCACGAAGCCGTAGGTGATGGTGTCGCCCGCGTCGGAGCCGTTGCCGTCGGCGTCGGCGAGCGAGCCGGCAGTCTTGTCGAGCTGGATCGCCGGCAGCAGCGGGAGGTTGGTGAAGGTGCAGGTGACGGTGCTGCCCGAGCCGGCCGGCATCGCGAACGTGCCGGTGTTGCCCGTGCCGCTCGCGACCGTGGCGCCGCTGCCACCGGAGACGCACTTCCAGGTGGTCGTGTAGTCACCGAGGTCGGTGCCGCCCGCGGCCGTCTGGGTGATCGTGTACGTCGTGCTGGGCAGCACCACGACCGGACCGGCGACCTCGTCGTCGGTGCTCTGCAGGCCGGAGTCGGTGCCCGCCGTCGTGCCGGTGTTGCCGCTGGAGACGCCGCCGCCCGTGATCGCGACCGTGAACTGGTCGGCGTCGTCGTGGCGGCCCGAGGGCAGATTGACGTTGGCGCTCGCGGTGCTGGGGGTCGAGCAGGAGGCCATGTCGGAGAGCTGCAGGCTGGTCGACTTGGTCGTGACCGCGGCGCCGCTGGACGGGTTGACGCGCAGGATCGTGCCGCTGCCCGTGCCGATCACGAGGTAGCCGCCGCCGTCGAAGGCCATCGACGCGTACTGGCCCGAGTTGCCGGGCAGTGTGGCGAGCTTGGTCGAGGCGAGGGAGCGGGTGCCCGCGGTGGTCGGCAGCGGGCCGTTGACGCGGGCCAGCGTGCCGGACGCATTGGTGCTCGCGTTGCTGACGACGTACAGGTTGCCGACCGCGTCGAAGGCCATGTCGCCGTTGACGGACAGGCCGCTGATCGTCCCCACCTGGCCGATCGCCTGGTTGGTGCCGGTGTCGAAGGCGTAGAGCTTCCACGGGTCGCCGCCGGCGGCGTAGTAGTAGATCCCGGTCGCCGAGTTGATCGCGCCCGCGATCACGCTGCTGGCGCTGCTGTTGGACGGCGGGCTGTAGGAGACGGTGTTGCCCGTGGTGGCGTCGAAGCGCAGCACCTTGTTGGCGGAGCGGTTGAACGCGTAGGCGTACCGGCCACCGCCGCCCGGCAGCGCGAACGCGTTGACCGCGTCACCCGGGTCGGCGTCGAACGAGCCGTTGGAGCTCGATGCCCCGGTCGACGCCGTGACCTTCCGCAGCCCGTGCGAGTCCTGGTCGATGCTGTAGACGGTGTCCGTGGCGCAGACGAAGCTCGACGTCGAGCCGCCCCCCGAACCGCCCCCGGTGGCCGACGCCGGAGCGGTCGGCAGCAGGGCGAGGACCCCTGCGGTGAGACCGATGACGACCGCAGCGGTGCCGCCTCGTCGGGCCCGCGATTCCGGTTTCGCCCGGAAAATTGCGCGCGACAGTGACATGTGTCAGCCCCCCAGCTGTGTGCGCCCAGGTGCGGGCGGTTCGACCTGGGACAGTACGCGTCCGTAATGGCGTCCTGCCCCAGTTGCGGAAACCTTGCAGGTTTCCTGCGGAGATCTTGCCTCAGGGAGGCGGCGGCTCCATCCGATCGCGGCGGCGCCCAGGTCCATCCTGCAACAACAAATCCCCGAAGAAGTTGCCCGCCTGTCCAATCCGTTCGACGACGGGTACCGAACCACTCTCAACTGACGACGCGCGGGCAAGGATCGACACATGGACCACCTCCGACCGGTGAGCTCCGGGGAGCTCGACGGGCCACCCGGGGACGACGCCGGCGCAGCGCCCGACCTGGCCGACCTGCTGAGGCGGGCCGGTCGGGCCGACGAGGCAGCGTTCGCCCGGCTGTACGACGCCACCTCGTCCCGCGTCTTCGGCCTGGCCCTCCGGGTCGTCCGCGACCCGGCCCAGGCCGAGGAGGTGACCCAGGAGGTGTTCCTCGAGATCTGGCGCACCGCCGGGCGGTTCGACGAGACCAAGGGCAGTCCGTTCGCCTGGATCCTGACGATCACGCACCGCAAGGCAGTGGACCGGGTCCGGTCCGCCGAGGCGTCGACCCGCCGCGACACGACGTACCACCAGAGCAATCAGCCGACCGACCACGACACGACCGTGGAAGCGGTCCAGGCGTCGCTCGAGGCGCGCCGCGTCCGCGGTGCGCTGAAGACCCTCACCGACGTACAGCAAGAGGCCATCGGCCTCGCGTACTTCGGTGGCTACACGCACACGGAGGTGGCGACGATGCTCGATCTGCCGGTCGGCACCGCCAAGACTCGTATCCGAGACGGACTCATCCGGCTTCGCGACGCACTGGGAGTCGGCTCATGAGCACCCCACGAGACTGTGGCCGTCCCCCGCTCCGCTCCTCCCGTCCACACTTTCGAGGGGGCCCCGCATGACCACGCCGAACGACATCCACGCTCTCTCCGGCGCCTACGCCGTCGATGCGCTCGACGACATCGAGCGCGCGGGCTTCGAGCGTCACCTGACCGAGTGCGCCGAGTGCCGTGCCGAGGTCGCCGGCCTCCGCGAGGCTGCCGCCCTGCTCGCCGAGACCACGGCCACCGAGCCGCCGGCCGCCCTGCGCGACCGGGTGCTCGCCGACATCACCAAGGTCCGGCCACTGCCGCCCGAGACCCCGGCCGCCCCTCCTGTCCCGGCCCGACGCCAGGGACGCGGCGTCCGGCTCCTGGCAGCGGCAGCCGCAGTCGTCGTGCTCGGCGGTGGCGCCGCGGTGGTTTGGCAGCAGCCCTGGCAGGACAGCACCGGCGAAGCGCCGTCGGTCGCCGACCAGGTCCTGAGCGCCCCGGACGCCCGCAGCACCTCGCTCGACTTCCCGGGCGGCGCCAAGGCGACGGTCACCCACTCCGACTCGATGGGCAAGGCCGTCCTGGTCACGGAGAAGATGCCGCCGCCTCCGAAGGGCATGGTCTACCAGCTCTGGCTGGACCAGCCCGTGAGTGGCATGGTCTCGGCCGGTGTGATGCCGGTGAAGGCCGACCAGAAGATCATGCTCGAGGGCGACGCGAGGACGGCCGACGCGGCCGGCATCACCATCGAGCCGGAGGGCGGGTCCGATCACCCGACCTCCGACCCGATCGCGCTCTTCGACTTCGGGCAGGGCGCATGAGCACAACCTCCGAGCGCCGCGTCGCGGTCGTCGGCTCGGGCGTCGCTGGGCTGACGGCGGCGTACTTCGTGTCCCAGACGGCGTCGGTCACGCTCTACGAGGCCGACGACCGGCTGGGCGGGCACGCCGACACCCACCAGGTCGAGGACCTGGCGATCGACACCGGCTTCATCGTGCACAACGAGCGCGCCTACCCGGTGCTGCTGCGGATGTTCCGCGAGCTGGGGGTGGAGACACAGCCGTCGGAGATGTCCCTGTCGGTGCGCGACGACGCCACCGGCCTGGAGTGGGCCGGCGCGCTGGGTCGGCGCGGGCTCTTCCCCGATCGCCGCAACCTCTCGCGCCCGGCGTACCTGCGGATGCTCACCGAGATCCCCCGCTTCCACCGCCAGGCCCGCAAGCTGCTCGCGACCGAGGGCGCGGACCAGACACTGAGCGCCTTCCTGGACGCCGGCCGCTCCACGCCGTACTTCCGGCGGCACTTCATGGAGCCGCTGGTCGCGTCGGTGTGGTCGTGCGACCCGGCGGTGGCGCTGGACTACCCGGCCCGCTACCTCTTCTCGTTCCTCGACCACCACGGCATGCTCGGCATCTTCGGGTCGCCGGAGTGGCGCACGGTCACCGGCGGCTCGCGGACGTACGTCGAGCGGGTCGCCGCCACCATCGACGAGGTCCGCACCGGCACCAAGGTGACCTCGGTCCTCGAGACCGACGCCGGGGTCGACGTGACCGACGGAAACGGCGTCGTCACGACGTACGACGCCGTGGTGGTCGCGACGCATCCCAGCCACGCGCTGGCGATGCTGGCAGCGCCGACGACCGCGCAGCGCGACGTGCTCGCGGCGCTCCCCTACTCCCGCAACGTGGCACTGCTGCACACCGACGCCTCGGTGCTGCCGAGGGCCGAAGGCGCCCGGGCATCGTGGAACTTCCGGCGCCCGGTCGACGCCACCGACCACGTCACGGTGACCTACGACCTGACGCGGCTGCAGGGGCTGCCCACCACCACGCACTACCTGGTCACGCTCGGCGGCGAAGACGTCGTCGACCCGGCGACCGTCATCGACCGCATGGAGTACGAGCACCCGCTCTACACACCCGAGTCCGTCGCCGCCCGAGCTCGCCTGAGCGAGATCGACACCGAGCGAGTCGCCTTCGCCGGTGCCTACTACGGCTGGGGCTTCCACGAGGACGGCGCGCGGTCGGGACTGGCCGCCGCCGAGCGGCTGGGGCTGACCTGGGGCGAGCCTCCGACTGATTCCTCGGCCGGGGCCGCGACCGGCATCTACGCCACCACGGTCCGGCACACCCGACGTGCGCCGTGGAAGCGGTCGTTCACGCACCGCTCCCAGACCTGGCTGGTCGACCTCGACTCGCTGCCCGACCACGGTGTCCTCAACCCGGTGCTCGGCAGCTTCGAGGCGCGCGACCACCTCGGTGACCCGGACCGCACCATCCGGCAGAACCTTGCGGAGTTCCTGCGGCTCCAGGGCATCGAGCTGGGCGCCGGCCGGGTGCTGATGGCCGCTCAACCACGGGCTTTCGGCTTCTGCTTCAACCCGATCAGCGTCTTCTGGGTGTGGCCGACCGCCAGCGACCCGTGCGTCGTCGTCGAGGTCCACAACACGTACGGCGACCGGCACGCGTACCTCGTCCATCCGGACAAGCGCGGGCGGGCCACGACACCCAAGCAGATGTACGTCTCGCCGTTCCACGGCACCGACGGCACCTACGACCTCGCAGTTCCGGTGCCCGACGACCAGCTGCTGATCAGCGTCAACCTCACCACCGATGACGGGGTCCGGTTCAGCGCAGCGCTGAACGGGCACCGCAGTGGCACGAGTCCACTGCGTGCCGCCCCGGCCGCGCTCCGGGGCGCACTGCTCATCCGCCTGCACGGGGTCGCGCTCTGGCTGCGCCGGCTCCCGATCCGCCCCAGACCCGCACACCACCAGGAGGGAGTCCGGTGACACTCACCCCGACCCGCCCCACGCCCGGCGCCTGGCCCGGACTCGACGCCGTACCCGGCGGTCCGCGCACCGCTGTCTCCGCCGCCGTCGCGCGTCGGCTCTTCCTGGCCGCCGTACGCCGGCTGGCCGTGAGCGTGACCCTCGACGGCGACGTGATCGGCACCGGCGGTCCGGCGATGACCGTGCACCGGCCCGACGAGCTCTTCGCGCGACTCGGTCGCGACGGCCTGATCGGCTTCGGCGAGGCCTATCTCACCGGCGCCTGGGACGCCGAGGACCTGACGCCGTTCCTCACCGTGCTGGCGGCCGACATCGCCGACCTGGTGCCCCGCCCGCTGCAGCGTCTGCGTGGCCTCGTCCAGCACCGGATGCCCCAGCACCACCGCACCTCCAAGGACCAGACCCGCGAGCTGATCGCGCACCACTACGACCTCTCCAACGACCTCTTCCGGCTCTTCCTGGACGAGTCGCTCAGCTACTCCGCCGCGCTCTTCGAACGCGACCTCTCGCTCGACCTGGCGACCGCACAGCAGCGCAAGATCGACCGGCTGCTCGATGTGACGCAGGTCGGCGAGGGCACCCGGGTGCTCGAGATCGGCACCGGCTGGGGCGAGCTCGCGATCCGCGCCGCGGCCCGAGGTGCCACCGTCCGGTCGGTGACGCTCTCGTCCGAGCAGCAGGCCCTCGCCCGCGAGCGGATCGAGGCCGCCGGCTTCGCCGACCGGGTCCAGGTCGACCTGAGCGACTACCGCGACGTCGAGGGCGAGTACGACGCCGTGCTCAGCGTCGAGATGATCGAGGCGGTCGGGCACGAGTTCTGGCCGACGTACTTCTCGACCATCGACGCCCTGCTCGCCCCCGGGGGACGGGCCGGCATCCAGGCGATCCTGATGCCGCACGACCGGATGCTCGCGACCCGCGGCAGCTTCACGTGGATCAACAAGTACATCTTCCCCGGTGGGTTCCTGCCGTCGGCAGAGGCGATCGACGAGGCCACCACGGCACACACGTCGCTGCGGGTCACCGACCGACTGGCCTTCGGCCACGACTACGCCGAGACGCTGCGGCGGTGGGACGAGACCTTCCTGGCCCGTGCCGCCGAGGTGAAGGAGCTCGGCTTCGACGACACCTTCCTGCGGATGTGGCACTTCTACCTCTGCTACTCGCGCGCCGGTTTCGCATCCGGCTACCTCGACGTGGAGCAGGTGCTGCTCGAACGTGCCTGACTACCTCGTCGTCGCCGGGCTGTCGCTGGTCACGGCCGCGATCGTGATGACCCTGACCGCTGTCGCTGCGGCCCGGTCCGGCCACGTCTCCGTGGTCGACACCGCGTGGGGCATCGCCCTCTCCACGGTGTCCGTGGTGTGCGCGGCGTGGTCCGGGACCTGGCAGAGCTGGGTGCTGGTCGCCCTCGTCGGCATCTGGGCCGGTCGGCTCTCCTCGCACATCTTCACCCGCTCACGCGGCCACGGCGAGGACCCGCGCTACCTCGCCGTGCTGGGCGGTCCGCTGTCCGAGGTCGGGCTCGGCGTCGCCGTACGCCGCGTGTTCCTGGTCCAGGGTGCTGCCGTCTGGCTCGTCTCGCTCCCCCTCCAGGCCGCCGCCGTCGCCGACCTCTCCTGGACCTGGGTCGCCTGGCTCGGCGTCGTCGTCTGGGCCGTCGGCGTCCTCTTCGAGACCGTCGGCGACGCCCAGCTCGCGGCGTACAAGCGCGACCCCGTCCGCGGCCCCGTCATGGACCGCGGCCTCTGGTCCTGGTCGCGGCACCCCAACTACTTCGGCGACGCCTGCGTCTGGTGGGGCATCTGGCTCGCCGGCGGCCTCGCCTCCGGCTGGCTGGCCGCCCTCGTGTCGGTGCTCGCTCCAGTCGCCATGACCGTCTGGCTCGTCTGGATCACCGGCGCCCGCTTGCTCGAGAAGACCATGATGAAGCGCCCCGGCTACGCCGAGTACGCCGCCCGCACCTCGATGTTCGTCCCGCTGCCGCCAAGGCGCGCCCGCGCGGGACACCGGCGGTAGAGCAAGCGGCGGCCCGCCGGGACCCCGGTGGTGAGATGTGAGGCGCACTAGCGCCGAGCCTCGAACCCACGCGAGCGCGCATGCCTTCCCTCGCGCCCTCTCACGAGCGCCGCGCGCCGTCGTGGTTGCAGTCGGTAACGCGACGGACGGGATATGTGGTCACCGCCCCAGAAACCCCGCCTGGGCATGGCTGTGGCCCCGCCGGCGGTGCCGGCGGCTCAGAACCCTCTATTTCACTGGGTTCTGGGTCACGACTAGGTCACGATCCCGGGGCTTCATCCACACCACCGGGCATCGCCTGTGGAGGGCTAAGGACGAACGTACGAACAACCGAAAGGTCGGGCACCAGACGACCCGCCTGCGACCGGAAGCCCGGCAAGCAGCCGCCACCACCCGCCCGCCGTACCCGGCGTAGCTGCCTATCGGCGGCCAACCCGGGCGGACCCGCAGACCACGCCCATTGCTCTGCCTGCGCCGAGGATCGGGGGCCGCATCCTGGCGCCGTACGGAAGGACGACGAACCACCAGACCGTGACACTCATTGCCCTGCGCACGCTGCGCTGTTTCGAGGCTCGGCGCCAGCGCGCCTCCCACCTCAACCACCGGGGCCGACCGTCGGCACTACTCGGCGGTGCCGTCGGCCTCGCGCTCGCGCTTCTTCTGCTCGTCGTACTGCTTGCGTTGGGCCTCGGCGCGCTCGCGGACCTGGCGGAGGAAGTCGGCGTCCTGGTCGGGGTCGACGGCGGCCGCGCGGCCGGGGCGGTCGTACTCGGGAAAGTCCGGCTGGGAGCGTTCGTACGCCGAGCGGCGGGCGTTGGTCGACTCGGGTCGGCCGGCGACGATCCAGGCGATCGAACCGATGAACGGGAAGAGCAGGATCAGGATGATCCAGGCCACCTTGGGCAGGTTGCGGACCCGGTCGGACCGGCTGCCGATCGCGTCGACCAGGCAGAACACCCAGAGGGCGAAGGTCGCGATCCCGAAGAGAAGCTCGAGCTTGATCACGGCGAGATTGTGGCGGACGGCGGGTCCCGCCGTCTCCGATTTCGAATGGAAGAGCCGCATGGAAGACTCGGGCAGATGGGCGACCGGGTCTCGGACGCGTTCGCGGCAGTGCCGCGGGAGTGGTTCCTGCCGGAGCGTGAGCGGGACCGGGCGGCGTACGACGGCCCGATCGAGATCGGCCACGGACAGACGAACTCCCAGCCCCGGACGGTAGAGGCGATGCTCCGGTTGCTGGAGGTGCGCCCCGGCGATCGGGTGCTCGACGTCGGCACGGGCTCCGGCTGGACGACCGGGCTGCTCGCCCACCTGACCGGCCCCGAGGGCACCGTCCGGGGACTCGAGCTCGAGCCCGACCTGGTGGCGTTCGGCCGCGCCAACCTGAGCCAGGGCGACTGGCCATGGGCGAGCATCGACGCGGCCGCACCAGGCGTGCTCGGCGACCCCGCCGGCGCGCCGTACGACCGGATCCTGGTGTCCGCCGAAGCACGCAACCTCCCCACCGAGCTGGTCTCCCAGCTCGGTGAGAAGGCGCGGATGGTGCTGCCGGTCGCCGGCGAGATGCTGCTGATCCAGCAGGAGAGCGGATCAGTACAGGTCAGCCGGCACGGCCGCTACCGGTTCGTCCCACTGCGCTGACCCAGTGGGTGGGCTCAGAACGCGTAGGCGTACGCATCGAAGGTCGACCAGTGCGAGCCGTTCGCCGGACGCCAGGAGCCGACGACCTCGTACTCCGACTGCCAGTGGCCCTTCACGCAGATCGACGGCAGGCAGGTCTCGAACTTCCCGTGGGTCACCGGGATGTTGCCACGGTTGCTGTGATCGAGCGTGAAGGCACTGATCTTCCCGCTGCCGAACGACAGATGGACCTTGAGCCCGCTGTGGTCCCTGCCCATGTAGGTGCCGACGTACGGCTTGATCGGCTGCTCGAGGTAGACCGAGAAGTGGGTCCACGAGCCGCCCCCTTCGCGCCACGAGCCGGTGATGTGGTTATCGGTCACCCACATGCCCTTGGTGCAGAAGCCGCCGTGGCAGGTCTCGTGCCAGGCGCCCGTGGACACGTGGGCTCCGCCGATGACCTTGTGGCCGACGGTGAAGTGGGACATGTAGTTGCCGCTGAACGACAGCGTGACCATCCGGCCGCTGTGGTCGACACCGGCATAGTTCCCGTGTGCCGGCAGCACCGACTTCGCGTCGGCGCCGGAGGTGACGACCATGGTCAGGCCGGTGGTGATGGCGATGGCGGCCAGGACGGCCATTACCTTGCGCAGCATGAGAGAGCTCCCCGCTCGAGATGCGTCAGATGGACACAGCCCCGAGGCCGCGCCACACGCTAGGCGACGGAAGTCGTTCACGTGCCGGAAAGCCGGACGTATCTGGACCAGCCCTATGCTGCGGTCGTGAGCAACACCCCGACCTCCGACGCCACCGCGCCTCGCGAGTTGGCCCGCCTGGCCTCCGCCGACAACTTCCGCGACGTGGCCGGCACCGGCGCCGGCTATCCGGTCGCCGGCGGGGGGCGAGTACGACGTGGCGTCTTCTTCAGGTCCAATGAGCTCCAGCTGACGGCGGCCGACGCCGGCACCCTGGCCGACCTCGGGATCGCCCGCATCCACGACCTGCGTGGGCAGATGGAGATCGATGCGCACCCCGACGTCGAGGTCCCGGGCGCCGTCTGGCACCACGTCGAGGTGTCCGGCATCCCGATGGAGATGATCTCGGGGCTCGAGGACTCCGACGCCGCCGTGCGCGTGATGTGCCAGGTGTACGACGCGTTCGTGCGGGCGCCGGCGGCCCGCGCGTCGTACGCCGAGCTCCTCACCGACCTCGCGACCGGCCCGGTGCCACAGCTCTTCCATTGCACGGCCGGCAAGGACCGCACCGGCTGGGCGGCGGCCCTGCTCCTCGAGATCGCCGGGGTCGACCGGGCCACCATCCTGGACGACTACCTGCTGACCAACACGTTCTCGTCGGCGACGCGGGCGAAGTACCTGGCGCTGATCGGCGAGCACCTCGGCGCCGACAAGGTCGCGGTCTACGAGCCGACGATGATCGTCGAGCCCGCCTTCCTGCAGACGGCGTACGACACGGTCACCGAGCTCTACGGCTCGGTCGACGGCTACCTGCGCGACGGGCTGGGTCTGTCGGACGACGTCGTCGCCCTGTTGCGTTCCCGACTGGTCGACTGACGGTCACACTGGTGCGATGACCCGGGCGCCGTACGCCGTCCGCGAGGTCGCGGTCGTCGTGCTCGTGCAGGCCGTGGCCCTGATGGTGCTTGCGCCGTACTACGGTCCGCACCGCGACGAGCTCTACTTCGTCGCCGCGGGAGACCACCCGGCTTGGGGCTATCCCGACCAGCCGGCGTTCACCCCGATGCTTGCCCGCCTCGCCGACCTGGTCGCTCCGTCGAACCTGGTCGTGCTGCGCCTGCCGAGCGTCCTCGCGGTGGCCGCGGTCGTGCTGCTGTCCGTGCAGCTCGCGCGGCTGCTCGGCGCGGCCCGGGCCGGTCAGGTGCTGACGGCCGTGACGGTCGGGTTCTCGGCGATGGTGCCCGGCTTCGGCCACCTGCTGTCGACCGCGACCTTCGACCTGCTCGCCTGGACCGCAATCCTGGTGGTGGTCGCGCAGGCGCTGGTCGACGACCGGCCGAGGCTCTGGCTGCTGGCCGGGGTCCTCGCGGGCGTCGGCCTCAACAACAAGCACGCCGTCGTCTTCTGCCTCCTCGGGATCCTCGTCGGAGTCGCGTTGGTCCGCGAGACGCGGCCGGTCCTGCGCACCCCCTGGCCCTGGCTGGGCGGTCTGCTGGCTCTCGCGATGTGGGTGCCCAACTTGGTCTGGCAGGGCCGGCACGACTGGCCCGTGCTCGACCTCTCGGCCGACATCGCGGACGAGTACGGCGGCCTCGGCGGCCGTCTCGGGCTCGTGCTCCAGGCGCTGGTGATGTTCAGCCCGGTGATCTCCGCGGTCTGGATCCTCGGGATCGTCCGCCTGGTCCGCCGACCGGACTGGGGGCAGGTCCGACCGCTGGCGCTCGCCTTCCTCGTCGTGCTCGCGGTCTTCCTGGTGACCGGCGGCAAGGGCTACTACCTCGCCGGCCTGATCCCGCCGCTGATCGCGGCCGGCGCCACCGACCTCGCCGAGCGCTGGTCGACCCGAGCGGTCACCGTCGCCGGCGCGGTCCTGGTCGCCTCGGCCGCGGTCGCCTACCCCGCGGTCGTCCCGGTGGTGCCCGCCTCGACCTTCGCCAACTCGGTCTGGTCGGACATGAACGACGTCCAGCTCGACACCATCGGCTGGCCCGACTACACCGACCAGGTGCGCGCCGTGGTCGGCGGCCTCAGCCCCGAGGAGCGGCGTACGGCGGTGATCTTCACCGGCAACTACGGCGAGGCCGGGGCGATCTCCTGGTATGACGTCGGCCTGCCGGTCTACAGCGGCCACAACGGCTACCGGTTCTGGGGCCCACCCGCAGACGACGCGCTCCCCGTCGTGCTCGTCCTGCAGGGACCGCCGGACGGGTTCGACGGCTGCGAGCTGAAGGACCGACTGCGCAACGACGACGACACTGACAACGAGGAGGTCGGCGCCGGCATCTGGGTGTGCGACGGTCCGCGCGGGTCCTGGTCCGAATCCTGGGCGGGTCTCGCCCACTACGACGCGTGATCGGCCTGGTCGTCCTCTGACTCGGGGCGTCGCAGGCGCAGCTTCTGAGTGTCGGTGAAGGTGACCTCCACGGTCTCGAAACCCTTGTGACGTTGGGCTCTCGCGTATCCGATGTAGGCACGACGGTCGGCATCGGTGAGCTCGACGTTGTCCGTGAACGGCGTCAGCAGAGCACGCGGCCACAACCGGCGCTCGAGCACGACGTTCACCTCGATGCCGAGCACTCCCGCCGCCGCGGTCAGCCAGATGAGGCCGATGAGACCGAGGACCAGCGCGAAGGTCTGGTTCATGCCGACCGTCTCGCCGATGACGTTGGTGACATAGATGGTCCCCACCTTCTGCAGCCCGATCCAGAGCAGGGAGGCGGCGACGGCGCCCGGGATGGAGCCACGCCAGATGTTGTGGCTGCGCGCGGCCCCGACCCGGAACAGGGCCGTGAGCACGATGGTGTTGACCACCACGGTGAGCAGCGTGATCGGCCACTTGTACGACGACACCGTCTCGCCGAGCACCTCCGTGTTGGCCGCCAGCGTGGAGAGCACCGAGATGGTGAGCACGGCGATGCCGGCGGTGAGCAGCAGGAAGAGGCTCTTCAGCCGGAGCAGGATCGGGTTGGGCCTGCTGTTGCGCGGCACCGACCAGGCGATGTTGAGCGCGTTCTGCAGTGCCTGTCCGAGGCCCATCGCGCCGTAGAGCGCGACGAGGCCACCGATGACCACCACGGTGATGGAGCCCTCGATGCTCTCGGGCCGACCGAGCTGGTCGCCGATGATCGGGAACTGGGCGAGCGCCGAGTCCAGCAGCTCCTTCTGGAGCTCCGGGTTGCCCTCGAGGAAGAAGCCGAGGATCGACGAGCCGAGCAGCAGAAGCGGGAAGATCGCGATGAACGCGTAGTAGGTGATGATCGCGGCGAGATAGTTGCCCTGGTCGTCGAAGTACTTGTAGATCACCGCGATCGGATAGCCGAGCACCGACCAACGGCGCTGCACCCGATCGGCGCCGTCGATCATCCTGCCCACCGGGACAACCTACCGAGGTTCGTCCTCCACCACGCTCAGGTTGCCGTCGACATCGGTCGTGAAGAGCTCCACGCCGTCGGTGACGGCCGCCGCATCGGCCCCGAGGGCGACCGCGATCTTGTTGGCCGCGTTGCGGGCCACGTCGAGCACGACCTCGACGACCTGCTCGGGCGCGAGGTGGGCCAGCGCGTCCTCGGCCACCTGCCGCGGCACGAGGTACGGCGTCCAGATCATCGTGTCGGTGAGCGCGAGTGCGGCCTTCGTGGCGGCGGGCAGGTCGCTGCCGGCGAAGTCGTCGACTGCCTCGAAGGTCGACTCGTCCGCGCCCGCGTCGATGGCCGCGAGCGAGCGTCGGGACCTGCACAGGCGGCACTCGTGCTGGCGCGCGCCACGAAGCCGCACCAGCTCGGTGAGCACCGGGTCGAGCGAGTCGAGCCGCGCCACCTGGCGCATGAACTCCTCGACCAGCGGCCAGAGCTCCGTCGGCTCACCGACCTCGCCGGACCACGACCCACCACCCAGCACCTCGCCGGACACGCTCGCGATCCGCGGCCAGTAGTCGTCGACGTAGATCGCCTGGGTGACCTCGAACGCCGTCGGCCCGGTCGCCTCGAGGAAGCGGCGCCGCAGGTCGTCGTCGATGACCGAGACGTCCACCCCGAACTGGTCGGCGAAGTTCTCGACCCGGGGGTCGTCGAGATCGATGTCCAGTGCCGTGCGAGCGGCGTACACGGCGGACAGGGCAGCCGCGGCCTCGGGTGCGTACTGCTCGATCGGGTTGGACATGGCGTTCAGCGTAGACGCGGCGTCGGACGGTGCTGGCTCGGTCCGGGGCTGCTCGGACCGGGGTCTGGCAGCGTGGGCATCTCCAGGCCTGTGTGCCGGCCCACCAGGACGGCCCGCTTCACCGAGCTCGACCCGAACCGGTCGCGCACCCGGTCCAGCGCGACGTCGAGGCTGCTGGCAGCGGTCTCAGCGGCGAAGAGCGGCAGCTCGAGCTGCTCGTCGGTGCTCGCGTCGACGAGCCCGGAGATGGTGATGCCGAGCAAGGTGCAGCCGCGCTCCTCGATCAGCGGCCAGGCCACGTCGAGCAGCCCGCGACCGGTCTCCAGCCAGGCGGCCGTCGACGCGGTCGACCGCGGGATCGTCGACGAGCGGGTCGCGCGGGTGAAGTCGTCGAACCGCAGCCGCAGCGTGAACGTCCGGCCGATCCGCTCGCCGCCGCGCAGGCGCCGCGCGACCCGGTCGACCAGCCCGGCGAGCAGCGCGTCGAGGTCCTCTTGCGACTTGCGATGACCAGCACGCCCGATCGCGGCCTGCGAGCCGATCGACCGGCGACGACGCCCGACCTCGACCGGGCGGGGGTCCCGCAGGTTGGCGAGCGCCCACAGGTGCCGGCCGGCGGCCTTGCCGACCGCCGCGGTCAGCTCCAGCTCCTGGCGCCGGGCGAGCTCCCCGATGGTGCGGATCCCGTCGGCGTGCAGCTTGGCCGCGGTGATGGCGCCGACTCCCCAGAGCCGCTCGACCGGCAGCGGGTGCAGGAACTCCTGCTCACCGTCCGGTGGCACCAGCAGCAGCCCGTCGGGCTTGCAGACGGCGCTGGCCACCTTGGCGAGGTACTTCGTGCGGGCGATGCCCACCGAGATCGGGAGCCCCACCTCGTCGCGCACCCGCCGACGCAGCGTCGCCCCGATCGTCTCCGGGTCGCCGACGAGCCGGCGCAGCCCGCCAACGTCGAGGAAGGCCTCGTCGATCGAGATGCCCTCGACCAGCGGCGTCGTGTCGTCGAAGACGGCGAAGACCGCCCGGCTCGCCTCGACGTACGCCGAGAAGCGGGGTGACACCACCAGCGCGTTCGGACACAGCCGTTGTGCCTGCCGCCCACCCATGGCCGAGCGCACGCCGTACGCCTTGGCCTCGTAGCTCGCGGCGAGCACGACTCCGGCGCCGACGATCACCGGCCGCCCACGCAGCCGGGGGTCGTCGCGCTGCTCGACGGAGGCGAAGAACGAGTCGAGGTCGGCATGCAGGATGCTCGCCGTCTCGCTGCTCCGGATCTTCGCCACGCCCCATGATCGAACAGGTGTTCGATCAACGCAAGGCGGCGGCGATCCCTTCGGCCGAGCTGCTGGCGGCATCGAGCACGACCTCGACGGCCTGCGCGGGGGTGAGGAGCTCGTGGACGGCCTCGACGGTCGACCCGGGGATCGCGGTCGGCGTCCGGAACATCCCGTCGGTCAGCGCGAGCGCCGCCTGGCCGGCGTCGGTCTGGTCGGCGTCGAGGCTCTCCAGCTGCGCCACCGAGTCGGTGAAACCGCGGATCGCGACCTGTGTGTCGCCCACGGGGTAGCGCCGGCGACCGGGCCACTCGCTCGACGACCCGAACAGCGCATCCAGCGTCTCCCGGATCCTGGGTGAGACGTCGGAGATCCAGACCATGTCGACGACGGCCGCGGCGTGGTCGCCGGTGGCCTGCGCGAACCGGTCCCGGACCTCGGGGTCGATCCGGCCTGCGTCGGCACCGAACTGCTGGGCGAACGCCGCGACCTCGGGCGACTCCAGCAGCTCGTCGTGCACGCCGAGCGGCCGCACCGACACCAGCAGGCCGTACGAGGTCAGCACCTCGGGGGCGTACATCGCGAGCGCGGCTGCTCCTCCGCTGGTCCAGCTGTCGGCGCCACCGTCGTTCGCGTCATCTGTCATCACTCTCGACTGTGACAGACAGGCGTCTACATAGCCATGCCTGCTCAGTAGGACTTGGGCAGCCCCAGGGAGTGCATGGCGACGAAGTTGAGGATCATCTCGCGGCTGACCGGGGCGATCCGGCCGGCGCGGGTCGCGACCAGGAGGCCGGCCATGCCGTACTCCTGGGTGATCCCGTTGCCGCCGTGGGTCTGCACGGCACGGTCGGCGGCGTCGCAGGCGGCCTCGGCCGCGGCGTACTTGGCCATGTTGGCGGCCTCGCCGGCGCCCAGGTCGTCGCCGGCGTCGTAGAGCGCGGCGGCCTTCTGGGTCATCAGGCGGGCCATCTCGATCTCGATGTGCGACTGCGCCAGTGGGTGCGCGACCGCCTGGTGGGAGCCGATGGCGTCCTTGAAGACCACGCGCTCCTTGGCGTACGCCGTCGCCTTGTCGAGAGCGAAGCGCGCCAGTCCGGTGGAGAAGCTCGCGGCCATGATGCGCTCCGGGTTGAGGCCGGCGAAGAGCTGCACGAGGCCTCCGTCCTCGTCGCCCACGAGAGCGTCGGCGGGGAGCCGCACGTCGTCGATGAAGACCTGGAACTGCAGCTCGGGGCTGACGATCTCCATCGGGATCGACTTCGCCTCGAAGCCCTCGGCGTCCGTCGGCACGACGAAGAGGCAGGGCTTGAGCTTGCCCGTCTTGGCGTCTTCTGTGCGCGCGACGACGAGCACGTTGTCGGCCTCGTCGACGCCGGAGATGTAGATCTTGCGACCGTTGAGCACCCAGCCGTCGCCATCTCGGCGCGCGGTCGTGGTGATGTTGTGCGAGTTGGTGCCGGCGTCCGGCTCGGTGATCGCGAAGGCCATCGTGCCGGTGCCGTCGCAGATGCCCGGGAGCCAGCGCTGCTTCTGCTCCTCGGTGCCGTAGCGGGTGATGATCGTGCCGCAGATCGCGGGGCTGACGACCATCAGCAGCAGCGGGCAACCCTGCGCGGCGAGTTCCTCGCAGACCGCCGCGATGTCACCGATGCCGCCGCCGCCCCCGCCGTACTGCTCGGGGATGTTGATGCCGAGGTAGCCGTTCTTGCCGATCTCGAGCCAGAGGTCGGTGGTCTTCTCGCCGGCGCGGGCCTTCTCGGTGAACCAGTCGCGGCCGTACTTGGCGGCCAGCTTCGCGACCTGCTTGCGCAACTCCTGGCGCTCCTCGGCCTCGCTGAACCCGTGGGTCTCGGTCATGCTTCTACTCCTTCGACGACGGCGAGTACTTCTCCCGAGGCGACCTGCGCACCGGTCTTCACATTGATCTCCGCGACGACGCCGGCGTACGGCGCGCTCACGGTGTGCTGCATCTTCATGGCCTCGAGGACGAGCACGGGCTCGCCCGCCTCGACTGTCTGGCCGGTCTCGACCGCGACCCGGACGACGGTGCCGGGCATCGGGGCCAGCAGGCTGCCGCTCGCGACCGCGTCGGCGGGGTCGACGAACCTCGGCACCCGGGTCAGTCGGACATGGCCCCGCGGGCTGTCCACGTTGACGTCATACGAATCGTGGCCTGGGACGCTCACTTCGTATGACGTCCGGACGCCGTCGGTCTCAAGAACGACTCGATCCGGGGACGCCGAGACGACCGCGAGCCCCTCGACGATGTAGCCGTCGCGACCGCCGAACCACTCGACGGTGCATTGCTCGAAGAGGGTTCGCTGCGGCTGGGAGGTGACGTTGCGCCAGGCGACCGGGATGCCGCGCTGGACCGTACGGCGGGCTCGGGTCTGCTCGGCCAGCGCGATCGCCGCAGCGACAGCGGCGTCGCGCGGTGGTTGAGGTGCGAGCTCTGAGTCACTTCTTGGGAGCCCCGAAACCACCCCGGAGGACTCGATGAACTGGGTGCTGACGTCCCCCGCGAGGAACTTCTGGTCCCGCAGGATCGCCACGAGGAGGTCTCTGTTGGTGACGAGCCCGTGGATCCTGGCCCGGCTGAGCACGCCCGCCAGCTTGCGCGCCGCGGCTCGGCGGGTCGGGGCGTGGGCGACCACCTTCGCCAGCATCGCGTCGTAGTGCGTGGACACCTCACTGCCGGTCTCGAACCCGGCGTCCACCCGGACTCCGTCCTCGCGAGGGATCTCGAAGGTGGTGAGCACACCGCTCTGCGGCTGGTAGTCGGCGGACGGGTCCTCCGCATACAGGCGCACCTCGATCGCGTGGCCGACCGGCCGCGCGGCCATCCGGTCCTCCGAGGTGTCCTCGGACCGCTTCTCCATCTCTTCCAGCACCAGGTCGCTGAACCCGTGACCCTCGGCGACGTCGAGCTGCATCTCGACGAGGTCGATCCCGAAGACGGCCTCGGTGACCGGGTGCTCGACCTGGAGCCGGGTGTTCATCTCGAGGAAGTAGAAGCGATCGCGCTCACTGTCGACGAGGAACTCGACGGTCCCGGCGCCCCAGTAGTCGATGGCCTCCGCGGCCCGGCGCGCGGCGTCGAGCAGCTGTTCCTCCAGGGCGACGCTCGGAAGGGCGGGACCCGGGGCCTCCTCGACCACCTTCTGGTGACGACGCTGGACCGAGCAGTCGCGGGTGCCCAGGACGAGGACACCGTCTCGAGTACCGACGACCTGCACCTCGACGTGCCGACCACGCTCGATGTAGGGCTCGACGAACACCGTGCCGTCGCCGAACGCCGACACCGCCTCGGCGGCCGCCTTCTCGATCTCGGACGGCAGCTCCGCGAGGGAGCGCACGATCCGCATGCCGCGACCGCCTCCGCCCGCCGACGCCTTCACGATCAGCGGCAGGTCGGCCTCGGTCGGCTGCTCCGGGGCCTCGAGCAACGGCACGCCGGCGTCGCGCATCAGCTGCTTCGCCCCGATCTTGGAGCCCATGGCCTCGATCGACTCCGGACGCGGCCCGATCCACACCAGCCCCGCGTCGATCACCGCCCGGGCGAACTCGGCGTTCTCCGAGAGGAAGCCGTAGCCGGGGTGGACCGCGTCCGCACCCGTACGGCGAGCCGCGTCGATCACGAGGTCGGCCCGCAGATAGGTGTCGGTGGGCGCGTTGCCCGGCAGATGTACGACGTGGTCGGCCTCGCGCACGTAGGGCAGCTCGGCGTCGGCGTCGGAGTGGATCGCCACGGTCTCGATGCCGAGCGAGCGACACGTGCGGAAGACCCGCGAGGCGATCTCGGCCCGGTTGGCGACGAGCACCCGCTGCAGGGGGGTCGTTCCGATGGTGGTCATGGGCGGAACACCCCGAATCGGTCGGTGCCGGCGTACGGCTTGTTCTCGATGACGGACAGGCAGATGCCGAGGACCGTGCGGGTGTCCCGCGGGTCGATCACCCCGTCGTCGTACAGCATCCCGGAGAGGAAGTGCGGCATCGACTGCGCCTCGATCTGCGTCTCGACGATCTCCTTGACGCCCTTGAACCCCTCGGCGTCGAAGGTCTGGCCCTTGGACTCCGCCGACTGCTGCGCGACGATCTCGAGCACGCCGGCGAGCTGGGCCGGGCCCATGACGGCGGACTTCGCGGACGGCCAGGTGAAGAGGAAGCGCGGGTCGAAGGCGCGACCGTTCATGCCGTAGTTGCCGGCGCCGTACGACGCCCCCATGATCACGCTGAGGTGCGGGACCGTGGAGTTGCTGATCGCGTTGATCATCATCGCGCCGTGCTTGATGATCCCGCCCTGCTCGTACTCCTTGCCGACCATGTAGCCGGTGGTGTTGTGCAGGAAGAGCAGCGGGGTGTCGGTCTGGTTGGCCAGCTGGACGAACTGCGTGGCCTTCTGCGCCTCCTGGGAGAACAACACGCCCTGCGCGTTGGCGAGGATGCCGAGCGGGCGGCCGTGCAGCCGCGCCCATCCGGTCACCAACGACGGGCCGTAGAGCGGCTTGAACTCGTCGAACACGACGCCGTTGGTCTCACTGACGCCGTCGCAGATCCGTCGGATCACCTCACGGGGGTCGAACGGCTCCTTGAGGTCGCCCGGGATCAGGTCGAGCAGGTCGTCGGGGTCCTCGTCGGGCTCGGCGTACTCGAGGACGTCATACGGATGGTGTGTCCCCTTGCTCTGTCCGTATGACGTCCCGCGCTTGCGCCAGTTCAATCGAGCAACGATCCGCCGCCCGATCCGGATGGCGTCGAGCTCGTCCTCGGCGAGGTGGTCGGCGAGGCCCGACGTACGCGCATGCATCTCGGCGCCGCCGAGCGACTCGTCGTCGGACTCCTCCCCGGTCGCCATCTTGACCAGCGGCGGGCCGCCGAGGAACACCTTGGCAGCGCCGCGCACCATCACCGTGTAGTCGGACATGCCGGGCACGTAGGCGCCGCCGGCAGTCGAGTTGCCGAAGACCAGCGCGATCGTGGGCTCCTTGCGGGCACTCGCGCGGGTGATGTCGCGGAACAGCTTGCCGCCCGGGATGAAGATCTCCTTCTGGGTCGGCAGGTCCGCACCGCCGGACTCGACCAGCGAGACCGTGGGCAGCCCGTTCTCCTCGGCGATCTGCGAGGCCCGGAAGATCTTCTTCACCGTCCAGGGGTTGCTCGCGCCACCCTTCACGGTCGGGTCGTTGGCGGTGATCATGCACTCGACGCCCTCGATCACGCCGATGCCGGTGACCACGCTGGCGCCGACGGTGAAGTCGGACCCCCAGCCCGCCAACGGCGAGAGCTCGAGGAAGGCCGACCCCTCGTCGACGAGCAGCTCGATCCGCTCGCGAGGCAGCAGCTTGCCGCGCTTGTGGTGCCGATCGACGGACCGCTCACCTCCACCGGCAACCGCCTTCGCGTGCTCGGTGTCGAGGTCGGCGAGCTTCTCCAGCATCGCTTCTCTGTTGGTCATGACGCGTAGCCCAAGAGCTTCGCGGCCAGGTCGGTGAGCACCTCCGACGCTCCTCCTCCGATCGGCAGGATCCGGGCGTCGCGGTAGTGCCGCTCCACCTCGGTCCCGTGCATGTATCCCGTCCCGCCGTGCAGCTGGACGGCCTGGTCGCAGACGTACGTCGCGCAGTCGACCGCGGTCTGCTTCGCCAGACAGGCCTCGGCGATGACGTCCTCACCGGCGGCATGACGACGGGCGACCTCGCGGGTGTAGGTCCGCGCCACCTCGACCTGACGACGCATCTCGACGAGCTGGTGCCGCACGACCTGCCGGCTGATCAGCGGCCTGCCGAAGGTCTCACGGTCACGGCAGTACGCCGCAGTGAGCTCGAGCGAGCGCCCTGCGATGCCATAGGCATGGACCGCCAGCGCCAGCCGCTCCACGACGAACTGCGCGGCGATCTGCCGGAAGCCCGAGTTCTCGTCGCCGACCAGGTTGGCGACCGGCACCCGCACGTCGACGTACGACAGCTCGGCGGTGTCGGAGCAGTGCCAGCCCATCTTGCGCAGCGACCGGTCGGCAGTGAAGCCGGGCGTGCCCTTCTCGACGACGAGCAGGCTGACGCCACCCGCGCCGGGGCCACCGGTGCGGACCGCGGTGGTCACGAAGTCGGCGCGCACGCCGCTGGTGATGAACGTCTTCGCGCCGTTGACGATGTAGTGACCACCGTCCCGTACGGCGGTCGTGGTGATGCCGCCGACGTCGGAGCCGCCGCCGGGCTCGGTGATGCCGAGCGCGCCGATCGTCTCTCCGGCCAGCGTCGGGCGGACGAACCGGTCGATCAGGTCCGCGTTGCTCGAGGCCGCGATGTGTGGCAGCGCGATGCCGCCGGTGAAGAGCGCGGCCATGAAGCCGCTGGACGCGCCGGCCTCGAACATGCCCTCCTGCAGGTCCACCGAGTCGAGCACGTCGCCGCCTTCGCCGCCGACGTCCTCCGGGACCGAGATGCCGAGGAGGCCCTGCTTCGCGGCCGTGTGGTGGAGAGATCGCGGGACCTCGCCGGCGTCCTCCCACTCCTGGAGATGGGGTGCGACCTCGCGGCGTACGAACTCGGCCCCCAGGGCGTGGAGGTCAGTCATCGTGCGGCTCCTGGGGCGGCGGCGGTGCTGCTGCTGTTTCATCAAGGTATGAAGTCGGGGCCGCACATCCCCCGGCGTGCCCGCCCTGGAAAGTGCGGGCTGACCTGCATCCCTTGATGAACCAGCGGCACCCGCTCACAACAACCCCTCCTGGATGTGCACGACCCGCGAGCGCATCCACTCGCCGAGGCCCTTGGCCTGCGGATCGAAGCGCGTCGACGCGGCGACCCCGTCGCCGAGCAGGCCGCGGACCAGCACGTTGACCCCGCCGAGGTTCGGCAGCACGTGCACCTCGACGTCGAGCTCCGCGGCCTCGGGGAGCAGCTCGCGCACCTTGCGGGGCGTGATCAGCTTGGTCAGCCAGGTGACCCGAGCGTCGTACTTGTCGGAGCCGTCGTGCATCACCCACAGCCCGAGGTTGGCGTCGCCGCCCTTGTCGCCGGAGCGCGCGTGCACGAAGGAGCCGAGCGGAGCGCGTCGGGTGAGCGAGTCACGTGGAGCAGGGAACGGCGACGGTCGCAGGCTGTCGCGGTCGTCGCCGGCGCCGAACTCCGTCGGGTCGGCGACCACCTCGCGCCGCCCGTCGGCGTGCACCACGGTGTGCGCGACGGCCGAGCGGTCGACGTACGCCGCGCGATAGAGGCCGTACGGCGCAGGAGGCGCGGGCGGGGCGGTCATCGTGAAGCCGGGGTACGACGCGAGCGCGAGCTCGACCGCGGCGCTGGTGAAGGCGCGGCCGACCGGGTCCGGCCCGGAGTCCTTGACCGTGCACCGCAGCAGGCAGGACGCGCCCTCCTCGGTGTCGGCGTCGGCCGGCGGCAGCGCGGTGCGGGTCCAGGCCACCTCGCTCGCGGTCAGCGACGGCGTGAGCTGCTCACGCACCCAGTCGGCCTTGGCGTCGATGTCGAGGCCGGTGAGCACGAACTCCACGGTGTTGCGCCAGCCGCCGAGCTCGTTGAGGCAGACCTTGAGCCGCTCGGGCGGCGCCTCACCACGCACACCCGAGACGGAGACCCGGTCGCGGCCGACGTCGCGCAGCTCGACGGTGTCGAGGCGCGTGGTGATGTCGGGGTTGAGGTAGCGCGTCGACTGGATCTCGTAGAGCAGCTGGGCCGTGACCGTGTCGACCGTGACCGCGCCGCCGGTGCCGTCGTGCTTGGTGATCACGCATGAGCCGTCGGCGGCGATCTCGGCGATCGGGAAGCCGAGCGGGCTCTGCAGAATTTCGGGGCGATCGTGGCGGAGCGTCTTGAACCCGGAGAAGTTGCCGCCCGTGGCCTGGGTGCCGCACTCGAGCACATGGCCCGCGACGACGGCGCCCGCCAGCTCGTCGTACGACGTCAGTGTCCAGCCGTGGTGCGCGACCGCGGGCCCCACGACCAGCGAAGCGTCGGTGACCCGACCGGTGACGACGAGGTCGGCGCCGGCGTTCAGGGCTGCGGCGATGCCGAAGCCGCCGAGATAGGCGTTGGCGGTCAGCGCACCCTCGCGGAGGTCGAGCGAGCGGACGTCGTCGCCCTCGACATGGGCGATCGCGGGGTCGAGCCCGAGCCCACGGGCGACCTCGCGGAGCCGGTCCGCGAGACCCGCGGGGTTGAGGCCACCGGCGTTGCTGACGATCTTGACGCCCTGCTCGAGCGCGAGACCGAGGCAGTCCTCGACCTGGCGGACGAACGTCTTGGCGTACCCCAGCGACGGGTCCTTCATGATGTCCTTGCCGAGGATCAGCATGGTCAGCTCGGCGAGGTAGTCGCCGGTCAGGTAGTCGAGCCGGCCGCCTTCCAGCATCTGGCGCATCGCGGCGATCCGGTCCCCGTAGAAGCCGGAGCAGTTCCCGATCCTCACCGCTTGCCTCGTCCCTCACCGGCCGGGCCGGCGAAGGCCTGCGCGATCGTCAGCCACTGCTCGGCGTCCGCGCCCGACGCGACCAGGTCGGTGTCGTCGCGGTGCACCCGCTGGGTGACCAGCAGGCAGAAGTCCCACGCCGATCCGGTCACCGTCTGCGCGGCGTCCTCCGGCCCCCAGCTCCACTGGTCGCCGGACGGGGAGACCAGGTCGGTCCGGAACTCCTCGGTCGGCGGTGGCAGCTCGTGCACGGAGAACGCGAAGTCGCGGGTGCGTACGCCGAGGTGCGCGACATGCCGGATCCGGTCGCTCTGCTCGGGCTCGACGCCGAGCGCGTCGCACACGTCGAGCGCGTGCGCCCAGGTCTCCATGAACCGTGCGGTCGCCATCGACGTCGGCGACATCGGCGGGCCGAACCACGGCATCTTCTGGCCGTTGGGGACCGCTCGCAGCGCGGCGGGCAGTGCCTCGCGCGCCTTGCCCCATCGGGCGAGCAACGCCTCGGGCGAGAGTCGGGCGACCTCGATCGCCTGCTGGTCGACGTACCTGGTCGGGTCCTGGATCGCGACCAGGACGAGCTCGTCCCAGGCGTCCTTGTCCGTGGCCGCCACGACGGCGACCTCGTCGGTCCAGAGCAGGTGCGCCACGGTCGTGGCGACCGTCCACCCGGCCGCGGGCGTGGGTGTCCGCCAGCCGTCGGCGTCGAGGCCGGCAACCGCGTTCCAGAGCTGGTCGCCCTCGAGCTTCAGGTCAGCGAGCAGGTCGTCGAGGAGGCTCATGCCGGTCCCTTCAGGACGGTGTCGAGGGTGTCGGCCCAGGTGTCGAGGATGCGAACGCGCCGACGGGTGTCGTCCGAGATCGTGTTGGCCAGGCCCAGCCCGCGGACCAGGTCGAGGGTTGCCTGCACGAGCTCGCGGACGCCCGGGACGGACTCGTCG
Source organism: Nocardioides endophyticus (assembly GCF_039543845.1). NCBI lineage: Bacteria > Bacillati > Actinomycetota > Actinomycetes > Propionibacteriales > Nocardioidaceae > Nocardioides > Nocardioides endophyticus. Next base: position 376,678 of record NZ_BAABKN010000023.1, on the reverse strand, counting down.
GCACCGAGCAGCTCGACCGTGAGCCGGTGCGTCTCGCGCCCGACCCGCTGCTCGAGCGGCCCGACGGCGGCGAGCAGGTGGGCGTCGGTGCGGGCCGCGACCCAGAGCTCCAGTGCGGCGATGAAGACCGGCGACGCGAAATGGTCGCCCAGCATCTGCATCACCGCGCGGGTGTGCCGCGGACCCTCCGGCAGCGACGCGGCAGCCGCTGCCAGCTCGGCGCCGCGCTTCTCGGTCAGGTGCTCGACCGCGGCGACGACCAACGCGTTCTTGGTCGGGAAGTGGTGCAGCTGCGCCCCTCGGCTCACCCCCGCCCGCTCGGACACCAGCGTGGTCGACGTGCCCGCGAACCCGCGCTCCACCAGGCAGTCGACGGTCGCCTCCAGCAGCCGGGCCCGCATCACCCGGGTGCGCTCCTCCTGGGGCACCCGCGTCGGCCCCGCCGCCGTCGTCACCTGGTCAGCATGGTCGACGTGCTAACAAACAGTCAAGCCTGACTTTTATCTGCGTCGACCCAGGCGCACATGCAGAGTGACGGCCGGACGCCCGGGCAGTCCGAAGGCCCGAGGCTCCCGCCTCAATCCGGCGACGGCGGCGAGGCCTTCGGCCGGGGACAGCACCCCCGCCAGCACCCACATCGTCGTCGACTTGCCCGCGCCGTTGCGTCCGAGGAGCGCGGTCGCCTGTCCGGCGTACGCCGTGAGGTCGACGCCCGCCACCGCCTCGACCTCGCCGAACCGCACCCGCAGGCCGCGGACCTCGACGACCGGCATGGCTGCGCTGAAGGGACCTGAGCTCTCCGTCACGCGGCCATCATCGTGACTCCCGGCGCCCCTGTCGCCGGGAAGCCGCAAGAGTCAGCCTTATGGCGTGGTCACGTCCAGGAGGGTGATGCCCGGCGAGTTCGCGTAGGCCAGGTAGCCGAGGTACTTGGACGCCGGGTCGAGGCCGCTCCACGAGACCTGCACCGACGCCTTCTGGTTCGACCTCACCGGGACCGGGTCGGGCGTCACCGCAAGGCTGCCCGCCGTCGCGCTGGCGTCGAGGTCCCAGAAGTCGAAGTCGAAAGCCATCGGGCTGCCCGCATCGCCGGCGGAGAAGCCGCTGACCTCGGCGATGTAGACCCCTGCCGGAGGGTTGCGCAGGGTCACCGCCTCGTCGCCGGACGCGGTGCCCGACTGTCCGGCCAACGCGAACGCGGACTCCGGGTCGCAGCTCTCGGCCGCCAGCACCACGAGGTCGAGGTCGGCCGTGTCGTCGTGGACGTCCACCTGGAACTTCGCGAGCGATGTCCCCGGCGTGACCGTCACGCACTGGTAGCTCTCGGCCTTGGGCGCCACGCTCGCGACGACCGTGTCGGACTTGTCGAGGCCACGGGGGGTGACGTCGAGAGAGCCGGTGAAGCCCGCCGTCACCGTGGCGCTCGCGGAGCCGCTGACGCCGGTCCCCGACAGCGTTGCGGGTGCAGCGACTGAGACCGGCTTGAGCGCGACCGGCAGGCGCACCGCGGTGGGGCCGCTGAGCGTGACGGCGCCCTGGGCGTAGCGGTTGAGCTTCGCGTCCTTGCGGACGAACGTGAACTTCACGTCGACGAGGTCCCCGCGGCGCTCGGAGCGCACCTTGGCCGGCGACGTCTTCAGCCTGAAGCCGGGGACGTCGGACTTGATGCTCCAGACGCCGGCCCGCGTCGCGCGGAAGGTACGGCGGAACGTCGTCTGCGACGTGACCGACCCGTCGCCCATCGACGGCACGTTGACCTGCTTGGGCTGCAGGGCGGGCACGCCGGTGTCGATGCCCTGCTGGGTGAGGAACCCGCGCCACTGCGTGGCGTCCGAGGTGACGAAGAGGCCGGGGTCGAAGAACCTCCGCGGCTTCACCTGACCCGCACCCTGGCCGAGCGCGTCCCGGGACGCCCTGCCCTTGTCGGTCTTGGTCGGGACGGCGGTCGTCATCATCGCCGACTTGATCTCCATCGGCGTCCAGGACGGGTGCACGCTCTGGATGAACGCCGCGAGCCCCGTGATGTGCGGCGCCGCCATGGACGTGCCGGAGTAGAGGTCGTACTTGCGCTTGGAGTTCGACGGCGGCGAGACGGCGGCGAGGATGCTGACGCCGGGTGCGGAGATGTCGGGCTTCAGCAGGTCGCCCTCCGAGACCAGGGTCGGCCCGTGCGCCGAGAAGCCGGCCAGCTGCGGGAGCGGCGTCTTGTGCTTGGTCTGGTTGCCGGGCTCGAACGACGCGGTCGCCTTGGCGCCCAGCTGGTCGACGTACTTGAAGAGCTTGACGCCGTCGGTGTCGGAGATGTGGATCGTCGGGATCGCGTGGAAGTCGGCGTCGAGGCTGTTCTCCGATGGATTGACCAGGATCATCGCGATGCCGCCGGCGCGCTTGACCTCGTCGCTCTTGACGACGCGGTCGTAGGTGCCACGCTGGCAGATCACGATCTTGCCCTGCACCTTGGACCGGTCCAGCGACTTCGGCCCGCACAGGTCGGAGTCACCGGGCGCTGAGCCCGACGCGGCCGCCTTGGCCGAGTCGACCATGCGGGTCTGCTTGACCGACGTGCTCGAGACGGAGGCGCCGACGATCTTCTTGCCGTTGCCCAGCACGATCGTGCCCTCGAAGCGGTAGCTCGTAGACGCGGCGACCGTCGTCACCCACGGTGCCGGGTGGTCGAGCGTGGACGCACCCGGGCCGTCGTTGCCCGCCGCCGCCGACACGAAGATGCCCGCCTCCGCAGCACCCTCGAACGCGACCTCGGTGGCGTCGAGGGTGGGGCTGGCACCACCACCGACGGAGAAGTTGATGACGTCGACGCCATCGATCACGGCCTGGTCGACGGCCGCGACCGAGTCGATGTTGTTGCAGCCGCTGTCGTCCGGGTTGTCGGCCTCCCAGCACACCTTGTAGACGGCGATCCGCGCCGCCGGGGCCATGCCGGTGACGGTGCCGAACTTGCGACCCTCCGTCTTCACGTTGGCGACCCGGTTGCCCGCCGCGGTGCTCGCGGTGTGGGTGCCGTGGCCACCTCCGTCGCGCGCGGAGAGCTGCTCGGTGGCGGCGAGGTCAGCCGCCGGGACGGACGCCAGGAAGCTGTCGCCGTAGTAGCGCGCGCCGATGATCTTGGTGTTGCAGTCGCCCTTGTCCCACTTCTGCGCGATCACGCACTCACCCCGGAAGACGCCACCGTCGGCCTTCTCCATCCGGGTTGCACTGCCGCGCCGGGAGATGTCCCACGGGGTCTTGGCCTTCTTCGTGAGCCGCTCCCCGGAGAACGACTCCGACTCGGGCCAGATGCCGGAGTCGAGGTCGGCGACGACCACCCCCGCACCGGCGGCCTGCCGGCCGCCGTGGCTGGACCAGGCGCCGTTCTTGCCGGTCAGCCCGAGGAACTTCGGACTGTGCCAGGTCGCGGGCTTCAGCGTCCGGGACTTCTCGACCAGCAGCACGCGACGGTCGACGGACAGCGCGCTCGCCTGCTCTCCGGTGAGGTCGGCGGCGAACCCGTTGGAAGCGGCGGTGAAGTTGGCGAGGGGCCGGGCGCCGTACTGCCTGGCGATCGTCGTGTGGGTCTGGCGCAGGTGCGCGCGGTACGACGTGACCCGCGCGGAGCGTGCGTCGAAGGAGCCGGTGGTCGCACCGGCAGCCAGGCCGGTGGCAGAGGGTTCCCGCAGCATCACGATGTAGCGGCCGGCGCCCAGCGCCGGGGCCGCCGCGCTGCCGGCTCCGTCCGCCGCATCAGCGGGACCGGCCGAGACACCGGCGAGCGACGCGGCGACCACGGCTCCGATGGCGACGACGCCGACGATCCGGCGTTGCGCGCGCATGCGACTGACGGGTGCCCACCCAGAGAACTTCACCGACCCACACAAGGCGACAACTCCGGTCTAGTCAAGCCTTCAACGGTAGGTGAGCGCGGCGCCCTCGAGATGGGGGTGATCGTTGAAGGTCAGGAGCCGCGGCCCGGTCGGCCCGACGACCACTCGCGTCACCGACGAGTTCACCAGCACGGTGTTGAAGCGGCTCCACATCCGGGCGTACGCCGTGGGATCCGCGCCCGGGTCCACCAGCGCGGCGCACACGGCTGCGATCGTGCCACCCGAGGTGACCGCGACGGCGGTCTCGCCCGAGCCCGCCAGGCGGCACGCGGCGTCGAACGAGTCCGTCACCCGGGCGTGGAAGGCCGACCACGGCTCGGCGTACTCGCCGTCGTGGCCGCCCGCGGTCCAGCGTGCCGTCGCGAGCTCGAAGACCCGCTGGAACTCGCGTCGGTCGAGGTCGCCGGTCGGCGCGTCCGGGTACGCCGCCACCACCGAGAGGTGGTCGAACTCGTCCCAGCCGCCGTCGACGGCCGCCTCGGGCCAGCCCACCGCACTCTGCCGGATCGCTTCTGCCGTCTCGCGGTGCCGGCGCATGCCGCCGCGCACCACCGCCGTCGGGGTCACGCCGCGCGCACGCAGCCAGTCACCCAGCAGGCGGCCCTGCTCCCAGCCGGTCTCGGACAGGACGTCGTAGTCGGCGGCGCCGAACGACGCCTGACCGTGCCGGACCAGGAGCAGGACCCCCACGGCTACGCGGGGAACGAGCCGCCGGAGGCGGCCAGCTCGCGCAGGTAGTCCGTCGGCCGGAACCGGTCGCCGTACTTCTCGGCCAGCTCATCCGCACGGGCGACGAACGCACCGAGGCCGATCTGGCCCGCAGTGTTCTCGTAGCCCGTCATGAACTGGGCGGCGCCACCGGTCAGCGCCGGGAAGCCGATGCCCATGATCGAGCCGATGTTGGCCGCCGCGGCCGACTCGATGACGCCCTCCTCGAAGCACTTGGCGGTCTCGATCGCCTCGACGAAGAGCAGCCGGTCCTTGATGTCCTGGAACGGGATCGGCTCGGCCGCGACCGGGAAGGTGTCGGCGAGGCCCGGCCAGACGCCGGTGCGCTTGCCGTCGGCGTACTCGTAGAACCCCGCGCCCTTGAGCCGCGACGGGCGGCCGATCTCGATCATCTTGGCGACGACAGCCTCGCCCGGGTGCGGCGTGTAGGTGCCACCGTCGCGCTCGACGGCGTCCTTGCTCGCCTTGCCGATCTTGGCCATCAACTCCAGGTTCAGCTCGTCGCTGAGCTGGAGCGGACCGACCGGGTAGCCGTCCTGCGTGCCGGCCCGCTCGATGCTGACCGGGTGCACGCCCTCGGCGAGCATCGCCAGGCCCTCGTTGACCATCGTGCCGATGACGCGCGAGGTGTAGAAGCCACGGCTGTCGTTGACGACGATCGGGGTCTTGCGGATCTGCTGCACCACGTCGTACGCCTTGGCCAGCGCGACGTCCGAGGTCTCCTTGCCGCGGATGATCTCGACCAGCGGCATCTTGTCGACGGGTGAGAAGAAGTGCAGGCCGATGAAGTCGGCGGGGCGGTCCACGCCGGTGGCCAGCTCGGTGATCGGCAGCGTCGAGGTGTTGCTGCAGAGCAGCGCGTCCGCGTTGACGTACGGCGCGATCTCCGCGAAGACCTGCTGCTTGAGCGCCGGGTCCTCGAAGACGGCCTCGATCACCAGGTCGCAGCCGGCCAGGTCGGCCGGGTCGGCAGTTGGGGTGATGCGGTCGAGCAGCGCCTGCGACTTCTCCTCGCTCAGCTTGCCGCGTGAGACCGCCTTGGCGTTGAGCCCCGCGGAGTAAGCCTTGCCCTTGGCCGCGCCCTCGGCGCTGACGTCCTTGAGCACGACCTCCATGCCCGCACGGGCACAGGAGTAGGCGATGCCGGCGCCCATCATGCCGGCGCCCAGGACGCCGACCTTGACGGCCTTGTAGGGCTCGATCCCCTGCGGGCGGAGCTTGCCGGCTTTGATCGCCTGCAGGTCGAAGAAGAACGCCTGGATCATGTTCTTCGAGCCCTGGTTGACGATCAGGTTGGTCAGGTAGCGCGACTCGATGCGCGACGCGGTCTCGAAGTCGACCGACGCGCCCTCGACGGCCGCGGACAGGATCGCCCGTGGCGCCTGGTAGAGCGCACCCTTCGTCTGCTTGCGCAGCAGCGCCGGGAACGCCGGCAGGAAGGCCGCGAGGGCCGGAGTCTTCGGGGTGCCACCGGGCATCTTGTAGCCGGGCTTGTCCCACGGGTTCTGGGTCTCGTCGGGGTTGGCCTTGATCCATGCCTTGGCGGCGGGGACCAGCTCCTCGCGGGTCGCGACCAGCTCGTCGACCAGGCCCTTCTCCTTCGCGGCGCTGGGCTTGAACTGCGTGCCGGGCAGCAGCACGTCCATCAGGCCCTGCTGCAGGCCGAGCAGGCGTACGACGCGGGTCACGCCGCCGCCACCGGGCAGCAGGCCGAGGGTCGACTCGGGCAGGCCGATCAGGACCTTGTCGTCGTCGACGGCGATCCGGTGGTTGGTGGCCAGGCAGATCTCGAAGCCGCCGCCGAGGGCGGCGCCGTTGATCGCGGCCACGACCGGCTTCGGGAACTTCTCGAGCTTGCGCAGCCCGGCCTTCACGGCGCCGCCCATCGCGAAGACCGAGCCGGCGTCGTCCTTGGTCGCCTGGACCATGCTCTTGAGGTTGCCGCCGGCGAAGAAGGTCTTCTTCGCGCTCGCGATGACAACACCCGTCACGTCGTCTGCCTCGTCGTACAGCCGTTGGACCGCTGCCGCCATCGACTCGAGGTAGAGCTCGTTCATCGTGTTGGCGCTGGCGGTCGGGTCGTCGAGGGTCAGCGTGACGATGCCGTCGGCGTCGCGGTCGTACTGGACCGCGGTCTGCTCAGTGGTGGTGCTCATCAAGGTTCCTGTCTGGAGATCGGTGGTGGCGACGGTGGTTGAGGTGCGAGGGCCGCCAGGCCCAAGCCTCGAAACCACCAGAGGGACGAAGCTCAGACGAGCTCCACGATGGTGGCGATGCCCATGCCGCCGCCCACGCAGAGCGTGGCGAGGCCGCGGCGCAGGTCGCGGCGCTGGAGCTCGTCGACCAGGGTGCCGAGGATCATCGCACCGGTCGCACCGAGCGGGTGGCCCATGGCGATCGCGCCACCGTTGACGTTGGTGATCTCGTGGCTGATGTCCAGGTCGCGCATGAAGCGCATCGCGACCGCGGCGAAGGCCTCGTTGATCTCGAACAGGTCGATGTCGGAGACCTCGAGCCCGGCCCTGGCGAGCGCCTTGCGGGCGGCCGGCGCCGGGCCGGTGAGCATGATCGTCGGGTCGGCACCGGAGACGGCGGTGGCGATGATGCGGGCCCGCGGGGTGAGGCCGAGCTGGCTGCCGACCTCCTCGGTCCCGATCGCCATCAGCGCGGCGCCGTCGACGATGCCGGACGAGTTGCCGGCGTGGTGGACGTGGTTGATCCGCTCGATCCAGTGGTACTTCTCGAGCGCCACGTCGTCGAAGCCCGCGTCTGCACCGATGCCGGCGAAGCTCGGCTTCAGGCCGGCCAGGCCCTCGGGGCTGGTGTCGGGGCGGATGGTCTCGTCGTGATCGAGGATGGTCAGGCCGTTGAGGTCCCTGACCGGGACGACCGCGTTGGAGAAGTAGCCGTTGGCCCAGGCCTTGGCGGCCCGGTGGTGCGACTCGGCGGCGTACGCGTCGACGTCGTCGCGGCTCCAGCCCTCGATCGTGGCGATCAGGTCGGCGCCGATGCCCTGGGGCACGAACCCGGCCTGGAAGGCGGTCGCCGGGTCGGACGCCCAGGCACCACCGTCGGAGCCCATGGCCACGCGGCTCATCGACTCGACGCCGCCCGCGAGGATCAGGTCCTCGAAGCCGCCGCGCACCCGCGAGGCGGCCTGGTTGACGGCCTCGAGGCCGGAGGCGCAGAAGCGGTTGAGCTGTACGCCGGCAACGGTGTCGGGGTAGCCGGCCTTGAGCGCGGCGGTCTTGGCGATGTCGCCACCCTGCTCGCCGATCGGCGAGACCACGCCGAGCACGACGTCGTCGACGCGCTCTGGGTCCAGGGTGGGGTTGCGCACCTTGATCTCGTCGAGCAGGCCGACGATCAGGTCGACGGGCTTGACCTCGTGCAGCGTGCCCGCCGCCTTGCCCTTGCCGCGCGGCGTCCGGATGTGGTCATACACGAGTGCTTCAGCCATGACGTCCTACTCAGTGATGGGGGACCGTGCAATACGAGCCTGTTCGCTCGATTGTGACACTATTACTGTCACCGTCAAGGCGGCGGTCCTGTGGTGCAGGTCACGGACCCACCGGGACGAACGAGGAGAGCCATGGACGACAGCGGCGAGTCACCGCGGGAGCTGCTGACGCTCGACGAGCTGACCGCGAGGGTCGGCATGAGCGTGCGCAACATCCGCTTCTACACGACCAAGGCCCTGGTGCCACCGCCGATCCGGCGCGGCCGCTCGGGCTACTACAGCCCCGACCACGTCTCGCGGCTCGAGCTGGTGCAGGAGCTGCAGACCCACGGCTTCACGCTCTCGGCGATCGAGAAGTACATGGCCCGGATCCCCCCGGCCGCCACACCGGAGGACATCGCGCTGCACCGCGCGATGCTCACCCCCTGGCAGGCGGACCTCCCCGTCGAGATGTCGCGCGCCGAGCTCGACACCCGGGCCGGCCGGACCCTCACCGACGACGACATCACCACGCTGTCGGCACTCGGCATCGTCTTCGCGACCAAGCGCGGCCGCTACGAGGTCGCCGTGTCTCAGCTCTCGGTCAGCGTCGGCCTGCTGGACCTGGGCTTCCCACCCGAGGCCGCGCTCGCCGCCGCGGAGGTGTACGCCGAGCACGGCCGGCAGCTCGCCAAGGAGCTCAACGAGCTCTTCCGGACGATGGTGTGGCCGGTCTACCGCGAGTCGGGCGCCTCGTCGGACACCATCCGCGAGGTCGTCGAACGCCTCAAGCCACTCTCGATCGCCAGCCTGGTCTCGGCGTACGAAGCCGCCATGGACGAGACCCGTCGCGAGGACATCGCCCGCCGCGCCCGCTAGGGGGTGCTGTCCGGCCGCAGGTGCAGCCACGGCCGGCTGAGCTGGAACCGGCGGCCGGCCACGACCTCGGGTGCGATCTCGACGACGTCGTACTTGTCCGGGCCGACCCACGGCCGGAGCGGGACGTTCTCCGCCCGGTGCGCCTCGTCCTCGGGCAGGTGCCGGGCCCGGCCGCGCACGACCACGCTCACCGCCGAGTCGTCGTCGAGCTCGTCGATCTCGAACGCCACCTGCGCCCCGAGTGCGACGGCGAGCAGCTTGCTGCCGGGTGCGGTGCGGAAGAGGAGGGTCCGGCCGTCGACCGCGTAGTTGACGGGGGTGAGGTGCTGCTCGTCCAGGACGGTGAACGCCAGCCGGCCGAGCTCGTGGGTCCGCAACAGCTCCCAGCACTCGTCCTGGGTCAGCTCCACATCAACGTCGTCCGCCATGGGTACACGGTAGTTGTGCCCCCCACCCCAGAGCAGTCCGTCGTCCTCGTCACCGGCGCAACTGGGTTTGTCGGGAGCCGGCTGGTCCCCGAGCTCATCGACCGCGGACTCCACGTCCGGGCGATGACGCGCCACCCCGAGACGTACGACGGCAAGGGCGATCCGGTCGCCGGCGACGTGTCCGACCCGGGCACGCTGGCGGCCCCGCTCGAGGGTGTCGACGTGGCGGTCTACCTGGTGCACTCGCTCGACGACGACGACTTCGAGGCGAAGGACGCGGAAGCCGCACGTGGGTTCGGGCTCGCGGCCGTCGCCGGCGGCGTGCGCCAGATCGTCTTCCTGGGCGGGCTCGGCAAGGACTCCGACGACCTCTCGCCCCACCTCCGCTCGCGCCGCGAGGTCGAGCGGCTGCTCGGGGAGTCCGGCGTGCCGGTGACCGTGCTGCGGGCGGCGATCGTGGTCGGAGCCGGCGGCATCTCCTGGGAGATGACCCGCCAGCTCGTCGAGAACCTGCCCGCGATGATCGTCCCGAAGTGGGCCTCCACCCGCACCCAGCCGATCGCCGTCGATGACGTGGTGCACTACCTGGCCGGCGTCGTCGGCCTCGAGAAGGCCTTCGGCCAGACCTACGAGATCGGCGGCCCCGAGCAGCTCTCCTACGTCGAGATGCTCCAGCAGGCGGCCGAGGTCATCCAGGGTCGGAAGGTCCCGATCATGACGGTCCCGGTGCTGACGCCGGGGCTGTCGTCGCACTGGATCTCGTTCGTCACCGACGTCGACACCACCACCGGCCGCAACCTGATCGAGTCGATGGGCACCGAGGTGATCGTCACCGACCACTCGATCCGCGACGTCGTCCCGGGCGAGCCGATGACGTACGCCGAGGCCGTGCGGCGCGCGGTCGCCGACCACTAGAAGAGCGCGGGTAGCACCAGCAGCATCACCAGCGACCAGGTGACATGGGTGATCGTGGGCGCGATCACGCCGCCGGACCACCAACGCATCAGACCCACCACCAGGCCGAGGAGTGCGGCGGCGAAGACCAGAGCCACGTTGCCGGTCGCAGCGGTGACGAGGGTGTAGACGAGTGTGCTGCCGACCACTGAGTGCTCCGGGACGGCGGCGTAGACGGTCCCGCGGAAGAACAGCTCCTCGGCGGCACCCGTCACGAGCGTGATCGCGACGATCAACGGGCCCGACCCGCGGTCGGAGTACGCCGTGACGGCGGAGACCTGGTCCTCCAGGACCGGCAGCTCGCGCACGATCAATGCGCCGAGCACGAACACGCCGGCCAGCGCGACCCCTGCGAGCAGGGGGAGCACGACGATGCGCTCACCGAGTGGCACCGGGCCGCTCGCGAACGCACCGACCGCCCACACCGCGGCGAGCGCGAGGGCGGTCGGGTAGAACCAGCTGCTGCCGGGTTCGATCCGGAAGGAGATGCCTAGCAGGACGGTCCCGGCCACGAGGACGACGAGCAGAGCGGCTCGGCGTGGGTCCCTCACGCGCCGACTGTATGTCGGCGCGCGAGGGGACACGATCAGCGGCGCCCGGAGCTGAAGGAGGCGCTGCTGTGGCGGGTCTGGCCGCCACCGGAAGACGGCGTCGAGGTGGTGTAGGTGCGACCCGCGCCACCGCCGGCCTTGCCGGCGCCGGACTTCGCCTGGCCGCCTGACTTGCGCTGCCCGCCGGAGCGGGCCTGCCCGCCGGACTTGGGTGCGCCACCGGAGCGACCACCGCCGCCGCCGGAGCGACGGCCACCGCCGCCACCTCCGCCGCGACGTCCGCCGCCGCCACCGCGGTTGCCCTCGGCCGGCGCCTCGACGACGAGGCCGCCGGGCAGGGACCGCTCACCGGGGGCGAGCTCGGCGAGGAGCGGGTGGCTCGCGCCGTTGATCTTGGTCGTGGTCGGCTTGATGCCCGCGGCCCGAGTCAGGTCGCGTACGTCGCGCACCTGGTCGTCGGTCATCAGCGTGATGACGGTGCCCTTGGCGCCGGCGCGCGCCGTACGTCCGGAGCGGTGCAGGTAGGCCTTGTGCTCGACCGGCGGGTCGGCGTGCACGACCAGCGCCACGTCGTCGACGTGGATGCCGCGCGCGGCGATGTCGGTCGCGACCAGGGTCGTGGCCTTGCCGGAGTGGAAGGCCTCCATGTTGCGGGTGCGGGCGTTCTGGCTCAGGTTGCCGTGGAGCTCGACGGTCGGCACGCCGTTGCTGTTGAGCTGCCGGGTCAGCGCCTTCGCACCGTGCTTGGTGCGGGTGAAGACCACGGTGCGCCCGGGGGCGCTCGTCAAGTCGGTGAGCACGGAGACACGGTGCTCACGGGCGAGGTGCAGCACGTGGTGGTCCATCGTGCCGACCGGCGACTGCGCCGAGTCGGCCTGGTGGGTCACCGGGTTCTGCAGGAAGCGCTTGACCAGGACGTCGATCGCCTTGTCCAGCGTGGCCGAGAAGAGCAGGCGCTGGCCGGAGCGGGGCGTCGTGTCCATGATCCGGCGCACGCCGGGCAGGAAGCCGAGGTCGGCCATGTGGTCGGCCTCGTCCAGGATCGTGATCTCGACCTGGCTGAGGTCGACGTGACCCTGGCCCATGAGGTCCTCGAGACGGCCGGGGCAGGCGAGGACGATGTCGATGCCCTTGCGCAGGCCCTGGACCTGCGGGTTCTGGCCGACGCCGCCGAAGACCGTGATGGTGCTCAGGCCGGCGGTCTGGGCCAGCGGCTTGAGCGCGTCGTTGATCTGGTTCACGAGCTCACGCGTCGGGGCCATGATCAGCGCGCGCGGCTTGCGCGTCTGGGGCTTGGTGCCGGACGCGGTGAGGCGGGCGACCAGCGGCAGCAGGAACGCGTACGTCTTGCCGGAGCCGGTACGGCCACGGCCGAGCACGTCGCGACCCGCGAGGGAGTCGGGCAGCGTGGCGGCCTGGATGGGAGTCGGGGAGGTGATGCCGAGGTCCGTGAGGACGGCGGCAAGGGAAGCGGGGACACCGAGGTCGGTGAAGCCCGCAGCAGACACTGCAGTAGACAAGAGAAGATCACTCACTGTTGGCGTGTCTCGCCAAGCTGAACCTCACCGTTGGGCAAGGAGCGGAGCAGCTGCCTCACGAAGTGAGGGGCACGATCTCGAAGAGACCGGCCGAAGCCCGAGGCAAGACTGAACGGGCTGCTTCGACAACTGTAGACGCAGCAGCCCGTCAGACCTGCATCGACGCAGTATGACGCTGGGCTCGTTTACTTGGTGAGGCCGTCCTTGAGGTCGCTCGCGGCGTCCTTGACCTTCTCGCCGGCGTCCTTGACCTTGGACGACGCCTGGTCGCCCTTGCCCTCGGCCTCGAGCTGCTCGTCGCCGGTGGCCTTGCCCGCCGACTCCTTGCCCTGGCCCTTGAGGTTCTCGACCTTGTTCTCTGCCTTGTCCTTCAGACCCATGTCTGCCTCCTAGGTGGTCTCGCCCGGGCGGTGACCGATCCGGGCGTCAGGCAAACCTCAGGACGCCGTCGTCGATGGCGTCGCGGCGGATCTTGCGGACGTCGGTCAGGTAGTTCTGCTTGAGCTGCCACGGCGCCCGGTCGCCCTGCTTGGGCAGCTCGTCGAGCGCGCGCAGGACGTAGCCCGCGGAGAAGTCCATCAACGGCCGCTCTCCGACGCTCGGGTCCGGCTGCGGCGTGGCCACGCGGAGCCCGTTGCGGTCGAGGTGGTCGAGCAGGCGGCACACGTAGTCGGAGACCAGGTCGGCCTTCAGGGTCCACGAGGCGTTGGTGTAGCCGATGGTGAACGCGAAGTTCGGGATGCCGCTCAGCATCATCGCCTTGTAGGCCATGGTCTCGGGGAGCTTCACGGGCCTGCCGTCGACCTCGAGCGGTGCGTTGAGGGCCAGCAGCCTCAGCCCGGTCGCGGTCACGAGGACGTCGGCCTCGAGCTCCTCCCCCGAGGTGAGCCGGACACCCCTGTCGGTGAACGTCTCGATGGTGTCGGTGACGACCGACGCGCTGCCCTTGCGGATGGCGCGGAAGAGATCGCCGTCGGGGACCAGGCAGAGCCGCTGGTCCCACGGGTCGTACGTCGGCTTGAAGTGGACGTCGACGTCGACCTCGGGCGGGAGCTGCTTGACGGTGTTCTTGCGGATGAAGCTGCGCAGGACGTCGGGCTTCTTGCGGCTGAGCTGGTAGATGCCGACCGAGACCAGGATGTTCTTCCAGCGCAGGACCGGGAATCGCACCTTCTCGGGCAGCCGCTGCAGCCGCTCCGCGAGCGGGTCGCGGCCGGGCATCGAGACGATGTACGTCGGGGAGCGCTGCAGCATGGTCACGTGACCGGCGCCGCCGGCGACCATCGCCGGGAGCAGCGTCACCGCGGTCGCGCCGGACCCGATCACGACCACCTTCTTGCCGGCGTAGTCAAGGTCCTCGGGCCAGTGCTGCGGGTGGATCACCTGCCCCTGGAAGTCGTCGATGCCCGGGAAGTCCGGGGTGTATCCGGCGTCGTAGTCGTAGTAGCCACCGCAGTTCCAGAGGAAGCTCGCCGTCAGCATCACCTCGCCGTCCGGGGTCTCCGCCCGTACCGTCCAGCGGGCGGTGTCGCTGTCCCAGCTCGCGCCCACGACCCGGTGGCGGTAGCGGATCAGCCTGTCGACGCCGTACTCGCTCGCGACGTCACGCAGGTAGTCGAGGATCGCGTCGCCGTCGGCGAGCGCCCGCTCGTTGCGCCACGGCCGCCAGCGGTAGCCGAAGGTGTACATGTCGGAGTCCGAGCGGATGCCGGGGTAGCGGAAGAGGTCCCAGGTGCCGCCACTGACCTCGCGACTCTCGAGCACGGCGACCGTCCGGCGGGGTTGCCGCTCGCGCAGCTGGCAGGCGGCGCCGATCCCCGACAGTCCGGCTCCGACGATCAGGACGTCGACGTGCTCGATGCTCATGCCTCGAACCCTACTGAATATCTGTCAACAAGCATAGAGCTCGACGAACCGCGCGAGCAGGCGGGGCGGGTGCTCCACGTGGGCGGCCCGGGCCATGGCGAGCAGGCCGTCGGCCTCGTGCGCCTCGAAGTAGCCGTAGCCGTCGTAGGTCTCGATCCGCAGGCACAACCCCTCGACGTCGAGCTCGGGGTGGAACTGGGTCGCGTAGACGTTGCGGCCGAGGCGGAAGGCGTGCACCGGGCAGTCCGCGCTGGAGGCGAGCAGCACCGCCCCCTCGGGCAGTGCGGTGACTGCCTCCTTGTGGCCGAGGAACGCGTCGAACGACGAGGGCATGGTGCCGAGAAGCGGGTCCTCGCGCCCGGCATCGGTGAGGGTGATCCGCCGGGCGGAGATCGGCTCGGCGTACGTGCGGTCGACGACACCGCCGCGCAGGGTGCCGAGCACGCCGATGCCGTAGCAGGCGCCGAGGAACGGCTTGTCGGCCGCGACGGCGCGGGTCGCCAGGTCGTGGAGCTCCGCCTCGGCCCTGTGCTGTGCGGGACTCTTGGTGTCGTCGGGGTCACTGACGTTGAACGGGCCGCCGCCGAGGATCACCCCGGACCAGTCGGCCAGGTCGACCGGGCCGAGCTCGTCGCGCTCGAGCCGCACCCGTCGTACGTCGGCCTCGTCGAGCCCGGAGCAGCGCAGCACCGCGGCGTACTCGCTGTCCGCCGCGGCGTCCTCGGCACGGGTGCCGATGAAGAGGAACGGCCTCATGCCTGGACGGCGACGCCGCTCTCGATCAGGTCGTCGACGTTGCCGATGCCCCAGGCGGTGAGCGCCTCGCGGGTGTGCTCGCCGGTCGCCTTGGAGGGCGGCAGCGTGAGGCTGGGCTCGGTGCGGGAGAAGCGCGGGGCCGGCATCGGCTGGACCATGCCGTCGCGCTCGACGAAGGTGCCGCGCGCGACCAGGTGCGGGTGCTCGATGGCCTCGGTGAACGGGATGATGCCGGCGACGCAGGCGTCCGTGCCCTCGAAGATCTCGATCCACTCCGCCTGGGTCTTGCTCGCGAACGTGTCGGTGAAGACCCGGCGCATCTCGTCGTACCGCTGCGGCTCGGCCTGCCCGGGGCAGGTGTCCTTCACGCCGAGGATCGTGACGAGCGTGTCGAAGAACTGCGGCTCCAGCGACCCGACCGACATGTGCTTGCCGTCGGCGGTCTCGTAGATGTCGTAGAACGGGACGCCGCCGTCGAGCAGGTTGGCCGCCCGCTCCTCGTGGTAGCCGCCGCTCGCGAGGAACGCCGCGGTCATCGCGTTGAGGTGCGCGGTGCCGTCGACGATCGCTGCGTCGATGACCTGCCCCTTCCCGCTGGTCTTCGCCTCGAGGAGGGCCGCGAGGATGCCGATGACGAGGTACGTCGAGCCGCCGCCGAAGTCACCGACGAGATTGCTCGGGAAGTGCGGGCGCGACTTGTCCTGGCCCATCATCTGGAGCGCGCCGGTGATGGCGATGTAGTTCATGTCGTGCCCGGCTGCCTGCGCCAACGGACCGTCCTGGCCCCACCCGGTCATCCGGCCGTAGACGACCTTGGGGTTGACGGCCTGGCAGTCGTCGGGTCCGAGGCCGAGGCGCTCGGTCACTCCGGGCCGCATGCCCTCGATCACCACATCGGCCTGCCTGACCAGCTCGAGCACGGTGGCCGCGGCCTGCGGGTCCTTGAGGTTGAGCGCGACGCTCGGCCGACCGCGGTTGAGCAGCATCGTCGCGCCGCCCGCCATCGCCTGGCCCCCGGGCCGCTCGACCCGGATCACGTCGGCGCCGAGATCGGCCAGGATCATGCACGCGTGCGGCGCCGGCCCGATCCCGGCGATCTCCACGATCTTCACGCCTCGGAGCGGCCCGGTGCCCTGTCCCAGCTCGTATGTCATGTCCCGCATCATGACAGAAGTGGTGTCACGGTCGCCTGTGATCGTTGTTCGCCGGGCGGCGGTGAGCCAGCAACCATTTCGAGCGTCGTTCGACTCGGAAACGGTTGCCTGCTCACCGCTCTACCGAGCCAGACGGCGTCCACAGGGATCGTCCGACGCCGGCTGATCCACATCGGTACGCCGAGGCGGACCCGCCGGCCGCCTGTTCGACCTGCACTGCTGGCATGCACACGATCCCTTCTCAGCTCCAACACGGACCATTCACCCGCGCCGACGCGGCGCGCGCGGGCGTCACCTCTCGGATGCTCCAGGGCCGCCGGTTCGTTCGCCTTCATCACTGCGTCTGGCGCGTCACGTCCTACAACATGACCGAGGACGACTGGATCACCGCCGCTCGGCTCGCCCTGCCTCCGGCTGCGCACCTCACCGGCCTCACCCGCCTGCAGCAGCTCGGCCTCGACTTCGGCCCGCGGCGGCCGATCCGCTTCGTCGTACAGGGCGACCTGCACCTCGACCTCGACGGCGTGTTCCTGCATCGGACCAGACAACTGGCGCCGACGGACGAGGTCGGCGTGACCGTCGCCGCGGCCTACCTCTCCTACTGCGCTCACGCTCGGGTCATCGACGCGATCAAGGTCGGGGACTGGCTGCTCCACGGCGGCCACACCACGGTTGACGAGATTCACGCACTCGCGTTGTCGGGTCTCTGGCGGCACGGTGCCGATGAGGCGCTCTGGATCCTCGAGCACCTCGACGTGCGGTCGCGATCATTGATGGAGAGCGAGCTCCGACCGATCCTCACCTTCGCCGGGCTCCCGAAGCCCGAGGTCAATGTCGCGGTCCCGGTCGGCGAGGACATCACCCTCATCGGCGACCTCGTCTATCGCGCCTGGCTGACGGTTGTCGAGTACGAAGGCAGCCATCACCAGGAGGACCGCCTGCAGTACAACGCCGACCTCGACCGATACGCGCTGTTCCGCTCTGCCGACCAGCAGTACGTGCAGGTCACCAAGGAACGCATCGCCCGGCCGAAGATCCTGGTCGGAGAGGTCTATCGCACTCTTCTCAAAGGTGGATACGACGGGCCGCCGCCTACCTTCGAGACCCAGTGGCAGCTGTTGTTCCGATCGGTATCCGTCGCGGTCGGACCGCGGCGTGACCGCATCCGCCGCTCAGCACCCCGGGGAGCGGTGAGCTAGCAACCGTTTGTCCACGAAACGACGCGAAAACGGTTGCCCACTCACCGCCGCCCGGCAAAACGACGCAAGAACGGTTGCCTACTCACCGCCGCCCGGCAGCACCCGCCGCAGGAACTCCCGCGTCCGCGCTTCCCGAGGGTTGCTGAAGATCTCGGCGGGCGGGCCCTGCTCGAGGATCCGACCCTCGTCGAGGAAGCAGACGGACGTGGCGACGTCGCGGGCGAAGGCCATCTCGTGGGTGGCGAGCACCATCGTCATGCCGGCCTCGGCCTCGGCGCGCACGATCGACAGCACCTCGCCGACGAGCTCGGGGTCGAGGGCGGCGGTGATCTCGTCGAGCAGCAGCAGGGTGGGCGACGTGCAGAGAGCGCGGACCAGGGCGGCGCGCTGCTGCTGGCCGCCGGACATCTGGTCGGGGTGCTTGCGGGCGTGGTCGGCGAGGCCGAACTTCTCCAGCAGCGACAGGGCGCGCGCCTCGGCATCCGTACGACGTACGCCGTGGACCTTGCGCGGGGCGAGGGTGCAGTTGTCGAGGACGCTCAGGTGCGGGAAGAGGTTGTAGGCCTGGAAGACCATCCCGATGCGCGAGCGCACCTCGCGGGCGTCGACGCGGGGGTCGGAGATCTCCCGGCCGTCGAACGTGATGACCCCGTCGTCGATGTCCTCGAGCAGGTTGAGGCAGCGCAGCAGCGTGGACTTGCCCGAGCCGGACGACCCGATCAGGCAGATCACGTCGTGCGGCTGCACGGTGAGCGAGACGTCGTCGAGGACGACCCGGTCGCCGTACGACTTGCGCAGGCTCGAGACCTCCAGGAGCGCCGTCATCGGGCACCCGCCCTCTCCCGGCGCATCATCCGGCGACCGAGCCAGTCGGTGAAGCGCGCCAGCGGGATGGTGATGACGATGAACATCACCGCGACCACGACGTACGGCGTGTAGTTGAAGAGGTAGCCCGTCGAGTCGCGGGCCGTGAAGACCGCGTCGAAGACGCCCACCACCGAGATCAGAGCCGTGTCCTTCTGCAGCGAGATGAAGTCGTTGAGCAATGGCGGGACGACCCGGCGCACGGCCTGCGGTACGACGACGTGACGCAACGCCTGGGGCCTGCTGAGGCCGAGCGCCTGGGCGCTGGCGATCTGGGAGGGATGGATCGAGTCGATGCCGGACCGGAACACCTCGGCGACGTAGGCGCCGTACGACAGCACGAGCGCCACGCCGGCCCAGAAGTAGCGGTCGTTGGTGAGTCCCTGGAGCTGCAGGGCCGGCACGCCGAAGCCGAGCAGCAGCACGAGCAGGACGGTGGGTACGCCGCGGAACAGGTCGGTGTAGAGGATGGCCACGATCCGCACCGGGGTCAGCCAGGGCGACCTCGAGACCCGCGCAAGCGCCACGGCCAGGCCCAGCACGAGGATGAAGACCTCGCAGATCATGAACAGCTTCACGTTGAGCCAGAAGCCGTCGAGGATGTCAGGGAACGTGTCCTTGGCGATCTGCCAGTCGAAGAACGTCGCCTTCACCGTGTCCCAGCCCGGCGAGGACGCGACGACGGCGCCGACCAGCACGAAGACGGCGACCGTGAGGACGGTCGCGATCAGGACCGAACGGGTCGCGAGCGACTGCCGGACCCGGCGGCGTTCGAGCTCGCGTGGGCTCGGCTGCCAGTCGCTCACTGGAGGACGGGTACGTCCACGACGTCGGAGAGCCATTGCGTCTCGATCCCGTCGAGCGTGCCGTCCTCACGCAGCGCCGCCAGCGCGGAGTTCACGCACGGGACCAGCTGGCTGCCCTTCTCGAACAGCATGCCGAACTCCTCCTGCTCGCCCGTCTCCGGCTGGAACTGTCCGACGATCGTGCTCTTCGGGATCTCGACCGCGGAGATGTAGAAGGCGGTGGGCAGGTCCGCGAGGACCGCGTCGACCTGGTCGTTCTGCAGCGCCTGCTTGGCGGCGTTGGTGTCCTCGAAGACGGCCGGGTCCGTGTCGGGCTGGATGATGTCGCGGATCGCGGTGAGCGAGGTGGTGCCGGTCTGGGCACCCAGGCGCAGGCCCTTGAGGTCGTCGAGGCTGGTCGCCTCGGCGCCCGCGGTGCCCTCGAGCGCGATGACCGCCTGGGCGGCCGAGTAGTAGCCGTCGGAGAAGTCGACGACCTTCTGGCGCGCCGGCGTGATCGAGATCTGGTTGATGTCGAAGTCGAAGTCCTTGGCGCCGGGCGCGTAGGAGGTGTTGAAGGGGACCTTGATCCACTTCACCTGGTCCTTGCTGAAGCCGAGCTGCTCGGCCACGGCGTACGCCACGGCGGACTCGAAGCCCTTGCCGTTGGCCGGGTCGTTGTCGACGAACCACGGCTCGTACGCCGGGGAGTCGGTGCCCACGGTCAGCTGGCCGTCGGTCTTCAGCGGGAGCGTGTCGGTGGCGCACGCATCGGCGCTGGGGCTGGTCGAGTCGGCCGGGTCGGTGGCGGACGACCCACCGTCGGACTCCGGGGCGCAGGCAGCTGCGACGAGGACGAGAGGCAGGACGGCCGCAGCGGCCAGGGTTCGACACCGGGTTCGACGATTGCGCATGGGAGAAGCGTAGAGGCGATGCCCGCGCACCGCCGGACTACGGTCTCACCATGCGCCGCGGGCTCGTCGCCTCCGTCACACTCGTCGCCCTCGCGACCGGGTGCTCCGGAGCGGACCTCGGGATCCCGGACGACCCGCTGGTCACGACGCTCACCGCGACCCCGAGCGCCACCCCGACCACACCGGCGGCCACTCCCGAGACGACGCCCTCCCCCGAGCCGCCCCGGCGTTTCGAGGCCGACCGGGCGATGCGGACGGTCCGTCACCTGGCCGGCACGATCGGCCCGCGGCTCGCGACCGGACCAGCCTTCCGGCGGGCGGCAGCGTACGTCGAGGAGCGGTTCATGGCGGAGGGGTACGCCGTGCGCCGCCAGTCGTTCCCGGTGCCGGCCGGCGACTCGTGGGGCGTCCCGGTCGACGCCGGCACGTCGAGCAACGTGATCGCGACGGCGGCCGACTTCGACCCGGCTGCGCCGTACGTCCTGGTCGGCGCGCACCTCGACACGGTCGCCGTCGCGCCCGGCGCGGAGGACAACGCCTCGGGGATCTCGGTGCTGCTCGAGCTCGCCCGGGTGCTGGGGGGGAGCGGCCAGGTCGTGCTGGTCGCGTTCGGCGGCGAGGAGCCCCGGGGCCCCGGCGAGCTGCACCACTTCGGGTCCAAGGCGTACGTCGCGCGCCTCGGCGAGACCGGGACCAACCTGCGCGCCATGGTCTCGCTGGACCGGGTCGGCGTCGGGAGCGTGGTGCCACTGTCGTCGGTCGACGGTACGCCGGCCGCTCTGCGCAACCGGCTCGCCGACGTCGCGGACTCGGTCGGCATCAGCACCGTGTCCGAGATCGACGCGGCGAGCGACCACGAGTCGTTCGCGGACGCAGGGTTCCTCGCGGCGCGGATCGGCAGCACGCCGTACGCCGGCTACCACTCGGCCGCCGACGTGCCGGCCGTGGTCAACCCGGCTCAGCTGCGCCGCGTCGGGCGGCTGCTCATCGCCTGGATCAACGGGGCGTTGCGAGCGAGCTGAACTCCCAGAACGGGTCGAGGATCGACCCGGCCGCATCACGGGCGACCACCCGCGGCGCGAAGTCGGCGCCGATCCGATAGGGCACGAAGTCGACCGCCATCAATCGGTCGCCCCAGAAGGTCGCCTCGAGCACCAACCCCTCGTTGGTCTGCGGGGTGGTCATGTCGAAGACGAAGTTGCCCAGTGAGTGCACCACCAAGGCGTCGTCGACCTCCTCGACGCCCTGCACCCAATGCGGGTGGCCGCCGACCACCAGGTCGGCCCCGGCTCGCACCAGCGCCCGGGCGACCTCGTGCTGGACCGGCTCCGGCCGGTGCGTGTACTGCTGCCCCCAGTGCGGCATCACCACGACGACGTCGGCCCGACGCTGCAGGCGGCGTACGTCGGAGAGGACCCGGCCCAGCTCACGGCGGTCCAGCGGCCCGGTCCGCGGCGGCATGCTCACCGACAGCGCACCGGGTTGAGCCGGGCCGGCCTCGGCGGTCTCCCCGATCGCGTTGAAGCCGAGGAACCCGAAGCGCACTCCGTGCCGCTCGATCAAGACCGGCTCCCGGGCCTCAGCGAGGTCACGACCGGCGCCGAACGTCGGCCGGCCGCCCTCGCGCAGCAGCTCGATGGTCTGCACGAGGGACTCGTCGCCGTAATCGCCGGTGTGGTTGTTGGCCAGGTCGATCGCGTCGAAGCCGGCCAGCCGCAGGTCGCGGCGCGCCTCCGGCGGCGCGTGGAACGGGTCGCCCTGGACCGGGTTCGGCGGACCGAGCCGCGCGAGCGTGCTCTCCAGGTTGCCGACGGTGATGTCGGCGGACGCGAGTCGGTCGGACATCGGCGCCAGCGCCGGCCGACCGGTCACGCCGCGGCCGAGCATGATGTCGCCGACGACGGTCATCGTGGTGACCAGCCCGGGCGCCGGGCCCTGGACCTGGATCGGGTACGTCGCCGGGTCGCGCAGCGGGTCGACCGTGCCCACGGTCGCGACCCGCACGGCCGGACCGACGGCGTCGGCTGCCACCACCGCGACCGTGTCCATCGGCAGGTGGTCGAGCCGGTCGGTGAGGTCGGTGGTGCGCAGCCGCCCGACCGACTGGCCCAGCTGGCGCCAGTCCGTGATCTCGCCGCGCTCCAGCCGGCGCGCCTGCCGCTCGGTCAGCTCGAGCGGCGGGCGACGGGCGTTGACGGCGAAGACCAGCGGGCGCGTCGTAGGCGGCGTTGCGGGCACGGTCTCGGTGACCCAGGGTGGCGGCGACGAGTCGGCCTCCGGAGGGTCGGTGTCGTCGTCGGTGCAGGCTGTCATCAGGGCGAGGGTCAGGACCCCCACACACCCAGCTCGCCACCACATGCCTCAAAGGTAGGTTGCCGGGGTGATTCGCGATCTCACCGACGACGAGGCCCGCGCCGCCCTGCCCCTCAAGTGGGAGGCCGCGGGCGTGGTGCCGGCGTGGGTGGCGGAGATGGACTTCGCGCAGGCCGAGCCGATCACCGAGGCGCTGGTCGACGCCGTACGGCGAGGAGCGCTGGGCTACCCGCCGCACAGCGAGGAGCTGGGCGCGACCTTCGCCGGGTTCGCCCGTCGCCACTGGGGCTGGGACGTGCCGGCCGACGCGTCGGTCGCCACCGGTGGGGTCGTCGGTGGCATGCGGCTGGCGCTCGAGGTGCTCTGCCCGCCGGGTCCGGTCGTCGTACCGGTGCCGTGCTACCCGCCCTTCCGGGACGTCGTCGAGGTGAGCGGCCGCGAGATCGTGCCGATCGAGCTCGACCCTGACGCCGACGACGCGAGCCTCGACCTGGCGGCGGTGTCGCGGGCGTTCGCGGGCGGTGCCCGCACCCTGCTGCTCTGCAACCCGCACAACCCGCTCGGCTACGTGCCCCGGCGCGAGGAGCTCGCCGCGCTGGCCGCGCTGGCACATGAGTACGACGCCCGCGTGGTCGCCGACGAGATCCACGGTCCACTGGTGCTGCCCCCGCTCGATCCAGCAGGGCCGACGTTCACGCCGTACCTCTCCGTGGACGAGCGCGGCATCGCGGTCACCAGCGCCTCGAAGGCGTTCAACATGCCCGCGACGCACGGCGCCCAGCTCGTGGTCCTCGACCCGGCCGACCGGGCGCGCCTGGACGTGGTGCCGATCCCGGCGCAGAACACCTGGTCGAGCCTCGGCGTGATCGCGAGCGTCGTCGCGTGGCGCGACTGCGACGACTGGCTGGCCGCCCTGGTGGATCGGCTGGCGTCGCAGCGGTCGCTGCTGGCCGAGCTTCTCGACGCCCGGCTCCCGGGCGCACGGACGCGCCCGCTGGAGGCGACGTATCTCGCCTGGATCGACCTGCGGAAGTACGGCGTCGACGACCCGGCCGGGGCGGCGCTCGCCCACGGCGTACGTCTGGCGCCCGGACAGGACTACCAGCCCGGGCTGGCCGGGCACGTGCGGCTCAACCTCGCCACCAGCCCGGAGCGGCTGGAGCGGATCGTCGGCGGGCTCGCGGCCGCGCTAGCCCAGTGACTTCGTCTGCGCGGCGATCACGTCGGCGTACCACTGGAACGAGCGCTTCGGCGTGCGCTTCTGTGTCTCGTAGTCGACGTGCACGAGGCCGAAGCGCTGAGTGAAGCCCTCCGCCCACTCGAAGTTGTCCATCATCGACCACGTGTAGTAGCCGCGTACGTCGACGCCGCGCTGCACGGCGGTGGCGACCGCGCGCAGGTGGGAGTCGAGGTAGTCGATGCGCGGCTGGTCGTCCACGACGCCGTGCTCGTCCGGCCCCATGTTGTAGGCGCAGCCGGACTCGGTGATGTAGATGGGGGGCAGCGCTGCCCGGAAGCGGGCGCGCAGCAGGATCAGCCACTCGCGCAGCGCGTCGGGCACGACCGGCCAGCCGAAGTCGGTGACCGGGTAGCCGAGCAGCTCCCGGAACTCGAACGGCATCTCCGAGTCCTCGCCTGCGGCGCCGATCTTGAACGGGTTGTAGTAGTTGACCCCGTAGAAGTCGAGCGGCTGCCGGATGGTCGCCATGTCGCCGTCCTGGACGATGTCCTCGAAGAGCGGCGCCAGGTCGGCCGGGTAGCGGCCGAGCAGCATCGGCTCGCTGAACATGCCGTTCCACAGCGCGTCGAAGAGCTTGGTCGCGCCGACGTCGGCGGCGTCGTCGCTCGCTGGCCACATCGGCGCGTGGTTGTTGGCACACCCGACGCTGGTCGCGCCGGCGGCGCGCAGCGCCACGGCTGCCCGGCCGTGGGCGAGCAGCAGGTGATGGGCGACCGGCATCGAGTCGAACATCAGCTCGCGGCCCGGAGCGTGCATCCCGCTCGCGTAGCCCATCGTCATCACGACGTTGGGCTCGTTGACCGGGATCCAGTGCTCGACCCGGTCGGCGAACCTCTCTCCGAGGATCGCGGCGTACTCGGCGAACCGGTCGACGGTCGCGCGGTTGAGCCAGCCCCCGTCGTCCTCGAGCGCCTGCGGCAGGTCCCAGTGGTAGAGCGTGACCATCGGCTGGACGTCGTTGGCCAGCAGCTCGTCGATCAGCCGGTCGTAGAACGCGAGGCCCTTGGCGTTGGCAGGCCCGGAGCCGGTCGGCTGGATCCGCGGCCACGACACCGACAGCCGGTAGCCACCGACGCCGAGCCGCTTCATCAGCGCGATGTCCTCGGCGTACCGGTGGAAGTGGTCGCACGCGACCGCACCGCTCGAGCCGTCCACGATCCGCCCAGGCTGCGCGCAGAAGGTGTCCCAGATGCTCGGGCCTTTGCCGTCCTCGGTCGCGGCGCCCTCGATCTGGTACGCCGCAGTGCTGGTCCCGAATCGGAAGCCAGGCGGGAGCTGCGGAAGACCCGAGGTCGGGCGGGAGTCGGGCACGGGCACAATGATGCCTGTGAGCGTCGAGATCCGCCGTGGAACCGGCCGCTTCCTCACCCGGGGTGAAGGTTATTTCACCCGCCACTCGTTCTCGTTCGGTGGGCACTACGACCCGGACAACGTCCGGTTCGGCTCCCTCGTCTGCCACGACGACCACCTGCTCGGCCCGGGCGTCGGCTTCGAGGACCACCCGCACCGCGACCTCGAGATCGTCACGTGGGTGCTCAGCGGGGAGCTGCACCACTCCGACTCGTCGGGTCACACGGGTGTGGTGCGGCCCGGTGAGGTGCAGGTGCTGTCCGCCGGCTCCGGCGTGACCCACGCCGAGATCGCCGGCCCGTCGGGTCCGACCCGGTTCGTGCAGGCCTGGCTTGCTCCCGCGGAGATCGGTACGCCGCCGGCATACTCCGTCACGGCGGTCTCGCTCACGCCCGGCGAGCTGACCGAGGTGGTGCGGATCGGCGACGCGACCTTCCGGGTTGCCCGGTTGTCGGCGGGAGACACCGTGGTGCTGCCCGACGAACCCCTCCAGCACGTCTTCGTCGCCGGCGGTGCCCTCCAGCGCTCGTCGATGGCCCAGCCGCTCGACGACGGCGACGCCTTCCGGATCACCGACCAGCCCGGGCTCGCCGTCACCGCGGCGGCCCGCACCGAGCTGCTGGTCTGGTCCTTCGGTGGTTTCGAGGCTCAGGCGCCAGGGCGCCTTCGCACCTCAACCACCGGGACAGATGACCGCGAGCGCGCCGGGGACGACCTCGACCACGGCGGGCGAGGCACCGAGGGCGGGCAGCTGGCCGAGCGGCTCACCGTCGCCGCCGACGGGGATCGGTGACCGGGCACTGCCCGTGACCTCGACCCGCTTTCCGGAGAGCACGGTGACCTCGTCGAGGTGGACGTGCGCGCCGTCGTACACCTTGGGCAGCGAGCGCATCAGGGCCAGCCGGGAGGCCGCCTCGATCACGATCACATCGAGGACGCCGTCCTCGACCGAGGCGGTCGGCGCGATCTGCATGCCCTTGCCGTAGTACGCCGAGTTCGCGACGACGACCGTGGCGGCGTCGTACTCCCGCGCCTCGCCGTCGACCGACACGACGTAGCGGCCGGGGCGGTAGGTCGCGAGGGCGCGGAGCGCGGCGTACTGGTACTGCAGCGAGCGCGGCAGCCAGGTCGCGCCGTCGACGATCTCGGCCGCCCGGGCGTCGACGCCGGCGTAGACCGAGCCCGCCACCATGCGGGGCGCGCCGAGACCGGAGACCGAGAGCAGGTCGATCCGGCGTACGGCGGACTCGAGCAGCACGCGCGCCTGGCCCTCCGGGTCCTCGGGTACGCCGAGCATCCGGGCGAAGTCGTTGCCCCGCCCCGCGGGGACGACGGCGAACGTCGCGTCCCGCCCGGCGACCAGCCCGGCGAGCGACGACAGCATCCCGTCGCCGCCGACCGAGACCACCACGTCACCGCGGTCGACGGCCTCGCCGACCAGGCGCGCCATCGCCTGCGGGCCCGGTGAGTAGGTGACATCGACGACCGCCCCGGCGTCGCGAAGCGCGCGGGCGACGGGTACGACGGCGCCGGGTGCGGCACCGCCGCCCGACGTCGGGTTGACCAGGAAGGTGAAGGAGCGCGTCATGGGATCAGGACTCCCGGGTTGAGGATGCCCATCGGGTCGAGGTCTGCCTTGACCGCGCGCAGCACCGAGACGCCGACCGGCCCGATCTCCTGCGCGAGCCACGGCTTGTGGTCGGTGCCGACCGCGTGGTGGTGGGTGATGGTCGCACCGGCGGCGATCATCGCGTCGCTGGCGGCGACCTTGGCGCGGTGCCACTGCGCGAGCGGCTCGTCGGCCTCCTTCGCCGCGACGGTGAAGTAGAGCGAGCAACCGGTCTCGTAGACGTGCGAGATGTGGCAGAGCACGATCGACGGGTCGCCGAGCGACGCGGTGAGAGCCGACTTCACGTCGGCGTACAGACGGTCCACGTTCGACCAGAACGTCGCGGTCTCCAACGTCTCGACGAGGACACCGACGTCGAGCATCGAGTCGCGGAGGTACGGCGCGTCGAACCGCCCGTGCGACCACTTCTCGCCGGCGGCCTCACCGACGGAGTCGCCGCCGAGGTCGGCCAGCACCGCGGTGACCGCTGCCCGCTCGGCGGCAACTGCAGTCGGCGTCCCCTCGAAGCCGGTGATCATCAAGCAGCCACTGGCGCCCTCGCCGCCGATCGCACCGGGGTCGGCCAGGTTGATGGCGGTCTCCGCCTCGTCGGACAGTCGGATCACGGTGGGCAGCAGGCCCGACTGCGCGAGGGTGCGCATCGCGGCGGCACCCTCCGCGAAGGACGGCCAGCGCCAGCCCTCGTAGACCTTGACCTCCGGCAGCGCGCGCACCCGGACCGTCACGTCGGTGATCACGCCGAAGGCGCCCTCGGAGCCGAGGATCAGCTGGCGCAGGTCGGGTCCGGCGGCATTGGCCGGAGCACTGCCGAGCTCGAGCCTCCCCCGCGGGGTGGCGACGGTGAGCCCGACGACCAGGGCGTCGAAGCGCCCGTAGCCGGCGCTCGACTGACCACTGGAGCGGGTGGCCGCGAAGCCCCCGATCGAGGCGTACTCCCACGACTGCGGATAGTGGCCGAGGGTCAGGCCCTCCGCCGCGAGCAGCGCCTCGGCCTCCGGGCCGCGCAGCCCGGGCTCGAGGGTCGCGGTCATCGAGGTGTGGTCGACGGCGACCAGGCGCTTCATCCGGACCAGGTCGAGGCTGAGCACTCCGGCGAAGCCCTCGCGACGGGCCACCAGCCCGCCGGTGACCGACGTACCGCCACCGAAGGGCACCACCGCGAGGTGGCGCTCGCCGGCGAGGGCGAGCACTGCGGCCACTTCGTCGTGGCTGCCCGGTCGTACGACGGCGTCGGGCGCGTCGGTCAGGTCGCCGGACCGCATCCGGAGCAGGTCCGGCGTCGACTTGCCACGGGTGCGCAGTCGGCGGGTCTCGTCGTCGGTGCGGACGTGGTCCGGTCCGACGACGGCGGCCAGCTCGGCGAGCACTGCCGGCTCGAGCGCCGACGGGGTGAGGGCCGGGTCGACGAGCGCCGGGCGGTCGTCGAGCCCGAAGACCAGCTCGACCATCCCGCGGGCCGTGTCGGGAAGCGCCTGCGCGCGGTCCGGGTCGCCCCAACGGGACGGGTGCATCTCGCTCTGCTGCTTCGCCTGCATGCGTTACACTGTGACATATGACGTCACTTCGTCACAACCTCCCCGACGACCAGCCGAGCCCGCGCGACGTCTATCTCGACGCGGCCCGCGACTGCATCCTCGACGTCGGCTGGCGGCGTACGACGCTCACCGAGGTCGCCCGCCGCGCGGGAGTCTCGCGGATGACG
Organism: Nocardioides endophyticus; assembly: GCF_039543845.1. Taxonomy (NCBI): domain Bacteria; kingdom Bacillati; phylum Actinomycetota; class Actinomycetes; order Propionibacteriales; family Nocardioidaceae; genus Nocardioides; species Nocardioides endophyticus. The sequence continues at coordinate 348,509 of NZ_BAABKN010000023.1, read as the reverse complement.
ATCTATCGCACCTGGGCCGACATGCCGCAGCTGCTCTCCGACCTGATGACCCGCGAGTGGGGCGGCGTCGTCGCCGACGCGCTGGCCGAGGAGGACCCGGACACCCCGACCGTCGAGCGCCTGGTCGGCGACATCATCGGCACCGTCCAGCGGCTGCGTGACAACGAGCTCTTCCTCCGGATCGTCGACCTCGACCCCGAGCTGATCCTCCCGTACCTCTTCTCCCGGCGCGGCCGCTCCCAGGACGCGATCCTCGAGCTGACCGTCGCCGCGCTGCGCGAGGCCCAGGCCGCCGGCGAGGTGCGCGCGGGCAACCCAGAGCTGATGGCCCGCGCGATGCTGCTCGCCGCCCACGGCTTCGTGCTCTCGGCGCACACGATGATCGGCGACGAGGTCTCCCTCGACGACCTCGACGCCGAGCTCCGCCGGGCGTTGACCCGGGGCCTCCAGCCATGAGCACCGCGACCCGGATCACGCCCGGTCTTGACGGCGCCCCGACCGACGTCGACGTGGTGGTGATCGGGCTCGGCATCACCGGCACCGGGGTCGCCCTCGACGCGGTGACCCGCGGCCTGTCGGTGCTGGCCGTGGACGCCCACGACCTCGCGTTCGGCACGTCGCGCTGGTCCTCCAAGCTGGTCCACGGCGGCCTGCGCTACCTCGCCCAGCTCCAGTTCGGCGTCGCCCACGAGAGCGCGGTCGAGCGCGGCATCCTGATGGAGCGCACGGCGCCGCACCTCACGCACCCGCTGTCGATGCTGATCCCGCTCGGCTCCGTGACCAGCCGCCGGCAGGCGGTCCTCACCGGCGCCGGCCTGCTCGGCGGCGACGTGCTGCGCCGGGCAGCAGGGACCTCCTCCGCGATCCTGCCGCGCCCACGCCGCCTCCCCGCCGTCGAGGCGCTCCAGCTCGCCCCGCTCCGGACCGCGGGGCTCCGGGGCGCGCTGGTCACCTGGGACGGCCAGCTCGAGGACGACGCCCGGCTGGTCGCCAACGTCGCGCGCACTGCCGCGGCGTACGGCGCCCACGTCCGCACCCGGGCCCGTGTGCTCACCGCCTCCGGCACCGAGGTCGAGCTCCGTGACGAGCTGACCGGCGAGACCACGGCCGTGACCGCGCGAACGGTCATCAACGCCACCGGGGTCTGGGCAGGCGACCTGGTCCCCGAAGTGACGCTGCGCCCGAGTCGCGGGACCCACCTGGTCCTGCGCGGCTCGAGCATCCCGGGCCTCCACACCGCGGTGTTCGCCCCGATCCCCGGCACCACCGGGCGCTTCATCAACGTGCTGCCCCAGCCCGACGGCACGATCTACATCGGCCTCACCGACGAGCCCGTCGACGGCGAGGTCCCCGACGTGCCCGAGCCGTCCGAGCCCGAGATCGGCTTCCTGCTCGACGTCGCGTCGGCGGCGTTCGCGCAGCCGCTGCACCGCAGTGACGTGATCGGGGCGTACGCCGGGCTCCGGCCACTGCTGTCCTCCGGCGACGGGTCCGGCATGACGTCCGACCTGTCCCGACGGCACGCCGTGCTCACCAGCACCACCGGCGTGATCACGATCGTGGGCGGCAAGCTCACGACGTACCGCCGCATGGCGGAGGACGCCGTCGACGCTGCCGTCGACGCGGCCGGGTTCGACGCCGGGCCGTGCCGCACCGCCGAGCTGCCCCTGCTCGGCGCCGCTCCACGACCGCGCCTTGCCGAGCTCGAGGAACCGGCCCGGCTGGTCCGCCGCTACGGCACCGACGCCCGCCTGGTCCTCGACGATGCCCGAGCCGTCAGCAAGCTCGGCGACGACGAGCTGCTCGCGCCGATCGCCGAGGGCGTGCCGGTGACGCTCGCCGAGCTGATCTTCGGCGTGACCCACGAAGGCGCCGCCGACGTCGACGACCTGCTCGACCGGCGCACCCGGGTCGGGCTGATCGCGACCGACCGCGCCCTCGCCGTACCCGCTGCCGCGCGTGCTCTGCGGATCGTCGCCGCAGTGCGCTGAGCCTGCACCGATGACTTTTGCGATCGACGCCTGTCGGTAGTGAGAGGCAGACTGGACGACGCGAGGAGCAGGACCCGATGACGGCGCTGAAGGCGGAACCCGTGACCATCCCGACCGAGCTCGACGACTTCCCCACGCTGACCGCGCGCTACCAGCGCGAGCTGCTCGCCCACTGCTACCGGATGTCGGGGTCCGTTCACGAGGCGGAGGACCTGGTGCAGGAGACGTTCCTGCGGGCGTGGAAGGCGGCCGACAGGTTCGAGGGCCGCTCCTCGGTGCGCACCTGGCTCTACCGGATCGCCACCAACGTCTGCCTCACCAACCTGGAGAGTCGACCCCGGCGCCCGCTGCCGGCGGGGCTCGGCACCCCCGACGCGATGGCGGGCGACGCCCTGGAGCTCGACCACGAGATCACCTGGCTCGAGCCGGTGCCCGACGCGGCGGTCGAGGTCGCCGAGCGGGACACGATCCGGCTCGCGTTCGTGGCCGCCCTCCAGCACCTGCCGGCCCGCCAGCGTGCCGTCCTGATCCTGCGCGACGTGCTGCGCTGGTCTGCCGCCGAGGTCGCGGAGGCCCTCGACACCTCGTCGGCAGCGGTCAACTCCGCACTCCAGCGGGCGCACGCCCAGCTCGCCGAGCGCGGCCTGACCGCCGACACCGTCGAGCCCAACCTGACCGCGGCCCAGCAGCAGATGCTGGAGCGGTACGTCGACGCGTTCTGGCGCAAGGACATCGACTCGATCGTCGGCATGCTCACTGCCGAGGCCACGTGGGACATGCCGCCGTTCACCAGCTGGTACCGCGGCGCCACCAACATCGGCTGGCTCATCGGCACCGAGTGCCCCGGCGGCGCGCACGACATGCCGATGCTGTCGACCGAGGCCAACGGGCAGCCGGCGTACGGCCTCTACATGCGGACCCCGCAGGGCGACTTCGTGCCGTTCCAGCTGCAGGTGCTCGACCTCGACGGTGACCGGGTCCGGCACGTCACGGCGTTCTTCGACCTGTCCCTGTTCGAGAAGTTCGGGCTGCCGGGGAGGTTGCCCGCCGACTACACCTCGCCCGCGCCGAGCACGCCGTGACGGCGACCCTCCCCGCCTCGGTCGAGCTCCTCGACCGGGCGCTCGAATACACCCACTCTCGGCTGGCGGAGGTCCGGGGCGGGTTGCTGGACCGGCCCACACCGTGTGACGAGTGGCGGCTGAGTGACCTGCTGCTGCACATGGAGGACTCGCTCGACGCGTTCACCGAGGCGGCAGGCGGACAGGTGATGGTGCACCTCACCCTCGGCACCGAGGGCCGGATCGCGGCGATCGAGGAGAAGGCCTGCGCCCTGTTGGGGGCGTGGGCCCGCCCCGGCCCCGGCGACGTGCTCGTCGGTGGCCTCGACCTGGCGAGCCCGCTCCTGGTCGCGACGGCGGCGCTCGAGGTCACCACCCACGGCTGGGACGTGGGCCAGGCGACCGCTCCGGCGCGGATCCCGGCAGACCTGGCCGCCGCACTGCTGCCCGTCGCCCACCTGACGGTGGCCCCGGTGGATCGCGGGGTGCGGTTCGCGGAGCCCGTCCGCGTCGCACCGGACGCTCCCGACGACGTCCGCCTGCTGGCATTTCTCGGGCGTACCTGACTAATCCAGGGAAGAGTTTCCTGCATTTCCCCTCGCGGGGGTGCGTCGGTTCCTACGCTCGGCACCATGCCGTCCCCCCAGGTCAGCTCGGGCCCCGAGGTTGTGAAGCGTGCCGCGATCCTGGACGCGGCAGAACTTCTCGGGCGCGGCCTCCTCAACCTCCGCGCCGGCGCCATCGGCGCAGCGCTCGGATACCTCACCCAGGCCGATGAGGCCACCGAGGGCGAGCTCGACGACGCGCACCGTGCCGCGCTGCTCGTCGCGACCCTCGACTGCCGGTTGGCCCGGGGCGAGCTGGCCCAGGCCCGCCACGTCGGCGAGCGGATCGGCGCCTACCTGGAGCGCCCCGGCCCGGCCGGCGCGACCGCCCACTTCGGACGCGGTGAGCTGTGTGCCGCCGTCAACGAGATCGACCTGGCGTCCGCCCACTTCGCCCGGATACCGCGCCTGCTCGAGGACGGCGACGACCCGGACGTGATCCCGTGGCGTACGGCGGCCGCCCTCGCCGCCGTACGCCAGGGACACCGGGTCGAGGGCACCGCGCTCGCGCGCGAGCACCTCACGATCGCGGGCGCCGCCGGCGTCGCCTACCCGATCGCGCTCGGCCTCCGGACCCTGGCAACGGTCGACGCACACACCGACCGCGCCTCGTTGCTCCGCCAGGCACTCGACGAGCTCGACGGGGTGCCGGCCGCGCGCCTGAAGGCACAGATCGAGACCGACCTCGCCGGCCTCTTGCTGCTGTCGGGCGACCGCGGTGCCGCACCGGAGGGCCTGGACCTGCTCCGCGGTGCCGAGACGTACGCCGGCAACGAGAACCTGTGGCCGCTCCTCGGACGGGTCCGCCGCCTGCTCGGCAGGATGGGCGAGGACCCGCGGCCGGTGCTCGGCGAGACCCTGGCGTCGCTCACGGCGGCCGAGCAGCGCGTCGCCCGCCTGGCGGCGACCGGACTGACCAACCGTGAGATCGCCGACCGGCTCGTCGTGACGGTCAAGGCGGTCGAGTGGCACCTCTCCCACGTCTACCGCAAGCTCGGCATCCACTCCCGGAACTCCCTCGCTGCCTCACTCGGGCCGGAGGTCTGAGGCTCTAGGGTTCTCTTCATGCCGGAGCGGATGTCCCACAACGTCGTCCGGATGACGGGCCGAGATCCGCACGAGAGCGGTCGCGCCGCAACCCCGCTCGAGCTGCTCTTCGACCTCACGTTCGTGATCGCCTTCGGGACGGCGGCCGGGGAGCTGGCGCACTTCCTCGCCGCGGGCTACGTGTGGGAAGGGGTCCTCGGCTTCGCGTTCGCGATCTTCGCGGTGAGCTGGGCCTGGATCAACTTCGCCTGGTTCGCGTCTGCGTACGACACGGACGACTGGCTCTACCGGCTGACGACGATGGTGCAGATGGTCGGCGTGCTGATCCTCGCCCTCGGCCTGCCGCAGATGTTCGAGTCGCTGCACGAGGGCGACCACGTCGACAACGGCGTGATGGTGCTCGGATACATCGTCATGCGGGTGCCGATGATCCTCCAGTGGTGGCGTGCCTCGAGACAGGACCCCGAGCGGACCGCGGTCTGCCGCACCTTCATCGTCACCCTGGTCATCAGCCAGGCCGGCTGGATCGTGCTCGCCCTCGCGCCCACGTCGATCCCGGTGACCTTCGTCCTGATCGTGCTGCTGATCCTCATCGAGGCGACCGGCCCGCTGGTCGCGGAGCGGATGATGGCCGGCACTCCGTGGCACCCGCACCACATCGCCGAGCGCTACGGCCTGCTCGTCATCATCGCCCTGGGCGAAGGGTTGATCGGGACCGTCGCCACGCTCAGCGCGATCATCGGCGAAGAGGGCTGGACGGTCGACGTCGCCGCACTCGGCATCGCCGGCGTCGGCGTCACCTTCGGGATGTGGTGGACCTACTTCACGCTGCCGGGCGGCGACCTCCTGCACGCCCACCGGGAGCGCTCCTTCGCCTGGGGCTACGGGCACATCCCGGTCTTCGGCGCACTGGTCGCGGTCGGCGCCGGGCTGCACGCCGCGGCGTACCGTCTCGAGGAGCAGTCCGCGCTCAGCGACACCGAGACCGTGCTGACGGTGGTCGTCCCGCTGGCGGCGTACGTCGGGCTGCTCTACGCGCTCTACGCGCTGCTGACCCGCACCTTCGACCCCTTCCACCTGCTGCTGGTCCTCGGCTCGGCCGCCGTGCTGGCGGTGGGTGTCGCCATGGTCGCCGCCGGCGCGTCGCTGACCTGGTCGCTGCTGGTCGTCGCGCTGACGCCGTGGGTGACCGTGGTCGGCTACGAGACGATCGGCCACCGGCACAACGAGGACGTGTTGAGCTCGCTGTAGGCGCGCTGGGGTCCGCAGGACGTCATACGGACAGTGGGTCCTGGCCCACGATTCGTATGACGTCCGGGCGTCGGCGTCAGTCCAGCGGGTGGGCTATCTCGTCCTGCGGCAGCTTCGCGGCAATGATCGCGACGGCGGCGGCGACCGCCGGCAGGGTGCCCGCGATCAGGAACGTGGTGCGCAGCCCGATCGCCTCGGAGACCGGGCCCGCGAGGGCCATCGAGATCGGCATCAGGCTGATCGAGACGAAGAAGTCCAACGAGGCAACACGGCCCAGCAGGTGCGGGGGCACCCGGCGCTGCAGAAGCGTCCCCCAGATCACCATCGGTGCGGAGAAGAACGCTCCCAGCACGAAGGCCGCGACGACCAGCATCCAGATCTCAGTGGCGATGCCCATCACCGCGAACGGGAGGCAGCCGAGGCCCCACATCAGGTTCATCCAGGTCAGGTAGCGCCGTGGCATCCGCAGCGAGGCCACCGTCATCGAGCCGACCGCGCCGCCGACCCCGAAGGCCGCCAGCACCAGCGCGTGGTCGCCGGGCCCGCCGCCGAGCTTGTCCTTGATCAGGAAGGGAAGCAGCACCTCGAGCGGACCCATGATCAGGAAGACCATCAGCGACGCGAAGAGCAGCGTGGCCAGCAGCCACGGGGTCCGCACCATGTAGCCGAAGCCTTCGCGCAGGTCGTGGAGCATCGACGTCGCCGGCTGGTCGGTGTCGCGGCGTACCGGCGTCAGCGGCACCGTCGCGAGCGCCACGAGGCCGGCCAGCGACGACAACGCGGCCACCGACAGGGCCGCGCCCGGAGAGGCGGCGCCGACGACGACACCGGCGACGGCCGGACCGAGCGCCTGGCCGATCGTCGGGCGGATCATCCCCTCGAAGCCGTTGACCGCGAGCAGGTCCTCCTCGGGCACCAGCGCCGGCAGCCACGCCGAGTAGGCCGGGTAGTAGAACGCCATTGCGGCGCCGATCGCGAAGCCCACCACCGCGAGCTGCCACAGGCGGGTGAGATCGGTGACGGAGAAGACCGCGACCAGGCCCATGCAGGCGACCTCGGTCATGGCGACGCCGAGGAGGATCACCTTCTGTGGCACCCGGTCCGCGACGACGCCGCCGAGCAGCGCCGGCAGCAGCACCCCGACGGCGCTGGCCGTCGACACCAACGACAGCTGCGCGGGCCCACCGCCCAGCCGGATGACCTCCCAGACCAGACCGACCACCCACACGCCACCCGCGAACGTCGCCAGCACCAGGGCGATGGCGAGCCTGCGGTAGGCAGAGTGCCGGAACGGCGTCAGCGCGCGCGGCAACCGCGAGCCCTGCGGCGTGACGTCCGTGTCGGTCATCTCTCCTCCTGGGATGCAGTCTGACTGTTGGGACCGACACTGCCCATTGATTTCAGCGGTGCGACGTCAGGACGACCTTGCCCAGGGCTCGGCGGCCCTCGAGATCGGCGTGCGCCCGGGCCGCGTCGGCGAGCGGGTACGTCGTGATGAGCGGCCGCCACTCGCCGGAAGCCACCCGGTCCAGCGCGCGTGCCGCCAGGCCGGGGATGCCACCGGGCAGCGCCATCATCCGCGGGCCGAGGCTCCATCCCGCGGTGATCGACCGGCCGATCAGGTCGCCGGTGTCGAGCCGGGTCGGCTCCCCCGCCGAGAAGCCGAACATCACGAGGCGGCCACCCGGGCGGAGCAGCTCCAGCGCGGTCCGGCCGACCGCGCCGCCGACCCCGTCGTACACGAGCGTCACGCCGTCGACCTGGTCCTCCCAACCCTCGACGTTGTAGTCGACGACCTGGTCGGGCGCGAGGTCGGCGAGACGCGCCGTACGCTCCGCGCCGCCGGCTGCGGCGATCACGGTCGCGCCGCGCGACTGAGCGTCCTGGACCAGGAGCCAGCCGAGCCCGCCGGCCGCCGACGGCACCAGCACGACGTCGTCGGCCGTGGCGGGCTCCAGCTCGACGACGCCGAGCGCGGTGCGACCGGTGCCGACGGCGGCAACCGCGTCCGCGAACCCGACGCGATCGGGCAGCTGGATGAGCAGGTCGACGCCGGTGACGGCCTGGTCGGCGTACCCACCCGGAACCGGCCCGAGGTGCGCGACGATCCGCCTGCCGAGCCAGGACGCGTCGACGTCCTCGGCGACCGCATCCACGGTCCCCGCGACCTCCCGACCAGGGATGGTCGGCAGCTGAGGCGGCGGGAACGGCCCCGGCTCACCGCGCCGGATCGTGGTGTCGAGCAGGTGCACCCCGCTGGCCTCCACGGCGATGCGCACCTGACCCGCGGCGGGCGTCAGGTCGGGGCGCTCCTCGAGGGCCAGACGATCGGGTGGGCCGAACTCGTGCTGTCGGACTGCGTGCATGCACCCATCCGACAAGTTCAAGGGAACTTGAAGTCAACCACCGCTGGCTAGTGCCACAACAGGCTGCGCCCGTGGCCGTGGGTTCGTCCGACGGCGCGCCCGTCGACAGCGAGGACGAACCCGTGCTCGTCCTCAGGGTGCTCCGGTCCGGTCGCGGTCACGCGGGCCAGCACCCGCGGGCCCTCGTTGCTCACCCAGTGGCAGCGCCCGCCGGCGACCAGCCCGGTCATCAGGTCGTGGAACACCTCGCGCCGCTCCTCGGGCAGGTAGGCGATCACGGCGCTGTGGAACACCACGACCGGGGCGTACGCCGAGGCCTCGTCGACCATCCGAGGGAGCTCGTCGACGAGGTCGCCGCGCACGATCACGGGCGGTTCGGCACGCGCGACCTCGATCGCCGCCGACAGTCGGGCACGTCGGTCCTGGTGCTCGGGCCACACCAGCGTCGCCAGCCACGCCATCTGGTCGACGTCCGTCACGTCGAGGGGACTGAGATCGACTCCACCGCGCTAGGCGATCGTCGGGGTGCGCTCGGGCAGCGGCGCCGGACCGAGCACCCGGCAGGTCAGCTCCGGGCCGCCTCCGGCCCGCCGGACGCCCGCGTCCGTCGACCACGAGTAGGAGTATCGATCGGGGTAGAGGCAGAGCCCGGCGCTGGCGCCGACCTCGATGAGCGCAATCGGACTGCCCGCCGCCACCGCCGCAAACGCCGGGAGGAGGGTCGCCAGCCGACCGACCTCGTTGGTCTGGGTGGCGCGTTCGAGGATCGTGGCGCGGATCCTGCCGTCGTCACCGAGCAGCGCCGATCGCAACCCGTCGTACGGACCCGGCGCCGGTACGCCGTGCCAGCGGGCGGCCGCGAACACCAGGTTGGGCTGCCGCTTCGCCACGGGCAGCTCGTCGAGCCAGGCGAGCAGCTCGGCGTCATGCGCAACCCGCGACGCCCAGTCGTCGAAGCAGGGCGACGCCCCCGCCGGATCCACGAAGTCGAGGTACTGGCTGATGGTGTCCGAGTACACATCCATGGCGGCGATCCATCCTCGTCGTTTCGCGTCCGGCCTCTGCGCGGATAGGCGACCATTCTCGACATGGGGATCGTGGGGGTGCGTCGCGCCCTTGCGATCACCGTGCTCGGCCTGATGCTGGCGGGGTTGACACTGTCCGGTTGCTCCGAGGCCGTCGACGGGGCCCGCGCCGTGCAGACGCGCATCGGCCGCCTCCACCAGGTCGTCGACGTCGACGTCACGACTCCCGGCACCGAGCGGACCGCGGCGATCACGGTCACGTACGACGACAGTGTCGACCAGCCGTCGGTGCTCGCCGGCCTGGTTGCCGCCGTCGTCGAGGTCGCCGACGGCTTGAAGTACCCGGCGTACCCCCTCACGCTCGTCCCGGCGACCGAGCCTGCGTCGACCCTGACCATCGGCGGCGCCTTCCCGCGCCCCGCTGTCGAGGACGCAGTGCTCACCACGTGGTTCACCCTCACCGGCGCGTTGCTGGGCTCGGTCGGGTACGTCGCAGGGCCTGACGGTGAGAGGATCACGGTCGACTCCGCGGGCGGCGCGGCCCACGACCTCGCCGAGGTGCAGCGGATCGGGCACGGGACCGCCCGGACGACGTGGGTGTTCCGGGCCGGCACCGCGACCTTCACCATGGGCGGTCGGGTGCGACCCGCCGATCTGGGACTCTTCCAGGCGGTGCAGCGCAACGCCGGGGTCGAGGGGCAGCCGGTGTGGGCGCGCGGCTGGCAGCTCGACCGTCGGTCCGGCCACGTGCGCCTCGACCTCGACCTCGCGTTCGGCGACGCCGGGCCGACCCTCGGTCAGCTCACGGTCGCCCGCTACGGCCGCACCCTCGCGCCTCTGGCGCACAACTCGCTGATCGCGCTCGACCGCAGTCGGCAACGGGCCTGGCTGACGCTGCACAGCGGGGACGACACCTTCGCCGCCTGGGCCTCCGGACAGACGCCCGGCAGGGGCCGCGACCCACTCGGGCGCGGCTGGGACGTCTGGCTCGTGCAGCAGGCAGCGGGCGTGTCCTAGCCCGCAGGCAGCGCGACGTACGTCGTCTCGAGGTACTCCTCGATGCCCTCGAAGCCGCCTTCTCGACCGAACCCGCTCGCTTTGACGCCGCCGAACGGCGCCGCCGGGTTGGAGATCAGGCCCGAGTTGATCCCGATCATCCCGAAGTCCAGCGACTCCGCCACCCTGATGGTGCGGGCCAGGTCGCGCGTGTAGACGTACGACGCCAGTCCGTACTCGGTGTCGTTGGCCTGCCGGATCGCCTCGTCCTCGGACTCGAACGTGCTGATCGGGGCGACCGGGCCGAAGATCTCCTGCACGTTGATCTCCGAGTCGACCGGGACGTCGAGCAGCACGGTCGGCGGGTAGAAGTAGCCGGGACCGTCGGGGGCCTGCCCGCCGGTGACGACCGTCGCGCCGTCGTGGACCGCGTCGGTGACGAGCTGGCTGACGCTCTCGACGGCCTTCTCGTCGATCAGCGGGCCGACGTCGACGCCGTCGTCCTGGCCGCGGCCGAGGGTGAGGCCACCCATCCGCGCGCCGAGCTTCTCGGCGAACTCCTGCGCCACCGAGCGGTGCACCAGGAAGCGGTTGGCAGCGGTGCACGCCTCGCCCATGTTGCGCATCTTCGCGATCATCGCGCCCTCGACGGCCGCGTCGACGTCGGCATCCTCGAAGACGATGAACGGCGCGTTGCCGCCGAGCTCCATGCTCAGCCGCTGCAGCTGGTCGGCCGACTGACGCACCAGGATCCTCCCGACGCCGGTCGAGCCGGTGAAGCTGACCTTGCGCAGCCGGTCGTCGGCCTGGAGGGTCTGGCTGAACTCCCCGGTGTGGCTGGTGGTGACGACGTTGAGCACACCCTCGGGAAGGCCGGCCTCGGTCAGGACGCCGGCCAGCGCCAGCATCGTCAGCGGGGTCTGGCTGGCCGGCTTGACCACCATCGTGCAGCCCGCGGCGATGGCGGGGCCGATCTTGCGGGTGCCCATCGCGAGCGGGAAGTTCCAGGGGGTGATGAAGAGGCACGGGCCGACCGGCTTCTTGATGGTCAGCAGCCGGCTGCCTCCGGCGGGCGCCTGCATCCAGCGGCCGTGGATGCGGACCGCCTCCTCGGCATACCAGCGGAAGAACTCGACGCCGTACCCGACCTCGCCGCGCGCCTCGGCAACGGTCTTGCCCATCTCGAGGCTCATCAGGTGCGCGAACTGGTCGGCGCGGTCGGTGATCAGGCCGAACGCAGTGCGCAGGATCTCCCCGCGCTCTCGCGGCGGGGTGTTCGCCCAGGCGGACTGCGCGGCCACGGCGGCGTCGAGTGCGTCGACGGCGTCGTTGACCGAGCCGTCGGCGACGTCGGTGAGCACCGAGCCGTCGGCGGGGTCGATCACGTCGAGCCGCTTGCCGCCCTCCGCCTCGCGCCACACGCCACCGATGAAGAGGCCCCGCTGGTCGGGACCGAGAAGGTCGAGTCCGTTCATGTGGCCAGCCTCGCACTCCAGGGCGTGTCTCCCAAGCGTGCCCGCCGGTTCGGAGGTGCGCCCCCAGGTCCCTTCCGGCAAACCGCTGACACCCTCACCACCGGCATGACAACATTGGGACGTCGACTCGGAGGGAGCACCTTGATGTCGGCAAGAGCCCCTTGCTGACCCCATGCAGCGAGGGGCTCGCCTTTGCAGGCCCGATCTGGCGCACCCCCTCGCATCGGATCGGCGAGCCACGAAGGACCGAGGCCCCGGCGTGCACGCCGGGGCCTCGGATCATTTTCTTGCGCTGTCAGACGGAGCTCACAGCGCGTCGTACTGAAGCCTCCTCAGGCTCATCATCGGAATCCGTGCGTGACAGACCTTGTGGTCGCCCGGGAAGAGGAGTTCGCTCGGATCGAGGGGTCAACGGCGACCCCCGGTGCGACCCGGCAGGAGGTTCGGCCATGGCCGACAAGAGCAACAGGAGAGCGTCCGGCCAAGATCTGGGGGCGAGCAGCCCGGACCGGATCAGGAACGTGGTGCTGGTGGGCCCGGCCGGGTCCGGGAAGACCACGCTGACCGAGACCCTGCTCGCCGCCTCGGGTGCGATCACCCGCACCGGGTCGGTGCGTGACGGCACCACCGTGTGCGACCACGACGACGCCGAGCACACGCACGGGCGCACGATCTCCCTCGCGGTCGCGCCAGTGGTGCGCGAGGGCACCAAGATCAACCTGATCGACACTCCCGGGTACGCCGACTTCGTCGGTGAGCTGCGAGCGGGGCTGCGCGCCGCCGACTGCGCGCTCTTCGTCGTCGCCGCCAACGAGGGCGTCGACGACGGCACCCGCGCGCTGTGGCGAGAGTGCGCCAGCGTCGGCATGCCGCGGTCGGTCGTGATCACCAAGCTGGACCAGGCGCGCGCCGACTACGAGGGCCTGCTCGCTCAGGCCCAGGACGCCTTCGGCGCCCGGGTGATGCCGCTCTTCGTCCCGGTCCGTGACGGCGACTCCGTCGTCGGTCTCACCGCGCTCCTCGCCCCGAGCTCCGACCCAGGTGTGGCGGGTCTGCGGGGCGACCTGATCGAGGCGGTCATCGAGGAGTCGGAGGACGAGACCCTGATGGACCGCTACGTCGGCGGCGAGGAGATCGACGAGAAGGTGCTGGTCGACGACCTCGAGCGGGCGATCGCTCGTGCGACGTTCTTCCCCGTCGTACCCGTGTGCTCGCTGACCGGTGTCGGGTGCACCGAGCTCCTCGACCTCGCCGTACGCGGGTTCCCGTCACCGGCCGAGCATCCGTCCCCTGACGTGTTCCTGCCCTCCGGCGCGGCTGCAGCCGCCATCTCGGCAGACCCCGCCGGGCCGTTGGTGGCCGAGGTCGTGAAGACGACCAGCGACCCGTACGTCGGGCGGCTCAGCCTGGTGCGCGTCTTCTCGGGCACCCTCTTCGCCGACCAGTCGGTGCACGTGTCCGGCCACTTCACCGCGTTCTTCGGCGGCGGGGCCGGGCACCCGGACCACGACGAGGACGAGAAGATCGGCGCGCTGGCCCACGTCTTCGGCCGTGCTCAGGTGCCGGTCGAGCGAGTGGTCGCGGGCGACATCTGCGCGATCGGCCGGCTGACCCGGGCCGAGACCGGCGACACCCTCTCCGCCGTCGACGACCCACGAGTGCTGCGGCCGTGGTCGATGCCCGAGCCCCTGCTCCCCGTCGCGGTCGTCGCGCGCAGCAAGGCCGACGACGACAAGCTCTCGCAGGCGCTCGGTCGCCTCGCCGCCGAGGATCCGTCGCTGCGGATCGACAACGACGCCGAGACCCACCAGCTCGTGCTCTGGTGCATGGGCGAGTCCCACGCCGAGGTCACCCTCGAGCGCCTCACCGAGCGCTACGGCGTACGCGTCGACCCGGTCCCGTTCGTCGTGTCGCTGCGCGAGACCTTCGCCGGTCGCGCCGCCGGCCTGGGTCGGCACGTCAAGCAGTCCGGAGGGCACGGCCAGTACGCCGTCTGCCACATCGAGGTGGAGCCGCTGCCCGAGGGCTCCGGCTTCGAGTTCGTCGACAACGTCGTCGGTGGCTCGGTCCCGCGTCAGTTCATCCCCAGCGTCGAGAAGGGCGTCCGGGCGCAGATGGAGCGCGGGGTCCGGATGGGTCACCCGGTCGTCGACGTACGCGTCACCCTCACCGAGGGCAAGGCGCACAGCGTCGACTCCTCCGACATGGCCTTCCAGGCTGCCGGAGCGCTCGCGCTGCGCGAAGCCGCTGCGGCGGCGGCCGTGACGATGCTCGAGCCCTACGACCGCGTCACCGTGTTGATCCCCGACGAGCTGATCGGCCCGGTGATGAGCGACCTCTCCGCACGCCGCGGCCGGCTGCTCGGCACCGACAAGGTCGGCGACCGCACCCAGGTCCTGGCCGAGGTGCCCCAGACCGAGCTGGTCCGGTACGCCGTCGACCTACGCTCCTCGACCCATGGCGCCGGCGTCTTCACCAGGACGTTCGCGCACTACGAGCCGATGCCGGAGGAGGTTGCGCGGACCCTGCCCGAGCGGGGGTGACTGTGCGGTTTCCCCGGTCGGCCGGGAAAATCTGCCGACGCGCCGCTGCGACAACGGCGTGTCGGCGGGTTTCCCCGGGCAGCCGGGGAAACCCGCAGGCTACCCGGCCCGCAGGAACTGCTCCAGGACGGGACCGGCGGTGCCGGAGCCGGAGGCCCCGAGGTCGACGTACACGGCCACGGCGAGGTCACCCTGCGCGGCCACCATCCAGGCGTGGGTGAGCTTCTTGCCGTTGCGCTCGAACTCCGCCGTACCCGTCTTGGCGATCACCGGAGGGCCGGGCACGTCGAGTAACCCGCGGCCGCTGCCGGAGGTGACGACGCCACGCAGCATCTGCTTCAGGGCCGATGCCTCACCGCCGGTGAGCGGCGCCGCCTCCGACGGCACCGACACGTCGACCGACCTCACCAGTCGCGGCACGACGGTCTTGCCCGACTGGATGGACGCCATCACGGTCGCCATCGCCATCGGCGACGCGAGGACACCGCCCTGCCCGATCAGGTCGGCGGCCGCCTCGGTCTCGGACTTCGGCGGCGGCACCTCCCCGAAGTACGCCGGGAACCCGAGGTCGTGGTCGATGCCCAGCCCGAGCGACGCGGCCGCGGCGGCGAGGTCGCCGTCGGCCACCTTGCCGGCCTGGGAGATGAAGGCGGTGTTGCAGGAGTTGGCGACCGCCGTGCTCAGCGGGACGTTGCCGAGGGCACCGCTCGGGTAGTCGTCGTAGTTCTCGAACGGCTTGCCGTCGACGACGATCCGGCTGGTGCACGGCACGACGGTGCTCGGCGTGAGCCCGGCCCGCAGCAGGGCGAGGCTGCTCACGGTCTTGAAGGTCGAGCCCGGAGCCGCCTGGCCGTACGTCGCGAGGTTGTAGCCGTCGGTGCCGGCGCCGTTGGCCGCGGCGAGGATCGCACCGTCCGACGGGCGTACGGCGACCAGCGCGCTCGCCGGTCCGACCCCGGCGAGCGCGGCCTCGGCGTCGGTCTGGCGCTGGAGGTCCATGGTCAGCTCGAGCGGCTGCCCCTGCTGCGGCTCGACCCGGTAGAGCTCGCGCTCCATCCCGTCGGATCCGACGGCGTTGACGACGGCGCCGTCCACGCCCTGCAGCTGCTCGTCGTACCTCGCCTGCAGTCCGGACAGCCCCGCCCGGTCGCCGGCCTGGTAACGGTCCGGGTGCTCCTTGAGCATCTCGGCCGTCACCTCGCCGACGGTGCCGAGGATCGGCGCCGCGAACTCACGCGACGGGGGCAGCGGGACCCGGTCGGGGATGCCGACCGCCCCTTTGATGCGGAAGTAGCTCTGGGCCACAGCAGGCGGCACGTCCTCCTTGCGGAGCGTGATCGCCTCGACGAACGCCTTCTCGCCCGAGGCCTCGACCCGCTTGGCGTAGGCAGCCGCGTCGATGTCGACGAGCCGCGCGAGCTCGCGCGCGGAGTCGCCGGCGCGTGCCTTGGACACCTTGCCGCGGTCGATGCCGAAGCGGACGACGTCGCGGTCCGTGACCAGCGCGGTGCCACGGTTGCCGAGGATGTCCCCCCGCGCCCCCGCGATCGGCGTGGCGTCGAGGACGGTCGCCTTGCGCAGGCTCGGCTCCACCAGGGAGCGGGCCCACGTCGTCTGCCACTCGTCGTCGGCCTTGGTCAGCACGACGTCGGTCGTGTAGCTCCACTCGTCGCCGGCGACCGGCCACACCCAGGCGAGCGTGGCCGTGGCCTTGTCACCGTCCTCGGTGACCCCGCCCGCGGTCACGGTCGGCGTGAGGTCCCCCATGCCCTCGACCACCGCGGCGTAGTCGGTGGTCACCTGTTCGGAGGTCTGCTCACCGGTGAACGCGACGTCGGCGAAGCTCCCCGACGCGAGCGCCGAGGCCAGGGCGTCGGCCGCCTTGTCAGGGTCGGGCCCGGTCGCCTTGTCGCCCGCGTCGCAGCCCGCGAGGGCACCGGCAGTCAGGAGGAGGGCAGCGGCTGTCGAGACGAGGGAACGCACGCCCCCGGTTCTATCAGGCCGTGCTCAGTGATCCTTGTGCCGCGGCTTCTTGCTCGGGCCCGCGTTGTACGACGGGCTTCCGGCGTCCGGAGCCAGCTCGATGAGCTTGCCCGAGATGCGGGTGCCCTTGAGCTTGTCCCAGGCGCCGCCCGGCAGGTCCGCGGGCAGCTCGACCAGCGAGTGGTCGCCGCGGATGTCGATGTGTCCGAAGTCCCCGCGCGACAGGCCACCCTCGTTGGCGATGGCACCGACGATCTGGCGCGGCTCGACCTTGTGGCGCTTGCCGACCGCGATCCGGTACGTCGCCATCGGCACGTCGGTGCGGCCTCGCGGACGGCGCTCGCCCCGCTCGGGCCGGCCACCACGGTCGGGCCGGTCGTTGCGGACCGGGCGGTCGTCGCGCTGCTGCTGGCGCGCGTCCGCGGCCGGGTCGATGAGCAGCGGGGTGTCACCCTGCGCGACCACGGCGAGCGCGGCGGCGACATCGACCTCGGGCACGTCGTGCTCGCGCACGTAGTGGGCGATGATGTCGCGGAACCGCTCGATCCGGGTGGTCTGCTCCAACGCGGACGTGATCGCGTCGTCGAAGCGGGAGAGCCGGGTCGCGTTGACGTCGTCGGCGGTCGGCAGCTGCATCTGGGCGAGCGGCTGACGGGTCGCCTTCTCGATGTGCTTGAGCAGGTAACGCTCGCGCGGCGTCACGAAGGAGATCGCGTCGCCACTGCGACCCGCGCGGCCGGTGCGGCCGATGCGGTGCACGTAGGACTCGGTGTCGGTGGGGATGTCGTAGTTGACGACGTGGCTGATCCGCTCGACGTCGAGGCCACGGGCCGCGACGTCGGTGGCGACCAGGATGTCGAGCTTGCCCGACTTCAGCTGGTTGACCGTGCGCTCGCGCTGGGCCTGGGCGACGTCCCCGTTGATCGCCGCGGCGGAGAAGCCCCGGGCGCGCAGCTTCTCGGCCAGCATCTCCGTCTCGCTCTTGGTGCGGACGAAGACGATCATGCCCTCGAAGTTCTCGACCTCGAGGATGCGCGTGAGGGCGTCGATCTTCTGGGGGTACGAGACCAGCAGGTAGCGCTGGGTGATGTTCGGCGCCGTCGAGGTCTTGTTCTTGACCGTGATCTCTTCGGGGTTGTTCAGGTACTGCTTCGAGATCCGGCGGATCTGCGCCGGCATCGTCGCGGAGAAGAGCGCGACGTTCTTGTCGTCCGGGGTGTCGGCGAGGATCGTCTCGACGTCCTCGGCGAAGCCCATGTTGAGCATCTCGTCGGCCTCGTCGAGCACCAGGAAGCGCAGCTCGGTGAGGTCGAGCGTGCCCTTCTCGAGGTGGTCCATGATCCGGCCCGGGGTGCCGACGACGATGTGCACGCCGCGGCGCAGCGCGCTGAGCTGGACGCCGTACGCCTGTCCGCCGTACACGGGGAGGACGTGCACGCCCTTGATGTGCGCGGCGTACTTCTCGAAGGCCTCGCAGACCTGGAGCGCGAGCTCGCGGGTCGGCGCGAGCACCAACGCCTGCGGCGTCTTCTGCGACAGGTCGAGGCGCGACAGGATCGGCAGCGCGAACGCCGCGGTCTTGCCGGTGCCGGTCTGCGCGAGTCCGACGACGTCGCGGCCCGCGAGGAGCGGTGGGATGGTCGCGGCCTGGATGGCGGACGGCTTCTCGTAGCCGACGTCGGACAGTGCCTTCAGGACCTTGTCGCTGAGCCCGAGGTCGGCGAACGTCACCTCAGGAGTCGACGTATCGTCGTTCTCGTTGTTGCTCACCCGTCAACGGTAGTGCTTTCCAGCACAGGCGCCACCTTCCTCGTCGCGGTGGGCTGGGTCACGACTACTCGACGGTGACCGACTTGGCGAGGTTGCGCGGCTTGTCGATGTCGTGGCCGAGCTGCATCGCGGCGTGGAACGCCAACAGCTGCAGGGGTACGACGAGCAGCACCGGGTCGAGCTCGCGCTCGTTGCGGGGCACGTCGATGCGCGCCAAGAAGTTCGGGCTAGCCTCGACCTCGCCGAGGTCGACGCCCTCGTGAGTGATCACGACCAGGGGCCCGCGCCGGGCGGCGATCTCGTGCAGTGCGCCGACGTTGCGGTCCGTGAGCTCGTCGTCCGGCACGATCGCGACCGTCGGCACCTGCTCGGAGACCAGCGCCAGCGGGCCGTGCTTGAGTTCGGAGGTCTGGTAGGCCTCGGCGTGCCGATAGGAGATCTCCTTGAACTTCTGCGCACCTTCGCGCGCCACCGGGAAGCCACGGACCCGGCCGACGAAGAACAGGCTCTCGGCCGCGGCGAGCTGACTGGCGACCTCGGCGATCTCGGCCTCCCGGTCGAGGATCTCCTGGATCTGCTCTGGGACCCGGCTCAGTCCGTTGATCAGGCGACGCCCGTCGGCGATCGACAGGTCCCGCACCCGGCCGAGCTGGAGGGCAAGCAGGGAGAACCCCAGGAACATGTTGGTCAGCGCCTTCGTCGACGCGACGGCGACCTCGGGCCCGGCGTGCAGGTAGATGCCGCCCTCGCACTCGCGGGCGATCGCGCTGCCGACGACGTTGACCAGGCCGATCACCCGGCCGCCCTTGCGCCGGATCTCCTGGACCGCGAGCAGGGTGTCGATGGTCTCGCCGGACTGGCTGACGGCGACGTACAACGTGTCCGGCTCGATGACGGGGTCGCGGTAGCGGAACTCGCTCGCGGCCTCGGCGTCGGCGGGGATGCGGGCCAGCTCCTCGACCAGCGCGGCGCCCATCTGGCCGACGTAGTACGCCGAGCCGCAGCCCAGGATCTTGACCCGGCGGATCGCGCGGGTCTCACGGGCGTCCATGTTGAGTCCGCCGAGGTGCGCGGTGCCGAACCGCTCGTCCAGCCGGCCGCTCAGCACCCGCGCTGCCGCGGCCGGCTGCTCGAGCATCTCCTTGTGCATGAACGACTCGTGCTCCCCGGCCTCGTACGCCGCCGGGTCGACGTCGACGGTCTCCGCGGTGCGGGTGACGGGTCGCAGGTCGCCGCCGTACGTCGTGAAGCCGCCTGCCGTGACCGTGGCGATCTCGCCGTCGCCGAGGTGCGCGATCGTCGTCGTGTGCCGCACGATCGCGGCCAAGTCGGAGGCGATGTACATCTCCTTCTCACCGACGCCGACCAGGAGCGGGCTGCCGTTGCGCGCCACGACCAGGCGATCGGGGAAGTCGGCGTGGACGACCGCGAGGCCGTACGTGCCCTCCACCGCGGCCAGCGCGTCGACCACCTTGCCCTCCAGGGTCGGTGCCTCGGAGAGGGCGACCAGGTGGGCCAGCACCTCGGTGTCGGTGTCGCTGACCAGGTCGATGCCCTCGTCGCCCAGCCGCTGTCGCAGCGCCGCGGCGTTGTCGATGATGCCGTTGTGGACGACCGCCACCAGGCCCTTGGCGTCGGTGTGCGGGTGGGCGTTGACGTCGTTCGCCGGGCCGTGGGTCGCCCAGCGGGTGTGCCCGATGCCCACCTTGCCCGCGAACCGCTTCGGCAGCCCCTCGGCCAGGTCACGCACCCGGCCGGCCCGCTTGGCCATCTTGATGCCCGTGCTGCCCAGCAGCGCGACGCCCGCCGAGTCGTAGCCCCGATGCTCGAGCCGGGTCAACCCCTCAAGCAGCACCGGGGTGGCCTGCTGGGTGCCGACGTAGCCGACGATTCCGCACATGGGGTGTCCTTTCGACTGTGGTTTCGAGGCTCGGGCCCAGCGGCCCGCACACCTCAACCACCGGGTTCAGCTATCCATAGACCAAGCGGCGGAGCTGCCGCTCGGTGAGCTTCGGAGCGGCGACCACGCGGTCGGCCAGCTCCTCGGCGATGCGCGCGAAGATCTCCGAGTTCTTCGCGCCGTAGGTCTTCAGCTGGGCGTGCCGCCGCCGTACGTAGTCCTCCACCGGCTCGGCGTGGAAGGCGATGACGTCGTCCACCACCCGCGCCGCCTCGGCAGGCGAGAGCCCGGTGCTGGTCGCGATGCGATCGACCAGATCGGGGTCGGAGGATGTCGGCACGGCGACGATCGTCGGTGACACACGGTCAATGTGCAACTTCCTGCCCGATATCGGGCAGGAATGGCCAATTTCTCCCTAGCATCGGGTAGGTGGAGCGCGAAGGACTCAACGCGCCGCTTTCGACCCCTCGAGGTGGGGGGCGGAGTGGACATTTGCCGAAGAGATGACACCGCGGGTGGGGATGGGCTATCGTAGGTGAACAGAAGATGAACACAGTGCGAACGAAGAGGGCGATCCCATGAGCGACCACCTGAAGGCCGGCGGCCTCGTGCAGACGTGGGTGCCGGTGACCGACAGCCAGGGCCGGACTCACCTCGAGGCGCACTGGACCGACGCCTCGGCGCCGGCCACGCACGTCACGCACGCCGCCTGACTCCACTCTCGCTCGACCCCGTCCGGACAAGCTCCGGGCGGGGTCGACGCATGTTCTGACCATGGGTGGGCAGTGGGAATGAATCGGACCGAGGTCCGGTTACGGTAATCAAACGTTCAACCAAAGCCCGCACCAGACCAGGAGTCACCATGTCGTTCTTCAACCGCAAGACCGCCGACGAGCAGTTCGACGCTCCCACCACCGCCGTCGAGGACATCTCCGGCGACTACACCATCGACCCCACCCACACGCGTCTCGGGTTCAGCACCCGCCACGCGATGGTCACCACCGTCCGTGGCCAGTTCACCGAGTTCTCCGGCACCGCTCACGTCGACGCCGCCAACCCGGGCAACTCGACCGTGTCGCTCACCATCCAGACCGCCAGCATCGACACCGGCGTCGCAGACCGCGACGGTCACCTCAAGTCCGCTGACTTCTTCGACGTGGACAACAACAAGGAGATCACCTTCTCCTCCACCAAGGTCGAGCGCGACGGCGACGACTGGGTCATCACCGGCGACCTGACGATCAAGGGCGTGACCAAGCCGATCACGGTCGAGTTCGAGTCCAACGGCTCGGCGCGCGACCCGTTCGGCAACCTGCGCATCGGCTTCGAGGGCGGCACCAGCATCAACCGCAAGGACTGGGGCCTCACCTGGAACGCCGCGCTCGAGACCGGCGGCGTGCTCGTCTCCGAGAAGATCAAGCTCGAGTTCGACGTCTCCGCGATCCAGAACGCTTCCTGACGCAGCTCTGTTCACTGGGGCAACCACCCAGGAACCGACGACGGCCCGTCCCCAGTGGGGCGGGCCGTCGTCGTACGTCGGGATCCGGCCGCTACTGGCCGAGCATGAAGCCGACGCGCTCGCGCTGGAAGCCCGGGAAGACAGCCGCAGTGGACGCGGTCGTGCGGGCGGCGACGATCTCCGCGAGCACGCTGCGGTAGTCGGTGGTGACCGTGAGGTCCGCGTCCAGGCTGTTGGTGAGACCGGGCCAGGTGCCGTAGTAGCGGCCACCCTTCACCCCGGCGCCGGCGGCGAGCATCACGTTGCCCCACCCGTGGTCGAGCCCGCCGTTCGCGTTCTCCTGGACCCGGCGACCGAACTCGCTGATCGTCACCAGCGTCACCCGGTCGCCGACCGGCCCGAGGTCGGTGAAGAACGCGGCGATCGCAGAAGCGAGCTTGCCTGCGTTGCCCTGCATCCAGCCAGCACCTGCAGCGCCCAGCCCGACGTGCATGTCCCAGTCGCCGCTGTCGACGGTGACCGCCGAGACACCGACGTCGGCGCGCAGGGTGCGGGCGACCGACGACAGCGCGTCGCCGAGGTCGTCGTCGGGGTAGAGATTCTTGCGGGCGCGCTGTGCCCGTGCGGGGTCGAGATCGACGACAGCGTCGAGCGCCTCGCGGAAGCCGCTGCCGAGGGCGCTCCGGTCGCGGGTCCACTGAGTGCGCATCGCCTTCATCCGCAGCCCGCGCGGGTCGCTCTTGCGGTCACCGCCCGCGAGGCTCGCGGTGTCGAGATCACGGAACGCCATGATCGGCTCCGGCCCGATCATGGAGGTCGGGATGCCCGCACCGACGGCCAACGCCTGGAGGTTCGAGCTCGCCCGTGCTGTGGCGGGGTCGTTGCCGACGAGGCGGTTGAGCCAGCCGGTCCGCTTGGACGAGCCGGGGTCGGCGTCCTCGAGCGCCTCCATCGCCGCGAAGTGCGACCGGTTCGGCACCGGCAGCCCGGTCGCGTGGATCGCGGCGAGCCTGCCGGCGTTCCACAACGGCACCAGGGGCGCCATCGCCGGATGCATGCCGAAGAAGCCGTCAGTCGCGACGAGGGCACCCGGCTGGATGCCGATGCCGGGACGCGCCTTGTAGTACGTCGGGTCACCGTGCGGCACGACCAGCGACAGCCCGTCCGCCGCACCGCGCAGCGAGAGGACGACCACGGTCGAGGACGGCGTACGCCGGGGTGCGTCCGCGGCCGCGAGGGTCGGCCCCATCGTCACGGCGGCGGAGCCGAACATCGTGGTGGCGCCGGCGAGCGCCGCGCCGCGCAGCAGGGAGCGCCGGCTCGGTGCAAGACCGGCGGGTCGGCAGTCGCACCCGGCGGGCTCGAACCCGTGGGAGTCGGGCGGTTCGAGAGGCAGAACGCTCATCAGGGTCTCCAAAGGATCTGCGCAGGGATCCGCGCGGGGTCAGCGCTGGTAGAAGGCGGGGCTGTCGAGGACGGTCGCGACGACCCGCGGCCAGACCTTCGTGAAGACCGCCGAGCTGCGGCTGACCCGGGTGTCTGGGCGGATCTCGGCAGCCTGGCAGCAGGCCTTCAGCAGCGCCTTGCTCGAGGGCCGCTGCAGCAGTCGGCGGGACAGGTGGTCGACGAGGTCGCGGAACTCCATCGGCCTGGCCCGCGGCATCCAGGAGCGCGGCCGTGGAAAGGCCACGGCGTCCCCGGGCCACCAGCCGTTGACCATGTCCCAGTGGAAGCTCATCGACGCCAGCGCGCGCGACGGTGAGGACCAGGACGCGTTGTCGACGGGCTGGCCGTCCGGGCGGGGCCACGTCAGCGGGGCCAGCCCGATCATCGCGGTCTGCCAGTAGACCTGGTTGGCCGCGGAGGCGTCCGTCCTCGGCTTCTTCACGCCGACGCCCAGGATCCGGTAGGTCGCCAGCACGTCCTCGTCAGCGTCGCGCACCTTCTTGTCCACCGCCGACTTGAACTCCGGTGAACGCACCAGCGCCTTGAGCACCGGCACGATGGCGGTGTCGTTGGCGAGGTAGACCGCCGCCAACCGGTCGACGAGGCTCGCCGGCACGGTGTCGGACACGAAGGCACGCACCAGCTTGGTGGCGATCCGCCGGGCGGTTGCCGGGTGGTGCGCCAGGTAGGAGAGGTACGCCGCGGTGACCGCGCGGCCGTCCTGGTCCGCGTTGTCGTGCTGGAAGCCCATCACCTGCACGGGCCCGGTCCAGTGGTCCTTGGGGACGTACGACGCGGCCCACGTCTTGTAGAGGTCGACGCGGTTGCCGGTCAGGATGCGGGCGGAGTTCTTGACGTCCTCCTCGCCGTAGTTGCCGATGCCCACCGTGTGCAGCTCGAGCAGCTCACGACCGAGGTTCTCGTTGGGGTGCGCCTTCGTCGAGGTCGCGGCCCCCAGGAACATCAGCATCGCCGGGTGCAGGACAGTGGCCTGCAGCAGGTCGTCGAAGCGGCCGAGCGCGTGGGCCCGCACCATCTCGCCGTACTCGATCCGGAAGACGAAGATGTTGTCGGAGTTGGTCGCGACGTGGAAGTGGTTCTCCCAGAACTCCGTCATCACCTCGAGCACCTGGCGGGGCGAGGTCATCCGGCGCATCATCGTGCGGTTGCCGTAGTCCCACATCACCTCCCAGCCACCGCGCACGCCTCCCTGCGTGCGGGACCACAGGTCTACTGCGTCGCGGTGCAGGTCGGGCCACCAGTCGCAGAGGTTGTCCGCACTGCCGTCGTACGCCGTGGCGAGCTGGCGGTCGAACCAGGCGAGGTGGCCACCAGCGGCCTGGACCTCGGCAGCCAGCGCCGGCGTGATGCCGTAGCTGAAGCGGTTCACCAGGTGCCGGGCCGGCGCGCGCAGCACGCGGGTGGGCGGGTAGCGCCCGGGCCGGAAGGAGACCCTCCTGCTTTTCGGCATGGCCTCGGCGGGGAGGGCAGCCGTGGTCGCGGCGATGCCCGCAGCGGTGGCTCCGCCGGCGAGGCGGAGGGCATGGCGGCGCGTGGGCGCTTCAGTAGTCATCTCGGACGTCCGTGTCCTCGGGGGTGATCGAAATCCGTGTCGAACACCGGAACGATCGGCGGAAGAGCCGGGCGCCTGAGGAGTGTCCGGAAAAATCGGCGGACGCGCCTCGCTCTGCTCCGCGAGACTGACGTCCATGTCCGACACGATCAACCTGCCCGCCGGCCTCACCGGCCGGCCGCTGGTGATGTCCGATGCCCGCGCTGTCTTCGAGGTGATGGCCGCCCAGGAGCTCCACGACACCGGCGAGGTCGCCATCGAGGAGGCCGACATCGTCGGCGACTGGCAGCGTCCGTCGTACGACGTCAGCGCCGGCACCTTCGGCGTCTTCGACGGAGACAGGTTGGTGGCGTACGCCGAGCACATGGGCGCCGACCGTGGCGACGCGGCGGTGCACCCCGAGCACCGCGGGCGCGGCATCGGCACCGCGCTGGCCGGGTGGATGCAGGCCCGAGCCCGCGCCGCCGGCGCGAGCGTGGTCGGGATGCCGGTCCCGCGGGGGTCCGACGGCGACCGGCTCCTGGAGGCGCTCGGCTACCACGTGCGCTGGGAGAGCTGGGTGCTGCAGCTGCCCGAGGGGGCGACCGTCCCGCAGCGCACCCTGCCGGCGGGCTACGCGATCCGCGAGGCGACACCGGAGGACTACGAGGCCTGCTGGACGGTGCTCGAGGACGCGTTCCTCGAGTGGTCGGTCCGCGACCGCGAACCGTTCGAGGACTTCCTGGCGCGCACGGTGCGGCGGCCGGGCTTCCAGTCGTGGAACCTGCGCCTGGTCGTCGACGGCGACGGCGCGGCCGTGGGTGCGACCGTGGTCTACCCCTACGGGACCGAGGGGTACGTCGACCGCCTGGCGACCCGCAAGGACCAACGTGGGCAGGGGATCGCGCAGGCGATGCTCGTCGACGCGTTCGCGGTCGCCCGGGAGCACGGCGCGAGGACCTCGGGGCTCAACACCGACTCCCGCACCGGCGCTCTCGGCCTCTACGAGAAGGTCGGGATGCACGTCACGCAGACCTGGGTGAACCGGGCCGTCGACCTCTGACGTCATCGGAGCCTCCTTGCGTGCGCCAGGCGCGCACTACTGCCCATCAGGATCGACAGCGCAGGGTCGAGGCGGACCCGGAGCCAGCCGTGCTACCCCATATCGGGCATGCCCGGTCCAGTCAGGTGCTCACTAGAACAAGTTCCAGTTCTGCTGGTTGACTGGAGCCATGCCGCGCATCCAGTTCGCCACCCGCTTCGACTTCCGCGCCCCCGGGGCCGACCCGGCGACCCGCCAGGAGATCTTCGCGAGGGCAGTCGAGCAGGCGGCGTACGTCGACGCCCACGGCATGGACGCGCTGATGATCTCCGAGCACCACGCCGCCGACGACGGCTACCTGCCCAGCCCGCTCCTGGTCGCGGCGGCGTTCGCCGCGGTGACCAGCCGGGTGCCGATCACGGTGTCGGCGCTGCTGGTCAACCTCTACGAACCGGTGCGGCTGGCCGAGGACATCGCGGTGCTCGACCACCTCAGCAAGGGCCGGGTCGCCTACACCTTCGGGCTCGGCTACCGCCCGGTGGAGTACGAGCTCTACGGGCGGTCCTGGGCCGGCCGCGGCACCGACATCGAGGAGCGCATCAACGCCGTGCTCGCAGCCTGGCGCGACGGCACGACCACTCCGGCGCCGTACTCACAGCCACACCCGTTCCTCTTCTACGGCGGCGGCTCGCTCGCGGCCGCTCGGCGGGCGGCTCGGCTCGGCCTGAACTTTCAGCCCCAGCACGGTTCTGCCGAGCTGAAGGCGGCGTACGAGGAGGCGGCTCGCGCTGCCGGTCGTGAGCCGGGCTTCGTGCTCCAAGCGCCCGACGGCGGACCGGCCAACGTCTTCTGCGCCGAGCGCCCGGACGAGTTCTGGGAGCGCTACGGGCACCACCTGCTCGCGGACGCGCTGGCCTACCAGGAGTGGCACGGCGAGGCCGGGTCGTACGTCGTCGACCACTCGCGCACGGTCGAGCAGATGCGTGCAGCGGGGGTCTACCTGGTGTGCACCGCCGACGACCTCGTCGACCGGTGCCGCTCCGGCGAGGTCCGGCTGGTCACCAGCCACCCGGCGTGCGGGGGGCTGCCCGCCGAACCTTCGTGGGAGAGCCTGCGGGCGGTGTGCGAGACGGTGCGGCCGGCGGTGCGGGGGTAACCCGGGGATACCCGGTTCACCGGGTATCCCGTAGGTTCTGGGCCTCTGCAGTGCCCGAGAACCTACAGAAGTGCCCCAGGAGTCGGGGGCTCACGGTCGTCACGGATGGTCGTGTCGGGGTTGAGGAGAAGCCGGCCCGCGGCGGCGGGTCGACGGGCGTCAGCCGGCCGAGGTCGTGCCCGTCGAAGGTGCCGCTCATCGCGACGACCTCGCGGACGTCGGTCGCGCCGTACCACTCGCGCCGATCGTTGCCGGCCGCGCCGCGGGTGCGTACGCCGCGCAGCGCGACCCGGGCGACCGGGTTGGTGACGCTGCACCACGCCGGGCTCTCCGCGAGTCGCCTCGGCACCATCCGCAACAGCCGGCCCAGCCCGGTGCGACCACCGAGTATCAGGTCGAGGGCCAGCGACGGAGAGCTCAGGACCCAGCCGTTGAGGGCGATCGGCTCGATCCGAACCTCATCGAGCGTGTACGTCGTCGCCACGAACTCGGCCACCTGCTCGGTCGGCGCGAGCAGCACCCGGTGCCCGGCAGCGGTCTCGAGACCATCGCATCCACGAAGGCGCCGTACGGAGACTCGTCCCACCGCCCGACGACCACCCGCACACCACTCGTGGTGCCGACGCCCGCGACGGCGCCGCGGAAACGCCGTCGGCTCATGCCGCCACGAAGCCATG
Organism: Nocardioides endophyticus; assembly: GCF_039543845.1. Classification (NCBI taxonomy): domain Bacteria; kingdom Bacillati; phylum Actinomycetota; class Actinomycetes; order Propionibacteriales; family Nocardioidaceae; genus Nocardioides; species Nocardioides endophyticus. The sequence continues at coordinate 321,164 of NZ_BAABKN010000023.1, read as the reverse complement.
CCCCCGCAGAGCCCCCGTTCGGCGGAGGTTCACCCGTAGCGGCCAGGAGTATCGTCGCTGTTGCAGTCACGGGTGAGGTGTCGGGCCTCTCGTCGCGAACTCCGAGAGCGAGCGGCCCTGTGATCCATCGCGCAGACGGTTCCGGGATCTACGCGCGACCAGTAGGCCGAGGAACCGATCAGGGAGGCGTCGATGGACACCAACGTCGAGCGGAAGCACTGCTCGTTCTGCGGCATCAAGGGCAAGAAGGGCATGCGCTTCGGCGGCGGTCTCGGCGCGATGATCTGCGAAGACTGCGTCGAGCACTACCACGAGGTCTTCCAGTCGGAGTCGAAGACCCGTCAGGGGGCCAAGGCCCCGTGGGAGTCGATGACTGACGCCGAGATCCTCAGCAACCTCCCGCTCATCGCGCAGACCGCGGACCAGGTCTCCGAGTTCCTCGTCGAGTGGGTGGAGCTGGCTCGCTCCCGCAAGATGTCGTGGGCTGCGATCGGCAAGGCCTTCGGGGTCTCGCGGCAAGCCGTCTGGGAGCGCTTCGCACACCGGGTCGAAGACGTCCGGGCCCGCGCCGACACCGCCTAGCCCGACGCCGCGGACGGTAGCCCGCGAGATCTCGGTCCGGGTCGCACGCGACGAGACCCCCGTACCCGTCGCGTGCCGACGCCGACGCGATCGGCCTCGTGGTCGACGTATCGCTCCCCGTCAGTCGGTCCCTGGTCAGGGACATCAGGACGGCATCCCGATCGTCAGGCACAGCATGACACGCGGCAGGGTGCCCCTGACGCGAAACGCCGAAATCCGGGCGGAGATCGCGCTGGCGATCACGTGGGCACACCACAGCGCCGATGGTCCCCTGAGCTCAGGGGACCATCGACGCTCATGGGAGGTGGGTGGTCTATCTGACCCGCAACGTGCGGTCTCCACTGACCGCTGCCACCTGCAGGGCGGTCCCCTGGAGCCGGATCGTGATGGCGTGTCGCCCCTTGGCCAGGAGCGGCAGCGTCACCGTCAGACGTCCCTTGGCGGCCTGCCTGAGAGCCAGCCTCTTGACGACCCTGCCCCCATCACGGACGACGATCCGACCCACGGCGTAGCTGCCGGGGGTGGCGTTGGGAATCGTGGCGAGCACCCGGACCCGAGCGTGCTGCGCCCGCGAGATCGACTTCCGCGCGAGCGTGGCGACGATCTTCGGCTTGGCCTTGGTGACCGTCACCCTCCCGCAGCCGGATGACCTGGCGACCCCGACGGTCCCGCGATACGTCGCGGCGATCGCGTGACCGCCGGGCTTGAGGCCCGCTGGGAGCTGCACCGTGGCCGAACCGCCCGCCAGGGTCTTGGAGGTCGTCCTGCCGAGCAGTTGGATGCGTTGTTGGCAACCGCGCCACTAGTGGGGCTCCACAGCAGCGTTGTGCCGGCCCAGGATCCGCTCGACCTCGAGCAGGCCTTCCCCGCGGTCGATCCACTCGGTGTCGGGGTGCGCCCGCAGCGCTCCCGCCGCGCGGCCGGTTCCTCCGCCGGGGGTGTCGTCGAACAGCGCCAGCGCCATCCGGTCCTCGTCGTGGCGACATCGGTAGGCGAACCCGTCGACGGAGGACAGCGTCTCCAGCAGCCAGGCGGCCCAGGCCCGGGTCTGCTCGTACTGGTCCGCGTCGCTCTTCGTCAGCCACAAGCCGGCGCCGACCTGGGCCACCCATGGCCCGTGCAACGACAGGACGGCCAGGCTGCGCATGACTTCGACGGTGGTGATGCGCCGGCCCTTGATGCGCACGCGGGGCACGAGCCGCGCTGACCCATCGAGAGGTAGATCCCTGGCAACGGTCTCCGCGATGGCACCCTCGTCGTCGTAGCCCAGGTACGTGTAGGCGTAAGAGCCGTCGAGGGAGTCGAACCGTCCGCCCCGCAACCTCGACGGCTGCGCTGTCGGGTTGAAGGTGTCCGCGTCGTGCTCCTCATGCACGCGACGCAGCAGGGTACCGACCGGGATGACGTCGACGTGTGGCTCCCCTGGGATGGCTCGGGGCGGGTCTGGAACCTGGAACGGTCCCGGATCCGGGGTCACTCGTTCGACTCAGCGCGTGCCAGGACGACCAGATCGGACTCGTCTGCGGTCCCGATGAGATCGCGAGGCGCCTTTCCGCCCAGCCTGGGCGATGCGCTGATCCACCATGACGCGACGCCCCACGGGTCATCTGCGGCATCGAGCAGCTGGTTGACCTCCGCGACTACGGGCGCGACTCGCTGGTGGGCGAGGTCGATCTGGAACGCAGGGAACAGGTAGCGGTTCGCCTGCTTGATGCCCACGAGACGGCCGGCCAGGCGGAGCTTGCTGGCCGCTTCACGGCCGTTGGTCCCGGAGCGGCCCAGAGCCTCCCCTACGGCCGTGGACTCGAGGAGTGGCTCGTCGAGCACCGCTCGGTGCGCTGTGGATCGGATGACCAGCTGATGCTGCCTGTCGGCGTCCATGTGCTCGATGACGTCGAACGCAGGGCCAGCGAGGTCGTCGACAAGGCGACCCTCGTTGAGGACCGATGCGACGTAGACGCGGACCCGCGCCCCCGCTGCGATGCCGGCGTGAAGCTCTACGGCTCGCTGCACACTAGACGCCAGGTCGTCCCTGGCCACCTGGGCGAACACGTCCGCATCGGAGTCCGCCTCGACCAGCCGTGGCCGCTGCCGGGTCTTCTTCGCCGTACTCTTCATCTCGCCTCCTACGTTCTCTACGAGAGTGACACCTGTAGATATCGTAGGCAAGGGTCACGAGCTGCCTATCGCCACCTATCGGATCGGAGCCCCGGAGATGGCGCGGGCGATCACGAGGCGCTGGATCTCGGAGGTGCCCTCGAAGATCGTGTAGATCTTGGCGTCGCGGGCGAACCTCTCGACGGGGTACTCGCGGGTGAAGCCGTTCCCACCGAGGATCTGCATCGCCCGCTCGGTGACCTTGACGGCCGTCTCGCCGGCGAAGAGCTTCGACATCGACCCCTCGGCCTGCTCGAACCTCTTGCCCTGGCGGGCCATCCACGCCGCACGCCACACCAGCAGGCGCGAGGCCTCGATGGAGACCGCCATGTCGGCGAGCATGAAGGCGATCGCCTGGTTCTCGATGATCGGCTTGCCGAACTGCTCGCGGGTCTTGGCGTAGTCGAGGGCCACCTCGTACGCCGCCCGCGCGATCCCGATCGCCTGGGCGCCGACGGCGGGGCGGGTGCGCTCGAAGGTCGCCATCGACGCGTTGCCCGCAGCTCGCGTGCCCTGGCGCGCCTTGGCCAGTCGGGCGTCGAGCTTCTCCTTGCCGCCGAGCAGGCAGCGACCGGGCACCCGGACCTGGTCGAGCACGACCTCGGCGGTGTGCGACGCCCGGATGCCGTGCTTGTGGAACTTCTGGCCCTGGCTCAGTCCCTTGGTGCCGGGCGGTACGACGAAGGACGCCTGGCCGCGGGTACGCAGCTCTGGGTCGACCACGGCGGTGACGACGTGGACGTCGGCGATGCCGCCGTTGGTCGCCCATGTCTTGGTGCCGTTGATGACCCACTCGTCGGTGGCCTCGTCGTACCCGGCACGCGTGCGCATCGCGCCCACGTCGGAGCCGGCGTCCGGCTCGGAGGAGCAGAAGGCTCCCAGCTTGAGGTCACCGGGCGCGCCGTACATCTCCGGCACCCACTCGGCGACCTGCTCGTCGGTCCCGTTCGCGCGTACGCCGGCGGCGGCGAGCGATGTGCCGACGATCGAGAGCCCGATGCCGGCGTCACCCCAGAAGAGCTCCTCCATGGTGATCGGGAAGCCGAGTCCGGTCTCGTCCAGGGCCTGCGCGACGATGAAGTCGATCGAGTAGAGACCGGCCTTCGCCGCCTCCTCGAGGACCGGCCAGGGGAACTCCTCCTTCTCATCCCACTCCGAGGCCGCCGGGCGTACGACGTTGGCGGCGAAGTCGTGGACCCATGCCTTGAGGTCGAGGTGGTCCTGGCCGAGGTCGAACGAGGGCTGCGTCGAGTTCTGCGTGGTCACGGGCCGAGGCTATCGGGGCCAGCGTCACGGGCAGTCGCCCCAGATGGGGCACGCCCGCACTGACCCGAAATGACCAGTGCGGCCCCGAACTAGAACTCGTTACAGTGACGCAGGTCACAGCGGATGTGGGGACATACCGGCTGAGGGAGCACCGCACCATGAGTGACGAGACATCAGAAGGCGCGCGCGGGTTCTCCCGTCGGCGCGTCCTCCAGGGCGCAGCCGCGGTGGGAGTCGCCGCCTGGATCCCCTTCGAGCAGATCCCGGCGGCGCATTCGGCACTGCCGACGCCGCCATCCTTCCCGAGCGGCATCTCGCTCTTCCAGCAGTCCTACATGAACTGGTCGGGCGGCATCGCTGTCGACGGCGTCTGGACGTGTACGCCGAACAACCCGGCCGACGTGGTCACGCTGGCCAACTGGGCGCGAGCCAACGGCTGGCGGCTGCGCGCCAAGGGCAGCTCGCACAACTGGTCCCCGCTCTCCCTCGCCGTCGACGGCAGCGACGCGTCGAAGGTCGTGCTCGTCGACACGAAGACCAAGCTGACCGCCATCTCCGTGGACACCTCGACCTCGCGGGTGCGGGTGCAGACCGGCGCCACGATGCTGGCGATGATGACCGCGCTGGAGAGCAACGGGCTCGGCATCACCGCATCGCCGGCGCCCGGAGACCTGACGGTCGGCGGGGTCCTCGCCATCGACGGGCACGGCACCGCCGTCCCGAAGGCCGGTGAGGTGAAGCCGACCGGCCACACGTACGGCTCGATCAGCAACCTGGTGCAGCAGATCACCGCCGTGGTGTGGAACGCCGCGACCTCGTCGTACGTGCTGCGCACCTACAGCCGCAACGACGTCGAGGCCGGCGCGCTCATGGCGCACGTGGGTCGGTCGTTCATCACCGAGGTGGTCCTGCAGGCAGGCGCCAACCAGCGGCTGCGCTGCCAGAGCTGGTTCAACATCCCTGCGACCGAGCTGTTCGCGAACTCGACCAGCGGCCGGACGTTCGCGAGCTACCTCAACTCGGCGGGCCGCGTCGAGGCGATCTGGTTCCCGTTCACGTCCAACCCGTGGCTGAAGGTGTGGAGCGTCGCGCCGTCCAAGCCGCTGCTGTCGCGGCAGGTCAACAGCCCGTACAACTACTCGTTCAGCGACAACCTGCCGCAGTCGATCTTCGACCTGTCGGCACAGATCGTGTCGAGCAACCCGGCGAACACGCCGAGCTTCGGCGACCTCAACTACAACATCGTCGCGGCCGGCCTCGTGACGACGCTGACCTACGACATCTGGGGCTGGTCCAAGAACCTGCTGCTCTACGTACGCCCGTCGACGCTGCGGGTCACCGCCAACGGCTACGCGATCGTCTGCAAGCGCGCCGACGTGCAGCGGGTCATCCAAGAGTTCACCTTCCGCTACTCGACGCGGCTCAACGACTACCGCAACCAGGGCAAGTTCCCGATGAACGGACCCGTCGAGATCCGGGTCACCGGGCTCGACAAGCCCGGCGACGTCGGCGCGACCCGGTCGCCGCAGCTGTCCGCGCTCCGGCCCCGCCCCGACCACCCCGAGTGGGACTGCGCGGTCTGGCTGGACATCCTCACGCTGCCGGGCACGCCGTACGCCGACGTGTTCTACGCCGAGATGGAGCAGTGGATCTACAGCAACTACGCGTCGTACGCCGACGTACGACCCGAGTGGTCGAAGGGCTGGGGCTATACGGCATCCGGCGCCTGGACGTCCGGCCCGGTCATCGACACCACCGTGCCGAAAACCTTCCGGGCCGGCTACCCCGTCAACGACAACTGGGACTCGGGGCGCGCGATGCTCGACATCCTCGATCCGGCGCGGGTCTTCAGCAGTGCCTTCGTCGATCGACTGCTGTTGTAGTCCGAGAACGCGTTCTACCGTGCCGACATGACCACCGTCGATCCGACTGTCCGGGACCTGCCGGCGCCGCCCAAGGGGTTGCCGATCATCGGCCGCAGCCTGGAGTACGCCCGCGACCCGGTCGCGCTCTTCCACAAGCAGTGGGAGGCGTACGGGCCGGTCTCGCCGATGAGCATGGTCGGCGGGGACCCCTGGGTGATGCTGCTCGGACCCGACGCGTGCGAGCAGGCGATGCGCAACGCCGACAAGGCCTTCGCGAACGGGCCGGCCTGGACCTTCCTGGTCGGCCCGTTCTTCGGCCGCGGGCTGATGTTCCTGGACTTCGAGGAGCACCACCTGCACCGGCGGATCATGCAGCAGGCGTTCACCCGCGACCGGCTCGAGGGGTACGTCGCACCGATGCACTCCGCCGTCTCTGCTGGGCTGTCGCACTGGCAGGACGGCGACGGCTTCCAGGCCTACTGGGCGCTCAAGGACCTCACGCTCGGGATCGCGACCGAGACGTTCATGGGCGGCGCGGAGCACACGTCGTCCGAGGAGATGGACCGCGTCAACCAGGCCTTCATCGCGTGCGTGCAGGCCGCCGCCTCGATCGTGCGGCACGACGTGCCGTTCACCCGGTGGCACCGGGGCATGAAGGGCCGTCGGGTGCTCGAGGAGTTCGTCCGCGGCTACCTGCCGGCGCGGCGCGCGAACGCCTCCGACGACCTGCTCTCGGTGCTCTGCCACATCGAGTCCGACACCGGCGAGCGGTTCAGCGACGACGACGTCGTCAACCACATGATCTTCCTGATGATGGCGGCGCACGACACCTCGACGTACACGCTGTCGGTCATGCTCGAGAAGCTCGGCCAGCACCCGGAGTGGCAGGGCCGCTGCAGAGCCGAGGCGCTCGCCCTCGCCGAGCGGGTCGGCAACACCCCGTCGCTGGCCGACCTCGACGGCCTGGAGTCGATCGACCTGGTGATGAAGGAGTGCCTGCGGATGCGCCCACCTGTGCCGGTGGTGCTGCGCAAGACCGTCAAGGACACCGTCGTGCTCGACACCCGGATCCCGGCGGGGACGTACTGCACCGTCGGCCTCCAGTACAGCCACCTGATGCCCGAGCTGTGGACCTCGCCCGAGTCGTTCGATCCGGAGCGCTTCAACGCCGAGCGGCGCGAGGACCGCTCGCACCGCTACGCCTGGGAGCCCTTCGGCGGCGGCGTCCACAAGTGCCTCGGGATGTTCTTCGCCGGCGCCGAGGTCAAGGCCTTCATGCAACGCTTCCTGCTCGACTTCGAGTGGCACGTCGACCCGTCGTACGTCGCCCCGCTCAACAACCACTCGCTGCCGTTCCCCAAGGACGGTCAGCCGATCGACCTGCGTCGTCGGTGAGCTCGACCGGATAGCCACGGACGAAATGGCTGTCAGAACGCTCACCCGACAACCATTTCGTCCGTGGGTAGCCGCCTAGGCGTGCGCTGGCGCTTCCGGATCGACCTCCTCCACCACGCCCGGGTCGCCGGCATCGGCGTGGTAGTCCTGCGGCCGGGTGCGGTCGACCCCCTCGTCCACCTTCATCGTGCGGAAGACGAAGGTCAGGACGATCGCGACCAGCAGGTTGAGGAGGAACGCGATCAGCGCGATGTAGACCTTGGTCTCCGTGCCCGGGAAGTTCACCAGCGGGCCGCCGAAGTGATCCTGCACGGGCGACTTCACGCCGTACGCGAGCCAGGTGCCCCACGCCATCCCGACGGCCCAGCCGGCCATCAGCGCCCACCGGTGCATCCACCGCGTGTAGAGGCCGATCACGATCGCGGGCATGGTCTGCAGGATCCAGACGCCGCCGAGCAGCTGCAGGTTGATCGCGAAGTCCTTCGACAGCGCGAGCACGAAGACCAGCGCACCGAACTTCACCACCAGCGAGACGAGCTTCGCCTGGGTTGCCTCCTGCTGGTGCGTCGCGTTGCGGTTGATGAAGGCCTTGTAGATGTTGCGGGTCCACAGGTTCGCGGCCGCGATCGACATGATCGCCGCCGGCACCAGCGCGCCGATGACGATCGCAGCGAACGCGACGCCCGCGAACCACGGCGAGAACTCGTTCTCGAAGAGCTGCGGCACCGACTGCTGCGGGTTCGCTACCTTCACCCCGGCTGCGATCGCGACGAAGCCGAGCAGCGCGAGCAGGCCCAGGAGGAAGGAGTACGCCGGCAGCAGCGCGGCGTTGCGCCGGATGACGGAGCGGCTCCTGGTCGAGAGCACGCCGGTCACCGAGTGTGGGTACATGAAGAGCGCGAGCGCGGAGCCCAGCGCCAGGGAGGCGTAGGCCCACTGCGCGGCGGCCGGCGGGATCATCGCCTTGGGCGCCGCGTCACCGGCTGCGATCGCGTCGGCGTTCTCCTTGTTGAACGACGCGAAGCTGTCGTTGGCCGACGCGAAGATGCTGTCCCAGCCGCCGAGCTGCGAGGGCAGGTAGAGCACGGCGACGATGATGACGATGTAGATCAGCGTGTCCTTGACGAACGCGATCAGCGCCGGGGCCCGGAGCCCGCTCGAGTAGGTGTAGGCCGCGAGGACGATGAACGCGATGAAGAGCGGGATGTCCTTGACGAACCAGTTGTCACTGTCCGCGCCAATACCCATCACCTCGAGCACGACCTGCATGCCGACCAGCTGCAGCGCGATGTAGGGCATCGTCGCGAGGATGCCGGTGACGGCCACCGCGAGCGCGAGCGGCCGGCTGTCGTAGCGGCCCTCGACGAAGTCCGCCGGTGTGACGTAGCCGTGGCGGTGACTCACCGACCACAGACGCGGCAGGAAGAGGAAGATCAGCGGGTAGACCACGATCGTGTACGGCACCGCGAAGAAGCCGACCGCGCTGCCGGCGTACAGCGTCGCGGGTACCGCGATGAACGTGTACGCCGTGTAGATGTCGCCGCCGATGAGGAACCAGGCGATGAAGGTGCCGAAGCCGCGACCACCCAGGCCCCACTCGTCGAGGCTGTCGAGCGACTTCGCGCGGCGCCAGCGCGCGGCCGCGAAGCCGAGCACCGTGACGAGCAGAAACAGGAAGATGAAGACGGCGAAGACCACGCCGTTGACGTCGTCGATCATCGCTCGTCACCGGCCTTGCGGTCGGTGCCGGTGCCGTCGGGCACAGCGGGAAGGCCGTGGCGCACCCGGTCGCGACGGTCAGCGTGGATGGCCAGGAAGTACGCCGGGAGGGTGAGCGCGACCGCCAGGAGGATCAGCGCGAACTGGAACCAGAAGAAGAACGGGAACCCGAACAGCGTCGGGTCCTTGCGGTCGTACAGCGCGACCCAGAGCGGCAAGATGACCGCCGGGGCCAGCAGCGCGTAGATCGGCAACCAGCGGCGCGACAATGACGGGCCGGGACTTGCGGGCACGTCGGACATGAACACCTCCGAGTTGGGCGAGCGGTGGTGACGCATGTCACCAACAAGAACTCGTACCCACTCGAGCCGGTCCGAACACAACCGTCACCTGGGCCAGTGCTGCATCCCGCGCATCGTTGCGAAGCGGTGCCGGCGCCGGGAGACGACGAAGATCGCGACCAGGACGCCGGCCAGCACGAAGGGCAGGTGGGTCAGCACGGTGAGCACGACCAGGACCGCGAGGACGGCGAAGAAGAGGCGCGGCGGACCGCCGTGCCTCGCCTGGTATCCGCGGGTGCGGGTGTCCGGCGTCGTACGGCGCGCGGGGTCGGGCAGGTCCCGGAAGACCGGCTGGAGGTCAGCGCGGGTGCGGGCGGCCCAGATCTGGTCCAGCCGCTCGGCGTGCTCCTCCGCGGTGATGCGGCCCTGGGCGAAGTGCTCGGCCAGGGCCGCCGTCGCGTGCTCGCGCTCGGCGTCGCCGATCCGGAGCTGCTCGTCACTCATCGGTCGCGTCCGGGGCGATGTCGTCACCCTCGGCGAGGAGGCCGTAGAGCCGACGCCGGGTGTCCGCGAGGATCTCGGCCGCGGCCGCTCGCTGCTGGTCGCTGCCGGTCGTCATGACCTGCCAGACAGCACCCATCACCTGGCCGATCTCCGGCTTGATGTCGGCGAACGCGTCGCCCTCGGCGGTGCGCTCCTCCTGGAACGGCACCCACACGGCGGCAAGCTCGTCGGCGTGCTCGGCGACGTACGTCTCGCCGGTGGCGGTCAGGCGCAGGCTACGGCGACCGCGGGTGTCGTCGGTCTCGACGAGCCCTTCGTCCTCGAGCTGGGAGATGGTCGGGTAGACCGAGCCGGGGCTCGGGCGCCAGCCGCCGTTGCTGCGCTCCGTGATCTGCTGGATGACCTGGTAGCCGTTGACCGGTTCGTCGGTCTCGTGGGCGGTGCGCACCACGTCGAGGATCGCGGCCCGCACGTCACCGCGACGGACCCGCGGCCCGCGCTGCCGGTCGCCCTGGGCGAGGCCGAAGAGGCCGGCCACCCACGGCGGCGGACCAGGGTGTCCCGGGCGACCGAAGCCACCCGGCCCGGCCCACGGGCCTCCGCCCCACGGCCCGCCGCCACGGCGGCCTCCGTGCTGACGGCGCTCCTGGTCGCCGTACTGCGCCCACTGTCGATTGAATCCTGGGCGTCCCATGTCGGAACTCCTTCTCCTGTGTCTGATGGATTGGGTATCGCGGGGCGACAGTTCTGGAACTGTCGTCAACCTGTCGCGATATATCGTGAGCGTACGCCGATAGAGGTGTCGACACAAGGCGGAATCCCCGGTCGACCGGGGAAACCGCCAGACACGCCGTTGGTGGCACGGCGTGTCAGCGGGTTTCCCCGGGCAGCCGGGGAAACCCCGCCCCGGGCGACCTACCGAGCCAGCCAAGCGGCGTACGCGTCGAAGGTGTACGGCCGGCCGAGGAAGTCGGCGACCAGGTCGGCGGCGTCGCGGGTGCCGCCGGGGGTGAGCACGCGGTCGCGGTAGCGCCCGGCGACCTCGGGGGCGAAGAGGTCGTCGGGGTCGAAGGCGGAGAAGAGGTCCTTCGCGATCACCAGCGACCACATGTAGGTGTAGTACGCCGACGAGTAGCCGCTGAGGTGGCCGAAGCTGGCGAACATGTGGGTGCCGTCGATGTAGGCGAACGGCGAGTAGCGCGCCTGCAGCTCCCGCATCGCGGCGGTGAGGTCGCCCGGCCGGTCGGTGTGGAACCAGTAGGACATCGCGGCGTAGAACATCTGCGTCCGCGCCTGGTAGCCCTTGCCGAAGTCGTCGGCGGCGCGCATCCGTGCGACCAGATCGGCCGGGATCGGCTCGCCGGACGCGTCGGTCGCAAAGGTCTGCAGCACGTCGGCGTCCCAGGCCCACTCCTCGAGCATCTGGCTCGGCGCCTCGACGAAGTCCCACTCGGTGGCGACGCCGGCGAACCGGGTCCACTCCCCCGAGCCCGCGAGCACGTGGTGGAGCAGGTGGCCGAACTCGTGGAAGAGCGTGACGACGTGGTCGTGCTCCATCAGGCCGCGGGAGAAGTTGCAGACCAGCACGCCCTCCGCCAGCTGCCGCCCGGCGAGGCCGTCGGCGAGGGTGAACTGCGCGGCGTGCTTGTACTTCCCCTCGCGCGGGTGCAGGTCGAGGTAGATCCGGCCTATCCGCGCGCCGTCACGGAGCACGTCGTACGCCGTCACCTCGTCGTGCCACACCTGCGCGTCGGCGACGGGTTCGTAGGAGAGGCCGAAGAGTCGCCCGGTCACGTCGAGCAGTCCCTGCTGGACCTTCGCGAAGTCGAAGTAGGTGCGCACCCGCTGGGCGTCGACGTCGTGCCGCTCCTGACGCACCAGCTCCTCGTAGTAGAGCGAGTCCGCGGTGTCGATCGCGGTCGCACCGGGGACGTCGCGGCGGTAGCGTTCGAGCAGCAGCTCGAGGTCGCGGCGCATGGGCCCGTCGGCGGCGTCGGCGATCCGGTCGATGAACTCCGGGATCGCCGAGCCCTTCTTGATCATCTTCACGTCGGCGTCGTACGACGCCCAGTCGGCGTAGCCGACCAGAGTCGCCAGCTCCTGGCGCAGCGCGAAGAGCTCGTCCAGCCGGCCCTCGTTGACCGGCCACCCGCGCTGCAGGAAGGCCACGGTGACCTCACGGCGTACGTCGGCGTCGTGCACGAACATCCGCGCCGGCAGCGAGTCCGGGTAGTCGGTGGTGACGGTGACGAGCCCGTCGTCCTCGGCGGGGTGCGAGTCGAGCCAGTCCTGGGGTAGGCCGGCGAGGCGCTCGGGCGCGACCCGGACGGTGCGGACGTCGTCTCGGATCGTGCGGCCGAACTGCTGGCCGATCGCCGTCAGTCGCTCGTTGATCTCGGTCAGCCGATGACGGGTCGCGCCGTCGAGGTCGACGCCCGCTCGCCGGAAGTCGTCGAGGGTCTTGTCGAGCAGCCGGGCCGCTGCCGCGTCGAGCCCGGTCGCGTCGGCCGCGGCGAAGATCTCGAAGAGCGCCCGGTCCTGGCGCAGCTCGGTCACGAACCGGTCGGCCTCGACCTCGCTCTCCTCGCAGGACGTGCGCACCTTTTCGGCGGGGTGGACGTTGGCCAGCAACGACGCCACCGCGGCGACGCCGCCGAGCTGCCGCGAGATCTCGTCCCACTGCCGCAGCAGCTCGATCGTCGTCTCCGGCGGCGCGCTCCGCAGCTGGTCGACCAGGTCGCGGGCGACCGCGATCCCTTCGCGGGCGTGGGTCTCCACCCACGCCCGGGCGTCGTCGGACGAGGGCAGCACGAGGGGAGCGAGCGTCATGGCGCCAGACTGCCACGCCGCCGGGAGAGGTAGGCGCGCTCGGCCGAGTTCTCGGTCGCCGCGATCGCCGCGTCGTACGCCGCCCGCGCCTCGGCGCTGCGGCCGAGCCGGCGCAGCAGGTCGGCGCGAGTGGCGTGCCAGGCGTGGTAGGTCGTCAGGCTGGGCTGGATCCCTGGGAGCCGGTCGACCTCCGCGAGCGCGACCTCGGGCCCGTCCAGCTCGGCGGTCGCGACCGCGCGGTTCAACGCGACGATCGGGGTGGGCGCGACGGCGTACAGCTGGGCGTAGAGCGCGGCGATCTGCGACCAGTCGGTGGCCGACGCCTCCGGGGCGTCGGTGTGGACGGCGTTGATCGCGGCGAGCAGCTGGTACTGCCCCGGCCCCTGCCCTGTCCGCAGAGCACGCGCCAAGCACTCCCGCACCAGGTCGTGCCCCTCGGCGATCAGGGCTCGGTCCCACCCGCCGCGGTCCTGCTCGTGCAGGGGCACCAGCTCGCCGCCCGCGACCCGGACCGTACGCCGGGCCTCGGTGAGCAGCATCAACGCCAGCAGGCCGGCGACCTCCGGCTCCTCGGGCAGCAGCGCCCGCAGGATCCGGCTCAGCCGGATCGCCTCCGCCGTGAGGTCCTCGCGCATCGGGTCGGCGTCCGCCGACGACGACAGGTAGCCCTCGTTGAAGACCAGGTAGACGACGGCGAGCACGGCCGCGAGCCGGGTCGGGAGGTCGTCGGCCGCCGGCACCCGGAAGGGGATGTGCGCGTCCTTGATCTTGCGCTTCGCGCGGGTGATCCGCTGCGCCATCGTGGTCTCGGGGACCAGGAACGCCTGGGCGATCTCGGCCACCGTCAGCCCTCCCAGCAGCCGCAGCGTCAGCGCCACCCGGGCCTCGGGCGCCAGCGCCGGGTGACAGCAGGTGAAGATCAGCCGGAGCCGGTCGTCCTCCACCAGGCCGGTCGGCTCGTGCGGGGTGTCGTCGTACATCTTCAACGCCGCCTGGTGCTTCGCGTCGCGGTGCGACTCCCGGCGGATCCGGTCGATGGCGCGGTTGCCTGCGGTCGTCGTGAGCCAGCCGCCGGGGTTGGGGGGTACGCCGTCGACGGGCCATCGCTCCAACGCGACGAGCAGCGCCTCGGCCGCCGCGTCCTCGGCGAGATCGAGGTCACCGAAGCGGCGGACCAGGGAGGCGACGACGCGGCCGTACTCCTCGCGGTAGATGCGGTCGACGGCCGCGCCGGCATCGCTCATGCCTCGGGCTCGTCCTGGAAGGGACGCACCTCGACCCGGCCGGCGCACGCCTTCGATCCCTCGGCCGCCCACTTGAGTGCGGCGTCGAGGTCGGGCGCCTCGATGACCCAGAACCCGCCGATCCACTCCTTGGACTCGACGAACGGACCGTCGGTGATGACCGTCTCCGCACCCGTGTTGTCGACGGTGGTGGTGCTCTCGATCGGCTGCAGACCACCGGCAAAGACCCACGCACCCTCGGCCTTGAGCTTCTCGTTGAACACGTTCACGGCCTCGAAGATCGGTTGGATCTCCTCCATGGTCATCTGGGCCTGGGCCTCGACATCAGCCGCGGATCCGTTGACGGCGAGCAGGTACTGCGACATGGGACTCTCCTTTTCGGGGGCGGGGCCGGGCGGCCCTCACCCTCTCCACGAACGCGATCAGGCGGGTACGACAGCCTTCCCGAAAATCGTCGAGATGCCTACGGCGGAGGCATGTCTGACTCCGGGCACGACCGGGCGAACGTCTGGGGCTTCTCGCGCCGGTCGCGGACCCAGATGCAGGCGTGGGGGCTTCCCCTCTGACCCGACCAGCTCGACGACCTCTGCATCTTCGGCCCTCGCGAGGACGACCAGCCCGTACCCTGAGGCAATGCTCCCTCGGTCCCGGCTGCCGCGCGCCGTCGCGCTGCTCGCGGTCCTCGGCCTCACGATGCTGGGACTCACCGCTCCGGTCGAGGCCAAGCCGGCCAAGGATCCGCGCCGGACGCAGGGGCTCTTCGTCGACCCGTTGATGCCGGCATACCAGCAGGGTGGGACCTACCGAGCGGAGATCGGGAAGCGCCCGCAGGCGCTTTGGCTCAGCAGCGATTACTACTCGCGCGGTCAGGTGACCGGTGTCGTGAAGAACTACACGGCCCGCGCGAAGCGGGCAAAGAAGACGCCGATGCTGGTGGTCTACTCAATCCCCGACCGAGACTGCGGTGGTGCCTCGCAGGGCGGACTCCCGGGCGCCGCGGCCTACAAGTCGTGGGTTCGGGCGGTCGCGAACGGGCTGCGTGGGTCCAAGAGTCTCCTCGTCCTCGAACCTGACGCCATCCCGTTCTACGGGAACGCGGGCTGCCAGAACGCATCCGGCAGGCTCGGCCTGATCCGCTACGCCGCGAAGGTGCTCAGCAGGACCGGCACCTGGGTGTATCTCGACGCCGGCCACTCGAACTGGACGCCGTACGACGGGCGCGCGGCCCTCTTGAAGCGGGCCGGCATCCAGTTCGCTCGCGGCTTCAGCACGAACGTGTCGAACTTCCGCCCCCTCGCCGACGAGAAGACCTACGCCTCCACCCTCCTGAGGGATCTGCGCGGGCTCGGCGTCAAGGGGGCCAGATATGTCGTCGACACCTCCCGAAGCGGCGCGGTGCCTTCGTCGGACGGCAACGACGTCTGCAATCCGCCTTGGGCGCGAGTGGGTGCCAAGCCGCGTCTGGCCTTCAAGGGCGCCTTCGACGGCACCCTCTGGGTGAAGCATCCCGGTGAGTCCGATGGTGACTACGACCCGAACCGCGACTGCCACGGCGGCCCACCCTCCGGGCAGTGGAGCAATGCCCTCGCCGACGGACTGCTGAACCGGTAGCACGATGGCGACGTACGCGGTCAACCCCGACGCCGTCGCCCACGTGCGCGCGCTCATCGACAAGTTGCAGTACGTCCTGGACAGCGACTGGGGCGAGGTCCAGCCGAGCGCCGACGCGCAGAACGCCTACCTCGAGCGGCACTCCTGGGCGGAGTACGCCGCCTGGCACCTCGGCCTGACCGAGGGGGCGAACGACGAGACGAAGGCGCGCTACGCGTTCGTCTGCGGTGACCTGCGCCGGGTGCACCGATCAGGGCTGATCGCATGCGTCTACCGGGCTGCTGAGTGGCGGCACAAGAAGGTCGAGCTTGCCGCGCACGAGCTGCTGCAGCACCTCGACCGGACCGCCGGCATCGGTGGTTGAGGAAGGAAGACGTCCTGTCTCGAAACCCGAAAGCTAGGCTCTACGTCGGCCGCGGGTCTCGGGCTTCGTGGCGCCGGTGATGCTCTCCGCGATCCGGCGCCGGTGGGAGTAGGAGAGCCGCGCTGGGTCGACGGCCCGCGCCGAGCCCGTCCACGACGTCGTGCCGTTTCGACCGCCGTCGCTCCGGGATCTCATCGGTCACCAGCCGGCCGTGCCGGGACCACCCTTGAACGGGCCGACGATGCGGGCGGTGATCCAGCCGCCGTAGAACCCGCCGGGCTGCGGCACGACCACCTCGCCGTCGACCGTGCACCGGTCGACCAGTGCGGGCATGACCGCGACCGCCCCGGCGATCACCTCGAAGCCGGGTGAGGGCAGCTCGTAGTACCAGCCGGCGCGGGACGCGACGACGTCACCGGCGCTTCCCTTGACCACGAGGTCGACGTACGACGCCTGCCCCTTCCACTCGCACCACGTGCGGCCGGTGGCCGGGCGCAGCGTGCCGGCGACGAAGGCGGTCCGAGGCAGGTAGTAGGTGGGCGGGTGACTCGTCTCGAGGACTCGCCAGGAGGCGTTCGTGCTGGCGACCACCTGGCCGCCGAGCTCGACCTCGACCAGCTCGCTGCTGGGCTCGACCCGCGGCGGCCGCGGGTAGTCCCACACCGACTCGACCGTGGCCTTCGTCATGGACCGACGCTACCCCTGCGGGGAACGTCGGGCATCGGGGTTAGGTTCGGGGATCGTGCGCACGCTCCGTGGCCTGGTGGCCGACACCCGACCCCTGCGCGACGAGCACTTCCGCCGGCTCTGGATCGCCAACATCATCACGGTCGTCGGCGCCCAGCTGACGGTCGTCGCGGTCCCCGCCCAGATCTACGCCGACACCGGCTCCTCGGCGTACGTCGGGCTCACTGGACTCTTCGGCCTGGTCCCGCTGGTGGTCTTCGGGCTCTGGGGCGGTGCGCTCGCCGACGTCTTCGACCGGCGCACGATGCTGGTGATCACGACCACCGGCCTGATCGTCACGAGCGGGCTGTTCTACCTGCAGGCGGCCGCCGGCAACACCAACGTCTGGCTGCTGCTCTGTCTCTTCTCGGTGCAGCAGGCGTTCTTCGCGGTCAACCAGCCCACCCGCAGCGCGATCCTGCCCAAGCTGCTGCCCGCCGAGCTGCTGCCGGCGGCGAACTCGCTCAACATGACGATCTTCCAGGCCGGTGCGATCGGTGGCCCGCTGGTGGCGGGCGTGCTGATCCCGGTGATCGGCTTCGAGTGGCTCTACCTGATCGACACCTTCACGCTCTTCGCGACGCTGAGCGCCGTCGTACGCCTGCCGAAGCTGCCGGTCGAGGACGCCGCCAAGGGGACGCCCGGGCTGCGCTCGGTGATCGAGGGCTTCACCTACCTGCGCGGGCACCCGGTCCTGATGATGTCCTTCGTCGTGGACCTGATCGCGATGGTCTTCGGCATGCCGCGCGCGCTCTTCCCCGAGATCGCCCACCTGTCCTTCAGCGGGCCCGACGAGGGCGGCCTGGTCTTCGCGCTGCTCTTCGCGGCGATCCCGGTCGGTGCGGTGATCGGCGGCGTCTTCTCCGGCTGGGTGTCGCGGGTGGAGCTGCAGGGCCGGGCCGTCATCGTCTGCATCCTGATCTGGGGCGCCGCGATGGTGGGCTTCGGTCTGGCGGTCGGGCTCGCCGGCCACTGGCCGACGACGATGCTCGTGATCGCCCTGCTGATGCTGGTCATCGGCGGTGCGGCCGACATGGCCTCTGCAGCGTTCCGCACGAGCATGCTCCAGAGCGCCGCCGACGACTCGGTGCGCGGGCGGCTCCAGGGGATCTTCGTCGTGGTCGTGGCCGGTGGTCCCCGGATCGCGGACGTGGTGCACGGCGCCAGCGCCGCGGTGGTGGGCACGGCGGCAGCAGCGGCCGGCGGCGGTGTGCTCGTGGTGATCGGGACGGTCGTCGCGGCGATCCTGGTGCCGTCGTTCATTCGTTACCGGATCACCCGAACACCTACCATCTCCGGGTGATCGACCCCGACGACCTGGCCACGACCGTGCGCGTGCTCGGCCAGCTGCACCACCTCGACCAGGACGACCCGGACCTCGTGACGGTGAAGCGCGCGGCCTCGCACATGTACAAGGCGCTCAAGGCCGAGCGACGTACCCGCAAGCGCCAGGCCGAGCTGGCCCACGACCGCGCGATCACCGAGGCCACCGCGACCGGGTCACCGATGCGCATCGACGACGAGACCCTCGGGATCCCGCTGGTCTCGACGGCGCCGGGCGCCTTCGCGGGCGAGCTGCTCAACCCCCGCGGCTGCTACATCTGCAAGAACGACTACACGCTGGTCGACGCGTTCTACCACTACCTCTGCCCGAGCTGCGCGGCCATGTCGCACGCCAAGCGCGGCCAGGGCACCGACCTCACCGGGCGCCGTGCGCTGCTCACCGGCGGCCGCGCCAAGATCGGCATGTACATCGCGCTCCGGCTGCTCCGCGACGGAGCGCACACCACGATCACCACGCGCTTCCCGCACGACGCCGTACGCCGCTTCTCGGAGCTCGAGGACAGCGCCGAGTGGATCGACCGGCTCAAGATCGTCGGCATCGACCTGCGCGACCCCACCCAGGTGATCGCGCTCGCCGACGAGGTCGCCGCGGCCGGCCCGCTCGACATCCTGATCAACAACGCGTGCCAGACGGTGCGCCGTACGCCGGGCTCCTACGCGCCCCTCGTGGACGCCGAGCGCGCGCCGCTGCCGACCGGCATCACGCTGCCGGAGATCGTCAGCTTCGACCGGATCAGCGAGGCCCATCCGGCCGCGCTCGCCGGCACGCTGAAGCAGCACGCGGTCGCGCACCACGAGACGCCCGCGCACACGCCGGCCTCGATCACCGCGCTCGCGCTCAAGGCGGGCAGTGCCAGTCTCGAGGCCCACCTGGCCGGGACCGCTGTCGACGCCGGCGGGCTGCTGCCCGACCTGCAGACCACGAACTCCTGGACCCAGACGGTCGACGAGGTCGACCCGCTCGAGCTGCTCGAGGTCCAGCTCTGCAACGCGACCGCGCCGTTCCTGCTGATCTCGCGGCTGCGCGCATCGCTGAGGGCGTCGCAGGCCCGGCGTACGTACGTCGTCAACGTGTCGGCCATGGAGGGCCAGTTCTCCCGGTCCTACAAGGGTCCCGGGCACCCGCACACCAACATGGCCAAGGCGTCGCTCAACATGCTGACCCGCACCAGTGCGGGCGAGATGTTCGAGTCCGACCAGATCCTGATGAACGCCGTCGACACCGGCTGGATCACCGACGAGCGCCCGCACCAGGAGAAGCTGCGGATCGCCGCCGAGGGCTGGCACGCACCGCTCGACCTGGTCGACGGCGCCGCCCGCGTCTACGACCCGATCGTGCGTGGCGAGGCCGGCGAGGACCTGTACGGGCACTTCCTGAAGGACTTCGAACCAAGTCCCTGGTGACGCTGCCGACATCCAGGAACAACGTCGAGCGCGACGCCGTTCGCCCTTCATGACCACCATCGGCTTCATCGGCAGCGGCAACATCGGCGGCACCCTGGCCAAGCTCTTCGCGGAGCAGGGGTACGACGTCGTCATCAGCAACTCGCGCGGGCCGGAGACGCTCGCCGACCTGGTGTCCGAGATCGGCGACCACGCCCGCGCCGCCACGGCAGAGGAGGCGGCCGAGGACGGCGAGATCGTCGTCGTCTCGGTCCCGTTCCTGGCCGTCGACAAGGTGCCGGTCGCGCCGCTCGCCGGCAAGGTCGTCATCGACACCAACAACTACTACTTCGAGCGCGACGGCCACGTCGCCGAGATCGACAGCGGGGCCACCACTCCCAGCGAGGTGCTTCAGGCGCGCCTGCCGGAGTCGCAGGTCGTGAAGCTCTTCAACGCCATCCAGTCCGGGCACCTCGCCACCCAGGGCGTGCCCGCCGGCACCGCAGGCCGCCGCGCCCTCCCGATCGCCGGTGACGACGACGCCGCGAAGGCGACGGTCACCGCGCTCACCGACGAGATCGGGTACGACGTCGTCGACGTCGGCCCGCTCGCCGAGGGCTGGCGCTTCGACCGCGACCAGCCGGCGTACGGCCCCGAGGTCGACGCCGCCGGCCTCACCGAGCTGCTCGCACAGGCGAAGCGCGCCTCCGCCTGACGAGCACAGCGGGTCGTGAGTCTGAGAGTGCGCCCCGGCGCGCGCTCGGACTCACGACCCGTTTGATGGTGGGATACTCGCGCCCATGGACGGCATGGAGTGCGACAACTGCGGCGCGACGATGCGGTGGGAGACCTCGCACTCGCGCTGCGACCGATGCGGCTACATCCGGCCGTGCTGCGAGGGAGCCCCGGTGACGGCGAGCTGCGTCGTACCGGCGTCGAACACGAGCACCACGCCCTGAACGGCTAGTCCTCCAGCAGTCCCCGCAGGTAGGCCGCCTGCCCGACGTGCTGCGCGTCGTCGTCGGCGATGCTGACGAGCCGGACCCCCCGAGTGACCGGCGGCGTCCAGCTGCGGTCGATGACCTCGTCGAGGTCGGCCTCGGTCACCGTGCGCAGGTAGGCGACGGTCGCCTCGTGCGACGCACGCAGGTAGTCGGCCAAGAGCTCCGCGCTGGCGCGCACCTTGCCGACCTGCTCGCTGGTGTGGCCGTAGCCGTGGTCGGCGGGATCGATGTCGAGGCCGAACTTCTCGACCCAACCCTGGGTGAGCCACACCTCCTCGGTGCCCGCCGAGTGCGCGATCTGGGCGTCCTGCACCCGCGCCGTGTGCCAGATCAGCCAGGCGATCGAGTTGGCGTCGGGCGCGATCCGGTGGGCCAGCTGCTCGTCGGTGAGACCGTCGACGGCGGCGACGCCGTTCTCGAGGATCCGCTCGAAGAAGTCGATGTAGACGTCTGCTGGGGTCATGCTCCGACGGTAGCGTCGATCCATGACTGACGACCCGACCCTCTATGAGTGGGCCGGCGGTGGACCGGCGCTGCGCCGGTTGATCGACTGCTTCTACGACCGGGTGGAGCGCGACGAGCTGCTCAGCGGCTTCTTCCCCGGTGGTGTCACCGAGGAGCACCGCGCGCACGTCGCGGCCTGGTGGTCGGAGGTCTTCGGCGGGCCGGCCACCTACACCGACGACCTCGGCGGCTACGAGCGGATGCTGGCGCACCACCGCGACCTCGGGATCACCGCCGAGCAGCGGCACCGGTTCGCGTCGACGATGAGCCTGGCTGCCGACGACGCCGACCTGCCGTCCGACCCGGAGTTCCGCGCGGCGCTCGTCGGCTACCTGGAGTGGGGCACCCGCCTGGCGCTCGAGAACTCGCAGCCCGGTGCCGAGGTGGTCGAGCAGGCACCGGTCCCCCGCTGGGGCTGGGGTGTCGCGCCGCCGTACCGACCCTGAGGGTCAGAGCCCGATCCGCAGCTGGACCGACGCGCCACTGCCGTCCGCGGGTGCCGTGACGCCTCCCACGACGCCGACGACGACCGCGATGGCGATGACTCCGCCGAAGGCCCGGCTCGGTGGCTGCGTCCGGTCGCGCTGCCCGCGGAAGTACGGCGTGGCGCAGAGGGCCGCGAGCGCGACCACCTGACCGATCGACACCAGCAGGTCGAGCAGCGCACGCGGGCCGGGCTCCGAGAGGGTGCCGAAGACCCGGAGCAGCACGGACAGGCAGAGCAGGATCCACGCGATCACGAGCCGGACCCGGCGAGCCTGGAGGACCCCCGCCGAGAACCACCCGACGACCAGGGCGCTGAGCACCACCGACAGCAGGACCCACACCGGGTCGGAGTCGGTCAGGCCACGGAGCTGGAGCTGCAGGAGCTGGTCGGCGAGGCACAGCCAGCCGAGCACCCACGCCGAGCGCGGCATCCGCCCGGCGGCCGAGGGCCCGAGATCCGTCACAGACCAGATCATCGCCTGCCGACGACGCCGTCAGGGCGGAATCTGCCGATCAGCCCCGCATCCGCTCCAGCCGGGTGGCGAGCAGCGCCTCGCGGTGCGCGTTGCCGGGCAGGTCGACGTACCGGTCCCCGAACGCCGCGAGCAGGGCGTCGTCGAGGCGGCGTACGGCGCCGGGCGGGTACCGGTAGTCCATCCGCGCCGTGACCTGGTCGGCGTCGACGCCGGCGAGCACCTCGCCGAGCCCGGCCAGCGTGGTGATGCCGAGCTCGGGCAGGAGGCTCGTGATCCAGGCGTAGTGGTCGGTGCGGGACCACTCGGCGTCGGGGTACTGCCCGGCGAGGTACGCCGCGAGCTCGCGCGGCGTGATGCCGTCGGCGTCGATCTCGGGCTCGGCGACGGACCCGCCGCGGAGGCGGTCGCGGATGGTCGTGAACTCCTGGTCGGCGAGCTCCAGCAGCCCGGCCGCGAGGGTGAACCGCCGGTCGAAGTCGCGGGCGTGCTCCTCCGGGACGGTGCCCTTGTAGCGGATGTCGTGCTCGAACTCCGCCCACGCGTGCTGCAGCACCGTGCGCACCTGGACCTGGGCGGTCGGGCCGCCGTTGCGGGCGACCTGGAGGTGCCGGCTGGCGTAGCCGAACCGTCCCTCGCTCGCGGTCTCCTGGCCGAGGTCGCGGTCGTCGAGCACCGTCAGCTGCGAGCCGAGCACCTCGGCGACGGCAGCCACGTCGCTGCGCACGTAGGTGATGACGCGGATGCCGATCTGGTCGGTGATGTCGCGCAGCGGGTCGGCGTAGACCGGAAGCCCGTCGGCGGTGCGGCCGGCCTTCGCGGCGAACGACTCGACGGACTTCGCCCGGCCGGTGACGGTGAGATAGTTGATCCCGGCCTCGTCGAGGATCTCGGTGACCAGCGCGACGTACTCGTGAGCATCCTGGACCCGGGTCGGGTACTCCCGGGTGTACTCCTCGATGGCCGCCCGGATCGTGGCGTGCGCGTCGGGCAGCGTGGGCGTGACGATGTAGCCGCGCTCGAAGTCGCCGTACGTCGTGGTCCGCTCGGGCCAGCGCTCGGCGTAGAGCGCGACGTAGGCGCAGACGACCGCGTCGACCTGGTCCTCCACGAGGCGCAGGTCGACCTTGCGCGTCGCGGTCTCGACCCGCGTGCGCAGCTCGCGCCAGGTCCGTTCGGTGGTGACGAGCCGCTCGACGTGGTCCATCAGCAGGAGCAGCTCGGAGCGCAGCAGGTCGAGGCTGCGCCCCGGCTTGGCCTTGTACTTCAATGTCTTGCCGAGCCCGAAGAGCACGACGGTCGCGGGGTGCGGGTAGACCTCGATCGCGCGCCGCTTGCGGCCCGAGCGCGGGTCCATGTCGAGGCCGAACATCTTGCAGATGCGCGCGCCGCGGGTGCCGTTCGCGAACTCCGGCTTGCCGGTGTTGGCGGGGTGCGCGCCGGCCTCGAACCGGCGGAAGTCGCGGGTCAGCTGCTGCTCGGCGGGTCGCGACCCCGTGGGGTTGACGACGATCAGCGGCGCGTCGATCCCGACCACGCACGCACCCTCGACGTACGGCGTCAGCGCGGCGCGGATCTCCTCGTCGGTGCGCACCGTGGAGATGTGCAGGAGGTGAGCGTCCTCGTCGAGGACCGCGAGCCCGGTGGGCTGGCGGTCGCCCCAGGCGAGATCGACCCCGACGAAGTGCATGGCAGCAGCCTGCCCTATGTCCGATCGCGCAGGACCCCGGGCACGACGTACCTCTCGATGATCGCGCGCTCCTCGGCATCGTCGCGGCCGGGCACGATGAGCAGGGAGACGATGACCCGCACCAGCCACCGGGCGGCGTCCGGGTCGCCGACGGCCCGTAGCCCGAGGCCCTCGATGACCTCGTCGGACTGGGCCAGCTCGGCGGTGGTGCCGGCGTCGGCCGCACCGAACCACGCCAGCAGCGCGGGGACCTCGCGGACCAGGCGCACCGCGACGAGCACCGCGGCCGCCAGCCGCTCCCCGGGGTCGCGCAGCGGTGCGGTCTCGGCGGCCACCCGGACCCCGATGCGGCGGGCCTCCCGGCGCACGAAGGCGAGGTGCAACGCGTGCCGGTCCTCGAAGTAGCGGTAGAGCGTGGCCCGCGAGCAGCCGGCCGCACGGGAGATCTCGCCCATGCCGACCGCGGTGACGCCGTCGCGGGCGAAGAGCTCCGCGGCGGCGTCGAGGATGCGCTCGGCCTGGTCGATCTTCATGGCTTCATCCGGATGGGGACCGTCGTGGGACGCCGCACGTACGGGCCCGGAGCCCACTGCACCGCGTCGAGGTCGACCGTGAACTCGGGGCAGCGCGCGAGCAGCTCCTCCAGCGCCACTCTGGCCTGCAGCCGCGCGGCCGCGGCACCGAGGCAGTGGTGGTTGCCCTGACTGAAGGTCAGCAGCTGGCCGGGGCGACGGCGTACGTCGAGCTCATCGGCGTCCGGCCCGTAACGACGCGGGTCGCGGTTGGCGGCGGCGTACAGCAGGAGGACGCGGCGTCCCGCGGCGATGACGCTGTCGTGCAGTTCGACCTCGGTGGTGACGGTGCGGGCGAGGCCCTGGACCGGCGAGGTCAGCCGCAGGAGCTCCTCGACCGCGTCGGGAACGAGAGCGGGATCGTCGAGCAGCAGTCGCCGCTGGTCGCGTTCGGTCTCGAGCAGCTGGACCGCGCCGCCGAGCATCCCGGTCGTGGTGTCGTTGCCGCCGGTGACCACCGTGAAGACGTAGCTGAGGATGGAGAGGATCCCGGCGTCGTCGTCCCCGACGCCAGCGGCGACGAGGTGGGAGACCGTGTCGTCGCCGGGCTCGGCCCGCCGCCGCTCGATCAGCTCGGAGAAGTAGCCCATCATCTCGACGATCGCATCGGTTGCGGCGCCGATGGCGCCCTCGGAGCTGGCCGAGACGATCGCGTCGGTCCAGTCGTCGAAGCGCTCGCGCTCGCCCTCCGGGACGCCGAGGTAGTGGGCGACGACCATGCTCGGCATCGGCTTGAAGAGCGCCTCGACGATGTCCCCCCTCACCCGCGTCTCGAAGCCGGTCGAGTCGGTCCACGACGAACGCCCGCACCTCCGGCTCGAGCGTCGTCACCTGGCGGGGTGTGAATCCGCGCGCGACGAGCTTGCGGAAGGCGGTGTGGTCGGGCGGGTCCATCATCACCAGCGGCGGGTTGTCGGTGAGGCCGATCGTCTCGAGCTCGTCGTACTCGACCGTGAGCCCCCGCGCCGAGGAGTACGTCGCCGTGTCGATCGCCGCCGCCATCACGTCGGCGTGCCGGGACAGCACGTAGTAGTCCCGGCCACCCGGCCGGTCGACGTGGTGGACCGGGTCGTGGTCACGCAGGTCGGCGTACATCTGCCAGGGGCTGGCCCAGGTCTCGGCCGTGCTCGGTCGGTACTGCATGTCGGCATCGTGAGACAAATCGGCGCATTTGTCCAACGACGACCGTCAGCGGGTCATCAGAGCCCGGCGCGCTGCAACGCCACCCGCGCGGAGCGCGCCGCGTGCACGGCCCGGTCGGCCCGGCGCGTTCGGCGGGCGTTGACCGCCCTGCTCTCGGGGCCGGACCGCAGGGCGTGGTCCAGGACGATCGCGGGGTTGACGGTGAGGGGGTTCATGACTGCCTTCTCGTGGGTGCTGGATGGGTGCTCAGGCAGTCGACCCTCCCCGATGAGGTGCTGCCCAGATATCGGGAGGAGTCCCGATATCGCGGCCAGATACTCTGATGTCAACGGATTCTGAGGTGCCTCAGCATCGAGCCGACTGATCCGGTCGCGAGGGGTCTACGCCCGGGCCGCGATCTCGGTTGCATCGGTTCCCGAACTTTCTCGGCGCCGGTGACCGAGGCGTCCGGCGGGTGATGGCCGAACGGGACGCTGTCGGCGTAGCCGAGGGCGGCGAGGACGCTGGGCAGCATCGCCTTCGCCGTACGCCGGTAGCCGGCGCCGGACGGGTGAAAGCGGTCGAGGGCGAACATCTCGTCGGGCTGGGTGATGAAGAACGGTCCCACCACCTCGGCCAGCGACACTGCGCGGCCACCGAGCTCGGTGGTGACCTCGCGCTGGGCCGCCGCGAGCTGCCGCGACGCCCGCGCGCCCAGCGAGCGCAGCGGCTGGGGCAGCGGGCGCAGGGCGCCGAGGTCGGGACAGGTCCCGACGACGACCTCGACCCCTTCCGCGCGCAGCGCCCCGATCGCCTCGCCGAGCTGGCGACGCGAGTCGACGACCCGCACCCGGTGGGTGATGTCGTTGCCGCCGACCACGATGACCGCGACGTCGGCCCGGTAGCCCGGCTCCAACGAGGCCAGCTGGTCAGGGAGTCCGGAGGTCTCGGCGCCGACGACGGCCGCCGTGTGGAGGCGTACGGCGCGCCTCGTCTCCTTGGTCAGACGCCGGGCCAGCTCGCCGCCGAGTGTGTTCCCGGGGTCGTCGGCGCCCAGTCCGGCGGCGATCGAGTCGCCGAGGAGGAGGAGGTCGATCGGGTCGCCGTACTTCTTCTTGTAGACGCGGTCCGCGGCGAGCGCCTCCTCGCCGAGCGGCTTGCCGATGATCCTGCGGGCGATCCGGGCCTGGGCCTTGAGGGTCGCGCCGGCCGCGACGACGGTCGCCGCCAGACCGACCGCCACGACACCTGCCCCCGTCCCGGCACGCCGCCAGGCACGTCGGCTCACGCGGCGGCCGCGGCGCCGTCCAGCACCGCGCGGTAGTGGACATCGGCGAGCTCCCCGACGACGCGCGCCCAGGTCCGGTCGGCCACAGCGACCCGGGCGCGGTCGGCCAGGCCACGGCGGAGTCCCGGCGTGGCGAGCAGCTTCGCGACGCAGTCGCGCAGCGTGGCGAGCTCGGTCGGGTCGAACAGCAGACCGGTGCGCCCCGGATCCACCAGGTCCAGCGGCCCGCCGGCAGCAGGGGCGACCACCGGGACGCCGCTCGCCTGGGCCTCCTGCACCGTCTGGCAGAAGGTCTCGCTGTCGCCGGTGTGCACGAAGGCATCGAGGGAGGCGTACGCCGCGGCGAGTTCGGCGTCGCGCAGCATCCCGGTGAACACGGCACCCGGCAGGTGCCGCTGCAGCTCCTGGCGCGCGGGGCCGTCGCCGACCACCACGAGCTGGACGCCGGGCAGGTTCGCGACGACCGCGAGCCGGTGGACCTGCTTCTCGTGCGCCAGGCGCCCGACGTACCCGACCGCCATCCGGCTGCCGTCGGTCCACTGCTGGTGCAGCGTCGGGCTGCGGCGCGAGGGGTCGAACAGGTCGAGCGCGATGCCGCGCCGCCACAGGTGCAGGTCGCGGACACCGAGCGCCGCGAGCTGGTCCATGGAGGCGGTCGACGGCACCAGGGTGCGGTCCACGCGTCGGTGCAACCGACCGACCCAGCGGTCGACCACCAGGTCGGCGCGGAGTCCGTATTGCCGAGCGAACCCGGCGATGTCGGTCTGGTAGACCGCGACCGTCGGCACCCCGAGCCGGCGCGCGGCACGCAGCCCGACCACGCCGAGCGCGATAGGGGACGCGAGGTGCACCAGGTCGGGACCGAACCGGTCGAGGCTGTGGCGTACGGCGGTGTCGGGCAGGCCGATCGGGAACGACCGGTAGCCGGGCATGCCGACGGAGCGGACCCGCACCACCGGCACCCCGGCGTGGTGGGCCGGCCCGGGTCCGGGCGCGACGACCAGGACCTCGTGGTGCGCGTCGACGAGCTCGTCGACGACGTGACGCACGGTGTTGGAGACACCGTTGACCTGCGGCAGGAAGGACTCCGTCACGATGGCGACGCGCATGACCTTCACGGTGCGCGGCGTGAGTGAACGACGGGCGACCTACGCGGAAGTGTCGCGCGAAGAGCTGGCGGCCGGCGGGTCGGGGAAGTCCGGGATACCCGGTCCACCGGGTATCCCGGACGTTCTGGGTCTGTGCAGTGCCCAAGAAGCTCACGAAGTGCCCGAGGAGTCGGCGCCATTCAGCCACCCGTCAGCCGGCGTACTCCACCGCGATCGCCGCGCCCAGCCGCGCGTTGTGGCGCACCAGCGCGATGTTGGCGGTCAGCGAGGCGCCGCCGGTGATCTCGATGATCCGGCCGAGGAGGTACGGCGTCGCGTCCTTGCCGCGGATGCCCAGCGCGTCCATGTCGCCGAGTGCCTGGTCGATGATCGCGCCGATCTCGTCGGCGGGGATCTCGTCCTCCGCGGGGATGGGGTTGGCGATGACGACGCCGCCCTCGATGCCCAGGTCCCACTTGGTGCGCATGACCGCGGCGACCTCGGCCGCGGTGTCGACGCGCATCGGCGCGGCGTGCCCGCTGGAGCGCGAGTAGAACGACGGGAACTCGTCGCTGCCGAACGCCAGGACCGGCACGCCCAGGGTCTCCAGGGTCTCGAGGGTCAGGCCGATGTCGAGGATCGACTTCACGCCGGCGGAGACGACGGCCACCGAGGTCTGCCCGAGCTCGGTCAGGTCGGCACTGACGTCGAACGTCTGCTGAGCGCCGCGGTGCACACCGCCGAGACCGCCGGTCACGAACGTCCGGATGCCCGCCATCGCCGCCAGGCGCATGGTCGCGGCCACGGTCGTGGCGCCGTGCTGACCCCGCGCGACGACGTACGGTAGGTCGCGCACGCTGACCTTGGTGACGTTGCCGTCGCTGGCGAGCAGCTCGAGCTGGTCGGGCGAGAGGCCGATGCAGAGGCGCCCGTCGAGGATCGCGATCGTGGCGGGCACGACGCCGTGCTCGCGGACGATGCCCTCGACCTCGGTCGCCATCGCGACGTTCTGCGGGTAGGGCATGCCGTGGCTGATGATCGTGCTCTCCAGCGCGACGACCGGTCCGCCCGCGGCGAGCGCCTCGGCGACCTCGGGCGCGATCTGGAGGGCGGGATGCGGCGGGGTGCTCATGCGTGGGTGCTCCTGATGAGGCGGTCGGTGAGGTCGGGGCGGACGGTGTGGGGACTGGCGATGGTGAGGGCGGCGGCCACGTGCCCGTACGCCGCGGCGGCGGCCGGCTCGGCCCCGTCGAGCAGGGCATGGCAGAACGCGGCGAGCATCGCGTCGCCGGCACCGGTGACGTCGGTGACCTCGGCCGGTACGGCGTCGAGCGTGACGGCCCCGTCGGCCGAGCTGAGCAGCGAGCCTGCTGAGCCGAGCCGCACCCAGACCAGGGCGACGCCGCGGTCGTGCAGGGCGCGCGCGGCCTTCTCGACCTGGCGGGAGGTGCGCGTCGGCAGGCCGGTCAGCGCCGCGAGCTCGTCACGGTTGGGCGTGATCGCGTGCAGGGGGCGGTCGGCGGCGACCAGGTGGGCAAGCGCGGCGGCCTTCGGGACGCTCACCGGCTCCAGGACGACCCGCACCCCGGCGGCGGTGGCGAGGTCGAGCGCGAACGCGAGGGTGTCCGTCGCCAGGTTGCCGTCGAGCACGACCAGCGAGGCGGCGGCGATCAGGTCTCGCGCGGCGTTGACGTGGTCGGTCGACAGCTCGTCGGTGGCGGCCATGTCGGCGACCGCGACGACGAGCTCGCCGTCGGTGTCGAGCACCGCCGTGTAGGTGCCGGTCGCGCGCGCGGAGCGGCGTACCTGCTCCACGTGGACGCCGGCGCCCGACGTCGCGGCCAGCACCTGGTCGCCGAGCCCGTCGGCGCCGATCGCGGCGACGAGGTGCGTGCGGGTGCCGAGGCGGGCGAGGTTCTCGGCGATGTTGCGTCCGACGCCCCCGGGCGACATCGCGGAGGTGCCGGGGTTGCTGGTCGCCGACACGATGCTGCGACGGCTGCGGGCCTTCACGTCCATGTTGGCGCCACCGACGACGACCACGGACTGCTGCTCGCTCAGCACGTAGCCACGTCCGAGGATGACGCCCTTCTTGCCCAGGTTGGACAGGTGCACGTTGACGGCGGCCCGGGTGGTGCCGAGCTCGCGCGCCAGCGCGGCCGACCCGATCAGGGGGTCACGCCGGAGCAGCGCGACGATCTCACGCTCGCGGTCCGTGAGGCTCATGCTTGTCAGCATAAGCCATGCTTATTCCAGCAAGGGATCCGTTGTGCGCGACGTCGCCGCGACGAGCGCCGCGATCCCCGTGGTGAGGGGTACGGCGAGCACCAGCCCGATGCTGCTCGCGAGTGTGCGGACGATCTCCTGGGTGATGTCCTCGGTCGTGAGGAGGACGTCCCACGGCAGGCCGTAGAGGCGCAGGATCAGCAGCACGGCGAGCGCCGTACCGGCGTAGGCGAAGACGATCGTGTAGATCGTGGACGCGATGTGGTCGCGGCCGATCCGCATGCCGCTCGCGAAGAGCTGCGCGCGGCCCATGCCCGGGGAGGCCGCCCGGATCTCCCACACCGCGGACGACTGGGTGATCGTGACGTCGTTGAGCACGCCGAGGCCGGCGATGATCGCCGCGCACGCGAAGAGGTCCTGGAAGCTCAAGTCGCCGACGAGCGAGGACAGGATGCCGGCCTGGTCGTCACCGATGCCGGTGAGCCGGGTCGCGCCGGTCGCCAGGACGCCGATGCCCGCGATCACTGCGACGCCGACCAGGGTGCCGGCGAGGGCCGCGCTGGTGCGCAGCGAGAACCCGTGCGTCGTGTAGAGGACGACGAACATGATCAGCGCCGAGGCGGTGAGGGCGACGGCGACGCCCGACTCCCCGGTGAGCAGCGCGGGCAGCACGAACTTCCAGATCACCACGCCGCTGAACGCGAGGCCGACGAGCGCGAAGAGGCCACGCCAGCGGGCAACGACCAGCACCAGCCCGCCGAAGACCAGCAGCAGCACGAGCAGCGGGCCGCCCCGCTCGGTGCCGAAGTAGGTGTACGTCGGGTCCGCGTCACCCTCGCCGGGGATGCGCTGGAGCCGTACGTTGTCGCCGGCTGAGAGCCCCGAGTCCAGGACCTGCGGGGAGACCTGGACCGTGGCCTGGTCCCCTTTGCCGGCGCCGTCGTCGACGGTGATCTCGATCCGGCCGCAGTCACCGTCGGAGGCGACCTCGGCCTGAGGGCATGAGGCGTGGATGCTGTCCACGGTGCCGGTGGGGAAGGTCACGCCGGGAGCCGCGAAGTTGGCGCTGTCGGCGATGCGGTCGACCTCGGCGCCGTCGGGCCACAGCAGCAGGAGCCCCATCAGTGCCGCGATGCCGGCCACGGCGAGCGAGCCGAGGAGCGCGAGCCGCGGACCGCGCGGCACCTCGAGGTCGCCAGCACCGCCGGAGTGGCTCGCTCGGTGCGACCCGTGCGAATGTCCGGCGCCCATGGCGACATCCTCCCCCAAGGTGAAACCCGGTGCGGCTTGGACGGGCGACCGTCACAATAGGCGCATGCCGACGACGAACCAGTGGCTCGCCTTCGTGGTGGCCAGCATCCTCTTCATCCAGGTGCCGGGCCCGAGCCTGCTCTTCACGATCGGTCGCGCCCTCACGGTCGGCCGCCGCGACGCCCTGCTCTCGGTCGTCGGCAACGCGCTCGGCATCACCACCCAGGTGTTCCTGGTCGCCGTCGGTCTCGGCGCGGTGGTCGCCGCCAGCGCCCAGGCCTACATGACCCTGAAGATCGCCGGAGCGGCGTACGTCGTGTGGCTCGGCATCCAGGCCATCCGGCACCGCGCCGACGCCAGGGCCGCGCTCGGCGCCGTCGACCACCTCGAGATCGCCCGTGCGTCGGCCCGCAAGTCGCTGCGGGTCGGCTTCATCGTCGGCGTCACGAACCCGAAGACGATCGTCTTCTTCGTGGCCTTCCTGCCGCAGTTCGTCAACGAGCCCGCCGGCCATGCCGGCGCGCAGCTGGCCCTGCTCGGCCTGGCGTTCGGGGCGATGTGTCTCGCGTCGGACTCGGTGTGGGCGCTCGCGGCGAGCAAGGCCCGCGACTGGTTCGCCCGGCGACCCCAGCGGCTCGACACCCTCGGCGTCGCCGGCGGCGTGATGATGATCGGTCTCGGCACGACCATGGCGGTCGCGTCGGAGTAGTCGCCGGTCGGCGATGAGTTCCGACCCCCGTGGTGGCCGGATCGGCGTGACTCCCGATGCTGCCCAGGCCGCCGTACGTGCCGAGCGCCTACCCTCGCCGACCTCCTCGACGACCTCGCGCCATCCGAATGGGCGGAGCCGTCGCTCTGCGCGTCGTGGCCGGTGCACGACGTCGCGCACCTGACCACGACGACGCGCGAGACACCGTGGGACGTGCTGCGTGTCCTAGCGGTCGTGCTGCAGGAGTGGTTTGATCGACCTGTGGCCAACTGGCTGCTCCGGATCGTGGTCGCGGTCGCGCTGGCTGGTGCGGCCGCGATGACGTACGCCGCGGCCTGGCAGCGCTGGTGGCCGGCCTGCCCGCGAGGCGGCTTCGACTCGGATGCCTGCCTGCGCCTGCAGAGCCACGAGTACGACTTCCAGTTCCCGGGCGATCCCTGGATGCCCATCGGGCAGGCGGCCGAACTGTACGGCGGGGCGCTCCTCGCTCTCGCGGTCGCCGCTGCGCTGCTGCCGACGGTGCTGCCGCCCGACCGGCCTCGCCGGCACACAGGCGTCGGGGTGCGGTGGCGGCGCTTCGCGACCTTGGTCGCCGTCGTCCCCGCGGTGAGCCTCGCACTGCTCGGCGTCTACACCCTGCGGTCGGGCCAGGCCGGCGAGCTCGTGAGCATGCCTGGGGTCGGTCTCGTCTTCGTGGTCTGGTGCCTCGCGTGGCCGGCCTGCCTGACGGCGCTCGCCGCCGCTGCTCCCGGCGTACGCCCCAAGCGGGCTCTGCCGGTCGCCGTCCTGCTCGGGTTCGCCACGCCGATCCCGGCGGCGCTGCTCTTCGGACCGGTCTTCGCCGGCTACGTGTCCTACGACACCGCACCGTGGACCGAGGCGGCGTCCGCCCCTCTCCTGCTGGCTGCCGCCGTGGCCGTGCTGTTCGTCGCACCACGGTCCGGACAGAACGCTCAGCCCGGGTTCGCGACGAGCCTGCGCACGGTGCGCTCGCCCTTGTAACGCGGTTACAACTCGCGGCCCTGGTCGTACGCCAGCAGCGCGACCCCGAGGGAGAGCCGGGAGGCGGGGTCGTCCAGAGGATGACCGACCAGCTCCTCGAGCCGCCGCAGGGCCGGATAGAGCGAGGTGCGGTTGCGGTGGGCGACCCGGGCGAGCTCGGCCTTGTTGCCGCCGACGGCGAGGAACTGGCGCAGCAGGGTGACCAGCCCGCCTCCGTGGCGGGCCTCGTGCTCGAGCAGGCGGCCCAGCTCGGCCTCGGCGAACTCCTGCAGGCGCGCGTCCTCGCGCAGCGACATCAGCAGGCCGGGGAGCCGGATGTCGGCCTGCCGCACGCAGCCGGCGTACGGCGGCATCGACGCGGCCACGTCGGCGACCACCCGCGCGGACCGCAGCGAGGTCGCGGCCGCGAGCACACCGGTGACCGGCGGTCCCGCTGCCAGCACGGCGTCGGGCTCGACGCCCATCAGGACGCGAGCCGCCGCGTCCAGGTCGACGCCGACGGGGACGAGCAGTCCGACGTGGACCGCGTCGAGCACGCCGACCAGTCCCGGCACGTTGCCGAGCGCGGACACGAGCCGGTCCACCGACGGCTCGGACCGCAGACGCGCGGCCGCGCCGACGTACGAGCCCGACTCGGGCACGCCGAGCACACGCAGCCTCGCCGCGGCCGCGGCCTCGCTCCCGAGCCGTCCGCCGAGCAGGTCGAGCAGGAACCCACCGTGCACGCGCAGCTGGACCGACGTCTCGTCGCGCTCGATCATCCGGCCGAGCTCGACGGCCTGGGCCGCGCGTTCGAGCACCTGAACTGCCCGGCCCCCGCGGCGACCGCCCGGCTGGACCAACCGACCCCACGCGCCGCCCTGGATGCCGACCGGCGTGGTCAGCCAGCGCTCCGGCCCGCCGCTGCCGCTCTCCTTGAGGTACGGCGTGAGCCGCGACCGTCGCTCCCAGTCGACGAGCAGCCGGTCGACCGGCTCCTCCCGGGCAGCCGCGACCAGCACCCGGCGCGAGAGGTCCTCGAGCACGATCGACTGCCCGATCAGGTCGGCCGCCGCCTCGACCAGTCGCGCCATCGGTGCCCGCGCCAGACCGAGCTCGGTGAAGGTCTGGTGCACCTCTCCGGCGAAGCGCAGGTCGTCGTACTGGTCCGCCACGATCGCGCGGTGCACCTGCTCGGTCACCTCGACGAACCGCACCTTGCGGTTGAGCACCACCACCGGCAGGCCGGCCGCGCGGGCCCGGCGCAGCGCCAGCTCGGGGACGCTCGGGTACGCCGCGCTCAGCTCGACCACCAGGCCGGCCGCACCGACCGTGACGAGCTGGTCGACGAAGTCGGCCGCCGCCTCCGGTGAGGCGGCCATGCCGAGGCCGGTGGTGAGCACCAGCTCGTCGCCGACCAGCAGCGCGCCGATGTCGCGGACCTCGGAGACGTGCACCCAGCGGAGGTCGGCGTCCAGGCCGGCGCCGCCGCCCCCGTCCCCGCTGAGCACGACCGGGTCGCCCGCGGCGAGCACGGGGAGGTCGAGTGCTTCTCGCACGGTGACGGGCATACGACGTACTG
The DNA here is from genome assembly GCF_039543845.1 of Nocardioides endophyticus. NCBI lineage: Bacteria > Bacillati > Actinomycetota > Actinomycetes > Propionibacteriales > Nocardioidaceae > Nocardioides > Nocardioides endophyticus. The sequence goes on along the minus strand of NZ_BAABKN010000023.1, from coordinate 286,918 downwards.
TCCCACGATGACGCCGATTGGCGACAGACCGTCCCTCGCCCGAGGCGGGCGAGCGGGGGCACGATGGCGACATGACCACCATCTCTCACTGGATCGACGGCAAGGCCCACCCCGGCAGCAGCGACCGCACCGGCGACGTCACCAACCCCGCGACCGGGCTCGTCACCGCTCAGGTCGCCTTCGCCGGGCCCGAGGAGATCGAGGCCGCGGTCGCCTCCGCCAAGAAGGCGGCCAGCGACTGGGCCCGCACCTCGGTCAGCGCGCGCACCCAGGTGGTCTTCCGCTTCCGTGAGCTGCTCAACTCCCGCAAGGCAGAGCTGGCCGCGATCATCACCGCCGAGCACGGCAAGGTCCTCTCCGATGCCCTCGGTGAGGTGTCCCGCGGCCAGGAGGTCGTCGAGTTCGCGTGCGGCATCCCGCACCTGCTCAAGGGCGGCAACTCCCCGCAGGTCTCCACCGGCGTCGACGTCCACTCGCTGCGCCAGCCGCTCGGCGTGGTGGGCATCATCAGCCCGTTCAACTTCCCGGCCATGGTGCCGATGTGGTTCTTCCCGATCGCGATCGCGGCCGGCAACGCGGTCGTGCTCAAGCCGAGCGAGAAGGACCCGTCCGCCGCGATCTGGATGGCCGAGCTGTGGCAGGAGGCCGGTCTGCCCGACGGCGTCTTCACCGTCCTGCAGGGCGACAAGGTCGCCGTCGACGGGCTGCTCGACCACCCCGACGTCGCGTCGATCAGCTTCGTCGGCTCGACGCCGATCGCCGAGTACGTCTACGAGCGCGCCAGCCGTGCCGGCAAGCGGGTGCAGGCCCTCGGCGGTGCCAAGAACCACATGGTCGTCCTCCCGGACGCCGATCTCGACCTGGCCGCCGACGCCGCCGTCAGCGCCGGCTACGGCTCGGCCGGCGAGCGCTGCATGGCGATCAGCGTCGTGGTCGCCGTCGGCGACACCGGCGACACCCTCGTGCAGAAGATCGCCGAGCGCACCGCCACGCTCACGATCGGCGACGGCGCACTCGACACGGACATGGGCCCGCTGGTCACGAAGGTGCACCGCGACAAGGTGGCGTCGTACGTCGACGCCGGCGCAGCCGAGGGCGCGACCCTGGTCGTGGACGGGCGTGAGGTCGACGCCGAGGGCGCGGCCGACGGCTTCTGGCTCGGCCCGACCCTCTTCGACCACGTCACGCCGACGATGAGCGTCTACACCGACGAGATCTTCGGCCCGGTGCTCGCCGTCGTCCGCGCCGGCACCTACCAGGAGGCGCTCGACCTGGTGAACGCCAACAAGTACGGCAACGGCACCGCGATCTTCACCAGCAACGGCGGCGCCGCGCGCGCCTTCGAGACCGACGTGCAGGTCGGCATGGTCGGCGTCAACGTGCCGATCCCGGTGCCGATGGCCTACTACTCGTTCGGTGGCTGGAAGGCGTCGCTCTTCGGCGACACCCACGCCCACGGCACCGAAGGTGTGCACTTCTTCACCCGGGGCAAGGTGGTGACGACCCGATGGCCCGACCCGGGCACCGTCGGCGGCCTCGAGCTGGCCTTCCCCAAGAACCACTGAGAATCTCATCGGCCGACCGACGAGACTCTTCGCCCTCCGAGAGGATCGAACCATGAGCACCGCGTACGAGCTGGACCGCAAGCACGTCTTCCACTCCTGGTCCGCCCAGGCCGAGATCAGCCCGATGGTCATCACGGCCGCCCGCGGGTCCTACGTGTGGGACGACGAGGACCGCCGCTACCTCGACTTCTCGAGCCAGCTGGTATTCACCAACATCGGCCACCAGCACCCGCGGGTGGTCGCGGCGATCAAGGAGCAGGCCGACCGACTGTGCACGATCGCGCCCGCCATGGCCAACGAGCAGCGGGCGCAGGCCGCGGAGCTGATCGCCGGCATCGCACCCGACCGGTTCGAGAAGGTCTTCTTCACCAACGGCGGCGCCGACGCCAACGAGCACGCCGTCCGCATGGCGCGGCTGCAGACCGGGCGCTTCAAGGTGCTGACGACCTACCGCAGCTATCACGGCGGCACCCAGACCGCGATCAACCTGACGGGCGACCCGCGCCGCTTCGCCAACGACACCGCGACCGCCGGCGCCGTGCACTTCTTCGGTCCGTTCCTCTACCGCTCGGAGTTCCAGGCGACGACCGAGGAGGAGGAGTGCGAGCGCGCGCTCGCCCACCTGCGCCGCACGATCGAGGCCGAGGGCCCGCAGACGATCGCGGCGATCCTGCTCGAGACCATCCCCGGCACCGCGGGCATCTTCGCGCCGCCGCCGGGCTACCTCGCCGGCGTTCGCGCGCTGTGCGACCAGCACGGCATCAAGCTGATCCTCGACGAGGTGATGGCCGGCTTCGGTCGCGCCGGCAGCTGGCTCGCGCTGGACCGGTACGACGTCCGCCCGGACCTGATCACCTTCGCCAAGGGCGTGAACTCCGGCTACGTCCCGCTCGGGGGCGTCATCATCAGCGACGAGATCGCGTCGACGTTCGACCACCTGCCGTACCCCGGCGGGCTCACCTACTCCGGCCACCCCCTCGCCTGCGCGGCCGCGGTCGCGACGATCCACACGATGCGCGACGAGGGCATCGTCGAGAACGCCGACCGGCTCGGCCGCGAGATCTTCGGTCCCGGTCTCGCCGAGATCGCGGAGCGCCACGCGTGCGTCGGGGAGGTCCGCGGCCTCGGCGCCTTCTGGGCGCTCGACCTGGTCACCGACCCCGAGTCCCGCGCGCCGATGACAGCGGCCGGGCTGGGCGACATCGTCGGCGCCTGCAAGTCGGCCGGGTTGCTGCCCTTCTCCAACACCAACCGCATCCACGTGGTGCCGCCGTGCACGATGAGCGACGACGAGGCGCGCGAAGGTCTCGCGATCCTCGACGAGGCGCTCAAGGCCGGCGACGTGCATGTCGGCTAGGCAGACGGCGTACGAGCGCAACGCGCCGGCGCCGGGCGCGGTGGAGGCCGCGCTGGCGCCGTCGCGGCACGGCGTCTTCTGGCTGGAGGACGCCCCCGCCACGACGTACGACGCGCTCACCGGCTCGACGACGGCGGACCTCGCCGTCGTCGGCGGCGGCTACTGCGGTCTCTGGACGGCGGTCCTCGCCAAGCGCCGCAATCCCGGTGCGCGCGTGGTGCTGCTCGAGGCCAACACGATCGGGTGGGCGGCGTCCGGGCGCAACGGTGGCTTCTGCGAGGCGAGCCTGACGCACGGCGAGGACAACGGGCGGTCCCGCTGGCCCGACGAGTACGACGAGCTCGAGCGACTCGGCTCCTCGAACCTGGACGCCTTCGAGGCCGACGTCCGCGACCTCGGGCTGGACTGCCAGTTCGAGCGCACCGGCGCCCTCATGGTCGCCGTCGAGCAGCACCAGGTCGAGTGGATCCGAGGCTCTGCTGAACTTCCTGGCGAGGGCTTCCTCGATCAGGACGCCGTCCGGCGCGAGATCGACAGCCCGCTCTTCCTGGCCGGCGAGTGGAGCCGCGACGACTGCGCGCTCGTGCATCCGGCGCGCCTGGCCCGCGAGCTGGCGCGCGTCGCGACCGACCTCGGCGTCGAGATCCACGAGGGCACGCGGGTCACCGACCTCGATGCCCCGACGCGCGGACCGGTCATCGTGAGCACCACCGTTGGCTCGGTCACCGCCGACCGGGTGGCGCTCGCGACCAACGTCTTCCCGTCGTTGCTGCGGCGCACGCGACTCATGACCGTGCCGGTCTACGACTACGTGCTGATGACCGAGCCGCTGTCCGACGCGCAGCTCGCCTCGATCGGCTGGGCCGACCGCCAGGGCCTCGGCGACCTGGCCAACCAGTTCCACTACTCGCGGCTGACCGCCGACAACCGGATCCTGTGGGGCGGGTACGACGCGATCTACCCGACCGGCGGTCGCGTGCGTGGGTCGTACGAGGAGCGGCCGGCGACGTTCGCGACGCTGGCGTCGCACTTCCTCGCGGCGTTCCCGCAGCTGGAGGGCCTGGGGTTCAGCCACCGTTGGGCTGGCGCGATCGACACCTCCACGCAGTTCGTGGCGTTCCACGGTCTCGCGTCGCGCGGCCGGGTCGCGTACGCCGCCGGCTTCACCGGGCTCGGTGTCGGCGCGACCCGCTTCGCCGCCGAAGTGATGCTGGACCGGCTGTCCGGGCTCGCGACCGAGCGGACCCGGCTGGAGATGGTGCAGCGCAAGCCGCTGCCGTTCCCGCCGGAGCCGTTCGCGTCGATCGGCATCAACGCGACTCGCTGGTCGCTGGACCGCGCCGACCACCGCGAGGGCCGACGCAACCTCTTCCTGAAGACCCTCGACGCCGTAGGACTGGGTTTCGACTCATGAGCGACCGCCTGCTGACCCCCGACGTCCTCGCCGCCGACCTCGAGCCGTTCACCACCCTCGGTGGCGCCGAGGTGGGACTCTGGGGCATGGAGCCCGGCGTCGACCACGACACCGAGGTGGACGAGGTGTACGTCGCCGTGTGACGGGTTGTGTGCCTGACACCGGTGCATGGACCGTCCTCAGGCACACGACTCGACTCTGTCAGGCGCGGCGGCAGGTGAGCAGCAGGTACTCCCACTCCATCCGTCCGTCCACCAGCGCGGAGTCGCCGAGCGCGGCCAGAGCAGCGTCGAGCTCGGCCACCCGTGACGGGTCGTCGGCGATCGAGCGGTAGACCATGATCGTGGGGCCGTACGTCGCCTTGAAGAAGTCGCGGAACTCCGCTCCGCTGGCGAACCGGTCGATCGACACGGTCTCCCGCACGGCGACGACGTCGGTGACTCCGTCGCCGAGCAGCCCGCGCACGTGGGCCTCGTCGCCCCAGAGCGGCGGGGGCTGCGCGCCGGGAGGCGGCGCCGGCGCGTAGGGCTTCATGGTCGCGAACATCCGGCCGATGAAGCCCTCCGGCGTCCAGCTGATCAGGCCGATCCGGCCACCGGGGCGTACGACGCGCGCCAGCTCGTCGGCGGCGTCCTGGTGCCGGGGCGCGAACATCACCCCCACACAGGAGATCGCCGCGTCGAACTCGGCGTCGTCGTACGGCAGGGCCTGGGCGTCGTCGGCGCGCCAGTCCAGGTCCAGACCCTGGGCGTCCGCGGCACGCTGCCCGATGTCGAGCAGGGCCTGGGTGATGTCGGAGGCGACGACGTCGGCACCGGTGCGCGCGGCAGGCAGTGCGGCGTTGCCGGTGCCGGCCGCGACGTCGAGGACGTGTTGGCCCGGTCCGATGCCGGTGGCCTCGACCACGCGGGGCCCGAGAGGGGCGATGAGCTCCGTGGCGACGGCGTGGTAGTCGCCGAGAGCCCAGAGCGGGGTGGGGTTCTGAGTGCGTGGAGTCGTTGAAGTAGTCATGACGAAAGCCTCCGCCCGATCCGCCCTCGCCCTCCAGTGCCAGGTCTGAACCACCATCGGTTCAGGATCTGTACTGGTGCCCACCCTGCTGTCGGCGGTCTACTGGTCGTGGGAGCACGGGAGGTGTGCGATGTCGTCGTATGGTCAGTTCTGCCCGGTCGCGAAGGCCATGGAGGTGCTGGACGAGCGGTGGACGCTGCTCGTGGTGCGCGAGCTGATGGCGGGGAGCACCCGCTTCAACGAGCTGCGACGGGGCAACCCGAAGATGTCGCCCGCCCTGCTGTCCAAGCGGCTGCGCTCCCTCGAGCGAGCCGGCGTCATCCGCCGCGACGAGGTCGACGGACGCACCAGCTATCACCTGACGGACTGCGGGATGGAGCTCAAGCCGGTCGTCGAGGGCCTCGGTGCCTGGGGCATCCGCTGGATCGGCGAGCTCGGCGAGGACGACCTCGACCCGCACCTGCTGCTATGGGACATCCGCCGGTCGGTCCCCCTGGACCAGTGGCCGCGGAGCCGCACGGTGGTGCGGTTCGAGTTCACCGACCAGCCTGCCGGCACGGCGCAGTGGTGGCTCTGCGTCAACGGCGACGACGCCGATGTGTGCGACTACGACCCGGGCTTCGACGTCACCGCGACCGTCGTCACGACGCTGGCGACGATGGTGCGGCTCTGGCGCGTCGACCGCACCTGGGAGGACGCGCTCCGCGCCGGCGACGCCCGGATCGACGCCCCCTCCGACGTACGGCGTGAGCTGCCGGCCTGGCTCGGTCAGATGTCATTGGGCGTGGTGCCGCATCCGATCCGGGAGCCGTCGCTCGGCTGACGGTGGCTGCCGTTTCATCAAGGGATGAAGGTCAGGCCGCACTTCCCACGGCGAGCTCGTCGAGGGGAGCGCGGTTGCATCAAGGGATGAAGGCGAAACCACATCACACGCCGCGCACCACCACCCACCCACCACGACGTCGGCGGCAACCCCGGAACACGCTGACCCTACGGCGGCACAGGCGCCACGAAGTCGAAGGTCATCCCGAGCAGCCACAGCAGGAGCAGCACCACCGGCAGGTGGAAGAGGAACTGCAGGAACGTGAACCCCACGAGGTCCCGCGCTCGCAGACCGAGCACCGCGGGCAGCGGCAGCATGAAGAACGGGTTGACCAGGTTGGGCAGCGCCTCGGCAGCGTTGTGGATCGGCACGGTCCAGCCGAGGTTCATCTGGACGTCGGTCGCCGACTGCATGACGTACGGCGCCTCGACCAGCCACTTGCCGTCGATCCCCCGTTGCCGGTCGCCCGGGTCAGCACGGCCGCCATCGCGGCGTACAACGGGAACTGGACGAGCACGCCCGCCATCGCCGGCACCCGGGCGATCCGCTCGATGATCCGGGCACCGGGGCGGACGTCGCGACGACGTAGGCGTCGGGGACCACTTCTCCGTCGCGGCCGCCGTGCGTTGGGCGAAGCGAGCGAGACCGCTCTCCGGGTGTCTGCCGTTGTCGAGGACATATCGGGGTCCGCCTACCCACCCACCAGGTCTCCGAGCACCTGGACACGCTCTAGGGTGCGGAGATGGAGCGGCGGAGCAATGCGGCGGAGTCCCGGGGTCAGCAAGATGGACGTACGCCGTTCGAGCGGTTCGTCGAGGCGACGTACGACCGGGTCAGCCGGGCGCCGTTCTTCTTCGTCTGCGTGGCCATCGTGGTCGTGTGGTTCGTCAGCGTGCCGTTCTGGGCGGACCTGAAGTCGTGGCAGTACGCCATCCACACGGTCTCCAGTGTCCTGTCGCTGCTGCTGCTCGTGCTGCTGGAGAACGCCGGCAAGCGCTCCGAGGAGGCCGCGCAGGAGAAGCTGAACGTGCTGGCCGAGGCGCTCTCCGACCTGATGGAGTCGCAGGCGCAGCACGACCCGTCGCTCACGGCGTCGGTGCGAAAACTGCGCGACGCCGTCGGTCTCGAGGCACGACACTGAACGCATGACGCAGGACCCGCCGACCGATCCAGCACCGCCTCAGGACCTCAGCGCCGTCGCCTGGCCGGTGCGCACCGCCCGCCTGACGATCCGCCCGATGGTCGCCGACGACGTGGAGACGCTGTGGCAGTACCGGCGGATCCCGTCGATGTACGAGTGGCTGGGGCACGACTTCTCGACCCTCGAGCGGTTCGCTGAGAAGATGTCGCCACCCGACTCGATGGCCCGCACGCTCGTGGTCGAGCTCGACGGACGGGCCGTGGGCGACCTCTACCTCAACATCTCCGACGCATGGGCGCAGAGCGACGTCGCCGACCAGGCCAAGGGCGTGCAGGCCGAGATCGGCTGGGCGATCGACCCGGCGTACGCCGGTCGGGGCCTGGCGACCGAGGCGGCCGCCGAGCTGCTGCGCATCTGCTTCGACGACCTCGGCCTGCGCCGGATCAAGGCGCTCTGCTTCGCCGACAACGAGCCGTCGTGGCGGCTGATGGAGCGGATCGGGATGCGCCGCGAGGAGTACGCCGTGCAGGACTCGCTGCACCGCACCAAGGGCTGGCTCGACGCGATGACGTACGCCGTGCTCGCCGACGAGTGGCGCGCGCGCACCGCTGATTGAGGTGGGAGGGCCGCGGAGCTTGTACTGAGGTGCGAGCGAAGCGAGCCTCGAAGTGCTGAGCCTCGAACCCCCCGCACCCACCACCCTGCCTAGCCGCGGGGCCTCGCCAAGCTCGACCACCGGCTGCTCCCTGGTCAGCGCGGCGCCGCCAGCGTGAGCTCGGCGGTCCGGCTCTCGCCGTCGCGCGTGTAGCTGACGGGAACGGTGTCGCCGGCTTCGTGACGGAGGCTGACCAGCACCAGCTGCTCGGTGTCGTCGGCCGCCTGGCCGTCGATCTCGGTGATCACGTCGCCCACCCGGAGACCGGCGTCCTCGGCCGGACCTCCGGGCACGACCGCGGTCACCGCCAACCCGGTGGGCGGCCGGGTGGGGTCCTCGGTCACCGCGCGGGCCGCCAGACCGAGCACCGGGTGGTCGACGCGACCGCGCTCGATCAGCTGGTCGGCGATCGGGGTCGCGATGCTCATCGGGATCGCGAACCCGAGCCCGACACTTCCTCCACCACCCACGCCCTCGGAGTTGGGCACGGTCGAGATCGCCGAGTTCACGCCGACCTGGGCTCCGTCGCAGTCGACGAGCGGGCCGCCGCTGTTGCCCGGGTTGATCGCGGCGTCGGTCTGGAGGGCGTCGAGCAGGTGGGCGACCCGGCCGGTGTCGGCGGGGATCGGCACGTAGCGGCCGAGCGCGCTGACGATGCCGGCAGTCACCGTGTTGGAGAGCCCGAGTGGAGCCCCCAGCGCGACCACCGGCTGCCCGACTCGTACGCCGTCGGAGTCGCCCGTCGGCAGGAGGGGTCGGCCCTCGGCGCCATCCTCGGCCTTGATCACGGCGAGGTCGGTCGTGAAGTCGGCACCCACGACGGTCGCCGGCGACGTACGACCGTCGCTGTAGCGCACGGTGATCGCGGCGCGCCCGGAGACGGCTGCGTCGATGACGTGCTCGTTGGTGAGGATGTAGCCGTCCGCGCGCACCAGGGCACCGGTGCCGTTGCCGCCGGCTCCGGTCGGCTCGGTGACCGCGATCGTCACCACCGACGGCAGCACCTCGCGCGCGACCGTGGTCGCCATGCACGCGGTCGGCTCGTCGTCCTGGTCCTCGGATGCCATGACGATCAGCCCGCCGACCGCACAGCCGACCACCGCGGCGATCGCGACGCTGGTCGGCCACCACCAGCGCGGCGCGGGCCTAGGCATCCCACACCATCGTCTGCTGGTGCATCCGCTCGCCGGCGTACCGCATGCCGGGGACGATCGCGTTGTCGCCGTACTTCCGGAAGCCGACGCGCTCGAAGAACGCGACGGCGCGGGCGTTCTCGGCCGACGTCTGCAGGTAGCAGCCCGGCGAGCCCACCTCGCGCAACCGCGCGAACCACAGCTCCATCAGGCCGGCAGCGGCGCCCGAGCCGCGGGCCTCGGGCATCAGGTCGATGTGCAGGTGGCTCGGCCAGCGCGGGTCGGTGAGCTCACCGGCGGTCGGGACCCGGCGCAGCTTGAGGAGCGCGGTGTCGAGCGCGGCGCGGAGGAAGAACCGCCGCGGGCCGGGCAGCCGGAAGAGCCGGTACTTCTTGATCGCCGCCGACGTGCGCTCCTCCTCGCTGGGGAACGACGACTCGTCGACGCAGCCCGCCAGGTAGCCCGCGGGCCGGCCGTCGACGGTGACGACGAAGACCGACTCCGGCTCGAGATCGAGGTACGGCGTCAGGTACACCTCGGCGAGCGAGGCGTGGTGGCCCCACACCTCCGAGCTCGGAGCGCCCTCACCGGCCGCCTCGAAGACGACGCCGACCAGCTCGTCGCGGTCGGCGACGTCGTACGGGCGGACCTCGATCTGGGGCACGGGTCCACCCTCTCACCGGATGGGTCCCCGCTGCGCGGACGAGGGCGCGTACCGACCGATCCGCCCGCGGGACGTCATCCAAATCGTGGGCTAGGGGCCACCATCCGTATGACGTCCCGGCGCCGACCTCCGCGACCGCACGCTGCCGCCGGTCAGCTCCGCACCGATGAGGTCGGTGACGGCTCGGGGCGAGGCGGCGGTGGCGCGGGCGGGCGTGGGACGCTGGACGCCTTGCCGGGGGCGGCGCCGAGCAGGTCCTGCGCCTGCTTGTCGATCATGCCGACCAGCAGCTGCTGCGCGACGCCGAAGGCGAACGCGTACGCCAGGATCTGGTCCGAGGTGTCGAGGTTGCTCAGCCCGGGGATGAACTGCCCACGGATCACGAGCAGGCCGCCGACCGCGCTGAGCGCACCCAGGGGCAGCTTCAGCCAGGCGAGCGCCTGCGGGACGTCGTACGCGATGGAGGTGCCGAGCATGTTCTTGATCGACACGATCCCCGACAGCAGTCCCCCGAGCATCCCGAGCAGTGCGATGACCAGCACGTCGTCGCGCTGCGGCCCGTCCCCGTTGGTCGGGCACACCGGCGGCTCGCCGGGGTCGGGGGCGAAGCAGAACGACACGTCGGACGGGTTGGCGTAGACGAAGCCGACGAACGCGAGCAACAGGATGCTGAGCACGACCGTGCCCCCGACGACGGCGTTGCGGAAGTTGCGCAGCCGCGTGTGCTCCAGGTCCGCCGCGCTGAACCCGACCTCGATGGTCTTGCGCAGGCACTCCCGCCACCGCGTGAGGTGGGTCGCGTCGAGCCCGGGGTCGAGCAACGCCGCGCGCTCGGCGTACATCTCCCAGGCGCACGCCCACCGCGGGTCGTCGCGGCCCAGGGTGTTCTCCGCTCGGGCCGCGGCCTCCGGGACCTCCGCCCAGACGGCCACGGGCGGATAGATGGTCGCGAGCAGTGCCTCCGCGGCGTGGAGGTTCTGGAACGACGCCTCGACCAGCGTGCCGCGCCACCAGTTGCTCAGTCGGCCGGGCATCGGATAGCTCTTCGTCGTGGCCGCGCGCGCAGCCGCCAGCCGGTCCGCGACGGCCAGCGCCACCGTCTCCTCGGCCGGCGACAGGGCGCCCTCGGCCGTGATCGCGTCCAGCCGCGCCTCGAGCACCGCCGCGTCGGCCTGGACCGCCTGTGCCCAGATCCGCCTGACCGGACGCGGCGCTGCGTCGACGCTCATGTCTACGTCACCGCCGGCCCGTACACGTCGTCCATGTCGCCGACCGGCTCGAAGCCCGACATGTCCAGGTCGTAGTCCTGCACCAGCTCACCGAGTCCGGCCGACTCGATGACCGGCTTCTTGACGTTGGCGACCGCGACCGCGCCGACGAGGGGCGACAGGTAGGCGTACGCCTGGAGTGCCTGGGTCATCGTGACCGGGCCGAGGTCGCTTACGTCGAAGCTCTCGAGGATCGCCAGCACGAGGCCGACGATCGTGATGATCACGTAGAGGGCCTTGCGCAGCGGGGCCGGAAGGTCCTGCAGCAGGCTCTGGATGCCGGTCATGTCGGTTCACCTCTCCGGCAGCCGGGCGACGGCTGCCTCGATGCTCCTCGCCGCGGCGACGAGGGCTAGCCGGACCTCCTTCATGTCGGTCCGGTCCGGGTCGGCCGGGATCGACTCGACCTCTGGGGGCGGGATCACCGGCCCCGGTTGCGGCGTCTCCGGCCGCTCGGCGCGGCGTACCCGGAGTGCCGCCAGGGGCACGTCCGGGTGCACCGCGTTGACATCCACCGGCCCGAACCCCGGCACGTGCTTCACCGGTCCGTACTTGCCGTTGGAGTGCTGCCAGATCACCGCGCGCTGCCAGGGTCGCGGGACCACGGGGGCACGGAAGTCGTTGCTGTAGCGCGCGACCCAGCAGAAGCAGCCGAAGCCCTTCTCCAGGTTGAATGGCGTGTAGATGATCGGCCGGCCCCTCAGCCCCAGCCCGGCCAGGTGCCGGGTGACGGTCCGCACCCAGGTCCCCGTCCAAGTGGTCAGCTCGGACGGGCTGAGGCCCTCGCTCGACTCGAGGTCGAGCATCGGCAGCATGTCGCCGGCGCGGATGTCGGCCGTCGCGAGGAAGAACCTCGCCTCGTCGGCCGCATCACCACGGTCGGGCCGAGCGAAGTGGTAGGCACCCACGGGCACGCCGGCTTTGCGCGCCTGCCGCACGCGGCGGTCGTACGTCGGGTCCACGAACGTCGTGCCCTCGGTCGCCTTGACGTACCACCACTGCAGTCCTTCGGCGCGAGCGGCCTTGAGGTCGACCCGTCCGCCCTGGTAGTGGCTGGTGTCGACGCCGTCGAGCCGGCGCTTGGGCGGGTACGCCGCACCGGTCGGCCCTTCCGGCACCTCCGGCTTCTTGTCCGGTGTGGGCTCCGCGTCGGGGATCGCCTCCTCGACGGGCGGCGGGTAGTCGAAGACGGGGATCGGGCTCGGTCGCCAGAAGGTGTCGGCCCGGTTGCCCTTCAGCCCGTCGCGTCCGGCGCGGTACGACGCCACCTGCGCGGCCGCCGAGGCCGACAGCTTGCCGTGGTCGATCAGGACGGCATGGATGTGGGCGCCCCACAGGCCGGAGATCGCCGGGCGGTACCAGGCGGCGAAGCCGATCGAGCGGAGCACGCGGACCTTGCGCCGCCAGTCCCAGGCGAGCAGGTCGACGACGCCACCACCGTCGTGGGTGCCGCCCGACTGGCGCACCCCACCGGGGTTGTACGAGCCCTGGACGACGGTGAGCCGGTAGCCGAGTCGGCGCTCGGCCGCCTCGAGCGCCGCGCGCGTCTTCCAGTCGACGGGCTTGGGCCGGACGTCGCCGTACGTCGTGCGGTCGAACGCCTTGTGGGGGATGGCCTTGTGCATGGTGGGCTCCTCGGGTGTCTTCGCCGTGGCGCGCAGGTTGACGGTGGCGCACCGGGCTCCGTGGTCGCTGTTGCGCTGCGGGTTGCGGTGGTCCCGCCCCGCGAAGGTGGACTGGTCGCGGACGCGCCAGCCGCTGTCGGTGCCGTCGATGAACCACAGCAGGTCGATCGACTCCGGGTCGACGGCGTACGTCACGTCGCGGCCGGCGACCTCGGTGCCCAGCGGGCGGCAGCGCTTGAGCTGTCGGTTGTAGTCACCGCCGCCGACGACGGGCGCTCCGGTCTGCGCCAGACGCGCGACCAGCGCACGGTGACCGTCGATGCCCTCGTTCCACTCCCGGACCCGGTCGGCCTTGTCCGGCAGCGGCCGGTCGTTGAACGCGCCTGCGACCAGGTGCAGGTTGAGCACGTGCACCTCGCATCCGACCTCGCGGTGCCGGAGCTTGAGCTGGGTCGTGTAGCGCCGACGGTGGCGGTCGGCCACCGCCGGGTGCAGCAGCGTGACCGCGCCCTCGACCTTGGCGAAGAGCTCGCGCCGGAACGCGATCGGGGTGCTGTTGTCGGGACGGCCGTAGTAGACGGTCCACATGGGAGCGGGGAACGCCTGCTCCACGAGAGGCCGGTAACGGGAGGCGATCTCCTGCAGCAGGACGAGGTCGCCGATCTCGGCGTTGCTCCGCAGGTCGTCCAGCGCCTGCCCCGCGGTCAGGGCGTCCTCGGGGAACGACTGCACGTTCGCCGTGACGACTCGCACTGGTGCGACCTTCGTGGGCATCGGGCCCTCCCGCCCGTCGTGCCGAGCGGAAGACCGCCCGGTCCGTCTCCCAGGGTCACGCCACGACCCGGCGTACCTCCATAGCTACGGAGGGTGGTCCGACCGGCAGCTGGCCGGCGGGCGTCGGGAACGAGTAGGTGACGGTGGCGCCGTCCCGTTCGCGTACGGCGCCGGGCGCCTGCCGGGCCACCATCCGGATGACCGCCTCGTTGGTCGCGCTCGCGAAGACCTCGACCTGCTCCACTCTTCGCGCGGCCAGGTCCGTGATCAACGCGGCGGCGATCTCGGTGCCGACCGCCCCGCCGAGCTACTTCTTCTTCGCCTTCGACACCGTGATCTTCGCGGTGGTCGAGACCGGGTTGGTCAGTGCGTCACCGAGGTACGTCACGGTCGCCCGCACCGGGCCCGCCTTCGTGAACCGCGCGAGCTTGATCGTGACCCTGCCGCTCCGCAGCGTGCCGGTGTAGGTCTTCTTGCCGACCTTGACCCGTACCTTGCCGGTCGGCGTGTAGCCCTGTGCGCTGACGGCGATCGCCACCGTGGCCTTGGTCTTCTTGGCCTGGATCTTCCGCGGCTGGACCTTCACCGTCGCCTTCGCGGCGGCCTTCCCGACCACGACGGTCGCGACCGGACTGGTGCTCGGTCCGCTCGTGGCGCTGCCGAGGTAGCGCGCCGTGACGGACTTCGTGCCGACCGTGTCGAACGGGCCGACGCTCGCAGTGGCGGTCCCGTTGACCAGTGCGACCGTGGACACCCTGGCGCCGTCGACGTAGAGCTCGACCTCACCGCTCGGCGTCCCGCCGGCCGCGGCCACCGTCACCGATACGGAGGTGGAGCCCTGCCTGACCTTCAGCGCGGCCGGCGCGACGGCCACGGACGTCGTCGAGGTCGCGGCGACCGTGATCGGGACCTCGACGGTCGTGGCCGTGTTGTTGCCGACGATCTTGATCGTCGCCGGGCCGCCGGCCAGGGCGGCCGGGACGGTAGACCGGACGGCGGCCTTGCCGTACTCGTCGAACGCCTCGTTGCCGATGGTGTTGTCGACCGGGAACGCCCCGAGAGACCGGCCACCGAGCGTGACCAGCACGGCGGTGTCCTTCGGGTCCGTCGCCGCTGAGTACGCGAGGGACGTCAGGTCGATGCTGAGGGCTTCGCCGGCGCCGTACGACGCCCGCGATCCGCCCGGGAAGGCGACCCCGACCGAGTGCTGGGTGGACCCGGGCGCGAGCGGACCGTCACCGGCGGTCGCCTCGAGGTAGTCGACGATCGCGGCCGCGCCGAGCTTGCCGGTGTCCTGACGAGCCGTCCCGTCCGCGAAGGCCCGGAAGTTGTCGCCGCCTGCGGCCAGGAAGGAGTTGACGGTCACGGAGTAGCTGGTCGCCGGGGCGATGGCCGCGCCGTCGAGCCACATGCCGGTGATCCGTGAGCCCTCCGCCTTGCTCGGGTCATAGGTGTAGGTGAACCCGGCCGAGGTGCCGAGCCGCAGGAACGACTGGGCAGGCACGGTCCCGCCGGCGGTGCGCTGCCACTGCTGCTCGAGCGCGGTCTTGAGCTGCGCGCCGGTGAGTCGCAGGTTGACCAAGGTCGCGGCTGACGGCTGCACGGCGGCCGCCTGCGTGTAGGTGACCGCTGCCGGGTAGCCACCAGGGCCGCCCAGCAGGTCGGCCGCCACGCCCCCGGGCTGCACGAAGGCGATCTGCGCGCCGCCGGAGCCCGCTGCCCGCGTCGCCCACCGGTGGGTCTCGGCGACCAGGTTGCCCAAGGTCGACTCCCCGCCGGGGTTGTCGGTCGTGCCGTCGGCCAGCGTGGCCCGCCTGAACGGCGCCGCCAGCTCGCCGACCTCGACGTCGGGCCGGATCTGGATCTGCCTGAAGTCGACCTGGTCGAGGAAGTTGGGGTTCTCCAGGCCGATGAACCCGGTCGGCGACGCGGTCCCGGTGCGGTCCAGAGAGTTGACGAGAGCGCCGTTGAGGTAGACCTCGAGCCGCGACCTCGTGAGCTCGAGCCTGTAGGTGTTCCACTGGCCGACCGGTCGCAACGCACCGCTGAGCGCCGTTGCGCTGGGGGACTTCTTGGGGCCGCCCGTCGGCACGATCGCTCCGGTGTCGGCGCCGATCGGGATCCGGTACCCGCCGACAGGGTCGGCGCCCGCGCGGCTGCTCGACGCCAGGTAGACGCCCGAGTCGTCGTTGGCGTCGTTGCGGCGCCAGTCCACCTCGAGCGTGTACGGCTCGGACTGCTGCTCGGTGAACCAGGTGGCGCCTCGACCGCGGATGCTCCGGATGGTGCAGTCGCTCTGCCGGCCGAAGCCGCCGGCGCCGGCCTTGCGCCACCCGTCGAAGGACTCGAACGTCCCGTCGAACAGGCTCGTGTAGCCGGGCGCGGGCGTCGTCGCGAGACACGGGTCGGGTGCGGTCCCGCCGACCTGGATCGCGTCGAAGTTGAGGCGGCAGAAGTCGGTGCCGCGGTCGCACTGGATCGCCACCGTGTTCGCGCCCTCGTTGAGCGTCACGTCGTACTCGACGAACCGCCACGCCTCCCAGTTCTCGAAGCTGGTCATCGGCAGGCTCATCAGCTGACGCGAGCCGCCGTTGGTGAGCAGCCCCATCGAGCGGGTGACGTTCTCGTCGGCACCGAGCGGGCCGGCGGCGTACCGCACGTAGATCGGGTACGTGCCTGCCGTCGGTGCGGTCACGCTCATCGTCGACGTCATGCCGGTCTCGCGGAAGGTGTACGACCCGGTCCCGGAGAAGTTGCCGTGGTCGCCGGAGTTCAGCGCCGGGCCACCGCTGATCGCGCCGTCCTCGACCTCGACCCAGGCGATCACCTCGTCACCCACCGCTGCCGTGGCCGACGGTGCGGCCACGGCAGCGAGGACGGGGAGCGAGACCACCATGGCGGCGACCAGCGCGAGGAAACGGACGGGGTTGCGCGACACGAGCATGGCGCCGAACGTATGGCGCGTGTCACACAGAGTCAAGAACTGAGTCCTGATTCGTGAACTTCTATCGTTGTTCGTTCATGTATGTGATCCAATCTCTTCATCGACGGGGTGGCCACCGTGAGCAGTTCCGCGCTGCGTCGTCGGGTGTCCAGACGCACCGGACCCGGCGTCAGCGGGGTGCGTCGAGTCGCACGAGTCGACGTACTGCCGCGAGCCCTTCCGGTGTGCCGGGCCAATGCCGCTCCAGGGCGTCGACGCCCGCGGCACGCGCGACGGAGCGGAGGACGAGCGCGATGACGAGGGCATCGTCGGCGTACCCGACCACCGGCAGGAAGTCGGGAACGAGGTCGACCGGGAGCAGCAGGTAGCCGAGGAGAAGCCACAGTCGCCACCGGATCCCCCGTGGGAGATCCGGGTCGACAGCCAGCCGTCGGACCAGCCGGACGACGTCAGGGAGCAGTCGCAGTGCGCCTTGCAGCGTGACCTGGTCAGGACCGCGTCGAGCGGCGACCAGAAGAGTCACGATCAACAACGCCCAGGCGAGCACCAGGCCGCCCGCGATCGACAGGCCAAGCTGCCACCACGAGCTCACAGGCCCGACCATTGCGGGTTCGCCTGTGACCGGCTCGGACGCAGCTTGTCGCGCTGAGGATCGATCTCCGCCCGCGGGAACAGCAGTGCCGCGATGCCGCCGAGGGTCCCGAGGACGACGAGCGGGACCTGGTCCACGTCGTTCGTCATGGCACTCGACCCTACGTGCCCACCTCCTGGAGCCCTCGGTGCCGAGGAGTGGAGTTCGGCCTGCTGCGAAGCGGACCGCCGGCAGTCGCTCACCTCACCTCGGAAGCGACGGCAGCTGCCCGGGGTGCACGATCTGGGTGGTGTCATCGCCGGGCTCGCCGGCGCCCTCGCGGCCGCACGGTCCGGCCGCACGGTCCGGCCGCACGGTCCGGCCGCTGGGGCGACGCCGGGCACGCACACCGAGTCACCGGCATCGCGCTCGCGCTCCTGCTCGCCTCCTGGTTGGCGATAGGACAGCTCACCTGGTCGCTGCCGCCGCTGATCCTCGGAGTGATCCTGCTTTCGACTTCGCCGTCCAGGCCGTGCACGTGAGCAACCAGCACATCCTCACCTCCGCCTACCCCGGCCGCCCCAGCACCACCATCGGCGCCTACATGGTCTTCTACTCCCTCGGCTCCTCCCTCGGAGCGGCTGCCACCACCACCCTGTTCGATGCGGTCGGCTGGACCGGCCCCACCGTCTTGGGAGCAGCTTTCGCACTGTGCGCTCTCGCCACCTGGGCACTCAGCGGGTCGTGGCGCGCGCGGGAGCCGCAATCGCTTCCAGGGGGTTGTCGAGACGCGCTGAACATTCACGACGCTCCGTGAGCAAGGTGGCACAAATCAACGCATTGAAGGGCACCGTGCCTTCGGGTCGGGGAGCTGCATGATGGGCGCGGCGACGTGGTCCTGCCGTTGTCGGCGACCAGCATCTCCCGGCGACTCGGTCGCGCCACGACGGGACCGGACGGCGTAGGCACATCGGGCCTTCGGAGTCTGGACACGCCCCAGTGTGGGGGACGGGTGAGAAGGGCTTGCCATGCGTCAGCTGACCGGCGGATGCTGTCAAGCATGGGAGCCAAGCCCGGACGCCGATCCCGCGGGTCATCCTCAGCACCCCGGTGGGACCGGGCCGGTCGAGCCGTGCCGTTGAGGTGCCTCCTGGGCTTGCACAAGTGGGCGCCGCATCACACCCCGGACGGTGAGCAGTACATCGGATGCGTGCGTTGCCAGAAACACTCTGGTCCACCCGAGCCCGTCCAGTGATGGATCGAGCATCGGAGGAGCAGTTGTGCGACCCGACAAGACGGGTCGTGATCGGAATGGACCCGCACGATCGAGGCGATGACTGCCGACGAGTCGATCGTCGGCACGGTGCGGGGGAACCCGGCGGTCGGCGGCCCGCCGCGGCACCGACTGGGCACCGGCCGCCACCGCTATTGAACGGGTTTGGAGAGGTCCCGCCTTATTCCGACGAGCTTCCCGAGGTCGCGAGCACACGCAACTGAGAGGACGACCAGGGCGAGAAAGACCACGACGAAGCAGGCTGCGACCGGGTCGTACTTGTGGTGGTCTGCCTGCACCGCGTCCGCAGTGGTCGTCACCACATCCCAGGCGGGCGGTATCAGCACCACTGTGAGTGCGACCACCACTGCGGTGATCGGGAGCGCGCGTCCCCACAGGGCGGCATCGACCTGCTTCTTGAACGGGTCTCGGCCGTACGCGGGTATCTCGACGGCCAGAGCGGCTTTGATCTCGGGGTACCAGACGCTGTAAACGACACCGGCGACACCCACCAGCAGTGAAGCTGAGGCCAGCAGATCACCCACCGGCAACACCGAATCTCGTCTCAAGCCTCTTATAAGTGTCCTTGGGGATGACGTAGGCGGCAGTGGTGCTGGCCTGCCTAGTCACGGGCTGGAGCCGCCCATCAATGGCAGCAATTTCGCGATTGAGCGCTTCGACGAAGTTCTCAGCCTCCACGATCACGACCTTGTCCCCGTCCGCGGGACCAGTCGCAGCCGTCAACAACTGGGAGAGACTGTCGCGGATGATCGCTTGGAGTTCGTACTGGTACTTCGACATGACAGACCGTAGGAGCGATCGACTCTGAATGGCGCTGGTCTGGAAGAGTCCACTGATCTGTTGTTCGCTGGGTAGTTTCTTGAACGCGTGCTTGATCAGCAAAAGCAGGCGGTACTCGCGGATGTCGGAACCACGCGTGTACACACGCTGCCCGAGCATCATCCGGACGTACTCCTCTTGGGCAGCGTCGAAGAAGGATTGCAGCTCGGAGTCGAGATCTGCTTCCGTGCAGCCCAGGGTGCCCGCCAGTTGAGCCCGCTCGTCTTTGTCGAGGTCCATGACACCCTTCCAGTTTGCCGGCTGAAGTCGGCGTCGCGGGTTATTGATATGGCTCGACAGTAGCCGTGCAGCGTCGCGGGTGCTTGTCAGGTCAGAGGCAATTTTCCGCGCCTGTCGAGCGCAAAACCAACTGGCGGATACGGCTAGCGAAAGGTCCGTCAGGGAGTACAACCAAGGGAAGCATCTGGCTGCGGAGCGACCCAACAATCCGCACCACGACCACCGATCGCCCGCCTGCCTATGGGTGCGGAGGCCAGGTCAGACTCCGGTGCAGAGGAATGCCGAACCGGTAGGGCTTGGTGATCGGCACCGTCACGGCATGTCGGGTGTGAGCGACGGAGACTCGTAGATCAACTTTTCGTCGGCGGTGAAGCGACGGTGCCGGACGAACCGTCGTCGGAGATGTCGCCTACACCCAGGGTCGCCTTGAAGCTCATGCAGCGACGGCCCGGCGTGAACCGACTCTCCCAAGTACCAGTGTGGGAGTAGGACGCGGCTCCCCACCCGTTGTATGCGCGTCCGTTGATAGTGGTCGTACCAAAGATCGCGGCGCCTGGTTCGGCCTCGTAGTACGGGCGGTACTCGGACAGCGGGATCCAACGCCAGATCGTGACCCGAACAACCTCGGATGCGACGACCTTCTTGGTCTTCTTGGAGGCGACTGTTACCTGGTACCGCTCGTTGTTGTTCGACGTCCACCTCTTCACCGACCTCGACGTCGCCACGGTCGGCCCATCTTGTTGTCTCGTCGAAGCGGCCCGCTGATCGCCCGACATGTGCCGAGACGGCAACTTCGCAGCCAACTCGTGGCGATCGCGTTCCTGCACCCGGTCGCATCGGTCTGGCGACGACGCGACCGAGTCAGACGGTCCAGGGCTCGAGACCGCGTCGCGCGTTAGGTCACTTCTTCTTCGACTTCTTCTGTGTGCCAGCGTTTGCCTCATGGCTCGCGATCGCCTCGGCGATCGCCTTCGCGGTCTCCGGCGGCGCTGTGGCCATCGCGTCAACGAGCTTGTTGAAGACCGTGTCAGTGATGGCCGCCGGGGAGATCTCCATGAAAGACGTCGCGCTCTGCTTGTTCCACTGGAACGCCGTCTCGACATCGGCGAGCTTGACCTCGTCCGGGTTCAGGTACATGTACAGCCGGCCAAACCTCAGTGCGTGACGCCGCTCCCACAGGCTCACAGCCTCATGGAAGAAGGAGCTCGCCAGAGCAACGAACCACTTCACGCTGACGTAGATGATCGCGGCAAGAGCCAGGGACTGGAACAGCATGAGCACAACCTGCTGAGTGCTCGGGTCCACCTCGCTGCTCGAGTGTTCCATTCGCCAGCCGGTGAATCCGATCGCACCTACGAGCATGAGGGCTGCCGCGACGGCGTACGTCGTTCCTCTCGTGAACATGCGCTGTGCGCGCCTAGACAAGACCCGTTGCGCCTTCTCGACAAACAGGTCGACGGCAGCGAGCTTGCGTGACTGTTCCTCGTCGTAGCCCATGGCACGCAGAGACTCCTGCGCGTCGCTCAAGACCCCGGCGCGTGAGGTCAGGATTTGGCCGACTGCGTCCAGGTCGCTGAGGTCGTCAAGTAGCAGCCGGCGGTGGGTGCGGTTGTTCAGCCAGCGGATGGGTCCGCCACCCTTGCGAGCATCGACATGAGTCTGTGCCATCGCCTGGTCGATCGTTGCCTCGCTCACCGTGGTCCCTCTCGTCGGCACCGCAGAATCTAGGGCTTAGACGTGGCTCGCGCGGACGATTCGCACAAGTCGGATGTGCAGCCCGTGAACGTGCCGCGGCAGTGGGCAGTAGGTATGCGGTTGAGCCCACCGTTCGTCCTTCCCCCGGCGAGGTGACACCTGTTGCCACGCCCTGCAACAGCAACGCATGACCTGGCGGTCGGCTGACCCTGACGCTCGCCGACTGTGTGACTCTCGGAACGCCATTCGCGCGGATGGGGTGACGTCCCTCCACCGTTGGCGCGCGCGGCGGAGCCCGGAGCACCCGGATCTCACACGCCGCTCTCGGGCATTGTCGTCGACCGCAAGTCGCTCACGACGTGGACGATGTCGTAGTCGCGCTGACGCACGTACACGGTGACGATGTCGGGTTGGCCGCCCACTACGGTGGTGGAGGCAGTAGGTAACCCGAGGGGTCCAACCGGCGGCGTCGCCGCGCCCAGTCTTGAGAACAGTCACCGGGCTACCAACGACGGTCAGCGCGGCGCTCGCTTGCACCGCGTCAGTTGTGCGGTCGTGGGCGATGCCGAGCCACGCCCGGTGACGAGCTTCGTCTCAGCTCTCCCAGCAGTTGCGTGAGAAGGCTGCTCCAGCCTGGCTGATCTGCGTCAACTTTTCGAACTGGTGGCGCGTGTCAGCGGTTCCGTCGAAGCGTGCCATCTTCGGCTTGGCTCGGCTCATCGCGGTAGCTCCGTGCGTCTCAGACCGTGGCAAGCGGCCTGGTGGAACGCGGCAGCGTTAGGCGATGTTGTAGCCGGCCTCTTCAACAGCGGCCGTGATGGCCTCCTGGTCGAGCGGCTCGGCACTGATGATGGCTACGGCGCCTTTGTCGAGGTTGACATGTACGTCAGTGACGCCGTCGAGTTGCTGGAGCTCGGTTGTGACGGAAGCGGCGCAATGGCCGCAGGTCATGCCGGCAACACTGATGGTGGTGATGTGGGACACGAGGCACTCCTTCTCGGGGTGGAACACTTCCCGGCTTCGATACCCCTTGGGGGTATCGACTCGTGTGGCAACATACCCCCCACTGGTATCCGGGACAAGGTCTCGGAGTTCATCAGTGGAATGAGCCGGTGGCGGCTGGTTCTGCTGCGGGGGCAGGCGGCCGGGGCAGGTCGGGTCCTACGATGGGCGGATGGGTGCAGTCGTCGGCGCGGGGAGGTCGCTCAACCTGCGTGGGACGTCCGGAGTCGGCTGCCAGTCACGTGATGTGGTCGGTCGGTGGATGCTGCTGCTCGTGGCGCTCGGGGGCCTGTTCGCTATGCACGGCCTGTCCGACCACGGGGTTGGAGGTCCGGCTGCGGTTGCGTCGCCCACTGCAAGCGCCGCGACTGCCATGGCCCATGCCGACGCCCACGGCGAAACCTCCAATGACGCGCGCCCTGCGATCCACGCCGGTGACCCCGCAGCCTCTGACGGCGAGGACAGGGCTGGGCTTACTACGGGACTTCCTGCTGGCCAGGGGGGTGGTGCTCACGGCGATCACCACGGTGGCGTGTTGGTGGGGATGTGCCTGGCGGTCCTGGCCGCTGTCATGGCGTTCAGCATCTGTGCGTGGCGTGCTCGTGTTCTGGTTCGGCTGCGAGGCGTGGGCCATGACCCAGCAGTTGCGGCCGCGACTGCGTTCTGGGCGCGGGCTCGAGGGCCGGCGCCGCCTGACTTGAGGATGCTCTCGATCCTGCGGTGCTGAGGGGCCTGGCGCCGCCGTCTTGGTGCGCGTCCTGATGTCGTGTCTTGACCGGTCAGGATGTGCCACGAGGCGGCGGTGGCGTCTGCGACCCCTTCCGCACGTCATTTCAGGAGAGAACCACTATGTCCGGTTACACCCGTCCCAAGCTTCTTACTCACCGGCGGCGCGCCGCGGCTGCGGTCGCGTTGGCTACCGCACTCGGCGTCACGCTTGCCGCGTGCGGTGACGGCTCCGACGCCGGCTCGCCGTCGTCGACTCAGACCGCATCGAACGGAGACGTGTTCAACGGCGCGGACGTCTCGTTCGCGTCCGACATGATCCAGCACCATGCCCAGGCCCTGACGATGGTCGACCTGACCGAAGGTCGCGTGCTGGACCCGGACGTGCAGCAGCTCGCTGAGGACATTCGGGCCGCCCAGGGCCCCGAGATCGAGGTGATGTCGGACTGGTTGACCGCGTGGGACGAGGAGGTCCCCGAGACGATTCGGGACCACTCCAACGCCGGTCACGACATGGGTGGTGACATGTCGGAGCAGATGGAAGGCATGGAGGACTCCGACATGCCGGGAATGATGTCGGGCGAGGAGATGGACGAGCTGCAGGACGCCTCGGACGGCGAGTTCCAGGACATGTGGCTCGAGATGATGGTCGAGCACCATGAAGGTGCGGTGGCGATGGCGAAGTCCGAGCAAGAGGACGGGAAGTTCTCTGACGCCGTCGAGCTCGCGACGACCATCGAGTCGGCCCAGATGCAGGAGATCGAGCAGATGAAGGGGCTGCTCGGCTGACCCGGCCCGGTCGCCGGCGCCCCCGTCGCTCCTCCTCGGACCCGGTGGACGTGGAATGCAGCGACGGGCGCCTGATCGAGATGGATGCAAACAACCAGCGCGAGGCCGAAATCGAAGACGCGCCCAAACTGGCGTACGTCGACTGGCCGACCCCCGCCCTCCTGGTCGGCATCGGCGCCGACGGACTCGCGTGGCGCTCGCAAGCCGGCGGACACGAGTGGGACGAGCTGGCGCGCGTGTCCGGCCAGCCGGCAACGATCAGCGTCGTCGGGAAGTGGTGGTTCGCCGCCACCAGCGACGGCCCTGTTCCGCGGTTCGGTCGCCTCGAGCACGCCCAACGAGCACGTGAAGCAGATCCTCACCTTCACCCAGTGAGCCGAGTCAACGATCCCTTGAACTCGATACCCCCTGGGGGTATATTGGCAAGCATGAACGAGAAGGATGAAGGCCACGGTCTTCACCCGCACGACCACGCTGACCAGGCCGGCCGATCGCACGGACACGGGCACGTTGCCCAGGCGGCGGTCGTGACGGACCCCGTCTGCGGTATGGCGATCGACCCGACGTCGGGTGGTCCCACGGCCGACCACGACGGGCAGGCGTTCCACTTCTGCTCGCCTGGATGCCAGGACAGGTTCGTCGCCGACCCCGACTCCTACGCCGCTGCCTCTCACAACCACGCGGATGGTCATGGCCACGGGCCTGCCGCTGCGACGTCGGAGGACGGGGTCGGTGCGGAGTACACCTGCCCGATGCACCCGCAAATTCGACAGATTGGCCCGGGGACGTGCCCCATTTGCGGGATGGCGCTCGAGCCGGTGACGGTTGCGGCCGAGGATGGTCCCAGCGCGGAGATGGTCGACATGACCCGTCGGTTCTGGTTCGCCGTCGCGTTGTCCATCCCGGTCATCATCCTCGGGATGGGCACCGAGCTGTTCGAGTTGATCGAGGACGCCATCCCGGGACGACTGAACGAGTGGCTGCAGCTGGTGTTCGCAACGCCGGTCGTGCTGTGGGCTGGCTGGCCGTTCTTCACCCGCGGGTGGACCTCGGTGCGGACGATGAAGCTGAACATGTTCACCCTCATCGCGATGGGCACCGGTGTCGCGTGGCTGTTCAGCGTTGTCGCGACGGTCGCGCCCGGCATCTTCCCGGACTCGTTCCGCACGATGGACGGCGTCGTCCCGGTGTACTTCGAGGCAGCCGCGGTCATCACCACCCTGGTGCTGCTCGGCCAGGTCTTGGAGCTTCGGGCCCGCGAGCGGACCTCTGGGGCTATCAAGGCGCTGCTCGACCTGACGCCGAAGACCGCACACCGCGTCGACGAGAACGGCGGGGAGACCGATGTGACGCTGGACCAGGTGCAGACCTGCGACCGGCTCCGGGTTCGCCCCGGCGAGCAGGTCCCGGTCGACGGCGTCGTCGTGGACGGCCGATCCTCGGTGGATGAGTCGATGGTGACCGGCGAGTCGATGCCGGTGACGAAGAAGGCCGGCGACACCGTCATTGGCGGCACCCTGGTCGCCGGCGGCACGCTGCTCGTTGAGGCTCGCGCGGTGGGCCGGGACACGATGCTCGCGCGCATCGTGCAGATGGTCGCGGATGCCCAGCGGTCCCAGGCGCCCATCCAGCGGCTGGTCGACAAGGTCTCCGCCGTGTTCGCGCCGGCCGTCATCGTCGCTGCCGTCGTCGCGTTCACCACGTGGGCGCTGGTTGGCCCGGACCCGAAGCTCGCGCACGCCCTTGTGGTCGCGGTCAGCGTCCTCATCATCGCTTGCCCGTGTGCGCTCGGCCTTGCGACGCCCATGTCCATCATGGTGGGTGTCGGCCGCGGCGCCCGGCTGGGTGTCCTCATCAAGAACGCGGCCGCGCTCGAGCGGCTCGAGAAGGTCGACACCCTCGCGGTGGACAAGACCGGCACCCTCACCGAGGGGAAGCCCGCCGTGACTCGCGTCGTTCCCATCGGCAACTTCAGCGACCGCGACATCC
This sequence comes from Nocardioides endophyticus, assembly GCF_039543845.1. NCBI lineage: Bacteria > Bacillati > Actinomycetota > Actinomycetes > Propionibacteriales > Nocardioidaceae > Nocardioides > Nocardioides endophyticus. Next base: position 261,419 of record NZ_BAABKN010000023.1, on the reverse strand, counting down.
TACGCCTAGCGGGCGCGGTCGAGGCGCCGTCGGAGCACCCGCTGGCGCGGGCCATCGTGAACGCCGCAACTGAAGACGCGCAGGCTGGCGCAGGCGTGGTGCCGGAGGTCGCCGAGTTCGACGCTCCGGCCGGTAAGGGCGTCACCGGGCTCGTCGAAGGTCGCCGCGTCGCCGTTGGCAGCGCCAGGTTCCTGTCGTCGCTCGGCGTCGATGCCGCCTCGCTGAGTGATCGTGCCGACGACCTGCGCAGCGAGGGCGCGACCGCCGTGTTCGTCGCTGTCGACGACGGACTGGCCGGGGTGATCGCCATCGCGGACACCGTGAAGCCGACGACCGCCGAGGCGCTCAAGCAGTTGCGGGCGGCCGGCGTCGAGGTCGTGATGGTGACCGGCGACAACCTGGTGACAGCGGAGGCTGTGGCCGCGCAGCTCGGGATTCCGAGGGTGGAGGCGGAGGTGATGCCGGACAAGAAGGCCGACGTCGTCAACGCCCTCCGAGCGGAGGGCAAGGTCGTCGCATACGCTGGCGATGGCACCAACGACGGCCCCGCGCTGGCCGCCGCCGACGTTGGCCTGGCGATGTCGACAGGCACGGATGTGGCCATCGAGTCCGCCGCCGTCACCCTGCTGCGAGGCGACCTGACCGGCATCGCGACCGCGCGTCGTCTGTCCCAGGCGACGATGCGGAACATCCGCTCCAACCTCTGGTTGGCCTTCGGCTACAACGCCGCCGGCATCCCTATCGCCGCCGGTGTGCTCTACCCCGCGTTCGGCTGGCTCCTCTCCCCGATGCTCGCGGCTGCTGCGATGGCGCTCTCATCGGTCAGCGTCATCACCAACGCGCTCCGTCTGCGCACGGTGAGGATGTAGGCGACTCATGCCGGACTTCAACCCACCTGTTCTCGGGTCAGCCGGGGCGCCCTCTTGTCCGGTTGCGGCGTGCTTGACCTTGACAGACGTGCCCAACGGGTCGTCGCAAGGTCGACAGATCTAGCCATGAGTTCATTCGCTACACGAAATGAAGTGTTCGCCGCATCTCGACACCTGTCGAGACGCGCCGAACATCTTGGTGTCAACGCGGTCAGGGTGCCGACGTTGGCAGTCGAGATCGCGCGGGCCGGTCACCCGCTCCTAGTGATCAACCCCGTCACCCGCGAGGTCGGCACGCTCGCCGCGGATTCGGTGTTCAGCAGTCCGTTCCGCGGAGGAGCGAGGTTGCGTGGCTGAATGTCGATCCGCTAGACGAGTGCGACTTCGAGCCACGCCGTGGGCTCGTCACTCCCACGATGCGTCATTTCGACGAGAAGCAGGCATCGTGGGAGAGGGCCGCTTTGAAGAACCCGCTGCCTGGGCAGCGGCCAACCGAACCGCAGGGACTGAGGCAAGGCGGACCCGAGACGTGGGAGTCCTCACCTCTGCGATCGGTCTTCTGGCGCCGTTGGGGCGGCATCCCCGTCGAGTTGGCCCGCACCAGCGCCGGAGCCGACGCGATCCTTGCGACGCCGGTCCACTGGCACGGCGCGCTCTACGAAGGACTCCTGCACGGGAAAGGGCCAACTGACGACTTCAAGTGGCGCAACGTCTTCGCTGTCCTCGACGAGCACCGGATCGGGCGTCGTGCCGACCAGAAGGCCGTCTTTGCGGCGCTTGGCGCCTACATGGAAGATCTCCACCGACTCGGCCTGGTGAAGATCTACCGGGACAGACAGAAGCGGGTGCTCCTGTTCTCACCAACGGCACTGAACATCGGGGACGTGGCCGATCCGGCTGCCCAACAGGGCCGCTAGACGGCCTGAATCTGCAAGAGTTGCAGATTGGATCGTCCCATTGCAGGTTCGCTCATTTCGCACGAATCTGCACCTCCTGGAAACGCCAGTCTGCAGGACCTTAACCAACGGTCGAGTTCGAACGTCGTCACAAGTTCGCCAACCCGGCGGCATCGTCGCTATACCGAAACCGTCCGGTGAACCGGTGATAGGTCAAGAGTCTCGGACGCGGCTGCGGGCCGCTTCCAACTTGGGCTGGTAGTCGTCGTCGAGCGGCTCGGTGAGAGCCGCCTCCAACACAGACTCAAGATCCCACAAGACACGTTGTTCCGCCTGGTCCTCGAAAGGGGCTGGTTCACCAGCATTGCCGGTTCGCGCCAGCCACTCAAACAGCACCAACGCCTGATCCTGGGACACGACAAGTGAGATTTCGTCAGCCACCGCCAAGCCCTCCGTGCTTGAGCACGTTGGCGAGCTGTCCAGGACTCAGTTGCCAACCACTGACGAATTCGCCGTTGCGAGCGATGACGTTCAGACCAGTAGCCGGGTTGAGATGGTGCGTGACAGACTCCCCCCGATACGTGCCCTGGATCGCCCGTGTCCCGGCCGCGTTTATGTGCTGATGCATCGCCGAACTGTAGTTCGCAGCGTTCGCCTTGCTGTAGTTGCCGGTCACACCGAAGTCGCCAGCGTGCTTGAACTTCGACTGCAACTGCCCGGGCGACCGCATCAGGATCTGACTTACATCTGGTGCACCTTCTGCGGCTCGACCGAGCCGCGAGGCTAGTCCACCGACGCCTGCTGCGGAGCCGAGGACGCCCATGGCGACGACGTCGGCACCGCAGGAACCCTTGGCTGGACCTTCGCAGGCCCGGAAGGCTTGGAGCGCGGGGCCGGCGGGGGTGAGACCGATGACGTTCTGGGCTGCGTACTTGACGTTGTCCCAGACAGATCCACCGCTGGTGGGCCACAGCCCGAGGGGGTCGGCGTTGACCATCGGGTTCGCGGCGCCGTAGGTGTACGTCGCGGATCCGTACTGGGCGGCTGCTGGATCGGGTGTGACGAAGGATCCGAGCTCGGGTGCGTATTGGCGGGCTCGTGGGTGGTAGCCGCCCGAGGGATCTTGGAGTTGACCGGCCCAGCGAAGGCCAGGTTCGGGTCCGCCCGCGGTGCCTGGTGTGTTGGCTTTGAGGTTTCCGTAGGGCTCGTACGTGTAGTGCACTCGGCTGTCGCCGGTGGGGTGGTGGCCTCGATGACCGAGTTCTGGAGGTCGGCGTGGAGGTACGAGGTTGCGGTCGCGTTGGTCTCAGCGATGGGGCCGAGGCCGTAGGTGAGGTCACTGAGGATGGCGCCGGCCTGGTCGGTCGTCGCCGCCAGCTGGTAGGTCGCGGGGTCCCAGAGGTAGTTGGTGGTCGTGGTGCCGGTGACGGCTTTGATCCGTTGTCCGTCGCCGTCGTAGGTGTAGGTGGTGACGGGCTGGCCGGTCGCTTGTTCGGTGAGGAGGCGTCCGGCGCTGTCGTAGGCGTAGGCGTTGGTGCCGTCGGAGGTGAGGCGTCCCTGCGGGTCGTAGGTGTAGGTGGTAGTGGCGCCGCCGGGTGCCGTGGTGGTGTCGAGTCGGCCGGTGGCGGGGTCACGGTTATAGGTGGTGGTGCCGGCGGGGCGTTGCTCTGAGGTTCGGTTGCCGACGGGGTCGTAGGTCCACCGGACGTAGTCGGTTGCGGTGGCGCAGTCCGTCGTTGCGTAGCAGACGGCCGTGAGCTGGTCGAGGTTGTTGTACGTGTAGGTGTCGGTGGTGTTGTCGGCGTGCTCGATCAGCGTGGGGTTGTCGTTGTCGACGGCAGGTGTCGTCGCAGTTCAGCCGCAGTAACGGGGACGTAAAAACACCCCAGCCCTCACGCACCTGGGCTGGCGTCTCGTGCACCGACCGCGGAGCGGTCCACCAGAGCTGGGTCGAGGCTCAGGGTCTGAGCAATCGGCGGGCAACCACCACCCACCACTCGGTTGGACGACCTGGCGGACATCACACCTGGGCCGCGCACTCCGAACTGCTGCGGCCGGTGCTGCTTTCCGTTCTCACCGGCCCCGAGCCGTGAAGTTGCGCACGACGTTCTCGACGACTCTGGCGACGTTGTTGTCGCCGCCGTTCACTGGAAGTGCACCAGTGAAGATGATCGACCCGACCGAGAACACCGCGCCGCCGCCCTCGCGCTCGACCAGCACCATGTCGGAGCGGACATCGGGGTTAAACGTCGCGTTGAGCTGGTTCGACGTCGACGGAATGTCCTCGGGGACAGGAACGTACCACTCCGAGTGCTGCTCGGAGCTGGCCAAGACGACGGTGTTGAGCGGAGTGCCGTAGCGAAAGTCGACGCGGTCGATCTCGTCGCCGCTGGTGCCGTTCATGATCAGCCCGAAGTCCCCAATGACCTCCTCCTCGACGCCGTCGAACACCCAGCTGACGGCGGCATCGAAGGACTCGGCGGTCCGGCGGTAGCCGGGTGCCTTGTCGTCCCACCCGAAGCCGCCCATGCCCACCCCGAACAGCTGGTGCGAGGACCGACCGCGCGTGCGCCAGATGCCACCGGGTTCGCCGGTGGTGGAGTGGTGGCGCTCGCCGGGCGCGGCGTCCCAGTGCCGCAGCCCCTCGGACTTGCGGACCTCGATCACCAGCGGATGGTCCGGCACACTCGTGGTCACCCAATAGAAGCCGTCCCCGCCGAGGTAGAGCAGCCCACCGCCGTCGTCGACGTGCCGGTCGAGGGCGTCCAGCATGTCGCCGCTGTAGTACTCGGGGTGCGAGCCGGTGATCACGGTCTGGTACGGCGCCAGGAGGTCGCGCTCCCGGTGCAGGTCGTGCTCGGTGATCACGTCGAAGTCCTCGCCGAGGAGGGTCAGGAAATGCACGACATAGAGGTCCGCGGGGAAGCGGCGCGGCGCGTGGAAGCCCCAGAACCGGTACGTCGGCCGCAGATTGGGAATTGGCCGAAGCGCGCTCGAGTACGCGACGCCTGAGCCGTCGCTGTGCAGGTCGTAGACGCTCTTGCCCCACTCGGGGTGCTCGGCGACCAGGTCCTCCCAGCTGCCGCGCTGGACTGGGATAACGCTGGGCTGCTCGAAGTCGCCCTCGGTGAGGTGCTCGTTCGCGTAGGCGACATAGGTCCAGGTGCCGAGCATCAAGGCGATGCGCGCGTGCGGCGCCCCGATCGCCGGCCGGACCGCGAGGGGGACGTAGTCTGTGACCTGCCCCTCGGCCCGCAGGCGGACGCCGTACACCCCGCTCGGCAGCTCGGCCGGTACGTCGAGCACGTAGCTCACCGGCCACTGGGCGTCGGCCAAGTCGTCGTCGTGGAAGTGAATGGCGTTCCACTGCACCGGGTCCTGTTCCCAGGCGTGCAATCGGCCGGTCCAGCCGGGTCCGGTCATCGCCCGGGTCGGCACGTTGACGAGCTCCAGGTCGTGACCGGCGCCCGCTATGTCGTGCACGGTCTGCCCGGGCATCCCCTGCTCCAGGGCCCAGGCAGCGACCACGTCGCCGTCGACGTGCACCGCGGGCGCCGCGATCTTGCCGTTGAGCAGCCCATGGGGGAACCTCCGCCCGCCTCGGTCCTCGACGCCCGTTGCCGCGAGATACGGCACACCACCCGACAGCCGGATGCCGGGACCGGCGACCACCTCGACGGCTCGGAAGCGGACCGGCGTGCGCACCGGCTCCGACTCCCCGCTGAGGGCGAGGGTGCTGGAGCCGGGCCCGACACGGGCCTCCGCGCGGTACCACCGGCGCTCGGTCAGCGGTTCAGCGGAGCGGGCCAGGATTTGGTCTCCGGCCCGGAGCACCATGTGCCCTGCGACCAGCGTGAGGGCCAGGTCGCCGACGACGAGCACACCCTGCTCGCGCTCGAGGTCGGGCGTGGTGGGCCACAGGTCGACTCGGACGGTGACCTCCGTGCCGAGGTCGAGCGGCCGGGCGCCAACGGCGTACGACCCGATGGCGGTGTCCTGCACGGAGCAGGTCACGCGGGCCGCTGGCACCAGGTCGACCTCCTCCTGGAGGAATCCGGGTCCGTCCGGGTTCTCGTCGCCGTGGATGAGCCGGACCATGTCGACGACGACGTCGGGGACGGAGCTGCTGATATGGACGTCGACGGACGTTCCCGCGCGACAGCTCAGGTCGGAGAGGTAGCCGATGAGAAGCACGTGCGCCGCCTTCAGCGAGTCTTAGTGAGGGTGTGCCGGATGGCCTCGAGCCCTGCGGCGAGCACAAGCACGCCGCCGGTGATGATTCCGCTCAGCTCGGTGCTGATGTTGAGGAGCGTGAGGCCGTTCTTCAGGACGCCGATCAGCCAGACGCCGACCAGGACCCGCCAGACGCTCCCGCGCCCGCCGTCGAAGGGGACCCCGCCGAGTAGGACTGCGGTGAGGATGGTGACCTCAAACCCGTCGCCGAGCGTCCCGGAGGGCGCACTGTCGAGTCGGGCGATCTGGAGCAGCGCCGCGACCGCTACGGCGAGGCCGGTCATGGTGTAGAGACCGAAGACGATCGGCTTGACCCGGATCCCGACCAGGTACGCCGCCCGGGCGTTGACGCCGATGGCGATGATCTTCCGGCCGATCGGGAAACGGCCCATGACCACCATCGCGACTAGGCACACCATCGCCGCCACCAGGATCAGGTTGGGGACGCCTGCCGTCTCGCCGGCGCCGAAGTCCACGAAGCCGTCGGGGAACCCGAAGATCGAGCCCTGCCCGATGTACTGCGCGATCCCCCGCCCCGCGGCGAGTCCACCGAGCGTGACCACGATCGGTGAGAAGCTCAGCACCCCGATGAGCAGGCCGTTCAGGGCCCCGCACAGCAACCCGATCAGCAGTCCGACCAGGATCCCCGGGACGGTCCCCCAGGCGTTGATGGCCGTGCCGGAGGCCACCCCAACCAGGGCCAGCTGGGAGCCGACCGACAGGTCGACGTATCCGGCCATGAGCAGCGCGGCGAAAACGGCCGCGACGATGAACGTCGGGGCGTTCTGGGTGGCGATTGCCAGCAGGTTCTGACTGGTCAGGAAGACCGGCGTCCGGGCGGCGAAGTAGACCATCAGGGCGACGGTCGCGATTGGCAGGACCCAGGAGATCGCGGTGAGGGTGAGGCGGGCGCTGGTGGCGGGCGTCGACACCGGCGAGCCGAGGCCCGGGGCTGGGGTCTGCGTGGTGGTCATAGGTGGTTCCGTTCTAGGAGGGCGGGGTCAGCCGTGGGCAAGGGTGAGGAGGGCTTCCTCGCCGACGTCGGGCGAGACGATGTCGGCGACGGTCCCGTCCACGAGGACAACGACCCGGTCAGCGAGGGCCACGATCTCCTCGGGATCGCTGGAGGTGAAGAGGACCGCGCGGCGCTCGCCCGCGGCGTAGCCGCGGAACAGCTCGTATAGCTCGTGGCGGGCCCCCACGTCGACTCCTTGGGTCGGCTCGTCGAGCAGCAGCAGCCGGCTGTCGTCGAGACCGGTCATCCATCGTCCGACGACCAGCTTCTGGGCGTTGCCGCCCGAGAAGGCGCTGCCCTCCTGCGCTGCCAGTGGAGGGTGCAGTCCGATCGCCTCGGCCGTGCGGGCGAACAAGGCCGCTTCACGGCGGGGCGAGCGCCACAGTCTGCGCAGGCGACGGTAATGCGGCATGAGCATGTTCTCGGCCGCGGTCATCGTCCCGAACAGCGACTGCGCCTTGCGGTCCGAGGCGACGAGCACGACCCCGCGACGCTGGGCGGTGAGCGGCGAGTGAACCCGCAGCGGGCGCCCGTCGAGGACGCAGTCCCCCGAGGTACGGCGGACGCCCGCGAGGCCCTCGACCAGGTCGGTGCGACCGGACCCAAGCAGTCCGAACACCCCGACGATCTCGCCGGCCCGGACCTGGAGGTCCACCGGGCCGGTACGCGTCGACCGGAGCCCCGCCAGCTCGAGCAGGACGGCACCGTCGCGCACCGCTCGCTCGCCGCGCTCCAGGGTCGCGTCGGGGGAGATGGCCTGGACCAGGTCGGACAAGACCAGCTCGCCGATCCGCCGGGTCCAGGCCACCCGGCCGTCGCGTAGAACGGTGACGACGTCGGCCACCTCCATGACCTCGCGCAACAGGTGCGTCACGTAGATGACGGTCAGCCCGTGCTCGATGGCGAGCCGCCGAACCAGGTCCAGCAGCGCGCTCACCTCCGACTCGCTGAGGGCCGCGGTCGGCTCGTCGAGGATCAGCACGGTCGGGTTGCTGCGCAGGGCGCGGGCGATCTCGACGATCTGCTGCTCTCCGACGCTGAGGTCCTCCACCAGACGGTTCGGGTCCAGGTCGACGCCGAGCGACTCCAAGATCTCGGTCGTGCGGACGGCCTGCTCCCGGAACCGAGTACCGCCCACGGCGGTCAGCTCGGCCCCGAGGAAAATGTTGTCCGCGACCGAGAGAGAGCCAATCAGCTGGAAGTGCTGGTAGATCGTCGCGGTACCGGCGGCCAGCGCGCTCGACGGGGTGAACCCATCGACCGACCGACCGCCGACCACGATCTGCCCGCTGTCGGGCGTCGTGGCACCCGACAGGCACCCGAGCAGGGTTGACTTGCCGGCACCGTTGGGGCCGAGCAGGGCGTGGACCTGCCCCCGGTCAAAGGTGAGGTCGATGCCCTCGAGTACCACGTTGGCGTCGTACGCCTTGCGGAGTGCCCTCACCTCCAGTCCGGCGGCGGGCTCGGTCACGGAGAGTGCTGTCATGACGGGTTCCTCGATCAGAGCAGGGACAACGACGGTCCGGCGGTCAGCTGCCGTACTGAGCGATCAGCTCGTCCAGACGAGCGGGGTTCTCGAGCGTCCCCAGCTCGACGGCCGTCTCGTAGTCGGTCTCGCCCTCGCCCGTGATCGCGGCCAGCGAGTTGTCGATGATCGACGCCGCCAAATCGGGAATCAGGATGGCGGCAGACGACCGGTAGGCGCCGCCCTCCTTGACCGCCTCCAGACCCTCACGGGTGCCGTCCTGGCCTGCGATGTAGACCTCAGCCGGGTCGATGCCGGCGTTCTCGAAAGCCCGCAGGGCACCGATTGCCGCGTCGTCGTTGATGCCGATGACCACGCGCAGGTCCGGGTGCTGGCGAAGAGTGTCCTCGGTGATCTGCAGACCACACTCCTGGTCGGCGCAGTCCTGCTCGGAGACGACCTCGAGCCCGGCCGCCTCGAACTGCGCGAGGGGCTCCTCCCACCGGCCGGCGAAGCCGACCAGCGGTTTCAAGGTAGTGACCTCCGCGGTCACGCCGCCATCGGGGTGGGCCTCCTTGAGCCAGGCCAAGGCGTCCTTCGCGACAAGGTCGCCGCTCTGATTGTTGTCGAAGCCGACTGAGCCGTCGGAGGTGTCGGTCGCCCCGGCGTAGGTCAGCCACTTGGTGCCCTGCTTTTGCGCCCGCTCACGCAGTCCGTCGAGAGCGGTGGCGTCGACGGCGAGCACGACGATCGCGTCGACGTCCTGGGTCACCCAGCTCTCGATCGTGGCCCGCTGCGACTCCAGGTTGCTCGCCTGGGTGTTGTCGAGCAGCACAGTGACGCAGCCGTTCTCGTCACCCGCCTTGCTCACCTGGTCCTTGAGAGCGGCGGCGAACTCGGACTCGCCGACGGGGTGGCTGAACCCGATCGTGTACGTCTTCTCGCAGTCGGCGGAGGTGCTTGCCTCTCCGGACCCGCAGGCGGTCAGGGCGGCCCCGACCGTCGCGAGGACTGCGATGGCTGCGATGACTCGGACAGCTGGCCGGGCGCTGAGGTGGGACATGAAGGTTGCTCCGTTGCTGTGGTGCCACACGAGGACGACGTCCGAGACCCGCGCCGGTGCGGGTTTGCGCCGTTCCCTCGACGTCTGGGTCGGTGGCTGGCTAATGTAAGTCGTGTGCCAGTAGATCGTGTGCCAGTCGTGAAGGAAAGGTCGTGCGCCAGGTATTTACCGCGCCGACTCATAGCGTCACTTTCTTTGCTCGGTCGCAATAGAGCCGAAACGACAGAGTTGCCGACACGGCGATGCGGGGCCTCCGCCCTGGGACCTGGAAGTTGGTTGAGATGGAAGACGTCCGCGCGGTCGTCGAGGCGAGGGGTCGAGCGGTGGAGGGCAGCGCCAGCGGAGCTCCGACCCACTCGCTCGACCTGGTCCGGCACGGTGGCGGCTTCGCCCTGACGGCGGCCGACCATGTCGCCTCCGCCCTGTGGCGTCACACGGTCGGCGACGACCTGACGCAGCCCCAGTTCCTGGCCCTCACCACGCTGCGGGCTCATCCCGGGATCGGTAACCACGAGCTCGCGGACCGCGCCGCTGTCGACCGCGCGACCGCGGCCCCGCTGCTGCGCAAGCTCACGGAGCGCGGCCTCGTATCCCGGCACAAAGACCCGCGCGACTCACGACGGGCGGTGCTGACCACAACCGACCGGGCCGACCGCCTGCTCCTGACCGTCACCGAACAAGCGGATGCTGTAGACCGCGCACTGATGGCGCCGCTCATCGCCACCGAAACCGCCGCCGTCGTCCAGAGCTGGTCCGCCCTGGGGCGCTCCGAGCTCGACCGCGACGAGCCGCCGCACGGCGACTCACCTGACTCGAGCGCCCTCCTCCCTCTGGCGGCGCGACCGTGGTTCCACCTGCGTCGGGCGCGTCGAACCCACCGCCGTCTCTGGCGCGAACACGCCTCGGTCGACGTCCGCGCGTCGCAGTTCGCGCTCCTAGCCGCGATCGCAGACTCCCCTGGCGTTGACATCCGCCACGCGGCCGCCGCTGCGATGGTCGAGGACACTACAGCGGTCCGGATTGTGATGCGGCTCGCCCGAACCCGTCTCGTCCATGACCGGCGGGACCCCGAGGACCGGCGGCGCACACTGCTCCAGCTGACCGACGCCGGCCACACCCTGCATCAGGAACTGAGCGAGCGCGTCCCACAGATCGAGCACGCGCTCGCGCGGCGGCTTCCACCTCAGGCCATCGCGGAGTTCACTCGCCTGACCCGGGCGGTCGCACGGATAGACGGCGCCATTTCCTGACGGGCCGAGGCTCTCGCCACACGTCGGCGGACTATTGAAATCAAAGACGGGCTGGGCGTAGGCCAGGGTCCTGTGGAAAGCGCCCTCGCCGTGGTGACGTGCGGGTGACCCGATACCCCGCTGCGAGTCGTGAACAGCGGCGCGGGCGGGTACGCGTCCACGACACACTTCCATTCGAGCTCGGCGCCAGGGACCTACCTGTACCACGAGACCACCGCGGCGCTTCGCCGGTTGCTGGTACCCGAGGGCTGGGAGAGCGACGAGCTCGACGGACAGCCGCGCGTGTGGAATCCGAACTCCAACATCGCGGTTGTCGTTCAAACCGGCGATGAGAACACCGGCATCGCCGGCACCCATCAGCCACGAACCCGCAATCCGAAGGGGTTCGCTACCCAGCGCAAGATCGAGGAGAACCGCCAACACCCGGCACTGTTCATGATGCCCGTACCGCAGCGCACCTCGCTTCAGGAGGATGCCGTGCTGACTTGGGTGCTGTTGGTCGCCATCGTCGAAGGCATGGTGCGCGCCGAGCTGTCCTTGCCACGTGAGTTCATCGACGGGCGTCCCGCCGACTGGGTCGAGCGAATCCTGTTGGCCGAGCAGGACTTCGGCGGATCACCCGACGCGGTGCTGCCCGCACCGGAGACCGGGCCCGACACCGACTTTGATGTCGTCTGGCAGCAGTGAATGACGTCTTCAACCCATCTCGGCTCGCGTTCGCCCGACGCCGGCTTGGGTGCACGGCGACCTTCTTAGCGGCAGCCGCTGAGGTTTCACCGCGCGCCCTCGCCTATTACGAAAGCGGTGAGCGGGTGCCGGACGACGGCGCGACCCGCCGGCTCGCCGCGGCGCTCGATGTACCGCTCACGTTCTTCTTCGCGCCTCAACTCGACGAGTTGGAGCCTGACGCGGCAAGTTTCCGCGCGCTGAGCAAGATGAGCGCGCGAATGCGCGATGCCGCACTGGCCAGCGGCTCGATAGGGATCGGGTTGAACGCCTGGCTCGAGGAACGGATGCGGCTGCCTGAGGTCGCTGTCCCCACGTACGAACGCGGTTCCGTCGACCCGGGGTCGGCCGCCCAGCGCCTTCGGTTCGAATGGAACCTCGGCTACGCACGCGTCGCCAACACCGTGCATCTACTTGAGGCGCGCGGCGTTCGTGTCTTCTCGCTGCCCCCACGGCTTTCCGATGTCGACGCGTTCAGTTTCTGGTGGCGAGGTCGCCCGTTCGTTTTCCTGAACACGACCAAGAGCTACGAGCGCGGCCGCTTCGACGCGATCTACGAACTGGCTCACCTCGTGCTCCACGCTGACTACGACCTGCCGCGAGGCCGCGACCGCGAGCTCGAAGCGAACCGGTTCGCCGCCGCGTTTCTGATGCCGGAGGACGAGATGCTCGCCGCGCGCCTGCGCAACGCGAACGTGAATAGGATCCTCGAGGCCAAAGAGCGTTGGGGCGTCTCGGCAATGGCGCTCACCCACCGCTTGCACGGGCTCGGCATCACCTCTGACTGGATGTATGCGACAACTTGTCGACGCCTAAGTGAACTCGGCTATCGACGCGGCGAACCCGACGGTGTCGTCGCACGGGAGTCCTCGCAGTTGCTGTCAAAAGCGGTTCGCCTGCTTCGCGAACGCGGGCTCCAGCCTCAGCGGATCGCTCGTGACCTACATGTACACCCGGAGGCACTGAACGAGCTCCTATTCGGGCTGACCATGACGACGGTGTCCAGTGTTGACCTCGTCGACGCGGAGGAACTCAGACAGCGAAGCGGATAGCCAGATTGCGACGCGAAGCAGAAGTAGGTCGCCTCGCTTGCGGGTGAACGCAGCAGGGCCCGCGAGGTCCTTGGGCGCTCACAAAGGTCCGCTCGAGACGAACAGAGTGCCGGGTTCCCGAGAACGGCCGTATGCAGTTATGGAAGGAATAGTGCGCGAAGGTGTTCTGCAACAACGGCCGCCCTATTTGATCGTCGCTCGATTCCGCAGGCCCCCAACTAACAACCGAGACCCTTCGCGTGGGCTGCTGACCTGCGTGGATGCATCACGTCCCAGCCGTGTCGGTGCGGCTCGTCGAGGCTAGGTCCCGTCCGAGAAATCGACGGCCTCGTCGCCAAAGTCGAGGGGAACCTCGGCTAGAACCCGCAAGTTCCGCCCTTCTCTGGTGATCCACATCCTCGCGATGCCGAGTTCATGAAGAGCTTGTTCGGTCGCGGTCAGAACGTGGTCGAGCAGTCGCACCGGCATGTTCGCGCCCAGCGTCAGGATGTGACGTTCTGGCACCTGTCGCTCCGTCCTGCGCGGCCATTGCCGGTATATGGGCTGCCAGCTCCGTCGAATGCGTTTGGCAGCGGGACCGGCAGTTGCCCGGATCGGAATCCAAGCAGGCAAGGATCCGTGCCGCCGGCTGCCAGACCAACGGACACACGGCACCGACTACTCGAGGAGGGAGGGGAATCGTGTCGGTCGGTGCGTTTGCCGCCGCTGGCGGCCTTGGTTCGGACCTGGCCGCCAGCAGTGAGGGGAGTCTAGGTACCTACGACGCGGTGACCGATGAGTAGGAGATGTACCTCATAGCGCCACTTGATGTCCGGTAGAACAAGTTCATCCGAGGCTCTGAGGGTGCCGCCCGCAGATGTTGGCGCCTTCTGCTGTATGCAGGTTAATGTGCCGTCCTCCTAACGCACTTCGCCACAATTGGGTCGCACGTCGTTAATCGGGCGAACGTGGGCGCCGAGTTCACAAACCGCACGCGGTCACCGCGGGACTACCAGGATTGCTGCCAACTCCTCGACTCTAAGAGGAACGATGGCGCGAACCGATTCGAGTGGTAATCATGTCCCCGGCGCGGACGACGCAGCGCGTGGAGAGCAGCTGTCGTCGACCCCTGGGTCCTCTACCTGGACATGAACCTATGGGTGGATATGGCGCGCGGCTGCTCCGTGACAGCATCGGCGTGGCTTCGGCTTCGCGATCGACTAATCCGAGCCACCCGCACCAACCGGGTCGTCGTTCCCTTGTCGCCCGCCACTACCTCGAACTTTGGCATCGGCGAGACAGCGCCTCGCGCCGCCAAGTGGCGGAGCCAATGCGGGACGTCACGGATTACGCGACGATTCCGTCACCGCACGTGGTCCGGCAGCTTGAGGCCCGCGGTCTGGGGGACAGTGAGCGAGATGTTCTTGGCGTGCCCGTCGGGGGCGCCGGCATGGCTGTCGGCGCGATCCTCGCCGGGCTGGCCTGGGCTCGACTCCGACAAGACCCGGCGTGGCCAACCGCGCTGGGTCGGCTGTTGCTGGCCTCGGGGCTGGCCCAGACCGGAGCGGCGGTCGCCGCCCTACGCCTTGTGCTTGTAGGGGTCGTACTCATCGCTGTGGGCGGGGCGGCGGCGCCGGTCATCGTCGTAGCCTTCACAGGCGCCGACAGCCTCGTTGCCCCGGAAGAGCGCACCGAAGCCTCGACCTGGGTCAGCGCCGCACTGAACGGAGGCAACGCACTGGGAACCGCTCTGGCGGGACTCGTGTTCATGCTCGCCTCGCCGCCCCCTTTGCGTTCGCCGCATGTCTGACTGCACTCGCGGCCGGTACAGCCCTGGCTATGGGCACCCGAGCGCATGCACAGGTTCGGTCACCAGACTGACGTCACGGCGTCGTCGGCCCGCACGGATCTGTCGCTGATGGTGCGCGAAGCCACCGCAATCAGCTGACAGTTTGATGATGCAACTGACGGTTTAACTCTTGTTACTGACAGAGTCTCTCGACTCCGGCAGCGGCGAAAGTCAGTGCGCCATGTCGACGAAGCGGGAGTAGTGGCCCTGGAAGGCCACGGTGATGTCGCGGGTAGGGCCGTTGCGGTGCTTGGCGACGATCAGGTCGGCCTCGCCGGGGCGGGTCGACTCCTTCTCGTAGACGTCGTCGCGGTGCAGCAGGATCACCATGTCGGCGTCCTGCTCGAGGGAGCCGGACTCACGCAGGTCGCTCATCATCGGGCGCTTGTCGCCGCGCTGCTCGGGACCACGGTTGAGCTGGGAGAGCGCGATGATCGGGAGCTCGAGCTCCTTGGCCAGCAGCTTGATCTGCCGGGAGAACTCGGAGACCTCGAGCTGGCGGGACTCGACCTTCTTGCCGGAAGACATCAGCTGCATGTAGTCGATCACGATGAGCTTGAGGTCGTGACGCTGCTTGAGCCGCCGGGCCTTGGCCCGGATCTCCATCATCGTCATGTTGGGCGAGTCGTCGATGAACATCGGTGCCGACGACACCTCGCCCATCTTGCGGGCCAGCTTGGCCCAGTCGTCGTCGTTCATGTTGCCGTTGCGGATGTGGTTGAGCGGCACCTTCGCTTCGGCCGAGAGCAGCCGCATGGTGATCTCGGAGCGCGTCATTTCCAGGCTGAAGAAGACGCTGGTCAGGTTGTTGTGGATCGAGGCCGCGCGGCACAGGTCGAGAGCAAGCGTCGAGTTGTGGGTCGGGATCATCGCCTCGCCGGCGAGGTAGAGGTGGTCGTCGTTGTCGACCTGGACGCACCGCACCGGGACGCTCTCGATTCGACGCACAGCGGTGACGTAGCGCCGACCGATCCGGCTGGTCGTCCCGGGGCGCTCTTCCTTGTGCAGCTGGTGCTTGCGGTGGAGCCGGAACACGTCCTCGGTGGTCGAGAAGTTGAGGATGTAGCAGGTGGACGTCTCCTCGGACCGACCCTGAACCCGCTTCGTCGCGCGGCCGCACTTGTATCCGAGACTGACGATCAGCTCGTAGACGTCGTCCGCGAGCCGCTGGCTGGTGACAGCGAACTGGCAGGAGCCGACGCCCTTGACGACGGTTCCGTCGGTGTCCATCAGGCCGGCGAGCAAGTCCCGCCGCTGCCGCTCGGAGCCCCGGAGGTAGTTGCCTGGGATGTGCTTGTTGTTGAGCACGCCGATCTTGCGCAACAGCGCCTGGAACGAGCCGTGATCCGCGTAGCAGCCACCGCACAGGACGCGCTTGCCGGCTCTGTCCCCGCACTCGACGCAGACGCCGGTGAGTACGTTCCACTCGTCCGGGGGCAGCTTGATGCTGTAGAGCATCCCCCCGTGGTGCTCGACGACGAGGTCACAGTCACCCTCGAGACGCATCGGGATCTCGGGGGTCTCGCACGTGATCCGCGCACTCGCGCTGTGGCCGTCGCCCAGCCACGCCCCCAGGGCGTACGGCGGGACGTCCAGGTCGAGGTCCGGCCCCGTCAGTGCCCCGGTGTTGAGGACCGCATGGCTCGCGCGACCCTCGGCGCCGATGCGGACTGTCGCGGCCATCTCCTCCGTCGTGACGACGGCCGGAAAGATCCGCTGGTTGCGCATCCTGTAGTAGTCATGGCCAGCGGCCCACGTGGACTTGCGCACCGCTCGGGTCTCCGTGAGCCACTGGTGTTGCGCGTCGGCGACGATCCGGCTGCCGTCCGAGAACTCGACCTCGTAGCAGGGGCGGTCGACGAGCACCTCGGTCGCGGCAACCACTGTGGTCGGGTGACCTTGGGCGTCGTACAGCTGATCGCCGACGCGGACCTCGCCCATGGTCGTCCAGCCGCTCGGGGTGGGCAGCGGGGTGTCGAGTGCGAGCGCCTTGCCCATGGCGGGGCGCGCCGCGACGATGATCATCTGGCCGGAGTGAAGTCCGTTGGTCAGGTCGTCGAGGTCGGCGAAGCCGGTGGGGACGCCGTACAGACCGGCCTCGCGGTTGGAGATCGCCTCGATCTCGTCGAGGACGCCGTCCATGATGTCGCTGAGTGGTGCGAAGTCCTCGGTCGCGCGCTTGTCGGTGATCTTGTAGACCTCGGCCTGGGCCTGGTCGACGATGTCGTCGACCTGCCCCTCGCCGGCGTACCCGATCTGCACGATCTTGGTGCCCGCGTCGACCAGTCGGCGCAGCATCGCCTTCTCGCGGACGATCTCGGCGTAGTAGCCGGCGTTGGCCGCGATCGGGACATTGGCCGAGACCGTGTGGAGGTACGGCGCGCCACCGATCCGCTGCAGCTCGCCGCGGCGCTGGAGCTCCGCGGCGACGGTGACCATGTCGACCGGCTCGCCGCGACCGTAGAGGTCGATGATCGCGTCGTGGATGGTCTCGTGGGAGGGCCGGTAGAAGTCGACTCCGCGGATCACCTCGGTGACGTCGGCGATCGCGTCCTTGGAGATCAGCATCGCCCCGAGCACGGACTGCTCGGCAGCCATGTCCTGGGGCGGGGTGCGGTCGCCTGGGGTGGTGGGCCGCTCCCCCGGTGCATACGCCGCGGGGCCGTCGCCCCAGTCCTCGATCGGGGGTTCGGGCATCCCCCGGGAGTCCTGCTCGGCGACGCTCACCCATGCTCCTTCGATCGTCTCGTCCGGATCTCACCTGGCCTGATTTCGGACTCTAGGACCGACCACCGACACCGCTGGAGACGGCAGGGAACTATCCTCCGGACCAGCGACGCGAGCCCGACCGTACGGGTCGGACGGCCCACGTGGAAGTTGGCTATCCACAGGGCCTGGGGATAACCGAGGTGCCCTCGTGGACGACACGCTCGTGGATGTGTAGCAACCTGGGGAGTGACCTGTGGAGGAATCGTCGATGTGGACGCAGACATGCGGTCTGACCTGGGCAAACGCTCGTACACAGCTGTGTATGAAAAATAGTGTGGCCGTCGTCTTGGTTCATGGACCAGACATCTTCTCTTCATCTGCCCATAAGTCGACTTAGCGTCCGAAGGCGGGTTTTCCAGTGTTCATCCACAGGTGTCGTGAACTAGTCAGGTAAGGAACAGGATCCGGACTTGCCCCCTACGATGGCTGGTGCCCGGTCGGTGGTGCCCAGGTGACCGCGTCGCGCGACCGCGAGATCCTGCGGCTGGCCGTCCCGGCGTTCCTGGCGCTGGTCGCCGAGCCACTCTTCCTGCTGTCGGACGCCGCCATCGTCGGGCACCTCGGTGCGGCCGAGCTCGCCGGCCTCGGCATCGCGGCCGTCGTGCTGCAGACCGCCGTCGGGATCTGTGTCTTCCTCGCCTATGGGACCACCGCGAGCGTCGCCCGCCGGCTCGGTGCCGGCGACCTGCGCGGCGCCCTCATCCAGGGCGTGGACGGGCTCTGGCTGGCCGTCGGCATCGGCCTGGTCGTGACGGTCGTCGGCGTCGCGACGACCGGTCCGCTCGTCGCCGCGTTCGGTGCCGGTCCGCGCGTCACCGAGCCAGCGGAGACCTACCTCCGGATCGCGTTCCTCGGCACCATCCCGCTGCTCGTGATGCTCGCCGCGACCGGTGTGCTGCGCGGTCTCCAGGACACCCGGACGCCGCTCGTGGTCGCCGTGGGCGGCAACGCGGTCAACATCCTCCTCAACCTGGTGCTCGTCTATCCCCTGGGCCTCGGCATCGCGGGCTCCGCCCTCGGCTCGGTGCTCGCGCAGGTCGCCAGCGCCGCCGTGTTCGTCGTCGTCGTGATCCGCGCGGCCCGTCGGCACGGCGCACCTCTGCGCCCCGATCTCCCGGGCATCCGCCGCGCCGCCCACGCCGGATCCGCACTCGTCGTCCGCACGCTCACGCTCCGGGCGGCGCTTCTGGTCACGACGTACGCCGTCACCGTCGGCGCCGTCGCGGGCGAGGAGGAGGTCGACCTGGCCACCCACCAGCTCGCACTGACCATCTGGACGTTCCTGGCTTTCGCCCTCGACGCCATCGCCATTGCGGCGCAAGCACTCACCGGTCGGCTGCTCGGCGCAGGCGACGTCGTCGGCGCCCGGGAGACGACCCGGCGCATGGTCCGCTGGGGCATCGTGAGCGGCGTCGTCACCGGGCTCCTGCTGGCGGGGGTCAGCCCGTGGGTCGGCCACCTCTTCACCAGCGACGATGCCGTGTCCGACCTGCTGGTCCCCGTGCTGTTCGTGGCCGCGCTCGGACAGCCGGTCGCCGGCGTCGTGTTCGTGCTCGACGGCGTGCTCATCGGCGCCGGGGACGGTCGCTACCTGGCGTGGGCCGGGCTGGTCACCCTGGTCGCCTATGCACCCGTGGCGCTGCTGCTCGCGGCGTACTCCGCCGGCCTGGTCGCCATCTGGGTCGCGTTCTGCACGGTCTTCATGGGCGCCCGCCTCGTGGTGCTCGTACGCCGGGCTCGCAGCGACGCGTGGCTGGTCACCGGCGCCGCGGTCTGAGCTCCCGGGACGTCATACGGACAGTGTGTCCCCTCGCTCTGTGTCCCCTTGCTCCATCCGTATGACGTCCGGCGGGCGGGCAAGCAGACGCAACAGGGGCCGCCCTCCGAAGAGGAGCGGCCCCTGGGCGACTGACTGGATTACGCAGGGATGACGTTCAGCGCGACGGTGGCGGAGACGCCATCGTGCAGCTTCACGGCCACCTCGTGGTTGCCCAGCGCCTTGATCGGGTTGGTCACCACGATCGTGCGCTTGTCGACCTTCTCGCCGGACGTCTCGGACAGCGCGTCGGCGATCTCACCGACGGTCACCGCACCGAACAGACGACCACCGGCACCGGCGCGCACCTTGACGGCGACCGACTGGGCCTCGAGCTTGGTCTTGATCTCCTCGGCGTGGCCGAGGTCGCGGACGGCGCGCGAGGAGCGAGCAGCCTTGATCGACTCGATCTGCTTCTCGCCACCACGGGTCCACCGCAGCGCGAGGCCGCGGGGGACGAGGTAGTTGCGGCCGTAGCCGTCCTTCACCTCGACGACGTCGCCGGGGGCACCGAGGCCGGTGACTTCCTGGGTCAGGATGAGCTTCATGTCCTCAGCTCCCTTCAGCGACCGGTGGACGTGTAGGGCAGCAGCGCGACCTCGCGGGCGTTCTTGACCGCGATCGCGACGTCCCGCTGGTGCTGGACGCAGTTGCCGGTGACCCGACGCGCGCGGATCTTGCCGCGGTCGGAGATGAACTTGCGGAGGAGCGTGGCGTCCTTGTAGTCGACGCCGGTCGCCTTCTCCTTGCAGAACTGGCAAACCTTCTTCTTGGGCTTGCGAATCACTGCCTTGGCCATTGTGGTGCTCCCTTTCTAGAAGCCCGGCCGAAGCCGGAATGGTTGAGGGTGAACGGAAAAGTGATGTTGCTGGGACCAGAACCTCTGGTGGATTTCGAGACGCGCGTCACGGCTTCGCAGGCTCGACGGTGGGGCGTTAGAACGGCGGCTCGTCCGAGCCCACGCCCGGTGCGCCCCACGGGTCGCCGGCCGGTGCGGCCGGAGCCCCACCGCCCTGGCCACCCTGAGGTGCCGGGGTGGCCCACGGGTCGTTGCCGCCGCCGGACTGCTGGGGACGGGACTGACCGCCCCCCTGTCCGCCGCCGGAGTAGCCGCCCCCGCCGCCCGAACGGGAGGCGCGGGTGACCTTCGCGGTGGCGAACGCCAGCGACGGGCCGACCTCGTCGACCTCGAGCTCCACGACGGTGCGCTTCTCACCTTCGCGGGTCTCGTAGGAGCGCTGCTTCAGGCGACCCTGCACGACGACACGCATGCCGCGCTGCAAGGACTCGGCGACATTCTCCGCGGCCTGGCGCCACACCGAGCAGGAGAGGAACAGCGCGTCGCCGTCCTTCCACTCGTTGGTCTGGCGGTCGAAGGTGCGCGGCGTCGACGCGATCCGGAAGTTCGCCACGGCCGCACCCGAGGGGGTGAAGCGCAGCTCCGGGTCGTCGACGAGGTTGCCGACCACCGTGATGACGGTCTCGCCTGCCATGGATGCTCCCTAAGCGTTGGTTCTGATCAGAGTCGTCCGACCACGTCCGCACATCGTCGCCGCTGGCGCCGACACTGGGAAGTGGTCGTCCACAGGTGGGTCAGTGAGCGTCGGGACGCATGACCTTGGTGCGGAGGATGGACTCGTTGAGGGTGAGCTGACGGTCGAACTCCTTGACCGTGGCCGGCTCGGCGTTGAGCGTGATGACGGCGTAGATGCCCTCGGCGTTCTTCTTGACCTCGTAGGCCAGCCGGCGACGTCCCCACACGTCGACGGACTCGACAGAGCCGCCGTCCTTGCGGATCACGTTCAGGTACTTGTCGAGCGAACCTTCGACGGTCCGCTCTTCGATGCTCGGGTCAAGGATGACCATCACTTCGTAGGCACGCATGTCGTTGTCCACCTCCTGTGGGCTAGGGCGGCCACGGACTCTCCGTGGCAGGAGGGATATGCGTTGTGTCCCGGCGCGACCCGGATGGTCGACGCAGAGAACGCCCAAGGCTAACAGCGCCGGACGCTCGGCCATAAACGCTGGACCAACGGGTAGGAACCCGAACGATGCCCACCCCTACGACCACCCCGCTCGCCGGCCGTTACCTCCTCCTCGACCAGGTCGGTACCGGCGGCATGGGCTCGGTCTGGCGGGCGCAAGACCTGCGCACGGGAGATCAGGTCGCCGCCAAGGTCCTCGGTGCCCACGACAGCGCCACGCTCCTCCGGTTCGTCCGCGAGCAGTCGCTGCGGATCCGGCACCCGCACGTGCTGACACCGACCGGCTGGGCCGCCGACGACCACCGCGTCGTCTTCGGCATGGATCTCGTCCACGGCGGGTCCGTCGCCGAGCTGCTGGCCGAGACCGGCCCGCTGCCCACGTCGTACGCCGGCGCGCTGCTCGACCAGCTCCTGCAGGCCCTCGCCGCTGTGCACGCCGCGGGCGTGGTCCACCGCGACGTCAAGCCGGCCAACTTGCTGCTCGACCCGAGCGACCGCATGCCCTTCCTACGGCTCGGCGACTTCGGGGTGGCGGTGCCGGTCGAGGACGTGCGACTCACCCGCGGGCCCGCGGCCGTCGGCACCGACGGCTACATGGCGCCCGAACAGACGGCCGGGGCTGCGCCGGACCCACGCCAGGACCTGTACGCCGCCGGGGTCGTGGCCATCCAGCTGCTGACCGGACGTCCGCCCAAGCCCGGCCGCGCGCCGATGGTGCCCGAGGGTCCGCTGCGGCCGCTCCTCACGGCGCTGGTCGACCCCGATCCGGAGCTCCGTCCACCGTCCGCAGCGGCCGCCCTCGAGCGGCTCCGGCGCATCGAGCTGCCGGTCGACGGCCCGTGGCCCGTCGTACCTGACCGACTCGGCGACCCTCCGCGCGTCGACGCCGCCCGGTGGCCGACCCCGGTCATCGTCGTCTCTCTGGTCGTGATCGCCGCCTGCACGCTCGCCTGCGTCCTCATGCTGCGCTAGTCGATGCCGAGCACCCGTACGCCGGCCGCCCGCAACTCGGCGACCTCACGCCCAGGCGCCGCACTGTCCGTGATGACGGCGGTGACCGACGCCAGCGGCACGACCTCGAACGCCGAGGCCGCGCCGATCTTCTCGCCGCTGCCGAGGACGTAGGTCTCCGCGGCGCGCTCGGTCCACGCCCGCTTGATCGCGGCCTCATCGGCGTCCCCGGTGGTGAGTCCGGCGACGGGGTGGACGCCGGTCACCCCCAGGAAGAACGCGTCCACGCTCACCCGGCCGATCGCCTCGTGGGCGAGGGCTCCGGAGGCGACGACCGAGTGCTTGAAGAGCCGACCGCCGACGATGATCACCTCGACCGTCGGGTGCGTCGCAAGCTCGACCGCGATCGTCGGGCTGTGGGTGATGACCGTGGCACGCAGGTCCTGCGGCAGGACCCGCGCCAGCTCGCGAGCCGTCGTACCTCCGTCGACCGCCACCGTCTGGCCGGGGCGCACCAGCGTCGCCGCCGTACGCGCGACCTCGGCCTTGGCACCGGTGCCGATCGCCGTACGCGCGGCGAAGTCGGCCACGGCGGGCGAGGCCGGCAGCGCGCCGCCGTGCACCCGGTGCAGGAGGCCGTCGGCTGCGAGCTCGCGCAGGTCGCGTCGGATCGTGTCCTCCGAGAGGTCGAGCTCGGCGGCGAGCTCCTTCGCGATGACCCGGCCCTGCTCGCGCAGCGTGGCGAGGATCAGGTCCTTGCGTTGGGCGGCCAGCACAGGCGTACTCTAGCCGTTCTTCACGTTTGTGCTTGTTTTTGCACGTCCCTGCACGTTATAACGATGTCATGACCTGTTCACTGATGATCCTGATCGCCGGCCCCTACCGCTCCGGGACGGGCGACGACCCCGACCTGCTCGCCGCCAACCTCGCCGCGCTCGAGTGCGCGGCCTGGCCGCTCTTCCGTGCTGGCCACGTGCCGATGATCGGCGAGTGGGTGGCGCTGCCGGTGCTGAGCAGCGCCGGCGCCACCGGCGTCTCCGACCCGCTCGCGGAGCAGGTGATGTACCCGACCGCCGAGCGCCTGCTCCAGCACTGCGACGGGGTGCTGAGGCTGCCGGGCGACTCCACCGGCGCCGACCAGGACGTGCGGATCGCGCGCGAGCGCGGGCTGCCGGTCTGGTTCAGCCTCGAGGACGTGCCCGGGTACGTCGCCGCCTGAGCCGACCGCCCGCCGTCCTCGACCGTCGGCGGGCGGTCCTAGGGTGGTCGGCATGGACATCGGAGCCCATGTCGACCAGGCCGACCCCATCGCCGAGGCACAGGCGCGCCGGGCGCCGCACGTGCAGTTCTTCCTCGGCGACCCGCAGGGCTACAAGGGCCCGGAGGTGCAGTACGCCGGCGGCGCGGACGGCCTCAAGGCGGATGCCGAGGCGGCGGGCGTCGCGCTCTACGTACACGCGCCCTACATCGTCAACGTCGCGACCACCAACAACCGGATCCGGATCCCCAGCCGCAAGCTGCTCCAGCAGCACGTCGACGCCGCGGCCGCGATCGGCGCCAAGGGCCTGGTCGTGCACGGCGGCCACGTCAACAAGGACGACGACCCCGAGAAGGGGTTCGACAACTGGCGCAAGGCCATCGAGGCCACCGACCTCAAGCTGCCGCTGCTGATCGAGAACACTGCGGGCGGCGACAACGCGATGACCCGCTACCTCGAGCGGATCAGCCGGGTCTGGGACGCGATCGCGGTGACCGAGCAGGCCGACCTGGTCGGCTTCTGCCTCGACACCTGCCACGCCCACGCCGGCGGCAACAGCCTGGAGACCGTGGTCGACGACGTCCTCGAGATCACCGGCCGGATCGACCTCGTGCACTGCAACGACAGCCGCGACGAGTTCGACTCCGGCGCCGACCGGCACGCCAACCTCGGCGCCGGCAAGGTCGACCCCGACCTGCTCGCGGCGGTGGTCCGCGACGCGGGCGCCCCGGTCGTCCTGGAGACGCCGGGCGGTGCGACCGAGCACGTGGCCGACGCTGCCTGGCTCTCCGAGCGCCTGTAGAACAGCCGCACTCAGCGCGGGTCTGAGCTGCCGGCGTCGGGCGTCCCCCGCGCGCCCGACGCCGGCGGCTCAGCTGACCCGGACGGTCAGGTCGCGCACCTCGCCCGGGCCCGACCGGTCGACCCGCCGGCGGACCAGGCGCAGCGGCCGGCCCTCGGCCTCGTCGGCGTCGAACACCAGGAAGAGGAACCCGTGCGGGCCCTCCTCGAGTGGCAGCAGGTTGCCGGGACGGTCGACGACCTGCCACCGGCTCAGGCCGAGTCCCCGGCGGCGGAACCGCACGGCGAGCCGGCTGCCCGCCGGCACGACCAGGTGCTGGCCGGGCTGGGGGTCCTGGATCACGTGGACGGGGATGGTGCGGGTGGTTGTCATGAGTGACATGACGGGCTCCTCGCAGGTCGAGCGGTCTCCCTGATGTCCCTGAGGAGACGTCCCACCGTCCCCTGATACGCCGTACGGCGCTATGGGGAACTCGGCCTACCGGTCAGCCGAAGCAGACCAGCGGCACCGGAGGGCTCTCGGCCGAGACCGCGGGCACCGACTCGGCGAGAGCGGCGGCGGGATCGAGCCCGGCAGCGAGCCGTTCGTGGACGGCGACGAGGACGCCGTACGCCGCCTGGTCGTTGATCGCCGCGGGCGAGGCGATGACGCAGCGGGCGCCGGCGTGCAGCCAGGCGGTGGTCATCCCGATGAGCTCCTCGCCCCACCGGACCGTCGACCGGCCGACCTCGCAGGCCGAGAGCAGCACGACGTCGGGCACCCGTCGGAGGCGGTCGATGTCGTAGCCGAACCACGGCCCGTCGACGAGCTGGAGGCCGGCGAACATGGCGTTCTCCGCACTGTGCCGGCCGTGGGCCGCGACGTGCAGCACGTCGACCGACTCGGCGAGCTCGGAGACGGCGGCGGCCGTCGCGTCGGAGCTGAGCAGGACCCGGGCGGACTTCCACTCCTTGGCCGCGGCGACCACCTCGTCCTCGGCGCGGGCGACACGCGGGCCGGCGACGAAGCCGGCCGTAGCGGTCCGCAGCGGCGTCGTACGACGTGCCAACCACGCCGTCGCCGACTGGGCGAGCGTGACCGGGCGGCCGACGTACCCGGGCAGCAGCGTCCACGGCACACCGGACAACACTCCGGACGGGGTGAGGACGACGCGTCGCTCGCCGACCGCCTCCAGCAGCGGGGCGACCAGCAGGTCGGCGATCGTGTCGAGCCGCTGCGCCAGCTCCGCACGGACGAAGGTGCCCATCGCGTCCGGCAGGTCGGTCGCCGCGATGTCGAGGTCGGGCAGGAGTCCTCCGAGCAGCGCGTCGAGCTCGTCTCGGTGGCCGAGGTCGACCCAGGTGGTCCCGTGCGAGGTGACCACGAGCGCGACCACGGCGTCGGCGGTCACGACGTACGCAACCAGCGCCGCGTCCCGGTCGACGGCAGCACGCAGCTCGTCGAGCGTCACCGGGTCCGAGACTTCGCCGGAACCCTGGTGCTGCCAGGCCCGCTCCCGCACCTGCTGCCGCAGCTCGGCCTCGCGCTCCGGCGAGGTACGGCGCCCGGCCTCGCGCGCTGCGGCCATCTCTCGCAGCTCGGTGAGGTCGGCGATCAGCTCCGGGTCCGCGGGCGCCCGCACCGGCTGCACCCGGCTGGCCAGCATCCGGGCGCGCTCGGACCACTCGAAGAGCACGGCCGGCCGTCGCGACTCGACAGCAAGGGCGAGGCCACGGACTCCGAGCCGGGTGCCGTGCCCGGCCACGCCCGTCTGGAGGTCGAGGGAGCCGAACGAGCTCTGCCAGGTGTGCAGGTCGGACAATCCGGCTCGCAGGTGCTTGAGCGCATCTGACCGGCGGCCGGACGCCGCAGCGAGCTCGGCCCGGGCGTCGCGATCCAGGAGCCGCACCCCGATCGGCGCCCGGCGTACGGAGCCGACGGCGCGCAGGTCCGCTCCCGCCTGCTGGAGGTCGCCCCGCCGGATCCGCACCCGGGCCACGTCGATCCGGGCGAGCGCTGCCTCCCACCGGAGACCCTGCAGCGCCAGCTCTCCGGCCAGAACCTCGCCGCGACGGGCCAGACGTGGCGCGGTGCCCCCTGCCTCGATCTCGGCGCTGAGCAGCGTGGCGTCGGCACGGAC
Organism: Nocardioides endophyticus; assembly: GCF_039543845.1. NCBI lineage: Bacteria > Bacillati > Actinomycetota > Actinomycetes > Propionibacteriales > Nocardioidaceae > Nocardioides > Nocardioides endophyticus. The sequence continues at coordinate 235,322 of NZ_BAABKN010000023.1, read as the reverse complement.
TTGCCATGCGGCGGCACCAGTACGCCGGAACCGCCGCATGGCGTCCCGGGCTGCAGCCCGGGACCGTTCGGCATCGCGCAGCACCAGGCTGCGGGCCAGCGCCAGCTCCGCCTCGCCCCGGCGCTGGTAGAGACGCCGGCGCCCGTATGCCTCGGCGGCCGCCGCGAGCGCGACCGCTCCCTGCTCGTGCAGACCCGCCGCCATCAGGACCTCGGCCCGGTCCTGCTCGACCATGGCGGTCATCACTGGTCCCTCGGCGGCGATCGTCGGATAGGCGGCCGCGAGGTCCCGCAGCGCCGCCACGAGGTCTCCGGCCAGGAACCGGGTGTATCCCGCGTTGTGCAGCGCCTTGGCCGCGCCGTACTCGTCGCGCGCTTCGCCGAACGCCTCGTAGGAGAGCTCGAAGTCCGCACTCGCGGCCGCGAGCCGCCGGCGCTGGAGGTGCACATTGCCTCGGTTGAGGTGCACCCGGGCGATCCGGTCGGGCTCATCGAGGCGGGTGAGTGCCTCGCCGAACATGTCCATGGCGAGCGACGTGTCACCGCGCAGCATGCGGATGAGCCCCAGCTGGGCGAAGAGGATCCCCCGGGTGCGTTCGGCGACGGAGTCGGCGGACAACACCTCCTCGCACAGCTGCATCGCGGCCGTGTGCTCACCAGTCTCCGACAGCACGTAGGCAAGGCTCGCCGCGATCATGGCCCCGAGGTCCGAGCCGGCCGAACCTTCACGCGCCGCGCCCTCGCGGGCCAGCTCGAGCAGTCGCCGCGCCTCTCCCGGACGACCCCGATACGCGGCATGAACGCCGCGAGAATGCAGGTCCTGGGGTGACGTCACCCGCTCATGATCGCGCCAAACCCGTCGTGTTGGACACTGCGTTCCACGCCGTGTCCACGGCTGTGGCGGCACCGGCGGGATCGTCGGAGGGTTCCAGGGTCCCCACCAGCGCCGCGGCGACGTCACCGGCGACAATTGGAGCGCTGAATGAGGTCCCCGTCCACACCCCGAAACCACCGGTGAAGTCGTCGGGGTCGATCGACTCGCGGATCCGGCCGAAGACCTCGGTGCGGGCCACCGGCTCGTAGCCGCCCCGGAAGCCCGGCATCGTGCTGACCACGGATGCGCCTGCTGCCCGGGTCTGCACCCAGGGGCCCGCGTTGCTGAAGATCGCCTCGGTCCGGTTGGGGTTGAGCGCACCGACCGAGACGATCGGCGCGATCGACGGATCGAAGGGGATCGGCCCGGCATCATCGGACCACCGGCAGAACGCTGCCGGGAACGACGGGCGACTGGTCGCGTCGTTGCCGGCTGACGTCACGACGACGACGCCGTTGCGGCCGAGCTCCTCGATGATGGCGTACATCGTGGGATCGAACAGCGCGTCCTCAGGCGTCTCGTGGTAATACCCCATCGACAGGCTGAGCACGTCGATCGGCTGTCCACCCGGCTCTCCGGCGCGGTGGCGCCGGGCCAACTCTGCGATCTGGGCGAGCGTCGCCACCAGATCGGACTCGATGATCGGGCCGTCCGACGGCATGACCCGCCAGGACACGATTTCGGCGTCGGGGCAGCGCTGCCGGATCAGACCAGCGATGAAGGTCCCGTGGCCCGAGATCGGGTCGATCGAACCGTCCATCGCGCCCGACTGGTCTCCGTCGTCCTCCGGCGAGACCGAGGTCGTGTCGGAGTAGCCGACGGACTGACCGTCCAGGCTCACGTCCTCTCGGACGAAGCCGTCCAGCCACGGGTGGTCGCCACACCCAGTGTCCAGGATCGCCACCACGGGGCGGCGACCGGAGATCTCTGTGTCCGAGCGGCGACGCGGCGGTGCGCCGACGAACGCGACCGGCTGTCGCCCGCCTGAGCCCATCCGGAAGTAGGACGCGACCGCCTGGGAGCTGCGCACCTCGCTCTGCGGGTCCCCGTGGTGCAGCGGGTCCCCGTGGTGCAGCGGGTCCCCGTGGTGCAGCGGGTCCCCGTGGTGCAGCGGATCCCCGTGATGCAGCGGATCCCCGTGATGCAGCGGATCCCCGTGATGGAGGGGGGCAGCCTCGATCGCCGGCACCACCAGGTGATCGAGACCGACACCCTTGACGGCCTCGACACCGAACTGGGCGCGGGTCTGCTGGAGTAGGGTCCAAGCGTCCGGAGCGATCGTGGCCCGGCTGGAGGACACGACGAGGCGCAAGGGTCGCAGGCCGAACTTCAGGTTGGCCGTACGCGGGTCCTCGTCCTCGAGCACCACGTCCCAGCCCAGCGGCTCGGCGACCGCGCGGAGAACCCGCACCGCTCCCTCGACGTCGACCGCCTTCGAGACGAGCAGCCGCGGGCCGACGTACACCGTCGGACGCGGGACGACGCCCTCGACGATCAAGGCAGTGGCGGGGTCGAGCAGCCGGCCTTGGGCACCGGCGATCACTCCCGGGTGTGGTGGTCGGGGATCCCGGTCCAGCGGCTTGCGGGCGGGGCGCGCCGGGCGCGGCTGCTTCGCGGGGTTATCGGGTGTCTCGGGAGAGTCGGTCACGGTTCCTCAGATCTCGAAGGTGGGAGTGGCGAACGCAGGCCTGGCGCCGTCGTGCGGCTCGAGCCGCAGGCGCATCAGCCCGACAGGCAGGTCGGTGAGCGCGAAGCGTCCCGAGTCGCTCACCACCGCCTCGTGCGTCGTCGGGTCCTCGCCCGGGAGGGCGCGGATCGTCATGGGTTCCGCCGGCACGATCCAGCCGTCCACGCGGGAGCGGCCGTTGTCGACGGCGATGCGCAGCAGCAGGTCGGTGTCGCCGTGCACGAAGCGGAGCGTGTACGACGTGGAGCCACGCGCGCCGACCAACTCGGTCGAGTGCTCGACCAGCTCCATCAGCTCCAGGTCGAGGTCGGAGGCCGCGAGCGCGGCTGCCGCCTGCATGGCCGCGACCAGGTGGCCGGGCACGGGGTCATGGCGTTCGTAGACGTCTCGGACGATGTCGAGGAGGGCGTCTCGGCTCAGCTCACTCATCTCAGATCCCTCCGGCCTGCATCAGGGCCACACGTAGCTTGGCGAGACAGCGGCCGCGGGTCGGGCCGATGCTGCCGACGGGCATCCCGAGCTCGGTCGCCAGCTCGCGGTAGTCAGGTCGGTTCTCGAAGGCGACGATCCGCAGCAGCCGGCGGCAACGCTCCGGCAGCCCGTCGACGGCGGCCCACAGGCGGTCACCCTCGTCGTGCTGCACCACACTGTCCTCCGCCGAGCGCTGGCGCGGAAGCACCTGGGCGAGGTCTTCGTCGTCAACCGGGGTAGGGGTGGTCTTGGCGCCGGCGGCCCGCCACGCCTCGCGGCGCGCGGTCGTGGTCAGCCAGCCGCCCACGGCCACCGGGTCGAGGATGGCCGCGCGGCGGCGTACCAGCGCGAGCCAGGTGTTCTGGATGACGTCCTCGGCGACCTGGTCGGAGAGCCGGTAGGCGCGGACGACGTGCCAGAGCACGGGCGTCATCACCGCCACCAGGTCATCGAGCCCCTCGGCCTCACCGGCGACCCAGCGGTTGAACCCGCCGGTCGCCTCGGCCCACACGTCGCCGGGGCGCGCGTCGGACCGGTCGTCGCCGGCCCGCGGGCCACCGCTCCTGGTCATGGGACTCGTCGCTCCCGGTTGTCTGTCGATAAGGATCACGCCCATGAGGAGTGCGGGGCACGGGTCCTGATACCTCCCTGGTCACATATTCGGGGAGATCTGTACCTGATCCTCGCCCGGACCGGGTGAGGCCGTGTTGATTCTGCCCGATTCGCGCCGTTCGCTAGGTTCAACCTGTGACTTCTCCGACCGCCTCGACCCTCCTCGTCGTGCGCGAGATCGGCGCCGACGAGCACCGTGCGTTCGTACGACGACAGCGCTCGGTGAGCTTCCTGCAGACCCCGGCCTGGGGCGCGGTCAAGGCGGAGTGGCGGCACGAGTCGCTGGGCTGGTTCCGCGGCGACGAGCTGGTGGGTGCCGGGCTGGTGCTCTACCGCCAGCTGCCGAAAGTGAAGCGCTACCTCGCCTACCTGCCCGAAGGCCCGGCGGTCGACTGGGAGGCCGAGGACCTGACGGCCTGGCTGAAGCCGCTGGCCGCACACCTCCGCAACCGCGGCGCGTTCGGCGTCCGCATGGGGCCCCCGGTGGTCACCCGCCGCTGGGACGCAGCCACCGTGAAGGCCGGCATCGCGGACTCTGCGGTCAACCGGCTCGGCGACCTGGCCCCCACGGAGCGCAGCCACGGCGGCGCCCGCGTGGTCGCGCAGCTCCGCGACCTCGGCTGGCGTCCGATGGCGGTCGAGGGTGGCTTCGCCGCCGGTCAGCCGCAGTTCGTCTTCCAGGTCCCGCTCGCCGGACGCACCGAGGAGCAGGTCCTCGCCGGCATGAACCAGCTGTGGCGGCGCAACATCAAGAAGGCCGCCAAGGAGGGCGTCGAGGTCACGTCGTACGACGGCGAGGCGATGCTCCCCGAGCTGCAGACGTTCCACGACCTCTACGTCCACACCGCCGAGCGCGACCACTTCACGCCCCGCCCGTCGGCGTACTTCCACACCATGGTCGAGGCCCTCGGCGCGGAGGAGCCCGATCGGATCCGGCTCTACACCGCCCGGCACGAGGGCACCCTCGTCGCCGCGACCATCGCGATCCGGGTCGGTGCGCACGCGTGGTACGCCTACGGCGCCTCCTCCACCGAGAAGCGCGAGGTCCGGGGCTCCAACGCGGTGCAGTGGCAGATGATCCGCGACGCGATCGCCGCCAGCGCCGACGTCTACGACCTGCGTGGCATCACCGACACCCTGGCCGACGACGACCCGCACCTGGGCCTGATCCAGTTCAAGGTCGGCACCGGCGGCGAGGCGGTCGAGTACGTCGGTGAGTGGGACCTGCCGCTCAACAGGGCGCTCTACGCCGCCTTCGACCTCTACATGAAGAAGCGGGGCTGAAGGATGAGCCTCACGCTGACGATTGACGGCGACCGCTGGCGCGACCACCTCCGGTCGGTCGCGGTCGCCGAGCCCGACCTGGTCCCGGTGGCGAAGGGCAACGGCTACGGCTTCACGCTCGGCCGCCTGGCCCGCAAGGCGGCGTGGCTGGGCGTCGACACCCTCGCGGTCGGCACCTACGAGGAGCTGCCCGAGGTCGCCGGCCGGTACGACGGCAGCCTGCTGGTCCTCACCCCGTGGCGTCCGTTCGGCGCGGCAGTCGAGCTCGAGCCGGCGCTCGCCCGCCGCGTCATCCACACCGTCAGCCGGGTCGAGGACCTGACCGACCTGTTGGGTCGCCAGCCCGACGCCCGGGTGGTGCTCGAGAGGTCCACGAGCATGCTGCGCCACGGCATGACCGCGCGCGAACTGTGGTCGACCGCCGAGATCGTCCGCGCGCACCGGCGAGCGAGGGTCGCCGGGGTCGCGCTGCACCTGCCCCTCGCCAACGGCGCCCACCTCTCCGAGGTGCACCGACTGATGACGGAGGTCGTCGCGACCGAGCTGCCGCTCGACACCGTCTGGGTCAGCCACCTCAGCGCCGCCGAGCTGAACGCGCTGCGCACGGCGTACCCCGACTTCAGCTTCCGGCCTCGGATCGGCACCGACCTCTGGCTCGGGGACCGGTCCGCGCTCCACGTCACGGCCACGGTCCTCGACGTGCACGAGGTCGAGCGCGGCGACGGCTTCGGTTACCGGCACCGCACCGCGCCGAAGGCCGGGCACGTGCTCATCGTCAGCGGCGGTACGGCGCACGGCATCGGCCTCGAGGCACCGCTCGGCGACGCGAGCCTGAAGGGCCGCGCCGCGACCCTCGCCCGCGGCGGCCTGGACGCAGCGGGCTTCGTACGTTCGCCGTTCTCCATCGACGGCAAGCAGCGGCTCTTCGCCGAGCCGCCGCACATGCAAGCCTCGATGCTCTTCCTGCCGCACGGCGCGCGAGTGCCGGCAGTCGGGGACGCGATCGACGTCCGGGTCCGCTACACCGCCACGGCTTTCGACCGCGTCGTCGTGGCGTAGGACATCTCCCGCACCGGATCACGCCGCGGGTCCCAGATGTCTCGCGCCACCATGATCACGAGGTAGAGCTCGGCGGCGATCCGGATCAGCGTCGCGGCCCAGTAGAAGCCGGCGTCACCGCCCGCAGCAGGGGCGAGGTAGCCGCCGAGGTACCACCACACCGAGGCGAAGTAGAGGATCTCTCCCGCCTGCCAGATCAGCAGGTCACGCCAGCGCGGGCGCGCCAGGACGGCCAACGGCAGCAGCCACAGCACGTACTGCGGTGAGTAGACCTTGTTGATCAGCAGGAAGCCGGCGACGATCAGGAAGCCGAGCTGCGCGAGCCGTGGGTTGGCGGGCGACGTGAGGCCGAGCGCTGCGACCCCGAGGCACCAGAGCCCGAAGAACAGCCAGGACACGACGTTGATCGTGTGCGGGTCGAAGAAGAACGGGTCCGGCGTGGTGTCGAGGGCCTGCTGGACGACGAGCCAGATGGAGCCGAGGTCCGCGCCGCGGTCGGAGTTGAAGGTCCAGAACACCTTCCACTCGGACGGTCCGCTCAGCAGGGCCGGCAGGTTGGCCACCAGCCACGCACCGGCGGCTCCGAGAGCGGCCAGCCCGAACGGCCGGTACCTGCGCTGGCGCAGGCAGATCACCAGCACGCCGCCGAGCAGGAAGAGTGGATAGAGCTTGGTCGCCGTACCGAGGCCGATCAGGATCCCGGTCAGCAGTGGTCGGTCCCGGGACCACGCCCAGAGGGCGCCGGCCACGAAGACGACCGCGAGCAGGTCCCAGTTGACGAGGCCGGTGAGCAGCAGGGCAGGAGACAGGGCGAAGGCGGCCGCGTCCCACGGGCGCCGCGGGTTCACGCCCGCAAGCAGCCAGGTGCAGAGCAGCGCCAGTACGGCGAAGCCGAGGGCGTTGACGATGACGAAGATGCGCATCTCCCGATGCACGTCCGGCCGCGCGCCGACGTCGTCCGTCGATGCGCCGTACCTGGACTCGAGGTCGGGTGAGCCGTTGAGCCAGTGCGTCACCCAGGCCGTGCCCCAGGCCCAGTACGAGATGCCGACCGGGTACTCCATGACCTCGAAGCGGTCCCGCACCTGGGCGTCGTCGCTGTACGGCCAGTTGAGCTCGGCGAAGCCACGCCCGGTGTAGAGGTAGGGCAGGTCCGAGTAGCACATGTGGGTGTAGCGGGCCTGGCCGTTCTGCCACGTGTCCTCGTAGCAGTTGCCCTTCTGCACCATCCCGAGCGCCATGCACACGGCGGTCAGGGCCAGCAGCACCCGGATCGGTGTCCACCACGGGTGGCCTGCGGCTCTGCTGCCGACCGGTCCGCCGACACCTTCGCTGAGAGAGGCGACCAACGGGTCATCGACGGTGGGGTCCACCCAGTCGCGATCACCCACCGGCCCGGCCATCAGGGCTGCCGGGTCCGTCGCCGACCGTGGCGCACCCGCCCGACGGCGCCTTCAGCGGGAGGCGTCGACGCGGGGTCCACCGGCGGGGTGATGATCGTGGCGGGGTCGGTCGGGGTGGGAGGCGGGGTGGGGGTCGGCGTCGGGGTCGGCGTCGGGGTGGGCGTGTCGGACGGGGTCTTCGACGGCTTGTCGGAGGGCGTCTTCGACGGCTTCGGCTTCTTGGTCTTGGGCGGCGGCGGCGGGACGTACGGCTCGTGGCCGTCGTCGGGTGCGTCGCCGTCCAGGTAGACCGGTGGCGGGAAGTCCTCCACCTCGGTGCCGTCGAGGTCGCGGGTCATCACGTCGGTCCAGGTGCGCGCCGGGTAGGAGCCGCCGAAGTACTCCGGCAGCCAGCCGTCGAGCTGGCCCTGACCCTTGCCGCGCACGTACATGACGGCGGTGGCGAGCTGCGGCGTGTAGCCGACGAACCAGGCCGAGGAGACCTGGTCGAGCCCGTTGGTCGCCGTACCGGTCTTCCCGGCCGCGGGGCGCCCGAGCCCCAGGGCGGCGGTGCCGGTGCCGGTGCTGACGACCTGCTGCATGGCGTACGACGTGTCGGCGGCGACGTCCTCGGAGACGGCCCGATCAGTGTGCTGCTTGTAGGAGTAGAGCGGCTCGCCGTCCTTGCTCACCACCTTGGAGATCACGTGGGCATCGGCCTTCCGGCCGCCGTTGGCGATGGTGGCGTAGGCGTTGGCCATGTTGACCGGGGCGATCGTGGCCGAGCCCAGCGCGATGCCGGAGATCGGCTCGAGACCCGGGCTGTTGTCGATGTTGTTGTAGCCGCCCTTGTTCTTGTTCCAGTTGGGGATGCCCAGGTCCTCGGCGGTCTTGAGGATCTTGTCGGGGCCGTCGGGCATCGAGACGGTGAGGTCGGCGAAGACGGTGTTGATGGAGTCCTCGGTGCCGCGCAGCAGGCTGACCGCGGAGCCGTAGTCGGTGCCGAGCCCGTCCGATCCGGTGCCCTCGTTGCGCACCCGGGGACCGGTGCCCTCCTCGTTGTAGTAGAAGGGGGAGTTGCCCTCGAAGCTGTCCTTGAGCGAGAAGCCGTCCTTGAGCGCCGCGGCGACGGCGAACGGCTTGAAGGTCGAGCCGGCCTGACCGCCCGTGACGGCCCAGTTGATCTGGGACTGGAGGTAGTCCTGGCCGCCGTAGAAGCCGCGGATCGCTCCGGTCCCGGGCTCGACGGACGCGACGGCGACGTGGAGGTTCTTCTCCGAGAACTCCTTGCCCTCGGGCCGCTGCGCCATGACGCCGTCCTTCGCCGCGGCCATGGCCTTCTGCGTGAAGGTCGTCGTGACCCGCAGGCCGTCGCCGTCGATCCTCTCGTCATCGAAGCCGAGCTTGTTCAGCTCGCTGCGAACCATGGCGAGCATGTGGCCCTTCTGCCCGCCGTACCTGCTCTCGGCCTGGATCTTCGGGAACTTCGGCAGCCGGCGCTCGGCCTTCTCAGCCTCCTCGGCGGTGATGTTGTCGGCGTCGGCCATCCCGTCGAGCACATAGTCGTAGCGCTCCTTGAGGGCGGCGCGAGCGTCGTCGCCGTTGGCGGGGTCGAACCTCGACGGGTTGTTGAGCACGGTGGCGAGGACGGCAGACTCACGCAGGCTGAGGTCCTTGGCGTCCTTGTCGAAGTAGGCCTGCGACGCCGCCTGCACGCCGTACGCACCGCGACCGAAGTAGATGGTGTTGAGGTAGCCCTCGAGGATCTCGGTCTTCGACTTGGTGCGCTGGAGCTTGAGCGACAGGACCGCTTCCTTCATCTTGCGCTCGTAGGACCGCTCCTGCGTGAGGTAGAGGATCTTGACGTACTGCTGGGTGATCGTCGACGCGCCCTGGGTCGAGTTGCCCTTGGCGTTGCTGAACGCGGCGCGGACGATGCCGCGCGGGTCGATGCCGCTGTCGCTCCAGAACGTGCGGTTCTCCGCGGCCACCACTGCGTTCTGCAGGTTGTCGGGCATGTCCTTGATCGGGATCGACTCGCGGTTCTGGGTCGCGAAGCTGCCGACCTCGGACTTGCCGTCGGCGTAGTAGACGAACGACGTCTGCGTCTCGAAGTCCTCGTTGGGATTCGGGATGTCCGTCGACCGGTAGAGGTAGACGAACCCGCCGGTGACCAGGAGGGCCCCGACCACACCAGCGACGAGGAGCCAACGAGCGACCCGCCACACCTTCTGCTTGCGGCTGCGGGGTCGCTTCGGGGACTTCTTGCTGTTCTGCTGCGTGGGCGCGGCGGCCCGGCGCTTGCCATTCACGTCGACGGCTCCGCGGGTCGGGATCAGGTCAAGGAAACTCAGGGTCGAGATCGTTCGACAGGGTACGGGGGCCGTCCATGCGCGCCCAAGACGACGCACGGCGCGCCATACACCCAGCCTGTGGAGCACGCGTGACGGGGCTCCCTGCGGTGATCGACGTCTCCATGGGAGCCGGCGACCGAACTCGCAACAGGTCCGTAGTTCGCAACGCGCGGATATATCGCTACGATAGGTCGCATGGCACGTCGCGCAGAGACCATCGAGCTGGCAGTCCTCGGACTGCTGCACGAGGGACCCATGCACGGCTACGAGCTCCGCAAGCGCCTCAACCTGATGCTCGGGTGGGGTCGAGTGCTCTCGTACGGGTCGCTCTACCCGACGCTGAAGAAGATGCTGCGCTCCTCGCTCATCGAGGAGACGTTGTCGACCAGGACCCCGGGCGCACCGGTCTCGAAGCGCCCGCGGATCACCTACCAGGTCACCGAGGCGGGCACCCGCGAGTTCGAGCGCCTGATGTCGGAGGTGGGTCCCACTGCGTGGGAGGACGACAACTTCGACATCCGGTTCGCGTTCTTCTCCTCGACCGACATGGAGATCCGGCTGCGGGTCCTCGAGGGCCGGCGTACCCGGCTCCAGGAGCGTCTCGACCGGGTGCAGAGCCAGCTGGCGATGACCCAGAAGGAGGTCGACCGCTACGCGGCCGAGCTCCAGCGCCACGGCGTCGAGTCGGTCGAGCGCGAGGTGGAGTGGCTCTCCAACCTGATCAACGCCGAGCGCAACGGCACGCCTCACCAGAAGTCTCCGACCACGGCGCCCAAGGCGCCTACGAGCAGGCCACCCGCGACCCCCGCGGCTGACCAGAAGTTGTGAACAGGAAAGGAATCCCGATGGGTTCGGTACGAGTAGCAATCGTGGGAGTCGGCAACTGCGCCACCTCCCTGATCCAAGGGGTCGAGTACTACAAGGACGCCGACCCCACTGGCACGGTCCCGGGTCTCATGCACGTGATGTTCGGTGAGTACCACGTGTCCGACGTGCAGTTCGTCGCGGCGTTCGACGTCGACGACAAGAAGGTCGGCAAGGACCTCTCCGAGGCCATCAACGCCTCCGAGAACAACACGATCAAGATCGCCGAGGTCCCGACCCTCGGCATCGAGGTGCAGCGCGGCCCGACGCTCGACGGTCTCGGCAAGTACTACCGTCAGACGATCGAGGAGTCCGGCGCCGACCCCGTCGACGTCGTGCAGGTCCTCAAGGAGACCGGCGCCGACGTGCTCGTCTCCTACCTCCCCGTGGGCTCGGAGCAGGCCGACAAGTTCTACGCCCAGTGCGCGATCGACGCCGGCGTGGCCTTCGTCAACGCCCTGCCCGTCTTCATCGCCTCCGACCCCGAGTGGGCCAAGAAGTTCGAGGACGCCGGCGTCCCGATCGTCGGCGACGACATCAAGTCGCAGGTCGGCGCCACCATCACGCACCGCGTGATGGCGAAGCTGTTCGAGGACCGCGGCGTGGTGCTGGACCGCACCTACCAGCTCAACGTCGGCGGCAACATGGACTTCAAGAACATGCTCGAGCGCGAGCGCCTGGAGTCCAAGAAGGTCTCCAAGACCCAGGCCGTCACCTCGAACCTGACCGGCCCGCTGGCCGGCCTGGTCGACAGCAAGAACGTCCACATCGGCCCGTCCGACTACGTCGCCTGGCTCGACGACCGCAAGTGGGCCTACGTCCGCCTCGAGGGTCGGGCCTTCGGTGACGTCCCGCTCAACCTCGAGTACAAGCTCGAGGTCTGGGACTCCCCGAACTCCGCCGGCATCATCATCGACGCGATCCGCGCCGCGAAGATCGCCAAGGACCGCGGCATCGGCGGCCCGATCATCTCGGCCTCGTCGTACCTGATGAAGTCCCCCCCGGTGCAGCTCCCCGACGACGAGGGCCGCCGCCGCGTCGAGGCCTTCATCAAGGGCGAAGAGTGACCTCAGCGCGCTGAGACCGTCGAGTGACGTGAAGTGGCTGTCAGGACTGGTTCCTGGCAGCCACTTCGCGTCTCTCGACGCGGTTTCCACAGGTACGACGGACCGCTGATTCGTCCACATGCGGTCCCGGGCATCCAGGACCTATGCCGCACCGCTGGGATCCGATCGCACCACCCGTCCCGGGCCTGGTGGTTCCGGTCCGCTTCGACCCGACCGGGGTGACCGGACCGACCCGGGGCCAGGCACGCGGACCGCGGTGGCGCATCACGTCGCCCGGTCTCGCCGTCCCGGCTGACGTTGGTGACGAGCTGGTCGAGCAGCGCATCCTCGAGGCCTACGCACGATCCGGGTCTCGCGCGGTCGTGACCGGCTGGGCCGCGTTGCGCCTCCACGGAGGCAACTTCTTCGACGGACTGGCGCGCGACGGTATGACCCGGCGACCGGTGCTGATCGCGGCGAACGGCGAGCGCCTCGGCAGCGACGCCCGCACGAGCGTCACGCGCGACCTGGTCCCGCCCGACGAGGTCGTGGTCATCCACGGCATCCGGTGCGCGATCGTCGAACGCGCGCTGTACGACGAGATGCAGCGGATCGGTGAGGTTCGCGAGATGGCGGTCGCGGTGGGCGCGGCCTGCGCGGCGCAGCTGACGTCGGTGAAGCGCATGCGGGCGTACGCCGCGACCCGCCGCTGGTACCGCGACGTACGGCTGGTGATGGAGGCCGTCGAGCTGTCGGTCGAGGGCTGTCGATCGCCGCAGGAGGATCGGTTCCGCCAGATCTGGGAGCTCGACGCATGCTGGGGTCGCCCGCTCATCAACCGGACCGTTCTCGATCTCGACGGCCGCTTCGTCGCCATGCCTGACCTGCTGGACCCGGTGCGCGGTGTCGTCGGGGAGTACGCCGGCGCCGATCACCGCGACATCGACCGACACGAGGCCGACGTCGACCGCCAGGCCGACGTACGACGGGTCGGCCTGGAGTGGGTCGAGGTGGTCGGCCGCAACCTCCGGGATCCGTACCGAGTGATCACTCGGATGGAGGATGCCGCGGCCCGGGCCGCCGGTGGACCTCGTCTCTGGACGGTCGCGCCGCGGACGACGCCCACCCTCGACCAGATCCTGGATCGGCGGGATGCCGGGTTGAGCCGTCGAGCGACGCGAATTGGCTCGGATTCCGCCGGATAGACAGCCAGTTGGCGTCGCTCGACGCGCCACGCCGACGAGACCGTCAGCGCCGACCCGTCTTGAACATCCCGCGGGCGATCTCTCGCGCCGCCGTACGCACGAAGTCCTTGAACGCCGCGGAGCCGACGACCTGGTCGACGAGCCCGTCGTCCTCGGCCGGCACCTTCTTCGGCGCCTTCTTGGGCACCTTCGGCTTCGGGGCCTTCGGCGCCACCTCGGCCTCCTGCTGCTGCTTGGCCGCACCTTGCTCCAGCCGGTCGGCGAGCATCTCGCGGGCAGACTCGCGGTCGACGGCGACCTGGTACTTCTCCGCTCGCGGGCTCGCGGCGACGGCTGCTGCCAGCAGGTCGGCGTCGCACGGGTCCATCCGCGACTCCGGGGCTCGTAGGCGCGTCCAGGCCACCGGGGTCGGGGCACCGCGCTCGTTCATCACCGTCACGACCGCCTCGCCGATGCCGAGCCCGGTGATGACGGCGCCGAGGTCGTCGTACCCGCTCGTCGGATAGGTGGCGACGGTCGCCTTCAGGGCCTTGGCGTCGTTGGGAGTGTGAGCCCGCAGCTGGTGCTGGACCCGGGAGCCCAGCTGGGCCAGGACGTTGTCGGGTACGTCGGTCGGGCTCTGCGTCACGAAGAAGACGCCGACGCCCTTGGAGCGGATGAGCCGCACGGTCTGGGCGATCTGGTCGAGGAAGGCCTTGGACGCGTCGGCGAAGAGCAGGTGGGCCTCGTCGAAGAAGAAGACCAGCTTGGGCTTGTCGACGTCGCCGACCTCGGGCAGGTCGTGGAAGAGGTCGGCCAGCAGCCACATCAGGAACGTCGAGAAGATCGCCGGCCGGTCCTGGAGCTGCGGCAGCTCGACCAGGGAGACCAGCCCGCGACCGTCCTCCCCGACCTGGAGCAGGTCCGCCGACTCGAACTCGGGCTCGCCGAAGAACACGTCCCCGCCCTGGTCCTCGAGCCCGATCAGCTCACGCAGGATCACCCCGGCGGTCGCGGAGGACAGGCCGCCCAGCTCCTTCAGCTCCGCCTTGCCCTGGTCGCTGATGAGGTGGGCGACCACGGCACGGAGGTCGGCGAGGTCGAGCAGCGGCAGCCCGCCCCGGTCCGCGTAGTGGAAGATCAGGCCGAGGCTGGACTCCTGGGTGTCGTTGAGGCCGAGCACCTTGCTGAGCAAGGTGGGCCCGAAGGCGCTCATCGTGACCCGCAGCGGCACCCCCGACCCCACGCCCCCGATGGCGTAGAACTCGACCGGGAAGCCGGTCGCGGTCCACTGCTGGCCCAGCGTCGCCGTCCGGTCGAGCAGCTTGTCGCCGCCCTCCCCCGGCTGGGCGAGACCGGACAGGTCCCCTTTGATGTCGGCAGCGAAGACCGGGACGCCCTGAGCGCTGAGCTGCTCGACGAGCAGCTGCAGCGTCCGGGTCTTCCCGGTGCCGGTCGCGCCGGCGACCAGGCCGTGCCGGTTCACCATGGCGATCGGGATCCGGATCGGTACGCCGGCGAGCCGGTCCGCGTCCAGCATCAGGCCCCCGAGCTCGAGTGCGGGGCCCTCGAAGGTGTAGCCCGCACGTACGGCGTCGGCGAGGGTCGGGTCCTCGGCGGCTTCAGTCGCTCCCATCGCCCGACTCTAGGACGGCCGTCAATGCGAGCCGCTCAGCGCTGCGCGCGCTCCGCCCACCACTCGAGGAGCGCAGCGGTCGCGTCCTCCGCGCTCTGCGGTCCGCGGTCCATGCGCAGCTCGAGGAGGAACTTGTAGGCCTCGCCGACCTCACGCCCCGGGCCGACTCCCAGGATCTCCATGATCTGGTTGCCGTCGAGGTCGGGCCGGATCGAGTTCAGCTCCTCCTCCTCGGCCAGGTGAGCGATCCGCGCCTCGAGCTCGTCGTACGTCCGGCTCAGCCGCTCGGCCTTGCGCTGGTTGCGGGTCGTGCAGTCCGCGCGCGTGAGGATGTGGAGTCGCTCGAGCTGGTCACCGGCGTCGCGCACATAGCGGCGTACGGCGGAGTCGGTCCACTCGCCCGAGCCGTAGCCGTGGAAGCGCAGGTGCAGCTCGACCAGCTCGCCCACCGCGTCGATCTCGTCGTTGGAGAAGCGCAGCGCCTTCATCCGCTTGCGGGTGAGCTTGGCCCCGACCACGTCGTGGTGGTGGAAGGTGACCGTGCCGTCGTCGAGGAAGCGGCGGGTCCGCGGCTTGCCGACGTCATGCATCAGCGCGGCGAACCGCGAGACGAAGTCCGGACCGCCGCCGGGCAGCCGTGACTCGAGGTCGATCGCCTGCTCCAGGACGGTGAGCGTGTGTTGGTAGACGTCCTTGTGCCGGTGGTGCTCGTCGCGCTCGAGTGCCAGCGCCGGGAGCTCGGGCAGCACGATCTCGGCCAGACCGGTCTCGACGAGGAGCGTCAGGCCGAGCCGCGGGTACGGCGCGCACACCAGCTTGACCAGCTCGTCGCGCACCCGCTCGGCGGAGATGATCTCGATCCGTCCCGCCATCGCGCGCATCGCCTCGACCACCGCCGGGTCGACGGTGAACCCGAGCTGGGCGGCGAAGCGCGCGGCGCGCATCATCCGCAGCGGGTCGTCGGAGAACGAGTCCTCCGGCCGGCCGGGCGTCCGCAGCAGCCGGTGCGCCAGGTCCACCACGCCGCCGTACGGATCCTCGAGCTCGCGCCCGGGCAGCCGCACCGCCATGGCGTTGACCGTGAAGTCGCGCCGGCCGAGGTCACCGGCGAGGTTGTCGCCGAAGTCGACGTCGGGCTTGCGCGAGGAAGGGTCATAGGACTCGGAGCGGTACGTCGTGATCTCGACCTGCCAGTCACCCTTGCGGCACCCGATCGTGCCGAACGAGCGGCCCATGTCCCAGATCGCGTCGGCCCAGCCCCTCAACAGCCGCTCGGTCTGCTCCGGTCGCGCCGAGGTCGTGAAGTCGAGGTCGTTGTGCTGGCGTCCGAGCATCGCGTCGCGCACCGGACCACCGACCAGGGCGAGCTCGTGGCCCGCCTCGGTGAACCGCCGGCCGAGGTCGTCGATGACCGGCGCGATCCGGTCCAGCTCGGTGGTGACGGAGCGTTGGACCTCGGCGATCTGCAGAGGCTCGAAGGGGGCGTCGGACACGGGAGACGAGTCTAGAGCCCGGGGGCCCGGGGGCCCGATTCGCACAGGTGCGGCCAGTAGAGTCGGCGCGTGCCACGCCCGTCGCTTCTGCCTGCCCTCGTGGCGGCCACGTTCGCGGGCATCCTTCTCTCACCACTGGGCGCCCCGACCGCCGGTGCCGCCGAGGTCGCCGCACCCAAGGCAACCGAGCAGGCACCGCTCGCGGTGACGATCGACCGGCTGACCCCGTCGGAGCTCCCGCGCACCGGACCGATCCGGGTGAGCGGCACGCTGACCAACACCGACGACGAGACCTGGACGACGGTCAACCTCTACCCCTGGTCGTACGACGTTCCGATCACCAGCACCGCCGAGCTGGCGGAGGCCGCCGACACCGACCCCGACAACCCCGTCGGCGAGCGGATCACCGACCCGGCGCCGTACTACACGATCGACGAGCTCGCTCCCGGCGAGACCATGCAGTACTCCTTCGCCGTACCCCGCAAGCGAATCCCCACCCAGGGCCCGGGCGTCTACTGGTTCGGGGTGCACGCCCTCGGCGCGAACGCCGACGGGCGCGACAACGTCGCCGACGGCCGCGCGCGCACGTTCCTGCCGCTGGTGCCGTCGAGGACGAGTCGCACCGTCGACACCGCACTGGTGCTGCCGATCCGACACGCCGTACGCCACGACGCGGACGGACGGATCGCCGACCTGCCCGGATGGACCAGCACACTCTCGGCGCTGGGACAGCTGCGCACCCTGACCGACTTCGGGGTTGCGGCCGGCGACCGTCCACTGACCTGGTTGGTGGACCCTGCGGTCACCGACGCCGTCGTCCGGCTGACGGAGGGCAACCCGGAGCGCTCGCTGGCGCCGACCATCGAACCCGGCGAGCCGGACGGGGAGGAGTCCGAGAGCCCGTCTTCCGATGCCTCGGACGAGCCCTCAGACGAGGCGAGCCCCGGGAACGGCGAGTCGGAGGACGCCGAGCCCGAGGACCCGGACGTCGCTGCCGCCTCGGCCGCCGGGTCCGCATGGCTCGACCGGCTGCACACGGGTCTCGAGGGCACCGAGATCCTGGGGCTGCCGTACGGCGACCTCGACGTCTCCGCAGCCGCCACCCACGACCCGGGCGCCTATGAGTCCGCCCGCGAGAGGTCGGGCACCGCGCTCGCTCCGTGGGGGCTCCCGCTGTCCCCGGCGGTGTCCGGGCCGTCCGGCTACCTCTCCCCGGACGCACTGGAGATGACTGGCGCCGACACCCAGGTCCTCGTCACAGACCGGATGTTCCGGGGTCGCGCGCCGTCGGTCGCCGAGATCGACGGACGCCCCGTGGTGGTGACCTCGTCCGAAGCAGCGAGCGGCGGTCCCGGGCCCGAGTCCCCGATGTCACCGGTCGCCGTACGCCAGCGGATCGTCAGCGAGGCGGCGCTCCGGCTGCTGTCGCCCGGGCAGCCGCCGCTCGTCGTCGTCCTGCCCTCGACCTGGGCGCCGGCGTCCAGCACCGGGTTCTGGGACGGTCTCGACCTCGACTGGCTCCGCCTCACCACCGTGAGCGCGATCTCCGCGCAACCGGGCCGCGGCGTCGACCCGGACCGCCTGCTCTACCCGGACCGCCAACGGGCCGCGGAGCTCGACGCCGTGGACTTCACCGCCGCGACCGATCTCGCCCGGGCCGGTGACACGTTGCAGAACCTACTGACGCTCAACGACCAGGTCGGCGGCGTCGTACGCGACGAGGCGATGACGGACCTCGCCAACGCCAACCGTCGCCAGCCGTTGACCAGCCGCGCGTCGGCATCGCGATCTCGTGACTGGATCGAGGACCACCTCAAGTCCGTCGAGGTGACCGCACCCAAGGCCGTGATCCTCTCCAGTGGCAGCGGCCGGTTCTCGGCGACCGTCCACAATGGGCTCGATCAACCCGTGACGGTGCGACTCGACGCGGTGACCGACCCGCAGCTGCGGGTCACGGTGCCCGACGCCAACGTGGAGATCGGCCCGGGCGCCCGGAGGACCATCCTGCTCAACGCGTCGTCGCAGGCGGTCGGGGTCCGCAACGTGCAGCTGCTGCTGACCGACTCCGAAGGCACCTCCCTCGGGTCGTCGGACTCGTTGCCGATCCGGTCCAACCGGGTCAGCAACGTCATCTGGCTGATCCTCGGGACCGGGGTCGCCCTGCTCTTCGGCACGATCGCGGTCAGGTTGTTCCGCAGGATCCGCGCGGCGGCCACGTCAGGGTGAGCACACGGATGAACGACCGATGAGCGCCTTCGACGACGAGCGCCCCGACGAGGAGCGCGAGCGCGTCCTCGCCAACAGCGCGGTGATGGCGGTCGGCACCGTCTTCTCCCGGGCGAGCGGGTTCATCCGGTCCGCCCTGCTGGTGGCGGCGCTCGGCGCGTCGCTGCACGCTGACCTCTTCAACATCGCCAACACGATCCCGAACATGCTCTACATCCTGCTCGCGGGCGGGGTCGTCAACGCCGTGCTGGTCCCGCAGCTGGTACGCACGATGAAGCAGGACCCTGACGGCGGCGACGCGTACGCCAACCGGATCATCACGCTCGCCGGGTTGTTCCTCGGTGGCGTCACCGTCCTGCTGGTGGTCGCCGCTCCCTGGGTGATGTCGATCTTCCTCGACTCGTCGTTCGCCCGTGCGTGCCTCAGCGCGCAGCGCGACTCGATCATCGACTTCGCGCGGCTGTGCCTCCCGCAGGTGTTCTTCTACGGGATGTACGTGCTCGTCGGGCAGGTTCTCAACGCTCGCGGTCGGTTCGGCCCGATGATGTGGGCGCCGATCGCCAACAACGCCATCTCGATCGCGGTGCTGGTCGTCTATCTGTTCGTCTTCGGACCGGCCGCCGGCTCCGAGCTCTTCGGAGCGTTCACACCCGGTCAGGAGTGGCTGCTCGGCCTGGGCGCCACCGTCGGCATCGCCGCCCAGTTCCTGATCCTGGTGCCCTACCTGCGTGCCACCGGCTTCCACTACCGGCCACGCTTCGACTTCGTCGGCACCGGGCTGAGCCGCACCTTCCGGCTCGGGGTGTGGACGGTGCTCTTCGTGATCGTCAACCAGATCGCCTACACGGTGGTGGTCCGGCTGGCCTCCAGCGGCACCTCGGCGGTGGCCTGCGACGGGGCGAGCGCGGGCGCCGCCACCGGCTACACGATCTACTCGATGGCGTTCCTGATCATCATGGTGCCGCACTCGATCGTCACGGTGTCGCTGTCGACCGCCATCCTTCCGCGGCTCGCGGCGCGCGCGGCCGACGGCGACCTCGCCGCGATGTCGCGGTCGCTGGCCTCCACGATGCGCAGCGCCCTCGCCCTGGTCATCCCGTTCGCAGCGCTCCTCTCGGTGCTCTCCACCGACGCGGCCCACCTGTTCTGGGGGTACGGCGCCGGCAAGGACGACTACGAGCTGTTCGCGACCCCGCTCGCGCTCTTCGGGATCGGGCTCGTGTTCTTCACCGTCCACTACCTCGTGCTGCGCGGCTACTACGCCCTCGAGCAGAACAGCCTGGTCTTCTGGATCCAGTGCGTCGTCGCCGCGACCAACATCGCCGCGGCCCTCGTCCTGGTTCGCGCCGTCGACGATCTCGACACGGCTCCGGCGCTGGTGCTCGCCTACGGTGCGGCGTACGCCGTCGGCGCGACGCTGTCCTACGCGCTGCTGGCCCGGCGAGTCGGCGGTCTCGACACCGCGAAGCTGCTCCGGTTCCTGGTCCGGCTCGCGATCGCCACCGGCCTGGCGACCGGGGCTGCCGCCGCCTCGGCGTACGGCCTCCACCTCCTGGTCGGGGTCGACAGCCTGCCTGCGGCGCTCGTCTCGGCGGTGGGAGCGGGGCTCGTCGGTGGCGCCGTACTGCTGGTCGTCGCCCGTGCGATGCGGATCCAGGAGCTGACGTCGATGGTCGACACGATCACCCGTCGGCTTCCCCTCCCACGTCGGCACTGACGTCGCCCTACGATGGCCTTGGGCCACCGGAGCGAGGGTCTTTGTCCCGGGCAACCGACGAGGGGAGCTGCGTGCCGAGCTCGATCCGGCCGGGCGACGTACTCGCCGACCGGTACCGACTGGTCGACCTGCTGACGGAGAGTGGGGGCGGCCGGTTCTGGCGCGCCCACGACCGCGTGCTCGAGCGCCACGTCGCCCTCCATGTCATCAAGGAGGACGACGAGCGGGCAGCGGCGTTGCTGGAGGCCGCGCGACGCTCCGCGACCGTGCACGACCGGCGCCTCCTCCGGGTCCTGGACGCCGACCGCGCCGACGGGCTCTGCTACGTCGTCAACGAGTGGGGCTCGGGTGACTCGCTCGACATCATGCTCGCCGCCGGGCCGCTCGGCCCCCGCCGGGCCGCCTGGCTGGTGTCGGAGGTCGCCGGGGCGGTCGCTGCCGGCCACGCGGTGGGCGTCTGCCACGGCCGCCTGATCCCCGAGAACGTCATCGTGGACAACACCGGCAGCGTCCGGCTCATCGGGTTCGCCGTCGACGCCGCCATGCACGGGCTGCCGCCGGGACGGGCGTCGACCGACGTGGCCGACCTGGGCGGGCTGCTCTACTGCGCGCTGACCGGCAAGTGGCCCGGCGTCTCCGCGTCCGCCCTGGCCGAGGCGCCGCTCGTGCAGGGGCGGGTGCTGCGTCCCCGCCAGGTCCGCGCCGGGATCCCCCGCCCGCTCGACACGCTCTGCGACGAGGTGGTCAACCCCTACTCAGGTCCGGCGGGCGCCAAGCTCCGCGAGGTGCACGACATCGCGTCCGCTCACGGGATCGCGGACTACCTGGCCGCGTTCGTCGGCGACACCGCCGGTCTGGTCGAGGCCGAGGCCGCTGCCGGGCACCGCGACATCAGCGAGACCGTGGCGCTACCGGCCCTCCCGGATCCGCCACCCCGCGACGCCGTACCGCCGCCGGAGCCCGAGCCCGAGCCCGACCTGGAGCCGACGGAGCTCCCGACCCAGGCCGGCCTGCCGATCTTCGACGACGAGACCGACGACGTGTCCTGGCTGGCCGCTCCGGGCGAGCCGGCGCCGCCGCCACCGCCGTTCGAGGAGCCACCGGAGCGACCGCTCTTCGCCCCGTCGCCCGCTGGCGGGCGGCCCGAGCGCACCCCGCGGCCCGGCACCCAGCCCGCCCCGGTCCCGACACCCGCCCCGCCCCCGAGGGGCACGCCGCCTGCGGGCGGCGGTGGACGCAGCGGCTTCTGGCCGTGGGACACCGGCACCTCCACCGGCGCCATCGGTGCCATCGACGAGCCGGTCGAGGAGGTGCCCGGCCGGAGCTGGCTGCGGCTCGCGGCGGTCATCGCCGCCGCCGTCCTGCTCCTGGTCGCCGTCGTCGTCGCCTACAACCTGGGCCGCGGTCGGACCCCGCTCGGCGCGGTGCCCGATGACGACACCCCGAGCCGAACTCCGTCGAGCCAGACACCGATCTCCCCGGCCGCCGACCCGATCACAGACGTGACCGCCACCGACTTCGACCCGGAGGGCTCGCCGCCCGAGGAGAACCCCGACCTGGCACCGCTCGCCGTCGACGGCGACAAGACCACCGCGTGGCGGAGCCTCAACTACAAGCAGAACTTCGGTCCCGGTGGCCTCAAGTCCGGCGTCGGCCTGGTCCTCGACCTCGGCGCCGACCGCACCGTGACAGGGGTCGACATCACGGTGCTCGGCGGCTCGACCGGGCTGTCCCTCTACCTGAGCGATACCGCTCCCACCACGCTGGAGGGCCTGACGCCGGTCGCCACCGCCACCATCGACACGAGTGACCGGGTCGACCTCGAGCAGCCGACGCAGGGCCGGTTCCTGACGGTGTGGCTGACCTCGGTGCCCGCCACGCTCGACGGCTTCCGCGGCGAGGTCGCCGAGGTGACGGCGCTCGGATGACCACACTCGCATGACGGAGTCCAGCGACGCCGATCTGCTGGCGGCCCACGTCGCCGGTGACCCCGATGCGTTCGGGTTGCTGTTCGCGCGGCACCGAGACCGGCTCTGGGCGGTCGCGCTGCGGACCATGGGCAACCGGGAGGACGCCGCCGACGGGCTCCAGGACGGCCTGGTCGCGGCGTACCGACGCGCCGGGACCTTCCGCGGCGACGCCGCCGTGACGACCTGGCTGCACCGCGTCGTCGTCAACGCCTGTCTCGACCGCCTCCGCGCCGCAAAGGTACGCCGGGCCGAGGCGTTGCCCGACGACCTCGAGGAGCGCGGAGACCGCGGGTCCCTCCGCTCGGCGACCGGCGAGGCCGCGGACCCGGCCGACAACGCGGACCGGACGGAGCAGCGCGAGCTGGTCCTCGCCGCGCTGCGCACCCTGCCCGAGGAGCAGCGGGCAGCGCTCGTGCTCGTCGACATGGAGGGCTACCCGGTCGCGGAGGCCGCGCAGATCCTCGACTGCGCCGTCGGGACCGTGAAGTCGCGCTGCTCGCGGGGCCGGGCCCGACTGGCCGAGCTGCTCGCCCCACTCCTCGACGCCGACGACCGTGACCCGCACGACACCCCGGCCCGGAACCCCGTGACCTCGGCGCCCGTCGAACCCACCGACGCTCCCCGCGGGCCACCGCCCGTCGTCGAGCACTGATCTCCGACCACCGACGACCTCGCGAGGAGGTGAACACCCGTGTCCGATCCCGACCTGACGCCGTCCGAGGAGCAGGTACGCCGACTGCTGGCCGATGCTCGCCACGACGAGCCCATGCCCGACGACGTCACCGACCGACTCGACCGGGTGCTCGCCGACCTCCAGGGCGAGTCCCGTCGTACGTCGGCGCCGATCGACCTGGCTGCCCGACGGCGCAGGCGGGTCGCACGCAACGTGCTCGTCGCCGCTGCCGCGATCGTCGTGCTCGGGGTCGGGATCTCGCGGGTCGATCTCTCCGGTCAGGACGCCGACGGCGGCTCCGCCGACTCCGGAGCGGCCTCGGCTCCGGAGGCCGCCGCGCGCGAGGGCGACGCCGGCGGCGGCGACACCGACCAGGATCTCGAGCGCCTGATCAAGGGTCGCCCGCTCGTGCTGAGCTCCGAGGACTTCGATCGGCAGGTGCGCCGGCTCAGCCCCGACCCGCGCGCCTCGCTCGCGGAGCTCCCCCTCGAAGAGGGCTACTCGGACGACGCGCACAAGGACCTGGCGGCCGACGCGCCGCGCCCGTGGTGCTACGACGCCGCCTGGGGCGTCGGCCAGCGCATCGCGGTCCGGTACGACGGACAGCGCGGCGTCCTGGTGCTCCGGCCTCCGTCGGGCGACTCTCGCACGGCAGACCTCTACTTGTGCGGCGAGACCGTCCCGACCCGGTCCACGACCGTCCCCGCGGGCTGACCCCCAGGACCGACCGGGGCGGGGGAAGTTTCCTCACCTACGATCGGTTCTACTTGATGCCGCTCGACCTGACCGCGGCACCGTCCAGCAACGAGGAGAGTCGCGCTCCATGTCCGACAACATCCGGAACGTCATCATCATCGGCTCCGGCCCGTCCGGCTACACCGCGGCGGTGTACGCCGCCCGTGCGAGCCTCCAGCCGCTGGTCTTCGAGGGTTCCGTGACCGCCGGTGGCGCGCTCATGAACACGACCGAGGTCGAGAACTTCCCCGGCTTCCGCGACGGGATCATGGGCCCGGCCCTGATGGACGAGATGCGGGCCCAGGCCGAGCGCTTCGGTGCCGAGCTGGTCTCCGACGACGTCATCGAGGTCGAGCTGACCGGCGACATCAAGACCGTGAAGACCGCCACCGACACCTACCAGGCGCGTTCGGTGGTCCTGGCGATGGGATCGGGATATCGCAAGCTCGAGTTGCCCCGCGAGGACGAGCTGTCCGGTCGTGGCGTCTCCTGGTGTGCCACCTGCGACGGCTTCTTCTTCCGCGACCAGCACATCGCCGTGGTCGGCGGCGGCGACTCGGCGATCGAGGAGGCGACCTTCCTGACCCGGTTCGGCTCCAAGGTGTCGCTGATCGTGCGCCGCGACGAGCTGCGCGCCTCCAAGATCATGCAGGAGCGCGCGTTCGCCGACCCCAAGCTCGAGATCATCTGGAACTCCAAGGTCGCCGAGATCAACGGCGCCGACCGGCTGGAGTCGCTCACCCTCGAGGACACCGTCACCGGCGCGACCAGCAACCTCCCCGCGACCGGCCTCTTCATCGCGATCGGCCACGACCCGCGCTCGGAGCTGCTGCCCGGGCAGGTCGACCTCGACGAGAACGGCTACGTCCTCGTCGAGCACCCGTCCACCGGCACCAACCTGCCCGGCGTCTTCGCGGCCGGGGACCTGGTCGACCACCACTACCGCCAGGCCATCACCGCCGCCGGCACCGGCTGCGCGGCCGCTCTCGACGCCGAGCGCTACCTCGCGGAGCTGGAGCACGTCGCCAGCACCGGGCTGGAGGCCCAGGCCA
The DNA here is from genome assembly GCF_039543845.1 of Nocardioides endophyticus. NCBI lineage: Bacteria > Bacillati > Actinomycetota > Actinomycetes > Propionibacteriales > Nocardioidaceae > Nocardioides > Nocardioides endophyticus. Next base: position 211,004 of record NZ_BAABKN010000023.1, on the reverse strand, counting down.
GGGCCGACGCGGAGCTGCTCTCCGAGACGGTCCAGACCGCCGGCGCCTGACGGCCACTCCCGCCGGAGCGGCGGGGAACATCACACACCGGCGTGGTGTTCAGTAACCAGACCTCCGAGTTCACCGAAGAAGGGATCCATCCGTGGGCAACATCAGTGCAGTGACCGACGCCGAGTTCGAGGCGCAGGTCCTCAAGTCCGACAAGCCGGTCCTCGTGGACTTCTGGGCAGAGTGGTGCGGTCCGTGCCGCCAGGTCGCCCCGATCCTCGACGAGATCGCGACCGCTCACGGTGACAAGGTCACCTTCTTCAAGATGAACGTCGACGAGAACCCGGTCACGCCGTCGTCGTACCGCGTCACCGGCATCCCGACCATCAACGTCTACCACGGCGGCGAGGTCGTGAAGAGCATCGTCGGCGCTCGCCCCAAGGCGAAGCTCCTCGACGAGCTCGCCGAGTTCATCTGAGCTGTCCTGGCCTGAGCTTGCGAAGGCCAGGACCCAGCAGTTAGGTCGAGTAGCCCGGCGAGCGGGTTCAACTCAGCTCCACCGCGAGGCCCGCGTCGCTTTCGGCGCCGGGCCTCGTGCTGATTTCGGGCGAACGGCGCCGACGAGGCGCTCCAGCGCGGACTCGACCTCGCCCTTCCAGCTGATCGCCGCCCTCAGGTCCATCCGCAGCCGCGGCGTCGTCGGGTGCGGCCGGTGGGTCTTGAACCCGACGCTGCCGAGGAACTCCACCGGCAGCAGGCACCGACCTCCGCGGCCGGACGGGTCGCCGAAGGCCTCGATCGCGGCGATTCCGCCGCGCTGCACCAGGTCGCGGGCCATGCCCTGGACCAGCATCCGGGCCAACCCGCCGCCGCGGTAGGCCGGCTCGATGTGCACGGTCGTGAGCAGCACGGCGTCGGGCGACACCGGCGCTGTGGCGAACGCAGCCGCTCCTGGGAGGAAGGCGTCGGGCGCATAGACGGCGTACCCGACCGGCACGTCGTCGACCAGGATGACCCGGCCGCAGGACCCCCACTCGCGCAGCACCTCCGAGACCCAGGCGTCCTTCTCGGCGCAGGCATCCGCGGCCCGTTCGCGGCGTACCGGGTCGAGCTCCCAGAACAGGCAGGACCGGCAGGGCGCGCTGATCGCCTCGAGATGATCGAGAGTCAGCCGGACCACCTTGCGCGACATCACACTCCCTCCACAGGGCTCCTGCGAGCCATCGTAGGCGCGCGCCTGTCAGGATGGCGGCGTGCGCAAGATCCGACAGAGCCGCAAGCTGCAGAACGTCCGCTACGACGTGCGGGGTCCGATCCTGCTCGAGGCTCAGCGGCTGGAGGCCGAAGGCCACCACATCCTCAAGCTGAACATCGGCAACACCGCGCCGTTCGGGTTCGATGCGCCCGAGTCGATCGTCGCCGACATGGTGCACCACCTGCCGGACTCGCAGGGCTACAGCGACAGCAAGGGCATCTACCCGGCGCGTACGGCGGTCGCGCAGTTCTACCAGAGTCGCGGCCTGCGCGACGTCACCGTCGAGGACGTCTTCATCGGCAACGGTGTCTCCGAGCTGATCTCGATGGTGCTGCAGGCCTTTCTCGACGACGGCAACGAGATCCTGGTGCCGGCGCCGGACTATCCGCTGTGGACCGGCGCCGTCACTCTCGCCGGCGGCACGGCGGTGCACTACGAGTGCGACGAGGACAACGGGTGGAACCCCGACCTCGCCGACATCGAGGCCAAGATCACCGAGAACACACACGGCCTGGTCATCATCAACCCGAACAACCCCACCGGCGCCGTCTACAGCCAGGAGATCGTGAAGGGGCTGGTGGACATCGCGCGCCGCCACGACCTGGTGGTCTTCTCGGACGAGATCTACGAGAAGATCATCTTCGACGACGCCGTGCACCACCACGCCGCGACGTACGCCGGAAGCGACGTGCTCTGCCTGACGTTCAGCGGCCTCTCGAAGGCCTACCGGGTCTGCGGCTACCGCGCCGGCTGGCTGATGATCTCGGGTCCTCAGGAGCTCGCCGAGGACTTCCTCGAGGGGCTCACGCTGATGGCGAACATGCGGATGTGCGCCAACGTGCCCGCTCAGCACGCGATCCAGACGGCGCTCGGCGGCTACCAGTCGATCGAGGAGCTGATCGTCCCCGGCGGGCGCTTCTACGAGCAGAGCAAGACCGCCAGCCGGTTGCTGAACGAGATCCCCGGCGTCTCCAACGTGGAGCCCCGCGGCTCCCTCTACTGCTTCCCGCGGCTCGACCCGGAGGTCTACCCGATCGAGGACGACGAGGCCTTCGTCATCGACCTGCTCCGCGCCAAGAAGATCTTGGTGACTCACGGGACCGGCTTCAACTGGCCGCGACCCGACCACTTCCGGTTGGTCACCCTTCCCGACCTCCACGTCCTCGAGGAGGCGATCGGCCGGATCGCCGACTTCCTCGAGACCCGTCGCTGAGTCGAGGAGCGTCGTGCGCGACATCGCCTACCCCCCGGTCATCCTCGCTGCGAAGACCGGCTTCCGGCTGCTCGGCCAGCGCTTCACGATGACGGGCACGGAGCACGTCCCGAGGTCCGGCGGTGTCCTGCTCGCCTACAACCACATCGGGTATGTCGACTTCGTCTACGGCGGCCTCGCGGCGAACCCGTCCGGACGCCTGGTCCGGTTCATGGCCAAGCGGGAGCTCTTCGACCACGCATTGGTCGGGCCGCTGATGCGCTCGCTGCACCACATCGAGGTCGACCGCGGGGCCGGCGTCGCCTCGTTCCGTACGGCGGTCGAGTTCCTGCGTCGGGGTGAGGCCGTCGGCATCTTCCCCGAGGCCACGATCTCCCGGTCGATGGAGCTCAAGGAGTTCAAGACCGGTGCCGTCCGAATCGCTGCCGAGGCGGGAGTGCCGGTGGTCCCCGTGATCATGTGGGGCACCCAGCGGATGATGACCAAGGACCACCCGAAGGACTTCTCCCGCGGCAAGACGATTGCGCTGACGGTCGGCGAGCCGCTGCACCCGACCGGTGCGGACCCGGCCGCCGAGACCGCCGAGCTGCGTGCCGCGATGACCGAGCTGCTCGACCGGACCATCCGCGACTATCCGGCCGAGGAGCAGCCGCCGGGCTCGTGGTGGCTGCCCGCGTCGTACGGCGGGAGCGCACCGACACCCGAGGAGGCGCTGCGCCTCGACGCCGAGGAGAAGCGTCGCCGTGCGGAGCGAAGAGTCAATAAGTCGACAAAGTGACTGGTAGCTTTAGCGTCTTAGCTAGTAGTCGTTAAGTCGCGTTAGGCCGCGGTGCACGCTCAGATCGGTCGATCGTCGCGGTTGCGAGGGTCCATGATGTCGACAATTCGCTGGAGGTCGTCGATCGATCCGAACTCGACGGTGACCTTGCCCTTGCTGCGGCCGAGGTCGATCTTGACCCGCGTCTCGAACCGGTCCGAGAGACGCTCGGCGAGGTCGACCAGGCCGGGCGCCACTGGCTTCTTGCGGACGACTCGGGGAGCCGGACCGTCGGCGTCGCGCATCGCGACGATCTCCTCGAGCGCTCGGACGCTGATGCCCTCCGCGACCACCCGGGCGGCCAGCCGGTCCTGGACCTCGGGGTCCGAAATGGCGAGCAGCGACCGGGCGTGCCCCGCCGAGAGGACCCCTGCCGCCACCCGACGCTGGACCGCCGGCGTCAGCTTGAGCAGACGGAGCGTGTTGCTGATCTGCGGGCGGGACCTGCCGATCCGGCTGGCCAGCTCCTCGTGGGTGCATCCGAAGTCGTCGAGCATCTGGGCGTATGCCGCCGCCTCCTCCAGCGGGTTCAGCTGGGAGCGGTGCAGGTTCTCCAGGAGGGCGTCGCGGAGCATGTCCACGTCGTCCGTCTCCCGCACGATCGCGGGCACCATCTCGAGACCGGCCTGCTGCGAAGCCCGCCAGCGCCGCTCGCCCATGACGAGCTCGTAGTCGTCGGGACCGTGCCGGCGCACGACGACCGGTTGCAGGACGCCGATCTCCCGGATCGAGTGCACCAGCTCCGCCATCGCCTCCTCGTCGAAGACCTGGCGCGGCTGGACCCGGTTCGGCTGGATCAGCCCAACCGGGATCTCGGCGAAGTAGGCGCCGGCGACGGGGGCCAGCCCTGAGACGTCCAGCTGTCCGGACGATTCGGCAGTGGTCGCGCCGTCACCGTTCGAATCCGCGCCCGACTCGCTCGCCGCCGGACCTGTCGGGATCAGCGAGCCCAGGCCGCGGCCGAGGCCCCGGCGTGGCGCGGGGCGGCTGGCATTCATTCGGGGTCCCCTCGAAAGTGTGGGCTGGCGACGCGAACCTGGGGAGGCACGCAGTTTCGTGGCGTGATCAACGACTGGCTCCCTGGATGGCGATCTCGCGTGCGGCTTCGAGGTAGGACAGTGCCCCCGGAGATCCTGGATCGTAGGTCATCACGGTCTGGCCGTACGACGGCGCTTCGGAGACCCGGACGGAGCGTGGTATCGACGTCTTGAGGACCTGGTCCCCGAAGTGCTCCCGGACCTCCTCGGCCACACCGGAGGCGAGTCGGGTGCGGGCGTCGAACATCGTCACCAAGATGGTGGAGACCTCGAGCCCCTGGTTCAGGTGCGCGCGGACCATCTCGACTGTCTCGAGCAGCTGCCCCAGACCCTCGAGCGCGTAGTACTCCGCCTGGATCGGGATCAGCATCTCGTCGCCGGCGACCAGTGCGTTCAGGGTGAGGAGCCCCAGCGAGGGTGGGCAGTCGATGAGGACGTAGTCGAAGCGGTCCTCCCCCGCCTCGGCGGCGGTGCCGACCCACGGGTGACCGTGCACGGCCTTGCGCAGTCGGCTCTCCCGGGCGACGACCGAGACCAGCTCGATCTCGGCCCCGGCGAGGTCGATGGTCGCCGGCACGGCCCAGAGGTTCTCGATCTCCGGTGACTCGGTCGTCACGTCGACGAGGGGCTCCCCGTCGACCAGGGCGTCGTACGTCGATGGCACGCCACGCCGATGCTCGACGCCGAGCGCGGTCGAGGCGTTGCCCTGAGGATCCAGATCGATGACCAGGACGCGCTGGCCGAGCTGGGCGAGCGCGGCGGCGATGTTGACGGTCGAGGTGGTCTTGCCGACCCCGCCCTTCTGGTTGGCCACCACGAAGATCCGCGTCTTGCTGGGACGTGCCAGCGCAGGACGCATTCGAGCTCCCTGGCGCGCGAGCACGATGTGCTCCGCCGCACGGGCCAGAGGAGTCGCGTGGTCGTCATCGAAGACGGGGGCCGCTACCGCGATGTCCGCAGCGGTTCGGACACGGAAACCCTCGGTCGCGTCGGTTTCACGTGAAACATCCGGAGCCAGTGGTCCCGTCGCCCCCTGTGGAGAACCGGCCTCAACTTGTGGATAGCTCCGCTCACCAGGGGTCTCCGATCCGGTGGAAAACTCGCCACCGTGATCGGCGTTGTCCATCACGTCCTACGCCTCCGCTTCGATGTCGGCCGTCCACGACCCGCTGCCCGTGCCCCTGGAGCACCAGGCCGGTCCGGACTTGCCGCAAGCGGCCAAGATACCTGGGTGGGGTCATCCCAAGCCACCCGGAGTGCGACCGTGGGGGACACAGGCCAGTCCGCGCCGAGCAGCAGGACCTCGGGTGCCGCGCATCCCCATCGAGTCAGCTCGGCGGCGGCTGCGTCGATCTCGTCGCTGACCGAGCTGCCCTTCATCGCGATCAACGCGCCGTCCGGCGCCACCAGCGGCATCGACCAACCAAGGAGCCGCTCCAACGGAGCCACCGCGCGGGAGGTGACCACGTCGAACGTCCGCACGCCATGCAGAGCGTCGGCGCGGCCACGGAACACCTCGACATTGCCCAGCGCCAAGACCGATGCGACCTCCTCGAGGAACGTCGTACGCCGAAGTAGCGGTTCGACCAGTGTCACCGAGAGGTCCGGTCGGGCAATGGCCAGCACCAGTCCCGGCAGGCCGGCGCCCGACCCGATGTCGCATACGGTTGAGCCCTCCGCGACCAGCTCACCGAGCAGTGCGCAGTTGACCAGGTGACGGTCCCAGAGTCGTGGTGCCTCACGCGGCCCGATCAGTCCCCGGACCACTCCATCGGTCGCGAGCAGCTCGGCGTACTGCTCGGCCAACGGCAGACGGGCGGACGGAAACGCCCTCCGCGCCACTTCGGGCACGGAGGGCGTTTCACGTGAAACATAAGGGTCCATCGTCACTCGGGAAGGACCACGACGTACCTACGTGGCTCCACGCCCTCGGACTCCGACGACAGCCCAGCAGCGGCAACGGCGTCGTGGACCACCTTGCGCTCGAACGGGGTCATCGCGGAGAGCGACACCGACTCTCCCGAGGCACGCACCTTCGCCACCGACTCGTTCGCCACCTGGATCAGCTCTTCGCGCTTGCGCGCCCGGAAGCCGGAGATGTCGAGCATCAACCGCGTGCGTTCACCGGTCTCGCGGTAGACAGCAAGCCGAGTGAGTTCCTGGAGCGCTTCGAGGACCTCTCCGTTGTCACCCACGAGCTGCGACAGGTCGGCGCCCACGATGGAGACCGCGGCACGGTCCCCGTCCACGTCCATGTCCAGGTCGCCGTCGAGGTCCGCGATATCCAGCAGCTCCTCGAGGTAGTCGGCAGCGATATCGCCCTCCTGCTCCAGCTCCTCGAGGCGAGAGGACGCGGAGCGCGACTCGTCGACCTGACCCTGCTCCCCAAAGGCCTGCGCGGTCGTCGGGGTCTCGTCCGTCACGGTCTCGTCACTCATCGGTGCCTCCTTCGGGCTTCGGCTTGGGGACGGGTCGCTGACCCGAGCCCTGCTGACGCTGCTTCTTGGTCTGCTTCTTGGGCTGCTGCCGCTGCTGCTGCGGACGCGCCTCTTCCTCAGGGACCACCTCGGCCGCCTCGACGGCAAGCGTCTTGCCATGCTTCGCGGCCTTCGCCCGGTCCCGCTCCAGCTTCGCCTTCTCAGCGGAGGTGCCGGGCGCCGGGTTGTTGCGGATGACGTAGAACTGCTGACCCATGGTCCACAGGTTCGACGTCGTCCAGTAGAAGAGGACGGCGATCGGGAACGCGATGCCGCCCACCGCGAACACGACGGGCAGCACGTAGAGGAGAAGCTTCTGCTGCTGCGCGTACGGTCCAGACAGGGCGTCGGCCGGCATGTTCTTGCTCATCAGCTGGCGCTGCGTGGTGAACGTCGTGGCCGTCATGGCGAGCACCAGGATGGCCGCCACGATCATGACCGCAACGTCGCCGTCTGCCTTCAGGAACGTCGCCTTCAGCGGAATGCCGAACAGCTCCGCGTTCTGGAAGCTGGTCGCCAGCTCCGGGGTGATGAACGCCTTGCCGTCACCCTTCGCCGCGTGGTGGTCGAGCAGCCGGAACAGCGCCAGGAAGATCGGCATCTGGATCAGGATCGGCAGGCACGAGGCGAACGGGTTGGTGCCGCTCTCCTTGTACAGCTTCATCGTCTCCTGGGCGAGACGCTCGCGGTCGTGACCGTACTTCTTCTGCAGCTCCTTGACCTTGGGCTGGATCAGCTGCATGTTGCGGCTGGACTTGATCTGCTTCACGAAGAGCGGGATCAGCGCCGCTCGAACCGTCAGCGTCAGGCCGATGATGGACAGCACCCAGATCAGGCCACTGTCCGGGTTCATCCCGATCTTCTCGAAGAGCCAGTGCCACGCGACCAGCACTGCGGAGATCGCGTAGTAGAGCGGCGTCATGATCAGACCGCCGAGGTCGCCGAGGAATCCCACGGATCAGGCTCCTTGCTGGGGTGAGGGAGAGGCGCCCGCATGCCTGCGGGAGCCCTCTGCTGATTCAAAGCGAGGTGGCACCGGGTCGTACCCGCCGGCGGCCCACGGGTGACACCGCAGCAACCTGCGTAACGTCAGCCAGCTGCCATACAGGCTGCCGCGTGTGGTGACCGCGTCCAGGGCGTACGCCGAGCACGACGGGTGGTAGCGACACACCTGGCCGTACAGCGGACTGATCAGCAGGCGATAGCCACGCAGCAGCCCGATCAGCAGCCAACGCACCGGGTCGTACTTCACGCCGTCACCTCCGACCGCACCCGAGCGAGGCAACGCGTCAGGTCGGCCGAGAGTTCCCCGTACGTTGCGCTCGCCGAGGCCGGGAGCGCCCTGACCACGAGCGCAGCAGAACCCGGGAGCGACGTGACGTGCTCCCGGGCCAGGTGTCGAAGTCGGCGCTTCACGCGGTTGCGGACCACGGCATTGCCCACCGCCTTGCTGACCACGAAACCGATCCGCGGACCGGGTACGCCGGCCGAGGCGTCCACCCCGTCTGCGAGGTGCACGACCACGGTGCGACTTCCGGCCCGCCGACCCGTGCGCACGGTCTGCTGGAAGGACGCTCCATCAGTGAGACGGCGTTCCGACGGCAGCACGCGCGCGGCCTGGGCGGCGGGTCCTGCCGTCAGACCGCGAGGCTCTTGCGGCCCTTACGGCGCCGCGAAGCGAGGATCGAGCGACCCGCGCGGGTGCGCATCCGCAGACGGAAGCCGTGCACCTTGTGCCGGCGGCGGTTGTTCGGCTGGTACGTACGCTTGCTCACGAGGTTCTCTCCATACTGGTTCAGGGCAGCCACACGGGCCGGGACGGCAGTGCCTGACTACTTTCGGCTGGCACCGCCCGTCCACGACGTGACCCACTGGGATCGGCTGCTCTTCGTGGACATGCGGCACCGGTCGACACCGGGTGACCGAGCAACGGTACGCGCTGGCAATCCACAGGGTCAAACCCGCGAGCAGCCGCCTTCACTCTGCCTGTGGATGACGGCTTGCCGCCGCCCGGTCCACCTTGTTACGTTCGAGCAGACCGAGGTTCCCCGCCGCCCTCGATCCAGACCTTAGCGCCAGGTCGTGTGACCCCCGACACATCGGGCTGAATACGCTCCTGACCTGCACAGACAGTGCAATCTCTGGGTCACGGATGTGTCTCGGACGGGCTCTCTCCACAACGAGGGAGTCGGGTTCACAACCTGTGGACAAAGTTGTGGACCAACTCGACGACCAGGCCGGACTGGCAGAGCAGCAACAGGGCAGCAACAGGAAAGCGGGAGCGGTGGAGCAGCACACCTCGGACCTCGACGTGGCGTGGCGAGGCGTCGTCGACGACCTCCAGCCCAACCAGCGGGCCTGGCTGAGTGCCAGCGAGCCGGTGACGCTCCACGAGAGCACTGCCATCGTCGCGGTCCCCAACGACTTCACCCGCAACCAGCTCGAGGGCCGGCTACGCGCCCAGCTGGAGGACGCCCTCAGCCTGCGCTTCGGCCGCGAGATCCGCATCGCCGTCACGGTGAACCCAGCACTCGAGACCGAGATGACTCCGGTACCGATCGACGAAGCGATCCAGCCACAAAGCAACTTGTCGACAAAGCCACAGATGGATATTCGACCGGTCGCCCCGCCCGCGCCCTCGCCGGAGCCCGTCGACGTCAGCTCGCGCCCGAGCTCGCTCGAGACCCGGCTGAACCCGAAGTACACCTTCGAGACCTTCGTCATCGGGTCCTCGAACCGGTTCCCGCACGCGGCCGCGGTCGCGGTCGCCGAGGCACCGGGCAAGGCGTACAACCCCCTCCTCGTGTACGGCGACTCCGGCCTCGGCAAGACCCACCTCCTGCACGCGATCGGCCACTACGTCCGCTCGCTCTACACGTCCGCGCGCGTGCGCTACGTGTCGAGTGAGGAGTTCACCAACGAGTTCATCAACGCCATCCGCGACGACCGCCAGGATCGGTTCAAGCGCCGCTACCGCGACGTCGACGTGCTGCTCATCGACGACATCCAGTTCCTGGAGGGCAAGACCCAGACCCAGGAAGAGTTCTTCCACACCTTCAACACGCTCCACAACGCCAACAAGCAGATCGTGCTGACGTCGGACCGCGCTCCGAAGCGACTCGAGGCACTCGAGGACCGCCTGCGCAACCGCTTCGAGTGGGGCCTCATCACCGACGTGCAGCCGCCCGACCTCGAGACGCGGATCGCGATCCTCCGCAAGAAGGCCGCGATGGACCGGCTCACCGCGCCGCCCGACGTGCTCGAGTTCATCGCCTCCAAGATCCAGACCAACATCCGCGAGCTCGAAGGCGCACTCATCCGCGTCACGGCCTTCGCGAACCTCAACCGCCAGGAGGTCGACATGACCCTGGCCGAGATCGTGCTCAAGGACCTGATCCCCGAGGGCGGCGAGCCCGAGATCACCGCGGCCCTGATCATCGCCCAGACCGCGGCGTACTTCGGGCTCTCGATCGAGGAGCTCACCGGCCCCAGCCGCGGACGCCACCTGGTGATGGCCCGCCAGATCGCGATGTACCTGTGCCGCGAGCTCACCGATCTGTCGCTGCCCAAGATCGGCGCGCAGTTCGGCAACCGCGACCACACGACCGTGATGTACGCCGACCGCAAGATCAACCAGCTGCTCGCCGAGCGCCGCGCCGTCTTCAACCAGGTCAGCGAGCTCACCAACCGGGTCAAGCTGCAGGCACGCCAGTCCTGATCCGAACGACAACTTGTCGTTCCTCAGACCTGTGGACGAGGTGTGGGTCCAAATGACATGCACGACCGTTGCCTGTGGAAGCACGACCGTCACCGTGTGCACTCCGGCTCGCCGTACACACCCCGCCACGGCCAGCGCCTCGTAGTTCCACAGCCCCTGTGCATGTCGAATCGCCCGACTGACCTGCACGAATCAGAGTTCTCCACAGTTTCCACCGTTGCTATGACTCCTCCGTACCTCTAGATCTCCCCACCACCCGTCAACGTCCATCCGAGGCCCAACCTGGGGACAACCACCCGAACGGCGGCCTTGACGGCCTCGGTCTCGGCGAAGAAACAACACCGAACCTCCCGCTCACCGTGGCTGCATGGCAGGATTCGCAAACCACTGTCCGTGCCCGACCGACCAGAAGGACCCATCGTGAAGTTCCGCGTCGAGCGCGACGTGCTCGCCGATGCCGTCGCCTGGGCTGCCCGCAGCCTCCCGGTCCGCCCGAGCGTCCCGGTCCTCGCGGGCCTGCTCATCGAGGCGAACGACGACGGCTTGGTGCTCTCCACCTTCGACTACGAGACCTCGGCCCGAGCCACGCTCAACGCCCAGGTCAGTGACGAAGGGCGCGCCCTGGTCAGTGGCCGGCTGCTCGCCGACATCTGCCGCAGCCTCCCGGCCAAGCCTGTGGACATGGTGCTGGACGGAGCGCGCGTCTCCCTGACCTGCGGCTCGGCGCGGTTCAGCCTGCAGACGATGCCGGTCGAGGACTACCCGGCGCTGCCCGACATGCCGGCGGCGACCGGGACCGTCGACAGCGAGGGCTTCGCACACGCCGTCGCCCAGGCGGTCACCGCTGCCGGTCGCGACGACATGCTCCCCGTGCTGACCGGCGTCCGGATCGAGATCGACGGTTCGACGATCTCCCTGCTGGCCACCGACCGGTTCCGGCTCGCGCACCGCGAGCTCGCCTGGAACCCGCACACCCCCGACATCTCCGCGGCCGCCCTGGTCCCCGCCCGGGTGCTCGGCGACACCGCCAAGGCGCTGACCGCCGGCGGCGAGGTCACCATCGCGCTCGCCACGACCGGCACGGGCGAAGGCATCATCGGGTTCGAGGGCGACGCGCCCGGGGGTCGCCGGCGTACGACGACGCGTCTGCTCGACGGCGAGTTCCCCAAGGTCCGCAGCCTCTTCCCTGCCGAGCACCTGACCACCGCCCTGGTCGACAAGACCGCGCTGATCGAGTCGGTCCGTCGCGTGTCGCTGGTCGCGGAGCGCAACACCGCCGTCCAGCTGGCGTTCAGCGAAGGCGTGCTTACGCTGGACGCAGGGTCCGGCGACGAGGCGCAGGCGTCGGAGTCGATCGAGGCGAGCATCAACGGCGAGGACATCACGACGGGCTTCAACCCGCAGTTCCTCCTCGACGGGCTGACCGTGATCGACCAGCAGGTCATCGAGCTGGCCTTCACCCAGGCCTCCAAGCCCGTGGTCCTCAGCGGGTCGACCGAGGGCGAGGCCGAGACCGCGTTCCGCTACTTGCTGATGCCGCGCCGGCTCCTGTCTTGAACCACAGGTCCTAGGCTGTCGCCATGGACATCGGACTCGTCGGGCTCGGCAAGATGGGTGGCAACATGCGCACCCGTCTGCGCAATGCGGGACACACCGTCATCGGCTACGACCGCAACCCGGACCTGGCCGACGCTGACAGCCTCGCCGCCATGGTCGAGCAGCTGCCATCGCCGAAGGTCGTCTGGGTCATGGTCCCCGCCGGCGACCCGACCCGCGGCACCATCGAGGAGCTCGGCGAGCTGCTCGGCGACGGCGACCTCGTCGTCGACGGCGGCAACTCCAAGTGGACCGACGACCAGCTCAACGCCGAGATGCTGGCCAAGAAGGGGATCGGGTTCGTCGACTGCGGTGTCTCCGGTGGTGTCTGGGGTCTGCAGAACGGCTACGCGCTGATGTGCGGTGGCACCGACGACGACGTCGCCAAGGTGCAGCCGGCCCTCGACGCGCTCAAGCCCGAGGAGGGCGGCTTCGTCCACGCGGGCAAGAAGCCCGGCGCCGGCCACTTCGCCAAGATGGTTCACAACGGCATCGAGTACGCGATGATGCAGAGCTACGCCGAGGGCTGGGAGCTCCTCGAGAAGGTCGACCTGGTCGACAACGTCACCGAGGTCTTCGACTCGTGGCGCTCCGGCACCGTCATCCGCTCCTGGCTGCTGGACCTGTTGGTCGCGGCCGTGGAGGAGGACCCGCACCTCGACAAGATCGCCGGGTACGCCGAGGACTCGGGTGAGGGACGCTGGACGGTCGAGGCGGCGATCGAGAACGCCGTCCCGATGAACGTCATCGCAGCCTCGCTCTTCGCGCGCTTCACCTCGCGCCAGGACGACAGCCCGGCGATGAAGGCGATCGCCGCGATGCGCAACCAGTTCGGCGGGCACGCCGTCCACACGGAGCCGCCGCCCGGCGGCGACGCCGGCCCAGCCTGACCTCCGGCATCCGTGTACGTCGCCCACCTCTCGCTCCACGACTTCCGGTCCTACGCGACCGCCGATGTCGAGCTGGGGCCAGGGGTGACGGCGTTCATCGGCCGCAACGGTCAGGGCAAGACCAACCTCGTCGAGGCGATCGACTACCTGTCGCGGCTCGCCTCCCACCGGGTATCCGGTGACGCGCCCCTGGTCCGTTCGGGTGCCGAGCAGGCGGTGGTGCGCGCCGCCGTCGTACGCGACGGACGCACCGCGGTGCTCGAGGTCGAGATCAACCCGGGGCGCTCCAACCGCGCGCGAGTCAACCGGTCGCCCCTCCCCCGCGCCCGCGAGATCGTCGGACTGGTGCGGACGGTCGTCTTCTCCCCCGAGGACCTGACGCTCGTGAAGGGGGACCCGTCCGACCGGCGTCGCTTCCTCGATGACCTCCTCGTGCTGCGTACGCCGCGCCTGGCCGGGGTGCGATCCGACTACGACCGGATCCTCAAGCAGCGCAACTCGCTCCTCAAGACCGCAGGCGCCGCGCGCCGCGGGTCCTCGAGCCAGGAGGGCGCACTGTCGACGCTCGGCGTGTGGGACGACCACCTAGCGCGGACCGGCGCCGAGCTGCTCGCCGAGCGGCTCGCGCTCGTCGAGGCGCTGCGGCCGTACGTCGGCAAGGCATACGAGACCGTCGCGCGCGGCGCGACCCGCGATGACGCCGAGGTCGAGTACCGGTCGTCGTTCGACCTCGACGGACGGACCCAGCGCGACGACCTGGCCGAGGCGCTGCTCGCCGAGGTCGGCCGCCGACGCAAGGACGAGCTCGACCGCGGGATCTCGCTGGTCGGGCCGCACCGCGACGAGCTGCTGCTGAGTCTCGGGCACGGCCCCGACCAGGACCGGCTGCCGGTCAAGGGCTACGCCTCCCACGGCGAATCCTGGTCGTTCGCGCTCGCGATGCGCCTGGCGTCGTACGACCTGCTCCGCGCGGACGGGGACGACCCGATCCTGATCCTCGACGACGTCTTCGCCGAGCTCGACACCGATCGTCGCGCCCAGCTCGCTGAGCTCGTGTCCGGTGCCGAGCAGGTGCTGGTCACCGCGGCCGTCGGCGCCGACGTGCCCCAGGCGCTGGCCGGGGTGCGGTATGCCGTGGGCGGCGGCGAGGTCGTCCGTGAACACTGAGACCCCGGACGGCAGCGACCTCCCCGACGAGCCGCCGACGCACGACGCCGACGGGCTCGACCTCGCCAGGGCACTGACCCGCTCGACCGCGAAGTCGACTCCCAAGGCCCGGAAGCCGAAGCGGTTCGACCAGCGCAGGACCCGTGGCCGGGTCACCGGGGCCTATCCGGATGACCGCGATCCCCAACTCCTCGACGACACCGTCAGCCGGTTGGTCGCCGACCACGGTTGGGCCGTCGACCTCCGGGTGCAGGGTGTCTTCGGCCGCTGGCCGGAGCTGGTCGGGACCGACGTCGCCGAGCACTGCACCCCGGAGACCTTCGACGAGGGCCGGCTGGTGGTGCGCACCGACTCGACCGCCTGGGCGACCCAGCTCAAGCTCCTCGCACCCACCGTCGTACGTCGTCTCAACGAGGAGCTCGGGCACGGCACGGTCACCGTCATCGAGGTGCTCGGCCCGCACGGTCCGACCTGGAAGAAGGGCCCCCGGTCGGCTCGCGACGGACGCGGCCCGCGCGACACCTACGGCTGACCCGGTCCACGTCGTCCGGAGACGAGCCCAGAGACGATCTGGCGGGCCCGCCGACGTACGGGGACCTATCCGCACCCCTGCGAGGGCCTTCGATCGCCGCTCACGGGGCGCTACGGGCCACTATTCCTCCACAGATCCCCCCGGCCCTGCGGGGCACACGTGGAATGCGGCCTTCTGACGGCTATCATGGAGTTCGGCCGCACCGCACTCACGCACGCGGCCGTCTCCATGTCATGACAGCCGTCAGAAGAGGTACGCGTGAGCGACGTCAACCCGGTCGAGGCCGACGAGACCCCCAACGCCCCGTCCACGACCACCGTGGCCCAGGGCCGCGTCGAGACCGAGTACGACGCCTCCGCCATCCAGGTGCTCGAGGGCCTCGAAGCGGTCCGCAAGCGACCCGGCATGTACATCGGCTCGACCGGTGAGCGCGGCCTGCACCACCTGATCTGGGAGATCGTCGACAACGCCGTGGACGAGGCGCTCGCCGGCCACTGCGACCGGATCGTCCTCACGCTCCAGGCCGACGGCGGCATCCGGGTCGAGGACAACGGTCGTGGCATCCCGACCGACACGGCTCCCGGACAGGAGCTGCCCGCGCTGACGCTCGCGCTGACCGTCCTGCACGCCGGCGGCAAGTTCGGTGGCGGCGGCTACAAGGTCTCCGGCGGCCTGCACGGTGTCGGTGTCTCGGTGGTCAACGCGCTCTCGAGCCACGTCATCGCCGAGGTCCGCAACCGTGGACATCTCTGGCGCCAGAGCTTCACCATCGGGGTCCCGGACGGCCCGCTCGAGCAGGTCCGGGCGATGGAGCCTGGGGAGCGCACCGGCACGACCATCACGTACTGGGCCTCCCCCGACATCTTCGAGACGACCACGCACTCGCTGGAGACGATCACGTCGCGGGTGCGCGAGTACGCGTTCCTCAACAAGGGCCTGGAGATCGTCGTCCGCGACGAACGGCCCGCCGCCGAGGAGATCGCCGACGCCGTCGAGGACGAGATCGTCTCCGACGAAACCGACGCCCAGCGCGCCGACGCGATCAAGCGCGCGGAGTCCGGTGGCATCGAGCAGGTCTTCAAGTACGACCGCGGCCTCGTCGACTACGTCGAGTACCTCAACCGCCGCAAGCAGGTCGCGAACCCGACGATCATCTCCTTCGACGCCGAGACCCCCGAGTCGGTCGAGAGTCACATGAGCCTCGAGGTCGCGATGCAGTGGAACACGACGTACTCCGAGTCGGTCCACACCTTCGCGAACACCATCAACACCCACGAGGGCGGCACCCACGAGGAGGGCTTCCGCGCGGCGCTCACCTCGCTGGTCAACAACTGGGGCTTCGAGTGGGGCCTGATGAAGAAGCCCGAGGACCGCGTCTCGGGTGACGACATCCGCGAGGGTCTGACCGCGATCATCTCGATCAAGATGGGCGAGCCGCAGTTCGAGGGCCAGACCAAGACCAAGCTCGGCAACACCGAGGCCAAGGGCTTCGTCCAGCGGATCATGAACGACCAGCTCGGTGCCTGGCTCGAGCAGAACCCCGCCGAGGGTCGCGACATCATCCGACGCTCGCAGGCCGCGGCCCAGGCCCGGATCGCCGCGCGCAAGGCGCGCGACCTGGCCCGGTCCCGCAAGGGCCTGCTCGGCGGCGGCAGCCTCCCCGGCAAGCTGTCCGACTGCCAGTCGACGAACCCCGCCGAGTGCGAGGTCTTCATCGTCGAGGGTGACTCCGCCGGTGGCTCGGCGCGGCAGGGCCGCGACCCGCGGATCCAGGCGATCCTCCCGATTCGCGGCAAGATCCTGAACGTCGAGAAGGCGCGCATCGACAAGGTGCTCGCCAACACCGAGGTGCAGTCGATCATCTCTGCCCTGGGCACCGGCATCCAGGAAGAGTTCAACATCGAGAAGCTGCGCTACCACAAGGTCGTGCTGATGGCGGACGCCGACGTCGACGGCCACCACATCAACACCCTGCTGCTGACGTTGCTCTTCCGCTTCATGCGGCCGCTGATCGAGGGCGGCTACGTCTACATGGCGCAGCCCCCGCTCTACCGACTGCGGTGGAACAAGCCGCAGGAGCACGAGTTCGTGTACTCCGACGCCGAGCGGGACGCGCTGCTCCGCGAGGGACAGGCAGCCGGCAAGAAGCTGCCGAAGGAGAACCCGGTCCAGCGCTACAAGGGTCTCGGCGAGATGAACGCCAAGGAGCTGTGGGAGACCACCATGGATCCCGACCAGCGCCTGATGCTCCAGGTCACCCTGGACGACGCGGCCCACGCGGACGAGATCTTCTCGATCCTGATGGGCGAGGACGTCGAGCAGCGTCGTTCGTTCATCCAGCGCAACGCCAAGGACGTCCGATTCCTGGATATCTAGATCTCTAGCGAGATCCCTAGATACCAGTAGAGCCGACGAGAGAGACCAAGAACTGTGACTGAGACCCCCATCGGCGGCCGGATCGAGCCGGTCGAGCTGCAGACCTCCATGCAGCGCGCCTACATCGACTACGCGATGGCCGTCATCGTCGGCCGCGCGCTGCCCGACGTACGCGACGGCTTGAAGCCGGTGCACCGCCGGGTGCTCTACGCGATGTACGACGGCGGCTACCGGCCCGACCGCGGGTTCTCCAAGTGCTCGCGCGTCGTCGGTGACGTCATGGGTCAGTACCATCCCCACGGCGACACGGCGATCTACGACACCCTGGTCCGTCTCGCCCAGCCGTGGGTGATGCGCGCGCCGCTGGTCAACGGCCAGGGCAACTTCGGCTCGCCGGGCAACGACTCCGCCGCGGCCATGCGGTACACCGAGTGCCGGATGGCGCCGCTGGCCCTGGAGATGGTCCGCGACATCGAGGAAGAGACCGTCGACTTCCAGCCGAACTACGACGGTCGCTCCGAGGAGCCCGTCGTACTGCCGGCACGGTTCCCGAACCTGCTCGTCAACGGCTCGGCCGGCATCGCGGTCGGCATGGCCACCAGCATCCCGCCGCACAACCTGGGCGAGGTCGCGGACGGCGCCCGCTGGGCGCTCGAGCACCCCGACGCCACCCGCGAGGAGCTGCAGGAGGCGCTGCTCGAGCGGATCAAGGGGCCCGACTTCCCCAACGGCGCGCTGATCGTCGGCCACCAGGGCATCGAGCAGGCCTACCGCACGGGCCGCGGCTCGATCACCCAGCGAGCGGTCATCGAGGTCGACGAGGACGCCCGTGGTCGCACCTGCCTGGTGATCACCGAGCTGCCCTACATGGTCAACCCCGACAACCTCGCGCTGAAGATCGCCGAGCTCGCCGACAGCGGCAAGGTGCAGGGGATCGCCGACGTCCGCGACGACACCTCGGACCGCACCGGTCAGCGACTGGTGGTCGTGCTCAAGCGCGACGCCGTGGCCCGGGTCGTGCTCAACAACCTGCTCAAGCACACCGAGCTGCAGACCAACTTCAGCGCCAACATGCTGGCGCTCGTGGACGGGGTGCCGCGCACGCTCTCGATCGACCAGTTCATCAGCAACTGGGTCACCCACCAGATCGAGGTGATCCGGCGCCGTACCGAGTTCCGCCTGCGCCGGGCCGAAGAGCGTGCCCACATCCTGCGCGGTCTGGTCAAGGCGCTCGACGCGCTCGACGAGGTCATCGCGCTGATCCGGCGCTCGCCCGAGGTCGACGACGCTCGCCAGGGCCTGATCGAGCTCCTCGAGATCGACGAGCTCCAGGCCAACGCGATCCTGGACATGCAACTGCGCCGGCTCGCGGCCCTGGAGCGTCAGAAGATCATCGACCAGCTCGCCGAGATCGAGATCGAGATCGCCGACCTCCAAGACATCCTGGCCAACGTCGCCCGGCAGCGTCAGATCGTCTCCGACGAGCTCTCCGAGATCGTCGAGAAGTACGGCAACGACCGGCGTACCCAGATCATCGCGGCGGATGGTGACCTCTCGATGGAGGACCTGATCCCCGACGAGGAGCTGGTCGTCTCGATCACCCGCGGTGGCTACGCCAAGCGGACCCAGCGCCAGGCGTACCGGATCCAGAAGCGCGGCGGCAAGGGCGTGCGTGGCGCGACGCTGCGCGGCGACGACGTCGTCGAGCACTTCATCGCGACCACCAACCACCACTGGCTGCTCTTCTTCACGACGGCCGGCCGGGTCTACCGGACCAAGGCCTACAACCTGCCCGAGGCGTCGCGCGACGCGAAGGGCGGGCACGTCGCCGGACTGCTCAGCTTCCAGCCCGACGAGAGCATCGCGCAGGTGCTCGCGATCCGCGACTACGAGCAGGCGCCGTACCTCGTGCTGGCGACGAAACATGGTCTGGTCAAGAAGACCCGGCTGGGTGACTACAACTCCCCCCGCCAGGCTGGCGTGATCGCGATCAACTTCCGCGATCAGCACCCGACTCTGGGGCAAGACGAGCTGATCGGCGCCGAGCTGGTCAACGAGGGCGACGACATCCTGCTAGTCTCGCGCAAGGGTCAGGCGATCCGGTTCCACGCCGACGACTCGCAGCTGCGTCCGATGGGCCGCGCGACCTCGGGCGTCACCGGGATGAAGTTCCGGACCGACGTCGACTCCGTGCTGTCGATGTCGGTCATCCGTGCCGAGCAGGTCGCGGCCGAGGAAGCCGCCGAGGCGAAGGCCGAGGCGACCGGGGAGTCGACGGCCGCCGGCGAGCTGCCGGACGTGAAGGAGCAGTACGTCTTCACGATCACTGACGGCGGCTTCGCCAAGCGCAGCCGGATCTCGGAGTACCGCCTCACCAACCGCGGTGGCCTCGGCATCAAGGCGATGGCGCTGGCCAACGAGGACCGTGGCCAGCTCGTCGGTGCGTTCATCGTGGAGGAGGGTGACGAGATCATGTCGATCACTCAGAGCGGCCAGGTCGTGCGCAGCCCGATCAACGCCGACTTCCGGCCGACCGGACGGTCGACGATGGGCGTGAAGTTCGTCGGTCCAAAGTCCGGGGACTCGGTCGCCGTGGTGGCTCGCTCCGTCGAGTCCCGTGAGGACGAGGAGGGCGAGGTCGAGGGTGACGCCGAGAGTGAGCCGAACGGCGGAGAATCGTCCGATGCAGGCGTGGGTGCAACAATCGAGGGAACAGTGAGCGAGACGGCGTCCGACGCCACCGACGCAGCCGCGCCCGAGACTGACGGGGAGAGTGAGGCCTGATGACCGACCGGTCCACCGAGAGCACCACTACTCGCACCGCCGCCGATCGTTCGACCACCGGTAAGAAGCCACCTCCGGGCTCGAAGCCCAACACACGGGGCCTCGGCGAACGGATCTCGTCCGCCGTCGGTCAGGCCACCGACGAGCACCGGGCCAACGCGGACCCGCGCTCGAAGACGGCAGCGAAGAAGGCCTCGCCGAACCGGAAGCCTCCGCGGCGTGCTCGGCTGCGACTGACCCGGATCGACCCGTGGTCGGTGATGAAGACGTCTTTCCTGCTGGCGATCGCCTTCGGTGTCGTCACGATCGTGTCGGTCTTCATCATCTGGTCGGTGCTCTCCGCGGCCGGTGTCTGGGACTCGATCAACCAGACCGTCCAGGACGTGGTGGGCGGCGAGGACGTCGGCACCTGGGACGTCGAGAAGTACGTCGGCATGTCCCGTGTCATGGGCTTCACCATGCTCGTGGCCGTCGTCGACGTCATCCTGATCACCGCGATCGCGACGCTGGGCGCCTTCCTCTACAACATGGCGGCAGCACTCCTCGGCGGTGTGGAGCTCACCCTCGCCGAGGACCAGCGCTGACGTCGTACACCCCGACACCGGCAGCGCTGGACGCCGTTTTGTCGGGTGCTCCGAGGGTGGGGTAACGTTCCCTCTCGGTCCGGGGCCTATAGCTCAGACGGTTAGAGCGCTTCCCTGATAAGGAAGAGGTCAGAGGTTCAAGTCCTCTTAGGCCCACCATCCCGGTACGCAAACCCAGCTCCATGGGAGTCACCATGAAGAAGACCCTGCTCCTCCTGGCGCTCGTCGGCGCGGCAGTCGTCGTCAAGAAGAAGCTCGACGAGGGCAAGCACGAGCAGGCTCTCTGGGCCGAAGCGACGGACAGCGTCAGCCGCTCCTGATTCACCTGCGGTCACTGACCGCATCGGGGCCTTGGCGCAATTGGTAGCGCACCTGCTTTGCAAGCAGGGGGTTAGGGGTTCGAGTCCCCTAGGCTCCACCACGAGAAACCGCAGGTCAGCCTGCGGTTTTTTCCCATTTCGAGCCTATCCCCCTGCTACCGACGGGTTCACTGCGGGGGACTGGTGGGGGAAGCGGGCCTTGGACAGCGATTCGACTGTCGGTGGCGAGGGGCACCCTTGGGCTCCAGGCAACCCCAGGAGGAACTGATGGCGCTCCACGTCAATGGCAGTTGGAACGGCTGGTCGGGCGAAACCATCGTCGAGCTGACTGACGGATCCGTCTGGAAGCAGATCGAGTACCGGTACGAGTACCGCTACTCCTATCGGCCACGAGTCGAGATCAGCAGCAACAAGATGCAGGTTGTCGGGATGAGCCGTCCGGTCCGCGTTCGACGACTCGCTTGATCAGAGCGCAGGGCGCTCGCTCCAGCAGCTTGTTGGCCCTGTTGTCGACTTGGTCAACGCGTACCGGGCGGTGAGACTGACTCGTGGCTTGGCTCGGCCGCCGCCTCCTCGAGCATCGGGTCGACAACGTCTGCGGTGGTCACCGAGAAGACAACGTCGGTCCTTGTTCCGCTCCGGTGCTCCCGGCCTGAAACTGAAGCGCCAGGGTCGAGGCTTGAAGTCCAGGCGCTGTCAACGACCTGGATCGGCGTCAGGCGGTCGGAGAAGGTCGAGTGACGGGGCAATCCGGCAGTGCGACCGAACCAGAAGTCCCATCGGCCGGTCGCAGAGAAGACACAGGCCGCTACGACGTCGAAGGCATCGACCGGATAGAAGCGTGAGGCAGGATCAGACTTCGATGAGCGGGTCTTCTGCACCTCGACTCGGAACTGGCCCGCGGCATTCAGCTTGGGGCTGGCGTTCTTGCACTCGACCCGCACTACCTCGCCTGCGACGGTGGTGACATCGAAGTCGTGCATGGCGTCGACATCCAACCGGCGAACTTCGGCGATGCCGGGATCTTCGCGGAGGCGACGCTCCAGATGGTGTTCAGCGACACCGCCGCGCACAGCCACAGACAGACGGTTCCGCCCCCCGATGATGTCCAGGATCTGCTCGCTCGTCAGTGCAAACTGCTCCTCGAGGACATGACGTCGAGCTGGCTCATCGGGTGCTTGGTGGAGCATGGCCTCTGCTGCAGAGAACCTCAGCGCAGGGTCAAGTCGTAGCGAAGCAGCCCGTCGCTCAAGGCGGAGGTAGTCGATGAACCGGTGGGGCTGGAATGCGACTACAGTCTCCAGGCTTGATGGCGACCGCGGTGCTCGGCGACGTGTCCCGCTTCGGTTGATCTTCTCCCACACGTGCCAGGACTGCGTCCGAGCGAGTTCGATCTCGGAGGCTTTGGCGTAGAAGGAGATCCCCATAGGCAGCGGATCCCAGAGTTGTGCGTCGAGTCCGACAAACACCTCGTCCTCGAGGTCGATGCCAACTATGAGACTGACGTCCACTCCAGCAATGTCTCGTGCGACGGGGTGTGGGCGTTCCCAGCTGTCTTCGGAGCCGTACCGAAGCTGACCGCGAACCTCGTCGGCGGGACGGTTGCGGATGGTGTTTCTCGTGATCCTGAACGGGTAGACAAGAACGCCGATGCGCTCGTCCGAGCTTGCCTGGATGCCCAGGTATACCGGGGCTCGGCTCGCGTCGCTCGCGTAGAGCACTCGCCCGCCTGACGAGCTCACGGCATTGAGCAAGAACGTATGGAGGTCGCGGCGGCCGCTCACGCGATAGACCTCGCCGACATCCCGGCCCGCGACCAGGTGCTCGTTCACCGCAGTTGCTCCCTTCGGGACTGCCGTACGGCATGTCGGTAGCTTCGGCAAGAGTGGTGGCGACGATACTGATTCGGTGGCTCGTTCGTACGGCGACGGGCTGCGCGGCAAGAAGGATGACGAGGTAGTTGATGCGTGAGGAACGACCTGTACTGAGCCTGTTCTCAGGGGCGGGCGGTTTGGACCTCGCCGTGGAGCGCGCCGACGCCGATCCGCTCGATAGTTCCGATCATGGTCGGGGACTCCTGTCCGTCGCAGTGGCAACTGACTACAACGAACCGGCGCTCGCAACACTCGCCAAGAATTTCCCACACACTCAGACTGCGGTCGGCGACATCCGTGAGATGTCGACTGCGCAGCTCTTGGACCAGGCTGGAGTCTCCGCGGGCGAGCCCGCCCTCGTCGTCGGCGGCCCCCCCTGCACTCCCTTCAGCAAGTCGGGCTTCTGGCTCGAACAGAAGCGCACGAGCAGTGACCCGAACGCGTCACTGCTCGACGAGTACGTGCGGGTCGTCCGTGAGTCGCGACCACGAGCGTTTGTCCTCGAGAACGTTCAAGGGCTGACCTACAAGACACACCGTGCGCAGTTCGAACGTCTTCTCCGCGGCCTGGGTGAGCTGGGCTACAACCCCCAGTGGAAGGTGCTCCTCGCCGCCGACTACGGAGTCCCGCAACTGCGTCGACGGGTGTTTGTCGTAGGCCGGCGAGACGGCGAAGCGTTCCAGTTTCCCGAGGCGACACACTCGGGATGGAGCGAGCGAGACCGCAAGGTCGATCTGTCCAAGCTTCCACACGTGACGGCCAGCGAGGCGTTCGCGGACCTGCCCTCGCTCGCAGTCGCGTCTGACGATGAGATCGTCGATGGCAAATACGGAGCTCTTGCGGCCGAGGTGCCACCGGGGCAGAACTACCTGTGGCACACAGATCGCTATGGAGGGCGCGATGTCTTCGAGTGGCGCAGTCGGTACTGGACCTTCCTGCTTCGGCTCGATCCCAATCGTCCGGCGTCGACCCTTCAGGCTCAGCCCGGGCCATGGGTCGGACCGTTCCACTGGGAGAACGTTCCTACCGCCACAGGCGTCGACCGGGCCCGTCGCCTGCGCGTCAACGAGATGCTTCGGCTGATGTCTTTCCCCGACGACTTTGCGATCGATGGGACGAGGGCTGACGTCCAGCGACAGCTGGGAAATGCAGTCCCAGTGGAGCTCGGCAAGGCCGTCGTCCGCGCACTAGTGACCCAGATGGGAATCCTCAAGCCGCGAAGCACAGCTCGCGCGATCGCACTCGGGTAGCGACCTGCGAACCCTCCACGGTGGGATGCGCAGAAGTCGAGCGGAGCGCAAGGTGGTCTGACAAGCTCCGACCATGCCCTACCCGAGTTGGCGCTACTTCCCCTCTAACTCTGCGCCTCCCGGGTGGGTTGCCTCCCTTATCGCCGTCTTTCGGGCAGCTGAGCCAACGATTTCTACTCAGAGCACCCGAACGGGTCTGAGTAGCGACGGCGTACTCGCGGTCCTCGCTCCGGGCCTGATCGAGCTCGGCTTTGAGGTCGAGGACGGCAAAGGACGGCTGGGGAAGGTTCGCCGACCGGTTCTCTTTGGAGAGAACGGCTTGCCGACCCTCACCTACGAAGTGGATGCGGCGCATGCCGAACACGGAATCGTTGTCGAGATCGAGGCTGGGAGGGGAGCCAGAGGCAATGCTGAATACCGCGACCTGGTGAGGACGAGTCTCATTCTCGACGCCAACTTCCTGGTCCTAGCTCAGCCGCTCGCTTATCGCTTTAAGTCCGGCGCGCGAGAGGGCACCGAGCACGCCTACTTGAACACGATCAATCTTCTCGACGCGATCTACACGAGCCGACGCCTCCGGCTTCCGTTCGACGGTTTGCTCCTCGTTGGGTATTGAGTGCGCAGCAGGCATGCTGTTCGGTGTGGTCTCGGAGTACACGCCTTGGGCCTCGTCCGCAGCGGTACGAGCGACGATGCGTGGGAACCGGCGTCGCGACACCGTCCCTGAGCTGGCGATCCGGCGAGCGGTGCATGCCCTAGGGCTCCGCTACCGCGTCGATGCTAAGCCGATTCCCGACCTGAATCGACGTGCAGACCTTGTCTTCACGCGAGCAAGAGTCGCCGTCTTCGTTGACGGGTGCTATTGGCATGGGTGCCCAGACCACGGAACGGTTGCAGTGACGAACGCTGACTACTGGACTTCCAAAATTCGGCGCAACCGGGCCCGTGATCGAGACACTGACGCCGTGCTCGCCGCACGTGGGTGGGTCGCGCTGCGGATCTGGGAGCACGAACCTGTTGCATCGGCCGTCGAGAGGATCGTGACCGCAGTCCGCCGTCACTAGTCGGACACGATGTCGATGGAAGTATCGACGCGAGCCGGACGTCCGGGGCTAGAGCCCCTATGCTGACTGAGCGGATGGGCTGGCCGGGCGACCGCGTCGCACTCTTTCGAGAGGCGTCGAGGAAAGTCCGGGCTCCACAGGGCAAGGTGGTGGCTAACAGCCACCCGGGGAGACCCGCGGGACAGTGCCACAGAAAAGAAACCGCCTCTCCTCGGAGAGGTAAGGGTGAAACGGTGGTGTAAGAGACCACCAGCGGACTGGGTGACCAGGCCGGCTAGGTAAACCCCACTTGGAGCAAGGTCAAGAAGTTCGGAGCCTCCGGGCACCGAGCGCGCGCACGTTTGAGGGCTGCCCGCCCGAGTGCGCGGGTAGATTGCTGGAGGCCGTCGGTAACGGCGGTCCGAGATGGATGGTCGCCCCTCTTCGGAGGACAGAACCCGGCTTATGCGCCAGCCCATCCGTACTACCGGGTTGTTCGGTGGCCGAACAGCGAACGGCATCAAGACGCCCGCAGTGAACCGCGGACAAGGGGCCCGGTACGTCGCTACCGTCCATCCGTGGCCTCCAACGAGAAGCAGATGAAGCTCCGGTACGCGGGCGTCTGCCGCTTCTGTGGGGCCGGCCTGGCGGTCGGCACGGAGGCGATCTACGAGCGCTCGATGAAGACCATCCGGTGCCTCGACTGCTCCCGCGCCGCCCAGCTGGTTGAGGTGCCAGCGAAGCGGGTCCCGAATCGAGCATCAGTGGTCGAGCCTGTGGCGACCGCGGAGTCGATCGACGTCGGCATCCCCGGCGCGTCTGCGCGACGTGAGGGCGAGCGTCGTCGTGTCAGGCGCAAGACCCGCGTACGCGAGAAGCATCCGAAGCTTGGCGGCCTCATCCTCGCCGCCACCCACGACCCGCAGTCGACGACCGCGTGGATGACGGGCGCCCTCGGTGAGGAGCGCCTCGGCGAACGACTAAACGAGATCTCATCCGACACCATGCGAGTCCTCCACGACCGCCGCATCCCCGGCACGCGCGCCAACATCGACCACATTGCAGTCACCCCGACCGGCATCTACGTCATCGACGCAAAGAAGTACAAGGGCCGGCCGTCGCTCAGGGTGGAAGGTGGCATCCTGCGCCCGCGCGTCGAGAAGCTCTTGGTCGGCTCGCGCGATCAGACCAAGCTCGTCGACGGCGTTATCAAGCAGGTCGACATCGTGTGCTCTATCGTCGGCGACGACGTCCCAGTCACCGGGGTCCTCTGTTTCATCGAAGCCGACTGGCCGCTCCTCGGCGGATCTTTCCGTGCCCGCGGCGTCGAGGTTCTCTGGCCGAAGAAGTTCTATCCGCGGCTCACCGCCGACGGTGCCTTCGCTTCCCAAGTCGACGCCCTTCACCGGAAGTTGGCTGCAGCGCTTCCTCTCGCGTGACAACGGTGGAGCAGGGACCTCTTGGGTACACCGCGCGAGTGCGAGTGCGGGTGCAGTTCAGGCAGGATCGACGCCCCAAGCATTTGAGCGATGCCTGTCGGCACCTGATGTGTGACGGGCCGAATGGCGCATCACCATGCAACGTCCGGCTGGAACAGGTCGTCGAGCCTGCTGGCAAAGCCAAGTGCTGGTAACGCTTGGTCTAGGAAGCCGCCCTCCGCAGAGCACAGCGCATGTAGGAGACCAGGCTGATTCGATCGCGTGCGGACAAGAATCGACTCCCGGATGCGATCGGTTGGTAGCCCACGTCTGTACGCCCATGCCCTGCCTCTTACCTCGGTTCGGTCATCCGGAAGGGGTGGTAACCGTCGGCTCGCGCTCGAAAGAACGATGCCTCCCAGGTCAGGGAAGTCATCAAGAAGCTGAGCGACCAAACCACTGAACGACATTGCCTTCTCGGCGAGCGGGAGTCGCTCAAAAGGCGTGAAGGGCTGGAAGAGCCCATGGTTCTCAACCCAGATCCAGGCTCCTGGTGCGGCAGATGCCTGCTCGGCCTTCACCCGGATCTTGGCGACCGCCCTCGCCCCCTGATCTGCCTCCAACAATGGCCCCACCAACTCCGTCCCTACCGGCTCGGGTCCTGGTGTGACTATGAGCGGTGCACGGTCTGCGTCGGTGATCGTGTGGGGCAGATGCGTGCTTGCCGTCAACTCCGCGGCAGCACGCATGAGTTCCTTCCAGGCGGACTGTTCGTGGCGATTCAGGCGTCCGGGGACTTCCCCGCTCCAGTGCACTAGATACCGACTCCCCAGACTGCGGAGGAACTCCATGTTCTCGTCGATGGCGTCGGACTGATCGCTGAACTCCCTCTCGACGAAGAGAGTCACGATCTCGACCGCCAGGCTCTCGGCACCTGTCTCGATAAGCACGTCGGATGGCCAGCTTCCGACGCGAGACTCGAACTGCACCTGATGGCCCAAAGACTGCGCAAGTGCTCCGAGCCGAAGTTGAGCCATCGCGTGCGTCAGTCGGCCAACCTTCAGATCACGCCTGAGCTCAGCGCGGAGACGACCGAGCCCGGCAACGTCTTTACTCTTGGCGAACTCAACGGATGCCCACCAGCGCAGCAGCTCGCAAAAGGCTGCCCGAGGACCGTACGGCGACAGGACTGGAGACAGTCTTGCCAAGGTAGGGACCGGCACGCTCAGCCTGTCGGGAAAACCCATGCACGCCGCCACCCACTCATCACCCAGGAAGGCGCGCATGCCAGACGTTAGGTGCGCCGCTACCGCCCTCCCCTGACTGGTGAGGTACTCGGCCGCCTCCGGCTTACCCACGATGCTGGGCCAGGTCGGCGCCCGGCGCCCGGCTTCAATGGCCATCCATTCATCGCGGTCCTCGTCATACACGGGACGGAACTCTCGCTGGACGGCCAGTGATTCGCGCTGTGCTCCTGCTGCTTGAGACTGTCCAGGGACGCTTCGAGGTATGCCTCACCTCGCCACTCGACGCCGCCGAGTCGGCCCCACTGAGCCGCGTCGTCACGCTCTCACCCCGATAGCCACGATCTAGCGCTTGTGTTTGCCAGGTTGGTCGGCGCCGGACGACGCGGCGCTCCCGCTCCCGCGTAAGGCAGGAGTGACGGTAGCTACCGCTTGGGCCGTGGCGGCAACGGCTGCGATGACTGCCGCGGCGTCGCCGACAGCCGAGAACGTCTCGTGCTTCTGAGGTTGAATTTCGAAGGTTGGCATGTGGTTGCTCCTAGGTCGCGGCAGAGCTGAAGACTGGCACGCACCACCGACACCGTGGCCAGCTGCAGCTCGGCGTCGTGAGACGTTGCGGCGAAACACACCAGACGAGAACCGCCCCTGGCAGCGCGCCAGCCCATCCGCACCCCTACAGGGCTAGCTCGGCGTCGATCGCTGAGCGCGTTCGGTCGTCGGAGTCGTGCCAAAGATGCGCGTACGTCTCGAGGGTCTCGCTCGGAGATGCGTGGCCTAGCCGCGCTTGCACCGTCCTGACGGACTCGCCGTAGCGGATCAGTAGGGACGCGTAGTAGTGCCGCAGCGCGTGCATGCCCGAAC
The DNA here is from genome assembly GCF_039543845.1 of Nocardioides endophyticus. Classification (NCBI taxonomy): domain Bacteria; kingdom Bacillati; phylum Actinomycetota; class Actinomycetes; order Propionibacteriales; family Nocardioidaceae; genus Nocardioides; species Nocardioides endophyticus. The sequence continues at coordinate 182,560 of NZ_BAABKN010000023.1, read as the reverse complement.
CGGTCAACTCGCTCAGCCCCGCCGCTTGAGCGGCGGGACGCCAGACATGGCCGAACGTCGATCGCGCGATCGGTCTCCCAGCCAACGTGAAGACGAGACCGTTCTCGCCAAGTTCCTGACCCTGCAGATGCTCGTTCAGTGCCTTGACCACCACACGTGGGAGCGGGATGATCCTGCGGCTCGACGTCGTCTTGAGGAGTCCGAGTGCGGTCGTCGGCCCGGGGAGCGTCCGGAGCTGGCGGTCCACGATCACGACCGGGTCGTCGCCATCGAGTTGTAGGCGGTCACGGGTCACGCCGAAGACCTCACCCTGCCGCATTCCGGTACCGGCGGTGAAGGTGACGAGTGCACGGAGTTCGTGCGGTACCTCGGCTCGGAGTCGGGTGATCTGCTCGGTGCGTAGCGGCACCACGAGCCGGCGCTCGCGGGTCGGGAGACGTGTTCCTTCGCACGGGTTCGTCACAAGCCGTCGGTCGCGGATCGCCGCGAGGAAGATGGAGGAGACGATGCCGTGGACCACGCGGACCGTCGAAGCGGCCAGCCCGCCAGCGGCGCTCAGTATGCACACCCAGCTCTGGATGTCGGAGTGGACGATCGTCACGAGCCGTCTGTCACCGAGGGTCGGGTAGACGTGTCGGCGCAGCATGGTCTCGACGTGTGCGCTGCTGCTGGCGCGATGGAGCCGTATCGATCTCCACATCTCGGCGTACTCCCGAAAGGTGACACCGTCTCCTGGCGGCTGAGTGGGGCGCCCGATCGTGCTCGGTGCGGTGACTTCATCAAGCCACTGCTGGGCGTCGTCCTGCTGAACGAAGTGCCGAGCGTGCTCGCGTCCGTTCGAGTCGCGGTACCGGGCGCGCCACCGGCCGTTGGGCCGTAGGGCCACGCTCCCTTCAAGCTCCCACTTCCCTCGTGTCTCTCGACGCCTCGTCGGCCAAAGCAGCCCGCGAGCTTATCCGGCCAGAGCTGAACCCCGGACCGGGTCCTCGGAAAGGATCGCTCCAGAAAGGTCCAGATGGTGAGACGTCGAACGGGGAGATCGCGAACGATTCGTCACCGATCATCACCGAATGTCACGGGCCGTTTCGGACTGTCACGGGCTGTCTCGGACGACGGAAATTCACTGGTTGACGCGCGGCTTGCCGCGGCTCACTGTGGTGGTCTGCTCGATGTCCCAATCTGGGTACCCGCGGGCGCGGATGGAGTCTTGATGTGAGCAGATACCGCGCGCGGCATTCGGGAGATCGCGATGGGCTTGGCAATGCACCTCGGTTTCGACGACCTCGATTCGCCACTGATGCGGGCGGTCTGCGGTTCATGGGCACGCTGGTGCACCGACGATCCGGAGCTCGCAGTGGTCGAGACGCTGACCGAGCTGCCTGAGTGGACACGCCACGCGTGCGGGGAGGAGAAGGACGCCGTCCTCTCCAAACTTGCTGGGCTGACGGCGTACGACCGCGATGCAGCGGTCGCGCTGGCGTGGCTGCTCCTGCCGGGGGCAACCAGGGTCGCCGCTGAGCTGAGTGACCTGCATCCGGAAATCGATGACTTGGTGGCCGGCCAGCTGTGGATCGAGGTGTCCGGTGCCCACCGGCTGAGGCCTCGCCGTGTCGCTGCGACGATCCTGGCGCGCACCCGACGAGAGGTGGCCGCCGAGCTGGGTGTCGGTGACCTCGCAAAGAGACGGGACCGCGTCTGGGCCGAGGCCGTTCGGATCGAGAAGGACGAGAACCTGCTGGTGGTCGCCGACGGACACGAGTCGCTCGATGACCTCTTCGATCAGATCACCGACCTGATGATCGACGCGATGGAGGCGAAGGCGATCAACGCCTTCGATGCGTGGCTGCTCTGCACACTGGCGCAACTCGCCGCACGGTTGGGCGCCGCTGGGCATCGTGGACGGATGGGTCTGACGACCCCGGCCGTGGTCGACGAGCTCTCCGACATCGTCCATCTCTCGCCGCGAGCGATCCGGCGTCGAACGACCACGGCCCTCGATCGGCTTGCCGAGTACGTCGAGGTTAGGCAGAGCCCCGAGCGACTCGCCGTGTGGCGAGCCCAGCACCCGAGCTGCGTGGTCACTCCGGCTGAGGAGATGCAGCTCGTGCTGGGGTCAGGTTCATCAGCGACCGCGTCGCCTCGTCGACCAGTTGCTGGACAACGGCGCTCACCTTGTCGGCCGAGACGTCGGTCCCGCGGACCTGGCGCTGCGTCTCGGCGTACATGTGCCAGGACTGCCACGTCGCGCGACGGCCTTCGAGTTCGGAGATGACCCGTGCTGCTGCCTCCTCCAACCACCGGCCCGTCACCCGTGGACGCGTCTGTGTCTCGGGGTTCAGCGCCGTCTCCACCATCCGCTCCAGGCCGAGCCGGCCAAGCTCCTGGATCGCTTCGGCCTGCCAGGTCGACCGCTGCTCGGCCTCCGAGCGTGCCTCGTGCTTCAGTGCGCGTGTCGCCAGATGGCGCGCTGCTTCAGTGCGAGCGTCTCCTTCCTCGTGGGTGGTTGGCCACGCGCCGTGGTGAAGTGAGCCACGAGCTCGTTGGTGCGGGCCTCGATGTCGCGCCGCCGGTGGGACCACCGCTCGCATAGCATCTCGTCGACGCCGTCGATCTCCCGGACCGTGCGTCTCCCCGATCCCCGCCCGGTGTCGACGAAGCGGACGCCCAGACGTTCAACGAGGTGGTGCTCGAGGGCGGTGTTGTAGGCCTCGGAGGCGGCGACGGCGTAGTGGTGCAGCACGGTGCCGTAGAGCGACAGCCACTTGCCCCGACGTGTCTGCACCTTGTTCGCGACCGCGATGTGCGTGTGTAGGTCGGGGTCACCAGCGCGGGAGTCGCCGTGGGTGAACCCTGCCGCGACCAGCCCTCGGGTCTCGACCTGTCGTGCACCGTCGGTCCCTTCTCGGGTAAAGATCGCGGTGGCTTTCCAGAAACACGAGGGCATCCGCGACGGCCGCGTCGTGCGCCTGCTTGATGGGGACGGCGACGTCAGGTGGAGCGACCACCCACAGCGTCGATACAGACTTCACCGGAGAGAAGGTCAGATCGAAGCCGGCCACCGCATCGGGCCGGTACGCGCGGCCGAGCGCCGGGCCGGTCACTGGGTGGCGGCCCTCGCCGAAGAGGTTCTTCATCTGCTCAGCGCTGACAGGGTCGCCGTGCTCGATGCCGTCGACTCCAACCAAGCCAGACCGCATCCCATCGCCCGGGTGCCTCGCCCTTCGCGGAGTAGTAGTCCGCGAGCTTCATCCGGCCCAGCTCCGTGGAGTCTGCGACCGCGACCTGCCTGGTCAGTTACTCGTACCCCGACCCGGCCGCCAGCTTCTTCAGGGTCATCGTCACGCGCCTCAAGGCCGACGAGGCCCGGCGAGTGGTCACCGCAGATCCAGAATGAAAGAGGTGTGTGGGGAAGCGAAGGGCGGATGCGGCGGCAGGGCAACAGGGGAGAGAAAGAGAGGCGGGAGGGTCGAAGGGCGGGAGCGGAGGGAGCGGAGGGAACGGAGGAAATTGAGGTGGCCACTGGAGTCTGGTTTGTGGCCTTTGTGGGGCGAACGTGCCAACCAGGCTGCCGCGTACCCAGGAGACCGAGTGACCGCAACCACCGGCGCTTCACGCCGCCTCGTCTCGATCACTGAGACGGCCGAGATTCTAGGTATCTCGCCGAAGACCGTCCGCCGCCGAATCGCGACCGGGGATCTCGCCGCCGTTCGCCTCGGGAGGCGAACTATCCGAATTAGGACCGAGTCGATCGACAAGATGATCGACGCGCACTCAGTCACACCCTGGGCATTGCGGAAGTGGCAGTGAGATGGACTGTGCTCGGGGTGACTTGGCAATCTCCAGCGTCTGTTCAATAGAGTTGGCGAGGACCAGAGGCTTCAGCTCGTCTGCCATCGCGGCGCTGGTAGAGGCTGAGGAGTTGATCGTCGGCCGGCAGAGGATGTAGCGCACTCAGTCCAATGGCAGTTGGACTGTCTTGCGGCGATCACGGGCAAATCACCGCTAGCCTGACCACGCCAAAGTCCAGAGGGAGACAACGATGTCCGAGAGCGTCCTCGTCAGCGAGACCGATCGTGATCAGCTGGTAGCACAGGCTGCGAAGGTTCGGTCACTCACGAAGAAGGCGCTCGACACCCTTCTCAGTGCACACTCGGATGGAGTGTGGCCCTATGAGTTGGTGGTGCCACCGGCCGCAGGAGCGAACGCCTTCAAGCCTGCCACGAGAGTCAACCCAGACCTTCCCGGGGCGACCAAGCAGGACGAATCAAGGTTGCCCCAGGACGCGGGCGCGGTGGGCGTTGAGACAGCAAGGCAACCCGAAACCTATTCGACCAGCACTCAGTCGATGGTTCTCCACGCACTAGCTGTGAGCACTGGTCACTTGACGAACAGCCGACTGGTTCCTGCAATCGAGGGCCGCACTGTCTCGGTAATTGATAAGAAAGACATGCCGCGTGCGGACGCCTGCCTCCGTGCTGGTCTCAAGAGACTCATTGGCGAGGTCGCCAAGAGCCCCCAAGATCAGCCCCTCCTCAAATCGAAGACTTGGGGTGAAGACGATCCACTGACACTCATGTGGCTCTTCGAGCTGCTAGGTGACGATAATGCGGCGATCGGGACACTCGACGCGGACGAACAACGACAGGTACAACAGATCCGTGACCGTATAGACGAATTGGCACTGTTGTTGGTCAGGCGGGCCAAAGCGACGCCCCTTGTCCCGCTCCTAACCTTCGATCCGCCGCGGCACACCGGTACGCACCACCCGTTTGTGCTCCTGCGCATCGTTCAACTCGCCTTGGCGCAAGGCCCGAGGCACGAGGCTCACGGAGAGGTGACAACTCCGCAGATTGAGGCCTTGTTCCGCGCAGCGCTGAACACCGAACTCGCAAACAGCAGCATTCGCGACGGTGGCTTTGACCCGGCGTCCTTGGTGTTCTCACTCGAAGGCCTTGTGCTGCTTAACGCAGACTCGGTGCGTGAAGAACTGGTTGACCGCGTTTTCGAAGTACTCCGTGGCGTACAGGCAACTTCCTCTCACTGGCGCCCAGTTCACCCCATTACGACGAACTGGCAGGGACTCATTCTCTTACCGCAGAGCGTGGAGGTCGCCAACTCCTTCTTGCGGATGTGCAGCTCGTGGTCAAACGGCGGATCGCTCTTTTCAAGCAACGTAGTAGCGATCCGGCAATACGCCGACTGGGTCTTAGCCAGTTCCATCTTCCTGCCTGACGAAGGTGGTCAAACTCGAACAGGATGGCAGTCGGAGCATACCTACCTTGCGAGTACGATCCACCTCTGGGCCACGAGCCAGTCAGTCCTTTTCCTCGAGCATTTTGCCGCGATGCTCGACATCCATGTGGCCGCTATCTCAAGGCTAGCTGCCAATATCGAATTCACTGCCGCCGGCAGCACGACCACCGAGAAGCGAGAGGCGAACTGGCACAAGGCAATGAGAGAGCGTGAGCCGCTCGCCGGCCTGGATGGAGACGGGGACCATCTCGTCTTCCGCCGCGTCGATGACGCGCTCGTCGAAGCGGCCAAGAGCAATAGCGACGACCAAATCTGGTCGATCCTACTTTACGGCCCGCCGGGTACCGGCAAGACCGCGTTCTCGCAGGCAATTGCCGATGCGCTGGGATTCGACTTCATCTCGATCTCACCCAGCGACTTCACCCGTGCTGGTGAGGCAGGTGTTGAAGCGCGTGCTCAAGAGGTATTTAAGGTTCTCGGCCTTCAGTCGAGGGCTGTCATCCTCTTCGACGAGATCGACCGACTTCTCTTGGACCGAGACAGCGAGGATTATGGCAAGCAAGGCGACTTCTTTCAATTCATGACGCCGGGCATGCTTACGAAGATCAACAGTCTTCGGCAGGCGGAGCGCTGTGTCTTCATCATTGCTACCAATTACGCTGACCGGATCGACAGCGCAATCAAGCGTCCTGGCCGGGTCGACGAGCACCTGCTCCTGCTTCCGCCTGATCTCAACCGCCGTCGCGCGATCATTCAAGATGTTGCGAATAAGGGCGTTGCCAATGGAGGCGCGCAACTAAGCGAGGAATGGATGGACTCCATCGCGAAGGCGACCCCGCTGTACATCTATAAGGAACTTGAAGCGGGCGTGCAACGCCTCCAAAAGGTGCTGATCAGGGCGGGGCAGCTAGATATCGATGATGCGTTCGGGTCGGCCCTGGAGAGGCTCCGGCTCGACACGCCGACGATCAGCTTGGACAGCTATTTCTATCGGTTCGACGGATTCGACCCCGAGCAGATCGACCGGGGTCCGTGGTTTGAGACGTGCATGCTCGCTTACCTACTTGCCGAAACTGAGTCGGAGGCGCCGAAGGACTGGGTGCGTACCGTTGTTAAGGCGAAGCGTGACCAACTGCCAGACGAGATCCGACAACTGCTGTCCGCCTGATTTCAGGGCTTAGGCGCGGCGCGCAGGGATTCCAGCGCCTCGCAGTAGGTCGCCGACGTGTGAGGTGATACCAACACGTCCGTGGACCTCAATGCCTCGATCTTCGCGCTGCGCCTGAGTAATGAGCTCCCGAAGGTCATCCAATGGCTGACCGGCCTTATACTGTAGCCAGCCATGTGCAGGTGATCCAGGATAGATAACGTCGTCCCCCGACACCCCGCCGGCGCGGTGAAGTTGGAGTACCCAAATATCATTGCCGTCATATGCCCACTCCAAGCTGACGGGCCCAAGCATCTTTACGAGGCTCCTCCACGTCTCGGCCACAAGCGACTCGACGACGGGCGGCAGATGCTCTGGCTCATGCTCGCCGAGCATGAACCGATCTCCGTAGCCGCGGACGCCTTCTACCGCTGGACCAAGTTGGTTTGTCCGCGGAGCAGCAGCGCCGCTGTAGTGCGCGTCGACACCCTCTTGGGCTAGGACGCTGGCGATTGCCTCGCCGGTCAGGTCCTCCTGTGCCAGAAGGCTGAATGGATCTACCCAGCCCCGGATAGTAGTGAACTGTCCGGGTGTTCGCGTGCGAGGTGCGGTTCTCAGCCACGTCTCGGACGTGCCCGTCCGCCGGCCGAACGAGAACGGTGGCAACGAGCGCGGGAAGACCTTGGTCGAGGGGACCGGCCAGCCGAACAGGTCGGCAACCAGCAGGCCGAACACCTTATCGCCAATGAGATGACTGAATGGATTCGGCCAGTCAATTGTCGCACTGAGTGCAGCGCTGTCCGTTCTTGAGGTCTCCCAGATAATTACGTGGGAATGCTGGACGCCTACACGCATCGGATGCACAGAAAACTCTATGCGTCGGCCCGCGGTCGGACCGAAGTCGATGTCAAACCCGTACACGGCTTCCAACAGCCTGGTCCCCACCTCGGCTGGGAGAGTGAGGTGATGGGCGTCTTCCACGGCGCGGGGAGTGTCGCCCGGAGCGAACTCGATTACGCCGCCTTGGTACACCCCCGAGACGCCGCCGTCGCTGACGTCGATCGTCTCATTCACGATGGTGTAGTAGCCGTCGCGGGCCAACTGCCGCACGGTCTGGGCGGCTGAGTCGATGTCCGTGAGACCGTAGTGAAACGGGTTGCCACTAAGCCGATCGGGCTTGAAGGAGCGCACGTTCACCGAGTTCGACGCCGAGGCATCCATAACGAGCTTAACTAGCGGCTCGACCGATTCGCTGGCCAGTCCTGCGCCATCGCCCTGCCTTGCTCGGAGCACCAAGTGGCGGGCTTCCGGGGGAGCCCCTGGACCGAAGCTTACGAACTGGGCGACGTTGGACGTCCCCTGGAGCGCAACCAGCGTGTCGTCCTTGAGACTCATGTTGCCTCGCCGCTTGCGTGGGACAGGATCTCGACGGCCTCCATAAGGCTGGTCGGCTCTAGGCCAAGTTCCTTGATGTGCGCGATTGCCTGCCGTGAGTGTTGGAGCCCGTCGTGAAGCGACAAGGGCGCGAAGGTGTGATCGACCACGGACAGCCCGTCAGTGACCGCCTTTGCGAACTCATGGGTGCAACCAGTGCTGTAGGCCCAGCCTGGGCTAAGCAGCACCTGCCCTGCAGCTCGTTCGATGAACCCGAGCCAGAAACTGATGTACTGCGCTTGGCTCCAGGTTGCGACCACGAGGTTCGCGGGGTTGATGAAGTTGTGCTCCGGCAGTCGGCTGTTCGCCTCAACGATGGTCTCGGCAGTGATCGCCGCGTTGTGCGCGATCGCATGGTCGCGCACGACGTCGAGCAGACCGGACTCGATGTCTTCGATGCGGCCGTGGGCGCCGCGACGGGCCAACTCCTCGTAGAACCAGGGACCCGTGGTGATTGGCGTGCTGACATAGACCGTCTTGGGTCTGTAGAACGTCACACCGTCTAAGAATGTGAGCAGCGCAGCCGCCACTGGGTCACCCCCGCCGCTGGGAGCGGCCGCAATCGTCCACGCAGTGGACTCAGTCGTCATCGAAGCCGCCCTGGTCATGACACCGTTCCTCGTCGCATAGCGCACCATAGACCGGTGCCCCTGTGGAGCGCCTGGGGAACACTCGCACCAAAACTGTGGATACCGCCACGGTTCCCGGCCTCCTGCTGTGGACTGTGGTCTGACTGCCAGTATCGCCCCCGTGCCGCAGCGAGTAATCCACAGGCTCGGCGATTGTGGATAACTTTGTCCCGGAGTCATCTGGTGGATGCGACGGGTCCGTTCCGTCTCCCGGTGAGGCAGGTGGTCGTGGCCAAGCCTTGCCAGGTTCGCGTGCTTACGAGAGTTTCGCACCTGATTCACCCGGGGGATCCGAGTCGCTCAGTCTGCCCTCTGAGAGGCCTGCCAGGCGGCGTATGTGTCGCCGATCCTGTCGGCCAGCGACCTGTCACGATCGAGGGAGGCATGCTGGTAGATGGCCATCGCGGTCTGTGAGGCGTGACCGGCACGGGCCTGGAGCTCGGCGGCTGTGGCCCCGTGCTGGCCGGCGATCGTGAGGGCGGTGTGCCGGAGGTGATGGACCGTGAGGTCCGGACGGCCGGCTTTGTCGCGGGCTGGTCGGTAGCGGTCCATCAGGTAACGGGCGCTCATGTGGTCGCTGCGGTCGCCGGGGAACAGCAGTCCAGTCGGGCCGGGTGCGGTGTGCTCGAGCAAGTGCTTCTGCAGCATCGGCAGGAACGGTGGCGGGGCATGCACGATTCGGATACCGCTCGCCGTCTTCGGGGCAGTGATCGGCCGGCCGCAGTCAGCGCACGCACCCGGGGCCGCGCGCATCCTGTTCTTGTCGACCTTCCGGGTGATGTCGATGCGACCGATGACGCCGTCGATGTCGGATCGGCGCAACTCAAGCGCCTCGCCCTCGCGTAGGCCGACGAATGCGGCGAGTACGACGAACAGCTTCAGCCGCTCAGGCATGTCGTCGATGATGACGGCCAGCTCGTCAAAGGTCGCCGGCCGCGCCACTCGCTTGACCCGGGCGTGCTCGCGCCGCGGATCTTCGGGGGAGCCCGGTCGATGAGTTCGTCTTCCTCGGCGGCTTGGAGCAGTGATCGGAGGAGCCGATAAGCGGCGGCGTTGGTGGCATCGGTCTTGGGGTCCAACGATCCGCGCCAGGACTTGATGTCGGCGAGAGTGACGTCGACCAGCGGCACCTCCCGGAAGGTCGGCAGGAGGCGCGAGTCCAAGAGCTGCCGATAACCGGTGAGAGTGTTCGGTCGAAGGGCACGCTCGGCGAGGTATCGGTCGGCATAGCCACCCACGGTGTTGAACGCTGCCTCGCGCTGGCGTCGCGCCTGCGCCTCTTCGCGGGCTCGAGGTGGCGTCCAGGTGTCCCGGTCGACGAGCGCATGCTCTGCGGCCAGCCAACCCTCGGCGTCCATCTTGGTGGCGAGCGTCCGGGAGTAGCGGGTGCCGTCGGGCATGGCGTACCGCGCCCGGTGGGTCACCTGGCCGGACCGGCTGACTCTTCGCTCGACCTCACCGAAGCCCCTGCGCCGCGCCATCTCGAGTCCTCCAACCGCTAACCCCCTGCTGCAATGGCAGGGACACTACGCTGCGGGGGACTGATGGGGGAAACGTGGGACAAAGACGTCTCCAGATGACCACTTCTGACCCGCACCTTTACGCTCTTCGACCGGTCTCGGGAGGCGTCTGGCGCTGCTTTGCAAGCAGGGGGTTAGGGGTTCGAGTCCCCTAGGCTCCACTACGAGAAGTCGCAGGTCCCCTGCGGCTTCTTCCACTTCTGGCCCACCCGCCTGCTCACACTCGTTGTCCTGAGGGGGCGCTTCACGTCAACGGCAGTTGGACCGGCTGGTCGGGGGGCACCATCGTCGAGCTGACCGATGGACCGTCCGGAAGCAGCTCCCCGCCGTCGGCCGCGGTGGCGCCCTCGACCTCGCCGCACGCTGGGTGCGACCCGAAGCGCACCACGAGCTCGAGTCGGTCCGCCGGTTCAGCGATCCTGCGTACGCCGACCTCAGCCTGCTCATGCGAACCGGTGAGCGTGCTGGTGAGGTCTTCGACGCCCTTCTCAAACGTGGCGAGGTTGTCATCCATGCCAGCGAGGTCGAACGCACCGCGGCCCTGGCCGCGATCGGCGGCGACGGCGACCAACTCGTCATCACTGACGGGTAGAACGTCGAGTCGACGGTGATTGAATGTCCTGGTGGCCGAACCCACCGACGTCCAGCACCTGGTGAAGCAGCTGATGGCCGGCGCCAGCCCCGAGGAGAACAAGGCACTCCTCGACGCGCTGATGAGCGGGCAGGTGTCCAGCATCCTCGAGAAGCTGAAGCGCGAGGAGGCGCCGATGCTCCGCCCCGTACCGACCGAGGTCCGCGGGTTCCGGGCGCGTCTGGACCTGCACGGCGCGAAGCCGCCGGTCTGGCGGCGACTCGAGCTGCCCGGTGACCTTCCCCTGCCGCGGCTGCATGACGTGATCCAGGCGGCGATGGGATGGTACGACAGCCACCTGCACCGGTTCCGCACCGGCCACGACCACCGCTCGCCGTACTTCGTCACGCACTTCGACCTCGAGGAGGGCGACGACGGGACGCTCGAGGACGACGTACGGCTCGACCAGCTCCTCGCCGAGAAGGGCGACGAGCTCTGGTACGAGTACGACTTCGGCGACGGCTGGGACCACAAGCTGGTGGTCGAGGAGGTGCTCGACGCGTCACCCCCGACCGTGCGCTGCACCGGCGGACGGATGGCCTGCCCGCCCGAGGACTGCGGCGGCATCGGCGGCTACGAGGAGCTCGCTGCCTGGGTCCGCAGCGGGCACGACGATGCCCAACTCCCCGGGGTCTTCGACAACGCGGCGCACGCCCACGACTGGCTGCCGATCGACTGGCACCCCGACCAATTCGACGTCGAGGAGACCAACGCCGCGCTCACGAGCGCGGCCGCCCAGCCGGTCGCGGTCACCGGGGAACTGGCGGAGCTGGCCGAGCAGCTCGAACAGCGCGGCAACCGCCTGCTGCGACAGGTGCTGGGCCGCCCGCTCTCCCACGGGCCGACCGACGTCACCGAGGCCGAGGCCACCCGGCTCACCGAGACCTACCGCATCTTCCTCGACATCATCGGCGACGGCGTCACACTGACCGACGCGGGCTACCTCCCACCCGCGGTGGTCGAGCAGGTCGCCGAACGCACCGGCATCGCCGACTGGTGGATCGGCAAGGCCAACCGGGAGGATCTCACCTTCCCGGTCGCAGGCATCCGCACCACAGCGCGCGCCCTCGGGCTGGTCAGCGTCCGCAAAAGCCGACTGAGCCCGACCGCCGCCGCCATCCGGTGTGGCCCTGACCCGCAGGCACTGTGGCATCACATCGTCGACCGACTCCCCTTGGGCACCAAGGACGCCGAGCGCCAGGCGGCCTGGATGGCACTCGCTGTGACCGGCAGCGGCGTACCGGCCCAGGAATGGCGCGGCGAGATCAGCGAGCTGCTCTTCGCGCTCGGCTGGCACAGCGGACGCGACCGGTTCTCGCCTCCGCCGGCCAACAGCGCGACCCTCGGCGTTCTCGAGCAACTCGCAGGAGCGGCACGAAGCCGCTGGGGCGAGACCAAGGGCGTCGACCTGGCCGTCGCGGCTACCGCGCGTGCGGCGATCCGACGTACCTGACCCATTGATGGCCTGCAGCCCGGCGATTGCCTGGAGCTGCGTCGCGAGAAGGTCAACGCAGTCAACGAGCGCGCCCTCCTCGTGGGCAGAGAGGTGACCGTCGCGGCTACGTGCCGACCCGCTGGTGGACTGCGTGCACCGGATCATGGAGCGTCCGCACGAATTCGTGGTCGTTCGGGTGAACCCGGTGGAGGCGGACATCCACATACGTCTGCTCGTCCGCCTCGACCGCGAACTCGTGGCCTGTGGAGGGCGCGGCCCGGAAGCGGCCTCAACGTCGCCGGGGCGCGCCGAGATCCCACCACTCGCCGGGCTGTTCCTCCCGGACGATTCGCGCGGTGAACTCAACCTGGCCCAGGTTGCAGAACTTCCAGAGTTCCTTGGCCGCCCGCGTGTACTGGAAGATCACCTCGTCGACCTCGAACGCGTCGATCTCACCTGCCTGAAAGCGTTCGATCGCTGGCTGGACGCGACGGACGAGCTCGCCGAGTTGCTCCTCGTGATAAGTGGCGACGGTCTGGCGAGCGGCCCGACGATCGGATCTGGCGGACACATTCCGAGGGTAGACGGGCCGGGACGTGGCCGCACCTAGCAACTTTGGACGGCGTCTCGCTCCCAACTGGTAGGCACCGGGAACTCGTGAGACGGGAGTTGCGCGTCGAGGTCTCTACGACCTGAACTAGGGCTCATCCGGCCCATGGCTTCGGGTCAGGTCGGCTCGCGGCTCGCGATCTCGTCAGACAGTTGCTGCACATGGGCCGGGTCCGCCTCCCGGGCAAGGGCGACGTCGTGGTCCATGACGGCCGGCCGGTGGCGCACGGGCAACGTCCGTCTTGGGGCGAGTCGTGTGAGCTCGGTGATCGTGAGGTCTTCGTCTGCGATACCGCGGAACGAGATGCCGTCGGCGGTCTCCACGTCGAACATCAGGACCACGCGTGGATTGCCGTCGCTGCTGACCTCCCGCCAGTCGACGAGAACGCCGAGCGCAAGGCCCCCCGTACGCAGTTCCACATTGCGCTTCCATGCATCACAGCTCAGGAGCGGATTCGGGGCGACGCCCGGGAAGTCGGGCCCGACGCCGAGCGATCCCGACCACCGTCGCATCGCCCCGTCAGGGGCGCGCAACGACGAAGGTCGCTCTGACCTGCGAAAACGACTACAACGTCCCGGGACGGGAGTTCCTGCATCTCATGCAACTCCCGATAGTTCATCGCCGACAACTACTTCAGTCGTCCTGCGGTGGCGGCGGCTAAGGGAGGTCTGCCGTCAGGCGCCGCTCGTGGCCCACTCGAGCACCGAGATCCCCTTTCCTGGTGGTGTGGCGCTTGCTGCGAGGTCGGACTGTGGAGAGGATGTGCCTCCAGCACCTTCGCTGGCCGTCGTGAGGAGTGCTGATGGACATCATCGATCCGGCAATCCGAAGGCGCGAACGGCTGGACGGGGCCGTCGGCGATCCGCGAAACCTCCTAGCTGCAGGGACTGCCTGGGGTCTTGGGGCGGTGGGTGCTGTGGGCATCGGCGTTTTCATGGCGTTCGCCGTGGGAATGTGGCGCGCGACAGCCGTCAACTACTCCCTGAGACCTGGCGAACTAGGGCAGCCCTGGATCGTCAGCACCGTCTTCACCATCGGACTGCTGATGGCGGGCCTGGGTCTGCCGTGGGGAGCCGCCCGATTGGATGCATTTCGGGCGGCGTCCGGCAGCGGAGGCCCCGCACTTGCGCTCGGAGCTGCCGGTGCCACCGTGGGCGTCCTGATCAGTACACGGACTTGGGTCGCCCCGGACCGGGTGGGCTGGAAAGTGTCGGAGTTCAGTGCCCCTCGCGCTTGGGGTTGGGGGGACTGGGTTCTCTACTACGCCGATAGATGGCTACCTGCCCTCTTCGGTGCACTCACCGTTGCCCTGAGCCTCACCGCCATCAAGGTAGTCCGCGCAGGCGCGGCACGCGCACGGACCCGGGAGAGGCTGCTGCGCGAAGGAGTGCGAACCTCGGCATCGATCAGCGACCTGCGGATCCACTACTCCAGCGATGACAACGGAAGCCGCAAGGTCGCCGGGGCCACCGCCACAGTCACCTACATCGATCGTCGCGGTACCCAACGCTGGGTCGAGCGCAAGCACTCGGACGCGTCCCTGATGGTCAGGGGTGGCCAGGTCGAGGTCATCTACGACCCCCACCAGCCCGAGGACGACAGCTCCGTGTTCGTCGCCTTCACCCGCCGTCCAGCGGCTCTTGACTGGGTCTAGCCCGCCCGGCGTTGTGCCGGGCGGGAACCGCGGATCGAGATCGCGTGACCGACGAGCCAGTACGTCATCGTCAGCGTGGAGCGACTCGTACCCGCGGACCGTGTTCGGCCGCAGGCCGCGCCTGGCGAGGTAGCGCTTGGAGAACGCCCGGACCGTGTTGGTTGCCGCCTCGCGCTCACGCGGCTCTGCCGTTCCTGGGCTTTGCGAGCAGGGGTTAGGGGTTCGAGTCCCCTAGGCTCCCACCATCTTCGGATCGGCGATTTCGACCCGCCCGCTCATCTCGGCCTCTAGCCTCGTCGTCATGTCTCGCGGTCGCTCGCTTCTGACGGCGTACGGCGCCGCGTTGCTCCTCGTGCTCACGACCCTGTTCGCGGTGTCACCCGCCCGCGCTGCCGGTCCGACCGGAACGCTGACGATCCACGTGGTCGACGCCGCGGGCCAACCGTTGAGCGGCGCGGTGGGGGTCTATGACTCGACACCGGGCGAGAGCCAGGGGCTCGGGACCAAGGCGTCCACCTTCGAGTTCAACCTGCCGCCGGGCAGCTACGCCGTCTACAGCATGAGCACCTGGGGTGGCCTGGTCTGTCGTGGATTGGTCACCTGCGACAACACGACGGGAGTCGTCACGGCCACGCACCCGCTCGACCCCGCGACCGCGCTGACGGTGACCGAGGGTGGGAACACCGAGCACACCCTGCAGGCCGCCGTCCCTGCGACGGTCACCGGCAGCCCGAGTGTGGGCGGCAAGCTGAAGGTCGCGCTGTCGGAGCCGGTGCAGAACCTGGTCGCGATGTTGAACAACTTCGGACTCGGCGGAGCCGTCGAGTACCAGTGGCTGCGCGATGGTGAGGCCACCGGCGTCGGCACGGCGACCTACTCACCGAGGGTCATCGACGCCGGCCACACCCTGTCGGTGCAGCTCCAGATGACCGGACTCATGACGTTCCAGCTGGGTCAGGGGTGGGGCGGCGACATCGGCCCCCGGACACTCCCGGTCGGCACCGTCGGACGCGTCCCAACCACGGCCCGCGCGACCCTCAACCGCTCGCCGATCCGCGCGAATCAGCGGGCCGCCTTGCGGATCGACGTCACCGGGGCGACCGAGATCGTCACCGGGAAGGTCACCGCGACCGTCGGCAGACGGACGTGGAGGCTGACGCTCCGCAACGGCTCGGCGCGGCTCCGGGTGCCCAAGCTGAAGAAGGGCACGTACGTCGTACGCGCCGTCTTCGCCGGGGACTCGAGCTACCTCCCGTCGACCGCACCCCCGCGGAAGCTGGTCGTCAAGCCGGTCAAACGCAAGCCCAGGAGTCGATGACCATGGTTGGGAGTTCGCTGCGTCGCGTCGCGACCGCGGCCGTCGGCGCGATGGTGGGCGCCCTGCTGACCGGCGGACCGATGGCGGCGGTCGATCCGCCCGGGACGCTGCGGGTTCACGTCGTCGACAGCGCAGGCGCGCCGATCCGGGGCGTCGTCTCGGTCTACCCCGCGGGCGGCGGCAACGTGGCGAGCCCGCAGACCGCCACCTCCGACGCGGAGTTCAGCGTGCCGCCGGGGACGTACGGCGCCCTGTCCATCACGGGTTGGGGAGGGCTCAACTGTCGGGGTCTCTCGCCGTGTACCCAGGCCGCGCTCGCCGGGCCCGGCCCGAAGCCGGTCGACTCGGCGACAGCCCTGACGGTCACGGCCGGCGGGATCACCGAGGTGACGATCCAGGCACCACCCCCGGCCACGCTCTCGGGGACACCGGCGGTCGGCGGAGCACTGACCGCGACACTGTCAGAGCAGATGCAGAACATGGTCGAGTACCTCGTGGCGGCCGGGAACGGTGGAGCCGTCGCGTACCAGTGGCTCCGTGACGGCGAGGCGGTGCCCGGCGGTTCGTCCGCGACGTACCGGCCAACGGTGGGCGACGCCGGGCACGTCCTCGCACCGAGGCTGTCGATCACGGGCGTCATGGCGGCCGCCATCTCCCTCGGGTACGGCGCCGACACCAGTCCGATCGTTCTCGCCGGGTCGACGGTCGGGCGCGTGGCCACCAAGGCATTCGTCACGATCACCAGACCCCGCATCACGACCGCTCAGCGAGCCGCGCTACGCGTCGACGTGACGAACGGTAACGCATTCGTGTCCGGGACCGTGGTCGTCAGGGTGGGCAAGCTCTCCCGGGCGCTCACCCTGCACAACGGGGTGGCGCGACTGCGACTGCCGAAGCTCAAGAAGGGCAGGTACGTCGTACGCGCGACCTATCGGGGCACGACGACGTACCTGCCGTCGAGCTCGCCGGAGCGGAGGTTCGTCGTCATGCCGGTCAAGCGCACCAGGCACTGATGTCACCGGACCCATGCGGTCCGAAATGTCTAGACGGGTCGGTCCAGGTGACGGGATCCTCCTCGGACCGGACCCGCGCGGGGTTCAATCCAAGCGACTCTGTCCAGGCTCAGGCCTACCCCCGCTGAAGGAGCTTTCGTGCGTGCACGACTCGCCAGACTTGCAGTACTGACCGCCACCACCAGCTTGGTTGTCGCCGGAGCGGTCGGTGCCGTCCCCAGCGCCAGCGCCGACCCGGCCCCCAGCCCCAACCTGGTCGTCAACATCGTCGACACCGCAGGCAGCGCGACCAAGGGCATGGTCATGCTCTGGTCGATCTCCGACCCCGAAGCCGGCCCGATCCCCCTCGGTGAGGAGGATCCGGATAGCGGTGCCCCTATCTTGGCCAGCAGCTACCAGGCCTTGGTCCCCCCGGGGGACTACGCCCTCTTCGCGATCACGGGTTGGGGCGGGACCATCTGCCTCGGTGTGTCGCCCTGCTCGATCTCGACCATCTCGACCGGGCCCCTGGGTGGCCCGGGGTCAATGCCCAACCTGACGGCCGGCGTCACCGTGCCCGTCTCCGGCGCGGCTACCGTCAACCTCTCCAGTGGACTCCCGGCACTCACCGGCAGCGGCATCGTCGGACAGCCCCTGACTGTCGACTTCCCCGCAGGCTTCGACGACCTGCAGACCCTGATGAACTCCTATCTGGGGGTATACGGCGCCATCCTCGGGACCACGACCGCTGCGCCGGGCGTCGTGTGGACCCGCAACGGCCAGGCCATCCCCGGCGCGACGGGCACGACCTACGTGCCGACGGCCCAGGACGTCGGAAACCAGGTGGTGGCGACGACCAGCTACAACCTGCTCCTCGCCGCCTTGCTGGGCTCGATGAGCCAGGGCACGTTCCAGGTCCCGGCGCCGTTCACGACCACCGGCATCACCGTGAAGAAGGTCGCAACGGCGATCAGCCTCAAGGTGCCGGCGAAGATCAAGTTTGGGAAGCGACCGACGGCACGGATCACGGCTAAGACGGGCACGGCCGACCTCTCAGGCTGGACGACCCTGAAGATCTCCGGTACCAAGGGCCAGCAGCGAGTCCTGGTGCGGAAGGGCTTCGCCCAGGTCAAGCTGCCGAAACTCAAGCCCGGCAAGCACAAGGTGACCGCGACCTTCATCGCCACCAACGTGTATGTCGCTTCGCAGACGACCGAGAAGATCGTCGTCCAGAAGAAGAAGAAGCACAAGAAGTAGTCGACGGTCCCTACCGACGAAGTGGGTGAGCGGGCTGCGTACGCTGAACGCGTGTCCAGCCCGCTCGCCCCTCGCTACTGGGGCCTGCACCTCCTGGCGATCGTCCTGGTCGGGATCGCGGTCGTCCTGGGCATCTGGCAGTACGACGCATGGCAGGCGCACCGCAGCGCGAAGGCCGTCGACCTCACCCACGCCGAGCCGGTCCCGCTCGACGAGGTCATCGGGCCCGACGACCCGTTCCCGGGCACCAAGATCGGACAACCGGTCACGGTCGCGGGGACCTGGGTGCCGGACGGCACGGTCTACGTCTCGGGCCGGGTGCAGGACGGCGAGGACGGCTACTGGGTCGTCACTCCGCTGGCTGTCGACGGCACCGACGACGCCGCGCTGCCGATCGTGCGCGGCTGGGTCGTCGACCCGGCCGACGCGCCCGCCCCGCCGACCGGTGCCACGACCCTCGACGCGTGGCTCCAGCCTCCCGAGGGCACCGGCGAGGTCGATGACGACCCGACCGACGACGTACTCCCCCAGCTGCGCATCGCCGATGTGATCCAGCACGTCGACCAGGACCTCTACGGTGCGTACGGCGTCGCCACGGAGCCCGAGTCCGGACTGGACCCGGCGAGTATGGAGCAGCTCCCCGACGTGGGTGCCTTCACCGGGATCCGCAACCTGCTCTATGCCATCGAGTGGTGGTTCTTCGGTCTCTTCGCGGCCTTCATCTGGTGGCGCTGGGTGACCGAGACGACAGCCGAGGGCCGGACGGCGACGCAGGCCACCGAGGCGGCGACCCCCGATCCGTAGGCTGTGCTCGTGAAGCTGTTCAACGTCTATCGAGTGCTTGCCTTCGTCGTCGGCGTGCTGCTGGCCTTCTGCGCCCTGGTCGCCGCCCCCCTGAAGTACCTCACCGAGGAGGGCAGCAGCCTCCAGCAGTTCGGCGAGTCCGCCAGCATCATGTGGCTCTTCCACGGCTGGATCTTCATGGTGTACGTCGTCGTCGCCTTCCTGCTGGCCCGCCGGGCGCGCTGGTCGGTCGGCTTCACGCTCCTGATGCTGGTGGCCGGCCTGGTGCCGCTGCTGATCTTCTGGGTCGAGCACCGGGTGACCCAGAAGGTACGAGCCGAGAACCCCGAGCTCGTGGAACCCTCACCGGCGTGATGATGCGATGACGACGGCGTTCGTGCTCGGGGGCGGCGGCGTCCTCGGCGCGGTCGAGGTCGGCATGCTGCGGGCGCTCTTCGAGCGCGGCATCACGCCCGATCTGGTACTCGGCACCAGCATCGGTGCCCTCAACGGCGCGATGGTCGCCCGCGACCCCGACGCCTCGGTGATCCCCAAGCTGACCGCGTTGTGGCAGCGCGCCGCGTCCGAAGGCGCGGACGTGTACGGCGACAGCCCGCTGCGCACCGTGCGGCGGGCCGTGTCGACCGGCACGCACCTGTGGTCGGCCACCCCGCTGAAGCAGGCGCTGGTCGACGAGTTCGGAGACCTGACCTTCGAGGACCTGCCGATCCGGTTCCAGGTGTGCGCCGCGAGCATCGAGCGCGCCGCCGAGCACTGGTTCGACTCCGGACCGGTCGTCGACGCGGTTGTCGCGAGCGCCGCCGTACCCGGGCTGCTGCCGCCGGCCAAGGTGGGTGACGAGCACTACCTCGACGGCGGCATCGTCAACTCGATCCCGCTCGGCCGCGCCGTACAGCTCGGGGCATCGCGGGTCTTCGTGCTCCAGGTCGGCCGGATCGACCGGCAGCTGACAGTGCCGAAGCGGCCGTGGGAGGTCGCGAAGGTCTCGTTCGAGATCGCCCGGCGGCACCGCTTCAACCGCGAGCTCGCCGAGCTGCCTGCGAGCGTCGAGGCGCACGTCCTGCCGGCGCGAGGCACGTCGGGCAAGGACGACAGCGTGCTTGGCAGCCGCGACTTCTCGGGGGTGCAGGAGCGCATCGACCTGACCTACGAGGCGACCGTGGCCTACCTCGACGAGCACCTCGAGTCATGATCTGGGTCCTGCGGCGCTGCGTCATCGCGCCGCTGGTGGTCGCCTTGGCGGCTCTGGTCTGGTTCACCCTGCCGCTGTGGCTGATCGGCGCAGCAGCGATCTCGCCGATCGTGCCGGGGCGGCTGCGCCCGCTGCGGATCTTCTGGATCGTGATCGTCTACCTCACCTGCGAGGCGCTGCTGCTCATGGTGATGTTCGGGCTGTGGATCGCCTCTGGCTTCGGATGGCGGCTGCGGTCGGCGTACTTCGAGGGCATCCACTACGACCTGGTGCAGGGCACGATGTGGGTGTTCTTCCGCGAGGCCCGACGCGTGCTGAGGCTGAGCATCGAGTCCGAGGGTCCCGGTCCGCTCGAGCACGCCGGCCGGCCGATCCTGGTGTGCTGCCGGCACGCCGGCCCGGGCGACTCGTTCGTGCTCATCCACACGCTGATGGCGTGGTACGCCCGAGAGCCGCGGGTGGTCCTGAAGGACACGCTGGCGTGGGACCCGATGATCTCCGTGGTCCTGAGCCGGATCCCGGCTCGCTTCATCACGCCGAACCCGGGACCGAACGAGAACCTCGAGGCGCAGATCGCCGAGCTCGCGACCGGGCTCGACGGCAACGACGCCTTCGTGATCTTCCCCGAGGGCGGCAACTTCACGCCGCAGCGTCGGCAGCGGGCGATCGACCGGCTCCGGCGGCTGGGGATGGAGCGGATGGCCAAGCGCGCCGAGCGGATGATCCACGTGCTCGCGCCTCGGCCGGGTGGGTTCCTCGCGGCACTGGACGCCGCTCCCGAGGCGGACGTCGTCCTCGTAGCGCACACGGGCCTGGACCACATGGTGACCGTCGGCGAGGTGTGGCGCGAGCTGCCGATGGACAAGCGGATCGTCATGCGCTGGTGGCAGATCCCGCGCTCCGAGATCCCGGCCGGCCGCGAGGAGCGGATCGAGTGGCTCTTCGGCTGGTGGGAGCGGAGCGGATCGACACCTGGATAGACAAGAACCGACCGGTGGAGCTGCCCACCGGTCGAGCGGGGACGCGTCAGCGGACCCGCTGATGGTGGTCGAGCGAGCCGCGCGACTGAGGGACGAAGTCGCGACCGGGGTGTCGAGACCCGGCGAGTCGCGGGCTCGCTCGACCGCCCTTACTTCTTCTCGTCGACCTCGACCACGTCGGCCGGGTCGTCGGGCGTGGTCACCGGGTGCGGGGACTCCGCCTGGTCGGCGATCGCCTCGCCGGGCGAGGCACCGGCCTCGTCGTCCTCGGTCCGAGCCGCGGGCGGCGGGGTCGGCACGGGTGCGGGCGCCGGGGTCGGCGAGTAGGAGGACTGCCAGTTCTGGCTCTCCTTGCCGCCCCGCAGGCGGGAGGCGATGAACGCCGCCGCCGCGGCGATGCCGGTGAAGAGGACGAGCTTCTTGAGCTTGCCGCCCTTCTTCTTCTTGGGCTCGGCGACCTCGGACACCTTGTCGGCCGCAGCCTCGGCACCGGCGGCGGCCTTCTCGGCGGCGTACGCCGCGCCCTCCGCGATCTTCTCGGCGGCGACGGCAGCGCCCGCGGCGATCGCGGGGCCGGCCTTGTCGCGTGCGTCGGCGAGGTACGGCGCTGCCTTCGCCTTCGCGTCGGCGAGCGCCGGGCCTGCCTTGTCGCGGGCAGTGGCGACAGCCGCCTCGAACTGGGGCTTGACCTGCTCGACGTACCCGTTGACCGTGTCACCGGCCTGGTCGAGGATCGACTTCTTCTTCCGCAGACCCATGAGCTTCCTCTCGTCGTGTCCCTGGCTCATTCGATCATGTCACTCGCGACCGAACCAGGGTCCGGCCACCGAGCGGGCGGCTTGCCGAGCGTGCGAGGATCGGACGGCACAACCGCACCGCGTACGTCCGTGGTGTACCCACCAAACGTGAGAGGCAGTCATGGCGGACCAGCAGGCCATCTTGAAGACCAACCGGGGCGACATCACGATCAACCTGTTCCCGAACCACGCCCCCCAGACGGTCGACAACTTCGTCGGGCTCGCCCAGGGCACCAAGGAGTACGACGCCGGCAACGGCAAGACCGGCCCGTTCTACGACGGCTTGATCTTCCACCGCGTCATCGAGGGCTTCATGCTCCAGGGCGGCTGCCCGACCGGCACCGGCACCGGTGGCCCGGGCTACACCTTCAAGGACGAGCCGCACCCCGAGCTCACCTTCGACAAGCCCTACCTGCTCGCGATGGCCAACGCCGGACCGGGCACCAACGGCTCGCAGTTCTTCATCACCGTGGCACCGACGACGTGGCTGAACTTCAAGCACACCATCTTCGGTGAGGTGGCGGACCAAGCCTCACGCGACGTCGTCGACGCCATCGGCACCACCCCGACCGGACCCGGCGACAAGCCGAAGGACCCGGTCGTGATCGAGACCGTCGAGATCGTCGGCGCCTGACCGACCGAACCACCTCCCGATGACTGATCAACCGGCTCCCGCCGGGGTGCCGACCTGCTATCGCCACCCCGGCCGGGAGTCGCACATCCGCTGTCAGCGCTGCGACCGGCCGATCTGCCCCGACTGCATGCGCGACGCCGCTGTCGGGTTCCAGTGCCCGGAGTGCGTGGCCGAGGGTCGCAAGACCACCCGCAGCGGGCGTACGGCGTTCGGCGGGCTGCGTCCCACGAACGCCTCGACGACGACGTTCGTCCTGATCGGCATCAACGTCGCCGTCTGGCTGGCGATCCTCGCATCCGGGGCCGGTTCCAGCCGCTTGGTCGACATCCTGGCGCTGCGGCCCAACGGGCTGTGCTCGGTGCCTGGCCAAGGCGGCTTCGACGTGACCCGTGCGCTGTGCACCGGCAACGGCGAGTGGCTGCCCGGCGTCGCCGATGGCGCCTACTGGCAGCTGATCACCAGCGCGTTCACACACGTGCAGCTGCTGCACATCGCGTTCAACATGTTCGCGCTCTACCTCTTCGGCCCGCAGCTCGAGCTGTTCTTCGGCCGAGTGCGCTACCTCGCGCTCTACTTCATCAGCGCCCTCACCGGCTCTGCCCTCGTCTACTGGGCCGGCCCCGAGTACACCCCGACCGTCGGTGCATCCGGCGCGATCTTCGGGTTGATGGGCGCGCTGCTCGTGGTCTCGCTGAAGATCCGGGTGAACGTCCAGGGCATCGTCGTCCTGCTCGCCATCAACTTCCTGATGACGGCGACGATCAGCAACATCTCCTGGCAGGGCCACGTCGGCGGCTTCGTCGGCGGCATCCTGGTGGCGGCCATCCTCGTGTACGCCCCCCGCCAGCATCGCGCGGCGTACCAGTCCGCCGGCCTGGCCGCCCTCACGGCCGTCACGGTCGTGGCGATCCTTGTGCGTACTGCTCAGCTGAGCTGAGCGGGCGGGTTTCCCCGGCCGCCCGGGGAAACCCGCCGACACGCCGGTGCAGCAGCGGCGCGGCGGCGGGTTTCGGCTGCCCACCCCGAGGCGTCTCGTTCTCCACACCTGTGCACTCACCTGTGGAGAACTACACGCCTGTAGTTCTCCACACATGTGCACACAGGTGTGGAGAAATCAGCAACGCCGGCCGGTCCTGTGCGGACCGACCGGCGTCGGAGCTGTACGGCGCGGAAACCCCGCGCGTCTCCGCTACTCCCAGCGAGTGGCGAAGGTGAAACCGACGGCCATGAAGGCGATGCCGACGATCAGGTTCTTCTGCCCGAGATCGTCGAAGACCGGAATGCTGCTCAGGTCGTTGCTGAAGACGTAGTAGGTGCAGATCCACAGCAGGCCGATCACGAAGCACCCGAGCATGCCCACGACGACGCCGCGACCACGACCGAGCGGCGTCGACGGGTGGGCCGACACGACCAGCCCGATCATGATCAGCCCGAACCCGATCAGGTAGTTCCAGTCGCCGAGGTCGCCCATGAACTTGGGCTTGCCGTCATCCGTGGCCGGGATGGCGGTCGGGTCGAAGACGATGTAGTAGTACGCGATCCAGGCGATCCCGAGCGCCATCAGGACCAGCGCGATGATGAACCGCGGGGACGCCAGCGGTCCTCGCTGGGGGGCGAGAGGGTCCTTGGCCTTGAGCTTGGACACGGGTGCTCCTGGATCGTTCGTGAGATCGTGCGGGGCCCGTCGTGATGCAGGCCATGCTCTCGTCCGTTCCGGGGCGGGACGGACTCCGGGATACCTTAGTCAACGTGAGCGCCGGATCCCACGCGAGGGGCACCGGGTCGAGTGACCCGGACCACAGTCGACGCCGGATCCGGCTGCCCCGGCGTCCGGCTCAGAGCCGTCCGGATCATGGTCGCGGTCGGCTGTGGCGCATCGGTACGCCGCTCGTCGTGCTCGCCTGCGGCGGCCTCTTCGTCGTCAGCGCCAACAACAGCGAGGGCACCGATCTGCGGCCCGGGCGCTACACCGATCTCGCCGCGCTCGTCGAGGACGAGGCGGACAGCTACGCCGCGCTGCGCGACCGGGTGGCGGCTCTCGACGCCCAGGTCACCATGCTGAGCACCGCGGTGAGCGACCGCGACGTCAACCGCTACCAGCGCAAGATCGGGCGCCTCCGCGACCCCGCCGGCCTGGAGCCGCGTCGCGGTCCCGGGGTGACGATCGTGCTGTCCGACGCGCCCGCGGACGTCATCAACTCCACGACGGGTGACGTCAATCCGCTGCTGGTGCACCAGCAGGACATCCAGGCGGTCGTGAACGCCCTTTGGAAGGGCGGCGCCAGCGCCGTCACGATCCAGGGCCAGCGCGTCGTCTCCACGACCGGCATCAAGTGCGAAGGCAACTCCGTCCAGCTCCAGGGCGTGCCCTACCCGCAGCCCTACGTCATCCAGGCCGTCGGCGACCAGAGCGCCCTGCGCTCGGCCGTCGACAACGACTCCTACCTGGCCGCCTACCGCGAGGACGCCGCGGACCCCGAGATCTCGGTCGGGTGGGAGCTCGCGCTCGAGAACTCACTGACGGCGCCGGCGTACGACGGCCTCACCGACCTCAGCTACGCCGTCCCGCTCACGAACAAGACGTCCTAGCCCCTCGGACCTCGGGAGCGCAGCGCCGGCGGCGGGACCACCGGAGTCTCGGACGGATCCACGGACGGGGTGTCGCTGGGGTTAGGCGTCTCCGGCGGCGGCGCCACGAAGCTCGAGACGACGATGGTGATCGTCGAACCCGCCGACGGGGTCTCACCCGCGCGCGGGCTCTGGTCGATGACGGTGCCGGCCGGCTCGGTCGTGTCGGCGTTGGTGATCACTCGTGGCTCGAAGCCCGCGTTGCGGATCGCCGTCTCTGCGTCGGCCTGCGGCTTGCCCACCACGTCCGGGACCTTCTCGCGGCCGTCGGAGAACCACACGACGATCGTGGTGCCCTCCGCGACCGTCTGGCCCTGCGAGGGCTCGGTGCGGGTCACCGTGTTCTTGTCCTCGTCGGACTCCTCCTCCCGGAGCTCCACCTCGAAGCCCTGGGCGACCAGCGTGGTCTCGGCGTCCTTCTTGTCCTGTCCGATCAGGAACGGCACCTCGACCTGTGGCTTGCCCAGCGAGATCACGAGATCGACCGTGGAGTCGGGGTCGACGTACTTGTCAGGGTCCGGGCTCTGACGGATCACCTTGCCGGAGGGCACCTCGGCGCTGGCCTCGCGGTCGATCGTCCCGACGGCGAGCCCGGCGTCGCCGATCAGCGCACGCGCCTGCTTCTCGGTCTTGTTGATGACGTTGGGGGCGGGCACCTGGTCGGGCGCCTTCTCGAAGAGCCCCGACATCAGGTACGCCGCACCCGCGAGCAGCACGACCAGCAGCAGGCCGAGCGCGATGATCAGCCCGGTGCGGCTGCGTGGCTCCTCTTCCTCGTACGCCGCCACGGGCGCCGCGACGGCGGTGGCTGCCGTCGGCGGCGGTGTGGCCACGATCGGTGGCGGGATCGGCGCCTGCACCGGCCGGCCACCCAGGTAGCGCTCGATGTCGCTGCGCATCGCGGCGGCGGACTGGTAGCGGTCCTCGAGGCGCTTCGCCAGCGCCTTGAGCACGATCGCGTCGATCTCCGGCGGGAGCTCGGTGTCGTGGTCCGACGGGGGCAGCGCAGGCTCACGGACGTGCTGGTAGGCGACGGCGACCGGACTGTCACCGACGAACGGCGGGCGCCCGGTGAGGAGCTCGTAGAGCAGGCATCCGGCGGAGTAGACGTCCGAGCGGGAGTCGACGGTCTCGCCGCGAGCCTGCTCGGGGGAGAGGTACTGCGCGGTGCCGACCACGGCCGCCGTCTGCGTCATCGTCGACGAGGCGTCGCTGATGGCGCGGGCGATGCCGAAGTCCATCACCTTCACGTCGCCGCTCGGGGTCAGCATCACGTTGCCGGGCTTGATGTCTCGGTGGATGATCCCGGCGCGGTGGCTGTAGTCGAGTGCGGAGAGCACGCCGCTGGTGATCTCGAGCGCGCGCTCCGGCAGGATCTTGCGTCCCTCGCGGAGGATGTCGCGCAGGGTGCGGCCGGCCACGTACTCCATGACGATGTAGGGCTGCGAGATCCCCGAGCCGTCGGCCGCGGGCTCTTCGCCGGTGTCGTAGACCGCGACGATCGCCGGGTGGTTCAGCGACGCCGCCGATTGAGCCTCACGCCGGAAGCGGGCCTGGAAGGTGGCGTCGCTGGCCAGATCGGTGCGCAGGCGCTTGACGGCGACGACCCGGCCGAGGCGGGTGTCGGTGCCCTTGCGGACCTCTGCCATCCCGCCGCGGCCGAGGAGCTCGCCGAGCTCATAGCGCCCGCCGACGAGGATCGGCTGTTGGTTGTTCACGGTGACCTTGCCTTAGCTGCTCGGGGGGGTGCTGTTGCTGGGGGTGTCGGCGGCCGCCGACTCGCTCGGCGTGGGTGTGTCGGACTCGGTCGGCGTGGGGGTCGGCGTGGGGGTCGGCGTGGGGGTCGGCGTCGGCGGTGGCACCGGACCCCAGAACGTGACGGTGACGGTGTCCCCACGCTCGAGGGCACCCGTCGGGTTGACGCTCTCGACGTCGCCCTGGATCTGGTCGCCGGGGTTGTCGATCCGCTGGGTCTCCACCCTCAGGCCGAGGTCGGCGAGCTCGCGCTGGACGTCGTTGAGGGGCCGGTTGACATAGTCGCTCTCGTCGATGCGCACCGTGGTGTCCTCGGTGGCACTGGTGGTCGGCTCGCTGGGCGACGGAGCCGAGGACGACTGGCTCGGCGTCGCGCTGGTGTCGTCGGTCGGGTCCTCGTTGTTGCCGTCCCGGTTCATCAGCAGCAGGACGATCACCACTGCAGCCACGATGGCGATCACCGCCACGACCGGCCACATCCAGCTGCGCCGCTCCTCCTCGTACGCCGGGGTCGACGTGGTGGGCGGCGGGGCCGGGGCGATCACCTGGGTGGCGGGCGCGGGCGCGGGCGGGGGCGCCACGACGCGGGTCGCGGCGGTCGCCGGGTTGCGCAACGCGGCCGCGAGCTCCGCGCCGTCGGCGAACCGCTCAGCGGGGTCCTTCGCCAGCGAGCGGCGTACGACGGCGGCCAGGTCGGCCGGGACCGAGGCCGGCAGGTCCGGGATCGGGTCACGCAGGTGGGCCAGCGCGGTCGCGACCGCGGTCTCGCCGATGAACGGCCGTCGTCCGGCCAGGCACTCGAAGGCGACGACGCCCAGGGAGTAGACGTCGGAGGCCGGAGTGGCGGTCAGACCCTGCGCCTGCTCGGGGGAGAGGTACTGCGGGGTGCCCATCACCTCGCCCGTGCTGGTGAGCCCGACCCCCTCGGCCGCGCGGGCGATGCCGAAGTCGGTCACCTTGACCTGCCGGTCGGGGGTGACGATCAGGTTGGCCGGCTTCACGTCGCGGTGCACGATGCCGTTGGCGTGCGCGGCGCCCAGCCCGTCGGCCGCCTGCGCGAGCAGCTCGCGGACCGCCAGCGGGTCCATGGGCACGTCGGGGCGCATCACCGCCGACAGCGGCTGGCCCTCGACCAGCTCCATCACCAGGAAGGGACGGCGGGTCTGCGAGCCGTCGGTCAGGTTCGCCTCGCCGACGTCATAGACCGTGGCGATGTTGGGGTGGTGCAGCGACGCCGCGTGCTGGGCCTCGGACTCGAAGCGCACCCGGAAGGTCGGGTTGTCGGCGTACTCCGTCTTGAGCAGCTTCACGGCGACCTCACGGTCCAGGAGGGTGTCGGTCGCCCGCCACACCTCACCCATGCCGCCCGTGGCGATCCGCGAGTCGAGCCGGTAGCGCCGAGAGTCGTCCGCGAAACCGAATGGTGTCTGGCTCACTTGATCACCGCTTCCATGACTGCCTTGGCGATGGGGCCGCCGTACACGCCGCCGGCGATCTCGCCGCGGGGGATGTCGGCCTTCTGGATCATGACCGCGACGGCGACCTCGGGGTTGTCGGCCGGTGCGAACGAGATGTACCAGGCGTACGGCGGGACGTCGTCGATCCCGCTCTGGGCGGTGCCGGTCTTGCCGGCCACGTCGATGCCGGGGATCGCACCCGGGGAGGCCGTGCCGTCGGCGACGGTGTCGACCATCAGCTTGGTGACCTCGTTGGCGGTGTCCGCCGAGACCGCCCGGGAGAGCTCCTCGGGGTCGGTCTTGCTCAGCACGTTGAGGTCGGCCGACTGCTCCTCGTCGACGAGGTAGGGCTTCATCACCGACCCGTCGTTGGCGAGACCGGCCGCGACCATCGCCATCTGCAGCGGGGTCGCCGCGACCTCGAACTGCCCGAAGCCGGTCTGGCCGAGCTCGGCCTTGTCGATGTCCTCGGGGAACACCGAGTCCGCGACCGGGGCCAGGTCCGAGAAGTACTCACCGGCGTCCTGGTTGAAGCCGAACCCCTCGGCGGTCTTGGCCATGTCCTCGGCGCCGACCTCGCCGGCGATCTGGGCGAAGGTGGTGTTGCAGGACTGCTCCATCGCCTGGCTGAACGGGATCGTCGCCCCGTTGGCGCCGCAGCTGCGCCCCTCGTTGTCGATCTCGCCGCTCTCGCCGCTGGTGAGCGGGAGCTGGTAGGTCACGCCGCCGGGCACCTGGGAGTCGGCGGTGTAGAGGCCCTTCTCGATGGCGGCGGCCGCGGTCACGACCTTGAACGTGGACCCGGGTGGCAGCCGTGTCTGGATCGCGCGGTTGACCAGCGGCTGGGCGGGGTCGTCGTTGAGCTCCTGGGACTTCTTGGCGACCGCGCCCAGGTCGTGGGACGCGAGCTTGTTGGGGTCGAAGGTCGGGAGCGAGACCATCGCCAGCACCTTGCCGGTTGTCGGCTCGAGCGCCACGACCGAGCCCTGGACGCCGGCGCCGAGGGCGGAGAGCCCGTCGTACGCCGCCTGCTGGGCCTTCGGGTTGATCGTGAGGGCGACGTTGCCGCCCTTGGGCGGGTTGCCGCTGATCAGGTCCACGAAGTTGTTGACGAACAGCCGCGAGTCGTCGCCCGACAGCACCGAGTTGGTCGAGCGCTCGATGCCGGTGGCGCCGTAGTAGGAGAAGTAGCCGGTGACCGGCGCGTACTGGAGCGGCTTGGGATAGGTGCGCTGGAACTTGTACTCGTCGTTGGACTTCACGCTCTCGGCGACCGGGTCGCGGCCGGTCACCAGGATGGCGCCGCGCTCCTGGGAGTACGCCGCGACCTGCACCCGCCGGTTGAGCGGGTTGTCGTTGAGGGCGCCGGCCTTCCAGTACTGCAGGTAGGTGGCGTTGACCATCAGGGCCAGGAAGAGGAGCAGGCAGAAGATCGAGACAGTGCGGATCGGCTTGTTCACGAGCTCACCCCGAGTCGGACCACCTGGGTGTCGTCGGTGCTCATCGCGGCGGTGTCGTCGGAGATCGACGGTAGCGGGCGCCGGGCCTGGTCGGAGATGCGGAGGAGCAACGCGATGATCACCCAGTTAGCGACGAGGGAGGAGCCGCCGTACGAGAGGAACGGCGTGGTGAGTCCGGTGAGCGGGATCAGTCCGGTGACGCCGCCGACGACCACGAAGACCTGGAGCGCGAAGACGCTGGCCAGACCGGTCGCCACCAGCTTGCCGAAGGCGTCGCGGCAGATCAGCGACGTGCGCAGCGCCCGCTCGACGATGAGGCCGTACATCATCAGCACCGCCATGACGGCGGTGAGGCCGAGCTCCTCGCCGATCGAGGACACGATGAAGTCGGAGTCGGCGTAGGGCACCCGGTAGGGGTCGCCGTTGCCGAACCCACGGCCGATCAGGCCGCCCCAGCCCATGCCGAACTTGGCCTCGACCGGCTGGAAGCTCTTGCCGCCCTGCTCGTCCGTGTAGAAGTCGAACGGGTGCTGCCAGATGTCGAAGCGGATCCGGACGTGGCCGAAGAGGAAGTAGGCCAGCGCCGCGCCAGCGATGAACATCAGCCCTCCGACGACCAGCCAGCCCGGTCGCTCGGTGGCGACGTACAGCATGATCAGGAAGAGCCCGAAGAAGAGCAGGCTGGAGCCCAGGTCGTGCTGGAAGACCAGGATCCCGAGGCTGACCAGCCACATCGCGAGGATCGGCCCGAGGTCGCGCCCGCGGGGCAGGTCGACGAACAGCACCCGGCGGCCCGCGAGGGCGAGGGCGTCGCGGTGTAGCACCAGGTAGCCGGCGAAGGCGATGACCAGCAGGACCTTGGCGACCTCACCCGGCTGGAAGCTGAACGGGCCGAGGTGGATCCAGATCTGCGCGCCGTTGATGGTGCGGCCGAGGCCCGGCATCAACGGCAGCAGCAGCAGCACGATCGCGGCGAGACCGCTGGTGTAGGTGAAGCGCTGGAGCACGCGGTGGTCGCGGATCGCCAGCAGGGTGACCACGAAGAGGGCGACGCCGAGCGTCATCCAGATCAGCTGCTGCTGGGCGAAGTCGTGCGGCTTGTCAGCCGCCTCACGGGCGAGGTCGATGCGGTGGATGACGGCGAGACCGAGCCCGTTGAGCGCCGCGACCACGGGGAGCAGCACCGGGTCGGCGTACGGCGCGACCAGGCGGATCACGATGTGCGCGCCGATGACCAGGCCGGCCAGCCAGCCGCCGTACGCGAGGATGTCGGGAGGGACCTCCCCCTGCACGCCGATGCCGACCGCGGCGTACGCACCGATGCCGACGGCGAGCGCCAGGATGAGCAGGAAGAGCTCCGCGCCCCGCCGGCGGCGGTGCACGAACCCCATCAGCGTGGATGACTGGGCCATCAGCCGGTCGTCCCCGGCTCGGTCGTGGCAGGTTCCTGGTTGGCCGCGAGGTTCTGCACGGTCTTCTGCGCGTCGGCGAGGTCCTTGGCGTCGATGCCGGTCTGGACCTTGCCGGCGTCGAAGTTGCTCAGTCGGTCCAGCTCGACGTCGGTCGTCTGGTAGGGCTCGGACAGGTCGAAGCCGCCGATCGAGGCGTTGAGGCCGCGGAAGATCACGACCGACCCGTCCTGCTCGCCCACGTAGTACTGGTGCTGGGACCACGACCACAGGCCCGCGATCGCGACCCACCCGAGGCCGATCACCACGGCGGCGGCGAAGAGGCGCTTGGCCCACACGTAGCGGCGAGGCGGCCGCGGCGCGTAGCGGACCGCCTCCGGGTCCGAGTCGATGGCGTCGTACGGCGCATCGTCGGGCAGATCGGAGGGGACGGGGTCGAGCTCGCCGGTGTCGCCCGAGCGGTGCCCGCGGAAGAGCCCGCCGGTGCGGCCGCGCTGCAGCCGCTTCTCGGCAGCCGCCCCGACGACCAGGGCTTCGGGAGCGTCGCCGGTCTCGTCGCCGATCTGGTGGACGTCCGCGACGACGCAGGTGACGTTGTCGCTGCTCCCGGCCTCCAGGCTGCTCCGGACCAGCTCGACGGCGGCGTACTCCGGGCTGCCGGTCGACAGGATGTCGGCCATCCGGGCGTCCTCGAGCACGCCGCACGCGCCGTCGCTGCAGACCAGGAGCCGGTCGCCGGGCACCACGTCGAGGATGAAGAGGTCGGGCTCGCTGTCGCTGACCGCGTCGATCGCCCGCATGATCAGGTTGCGGTGCGGGTGGACCCGCGCCTCCGCCTCGGTGATACGGCCCTCGTCGATGAGGGTCTGCACGAAGGTGTGGTCGACCGTGAGCTGCCGGATGGCACCGTCGCGGTAGAGGTAGGCGCGGCTGTCGCCGACGTGGCCGACCGCGATGCGGGTCCCGTCGAAGGCGAGCACCGTGGCGGTGGTGCTGGTGCCGCTGAGCGCCGGGTCCTCGTCGACGAGCTCCACGAGCCGGTCGTGGGCCCGGTGGATGGCACCCGCGACGCGCGCCAGCAGCTCGTCGGAGGAGTCGCTGCCGGGTGGCTCGTCGAGGCGGCGCAGCTGGGTGATGGCCGTGGCCGAGGCGATGTCACCGCGGGCGGCGCCACCGACCCCGTCGCAGACGGCGAGCAGCCACGGACCGGCGTACCCCGAGTCCTGGTTGTCGCGCCGTACGCGCCCGACGTCGGAGACCGCGCCGAAGTCGAGCCGGAGGCGCGGCAACGCGGCGGGTGCCTCAGCAGGCTGGTCGGACATCCCCGGCTACTTCCTGAGCTCGAGGATCGTCTTGCCGACCCGGACTTGGGTGCCCATGGTGATCGTGGTCGGCTGGGTGATCCGGACCGTGCCGACGAAGGTGCCGTTGGTGGAGCCGAGGTCCTCGACGAACCACTGGTCCCCGGATGCCGCGATCCGGGCGTGGCGGGTGGAGACGTAGTCGTCGTCGAGGCGGATCGCCGCATCGCTGCCGCGGCCGATCAGGACCGGTCCGGCGGCCAGCTCGGCGCGCTCGCCGACGTTGGAGCCCTCGGTGACCAGTACGTGCGTCGGGACGGTACGCCGCTTGCCGGGCTTCGGCTGCTTGGGCGGCTTCGGGGCCTTGCCACCACCTCCGCCGCGTGCGGCCTCCGGGACCCGGGCGCCGAACATGTCGGAGCGGATCACCGAGATCGCCGACAGCACGAAGATCCAGAGGATCGCGAGGTAGGCGACCCGGATCAGGAACAGGGTCAGCTCAGACATGCGCGACCATCCTCATCGTTCCTCGAGGACACGGACGGTGAGCGTGGTGCTGCCGATCCGCACCTCGGAGCCGTCGCGCAGGCCGGTGTGCGTGATCCGGTGGCCGTCGACGAGCATCCCGTTGGTCGAGCCGAGGTCGTGGACCTCGAGAGCGATGCCGCGCTCGCCGCCGCCGGTCACGGTGAACTCGATGTGGCGCCGGCTCACGCCCGGGTCGTTGATGCGCAGGTCCGCCTCCGTGCCGCGGCCGACGACGAGGCCGGGTGCCTGCAGCGGGTGCCGGGTCCCGTTGACCTCGAGGTAGGCCCGAGCGCGGCCGACCTGGGTCGCCGTCGCGTCGCTGGTCACCTTCGCCTGGGCCCGGCTGCGGATCCGGAACCGTCCGGTGGTCAGGTCCTCGGCCGGATCGAAGGCGATGCTCACCGGCCCCGGGAAGAAGTAGCTCTGCTCGTCGGCGTGGTCGCGCAGCTGGCGCATCAGGTCGTCGGCCAGCGCGCTGTCGTACGGCGCCAGCCGCTCCAGGTCGGTGCCGGAGAGCTCCACGTGGAAGTCGTTGGGGACCAGCCGCCGGTCGCGGGAGAGGATCTGCGCGTTGTTGTCGCACTCGCGCTGCAGCGCTGCCGCGATCTCCACGGGCTGCACCGCCGAGCGGAAGGCTCGTGCGAACGCGCCCGAGATCATCTGCTCGAGCCTGTTCTCCAGTCGCTGGAGTCCACCCACGTCGCCCCCCTTCCATCGGTGTCACTCATCGGGTCACCATTCGGCCCGGCCGGGCTGCGACCGATCGTATCGGGGTCAACGACCCCGACGGGGTATGCCCTCGGCCCGGTTTGGGGCAAACCCAGACGCTGGGATAACCTTGGCCCGCTTCACGCGCGAGTGGCGGAACGGCAGACGCGCTGGCTTCAGGTGCCAGTGTCCGAAAGGGCGTGGGGGTTCAAATCCCCCCTCGCGCACGTGTGGATGGATCTATCGCCACCAGGTAGATCAGCGAAGCAAGAGGGGTCCGAGTCGAACGACTCGGACCCCTCTTGCGCTGCGTGGCGACGTCGGGGTCGGCTGCTCTCCGACTCGAGGCGGAGCGAGAGTTCAGTCCTGTGGGCGATGTAGCAGCCCAGTCGGTCGGCGACGGTGGTCCCATGACATCTCAGGACTTCCAGTCTCCCGTGGTGGTCGCGGCGGGACTCAGCAAGCACTACCGGCGCGTTCGGGCCGTCGACGACCTCTCGTTCACCGTCCGGCGCGGCGCGGTCACCGGGTTCTTCGGACCCAACGGCGCCGGCAAGACCACCGCGCTCAAGCTCCTCGTGGGCCTGGCCCGACCTTCGGGAGGCAGCGTGCTCCTCGATGGGGCCCCGCTCCGCGCCACCATCAGCGACCCGAGCCGGGTCGGGGTGGCCATCGAGCCGTGCGGCGCCCATCCCGGACGGACCGCCCGCGCCCACCTGCGCGCCCTTGCCGTGATGGGCGGGCTGCCGAGCAGCCGGGTGGAGGAGGTGCTCGAGCTGGTCGGTCTGGAAGAGGCGGCGGGACGTCGGGTCGGCGGATACTCCATGGGCATGCGCCAGCGACTGGGTCTGGCGACGGCCCTGCTCGGCGACCCCGACCTGCTGGTCCTGGACGAGCCCACGAACGGACTCGACCCGCGCGGCATCAGGTGGTTGCGCACCCTGATCAGGTCGCGGGCCGCGGCCGGTCGGACGGTGCTGCTCTCCAGCCACGTGCTCAGCGAGGCCGCCCTGACCGTCGACGACGTCGTCGTGATCGACCACGGTCGGGTGCTGCACCAGGGCTCGATGACTGCGTTGACCGACCGGGGCCGAACCCTCGAAGAGCTCTTCTTCGACCTCACCGACGGAGCTGCCGCATGATCGCCCTGCTGCGGGGCGAGCTCGCCAAGGCGGTCACGACCCGGACGTTCTGGGCCTTCCTGCTGGGGAACGCCGCCTTCGCGGCGCTGAACGCCGTACTGGTCGGCGCCGCGTCTGGCACGCTGGACAGCGTGCCCGAGAAGCAAGAGGCCATCTCGAGCCTGCCGCTCCTGGTCCTGGTGTGGGGGCTGGTCGGCGTCGCCGGCGAACACCGGCACCGCACCGCGGCGCCGTCCGCCCTGGTCGCGCGCCACGGGCGCGGCACCCTCCTGGCGATGCGGATCGGGGCTTACGGCCTCACCGGGGTCGCGCTGGGTGTCGTGGTCTCGGTGGTCGGCGTCGCCGTCGCGCTCCCGCTCCTGGCCGCCCAGCCCGGACCGGATCTGTCCGCCGCACAGGTGAGCGACGTCGTCGCGGGCAACCTGGTCGCCGCTGCCCTCTCGGTGACATTGGGAGCGGCGATCGGAGCCCTGCTGCGCTCCCAGGTCCTCGGCGTGGTCGCCGTCCTGGTCGTGGGGTTCGCGGTCGTCCCGCTGATCTCCTCGGTCAACGAGGGCGCCGCGAACCTGACCCCGTTCGGCGCGTCGGCAGTGCTGACCGGCGCCACCCACGACACCACGATCACGGCGTACGCCGCCGCGTGGATCCTGGTGGGTTGGACCGTCGCACTGACCACGGCCACGGTCCTGGTCGAGCGGGCGCGCGACCTGGCGTGAGCACCTCATCAGTGGCCGGTCGGATCCGGCAGGGGCTCACCGAGCCGGATCGGCGCGCGCGGGTGCTCGACGTGCTGATCGCCGCGTGCACGACCGGCATCGAGATCGGGGTGATGATCGACCGTTGGCCAGACTGGACGTGGACCGCGATCGCCCTGAGCGCATTGGCCGGCGGCGCGCTCGTCTTTCGCCGCCGGGCCCCGGTCGTCGTGCTGGTCCTCACCACCGCCCTGGCCGGCCTGGTGGTGCTCCTCAGCGGCGCCGGCGGCGTCGCCCGTGGCGCACCGCCCGTCGTGGCCCTGTTCACCCTCGGCGAAAGGAAGACCTGGCGAGTCGCCCTGCTCGGGCTCGTGCCCGCCGCGGTGCTGCTCTTCGCATGGTCGATCACCTCGCCCGTGGTGTGCGTCATGGCCGTGCTGACCGGCAGGTACCTGCAGATGCGTCGCCGCTACGTCTCCACGCTGGAGGAGCGGACGGCGTACCTCGAACGCGAGCGCGCCCAGCTCGACCAGATCGCGATGCAGCGCGAGCGGGCCGCGGTCGCGCGCGAGCTGCACGACCTCGTGGGCCACACCGTCACCGTGATGCTCCTCGGCGTCCGCGGTGCCCGTGACGTGCTGCGCACCGCTCCCGATGAGGCCGACGACACCCTGCGGCGGGTCGAGGAGAGCGGCGAGCAGAGCCTGGCCGAGCTGCGCCGGATCGTGACGGTCCTGCGCGACGTGGACACCCCCACGGCCTCTGCTCCCCTGCGCCCGGCCCCGTCGCTGAAGCAGGTCGACGAGCTCGTCACGACCTTCCGCGACCTGGGTCTCCCGATCCGGCTCGACATCGACGGCGCTCTCCGTCCGCTGCCCGACGGCGTCGAGCTCGCGGCCTACCGGATCCTCGAAGAGGCTCTCACCAACGTGCTCAAGCACAGCCGGGCGACCGAGGTGCTCGTCCAGCTGCGCTACGGCCCCGAGGAGCTGGAGGTGCGCGTGGACAACGACGGCCAGCCGCGCCTCGCGCCGGAGACGGTGCCCGCTCGAGGCCACGGCATCATCGGCATGCAGGAGCGTGCCGCCGCCCACGACGGGCAGGTCACCGCGGACGTCCGGCCAGGCGGTGGGTTCCGGGTGCGTGCGCGGTTGCCGATCGGTGCCACCGTATGACCGCCGACAGCGACGTGCGAGTCCTCGTCGCCGACGACCAGGAGCTGGTCCGCATCGGCCTGCGGCTCGTCCTCCAAGCCCGCGTCGGCATCGACGTGGTCGGGGAGGCGCGCGACGGGCTCGAAGCCGTCCGGCTGGTCGAGGAGCTGCGCCCCGACGTCGTGCTGATGGACGTCCGAATGCCTCACCTCGACGGCATCGCCGCCCTCTCCCGGATCCGCCAACGCGACCTCGCCCCGAAGGTGATCATGCTGACCACCTTCGACCTCGACGACTACGTCTTCCGTGCGCTGCGGGCGGGCGCCGCGGGGTTCCTGCTCAAGGACGCCTCGCGGGAGCAGCTGGTCGAGGCGATCGAGGTGGTGCAGCGCGGCGACGCGCTCCTCGCGCCCTCCGTGACCCGTCGCCTCATCCAGGAGTACGCCGCCTCCGGCAGCGCCGTACAGCGTGACGAGGCGGCCGTCGCAGCGCTCACCCGACGCGAGCGGGACACCCTGGCCTTGGTGGCCCGCGGCCTGTCCAACGCAGAGATCGCCCAGCGGCTGGTGGTCACGGAGGCGACGGTGAAGTCGCACATGAGCGCAGTGTTGACGAAGCTCGGCCTGCGCGACCGGGTGCAGGCCGTCGTCTTCGCCTACGAGCACGGCCTGGTCGTCGCCGGCGAGCCCGAGGACTGAGACCCGGGCCGACCTGACCCCGGGCTCTCGGGCATCCGGCGAAAAAAGTTCAGGGACGCATGTCGAGAACGTCGTGACGGCTCCGTCCTGGGTACGAAGGCGGCCAGAATGGGTCGCCTCGGACACCGAAGGAGCATCTCCACCATGGCGAAGTACCTGTTGCTGAAGCACTACCGCGGCGGACCCGAGCGGACCGACTACGGCACGATCCCAATGAGCGACTGGACGCCCGAGGAGGTGTCGGACCACATCGCGTTCATGAACCACGTGGCCGACGACCTCCGGGAGCGGGGCGAGTACGTCGACGGGCAGGCGCTGTCCCCGGACGGCACCTTCGTGCGGTACGACGGGCCGGGCAGGCCGCCGGTCACCGACGGGCCGTTCGCGGAGACCAAGGACCTGATCGCCGGCTGGATGGTGATCGATGTGGACTCCGTCGAGCGCGCCCACGAGGCCGCGGCGTACCTCTCCTCCGCCCCGGGCAAGGGTGGGGAGCCGATCCAGGAGTGGATCGAGGTCCGTCCGTTCCTCGAGGAGCCGAAGAGCGTCTCGGACTGAGGACCTGATGGACCCAGGACCGATCGACGGAGCGCTCCGGGACCTGAGCCCGCAGGTCCTCGGCATCCTCGTCCGCCGCGGAGCGGACTTCGCGGCGGCCGAGGATGCCGTCCAGGAGGCGCTGGTCGAGGCGGTACGACGCTGGCCCGCCGAGCTGCCGACCGAGCCGAAGGGTTGGCTGGTCACCGTCGCCTGGCGGCGCTTCCTCGACGCACGGCGCTCGGACGTGGCGCGGCAGCGTCGCGAGCTCGCCCAGGTGGACGAGCCACCGCCGGGGCCGACGGAGGACCGCGACGACACCCTCCTGCTGCTCTTCATGTGCTGCCACCCGACGCTGACCCCGGCGTCGGCGGTGGCGCTCACGCTGCGTGCTGTGGGCGGTCTGACCACCCGGCAGATCGCCGAGGCCTACCTGGTGCCGGAGGCGACGATGGCCCAGCGGATCAGCCGGGCCAAGCGGAGCATCAGCGGCGTCGAGGTCGGCACGCCCGGAGACCTGAGCACGGTGCTCAAGGTGCTCTACCTGATCTTCAACGAGGGCTACACCGGCGAGGTCGACCTCGCCGCGGAGGCGATCCGCCTGACCCGGCAGCTCGCCGGGTCGAGCGAGGAGCCCGAGGTCGCCGGCCTGCTGGCGCTGATGCTGCTGCACCACGCCAGGCGGGCGGCCAGGTTCGCCGCCGACGGCACCCTGGTGCCGCTCGCCGAGCAGGACCGGAGCCGGTGGGACGAGCACGCGATCGCCGAGGGCGTCGTCGTGCTGCAGGCGGCGCTCGCGCGCGACCGGCTCGGCGAGTACCAGGCCCAAGCGGCGATCGCTGCCCTGCACGCCGACGCCCGCTCGACGGCGGAGACCGACTGGCCGCAGGTGCTGGAGTGGTACGACGAGCTGGCCCGGCTCACCGACAGCCCGGTGGTCGCCCTCAACCGAGCGGTCGCGGTGGGCGAGGTCGACGGCCCGCTCGCCGGGTTGCGGGCCGTGGAGCAGGTGCCGTCCGACGTACCCCGTCGTACGGCGGTGCGCGCCTACCTCCACGAGCGTGCCGGCGACCGCTCCACCGCCCACGACCTCTACGTCACCGCGGCCGACCAGGCGACCTCGGCCGCCGAGCGGGACCACCTGACCCGGCAGGCGGCGCGACTCCACGACCGACCGTGAGACATCCAAAGACTACTAAGTTAATCAAGTTATGTTTCTCGGGTGAGGACACGACACCGGGCCCGGCTGACCGCCGCCATCACCGCGACCGCAGCACTGGCCGCCCTGGCGTCGGGGAGCGTGAGCGCCCAGCCGTCCCCGCCTCCGGCGGCGGTCGAGCGGCCCAACATCGTGATGATCACCCTCGACGATCTGACCGAGGCCGACCTCGCGGTGATGCCGCGTACCCGCCGGCTGCTCGCGCGGCAGGGCACCACGATGACCCAGGGGTTGGCGCCGACACCGATGTGCGCGCCGGCGCGGGCGTCGCTGCTGACCGGGCAGTATGCCCACCACCACGGCGTCCTGACGGTCGAGGGCCGGGCCGGCGGCTTCGGCGCGTTCGACGACCGGCGCACCCTGCCGACGTGGTTGAAGAAGGCAGGCTACGAGACGATGTTCGCGGGCAAGTACCTCAACGGGTACGGCGTCCGCAACCCGCGCTACATCCCACCGGGCTGGGACCGGTGGCGGGCCAGCGTCGACTTCACGACGTACTCGTTCCTGCGCACGCGCTTCAACGTCGACGGCACCGTGGTCCGGCCATCGGGCTACAGCAGCGACATCCTCGGCCGCTACAGCGAGGAGCTCATCAGGCAGCACGAGCGCGGCCGGCTCCGCGACGACCCGATGTTCTTGTGGGTCAACTACGTCGCGCCGCACCACGGCGGGCCGCGGGAGCCGGACGACCCGGTGCGCACGTCGCCCGACGGGCGCCGGCCGCTCACGACCACGCCGGCGCCACGGCACCGGAACCGCTTCCGCGACGTACCGCTGCCGCACGGACCGGCGATGTGGGAGCGGGACCGGCGCGGCAACCCGCACGCCGGGCCGCGCGCGTCCGCGAGCTATCGCGCTGCCATCCGCGAGGTCCACCAGCAGCGGCTCGAGTCGCTGCTCGCGGTCGACGAGGCGGTGGGGCGGACCATCCGGGCGCTGCGTCGCGCCGGCGAGCTGCAGCGCACCGTCATCGCGCTGACCTCCGACAACGGCTACATGATCGGCGAGCACCAGCTGGTGGGGAAGCTCTGGTTCTACGACGACTCACTGCGCATCCCGGTGATCCTGCGCGGCCCCGGCATCCCGAGGGGCAAGCGGGTCGCGACGCCGATCACCAACCCCGACCTGGCGGTCACGATCGCGAGCCTCGCCCACGCGCGGGCGACCCGGAAGGTCGACGGCGTCGACCTGCTGCCCTGGCTCGGCCGGCCGACCCAGCGCAGGGTGGTGCCGATCGAGGCCTACCCGGTCAAGGGCGGGCAACGGCGCCTCTACTCCGGGATCCGGTACGGCGACCTCACCTACGTCCGCTCACGCGGTGGGTTCGAGGAGCTCTACGACCGCGCGCGGGACCCCGGTGAGCTGGTCAACGTCGCGCGGCGGCCGGCGTACGCCAAGACCCTGAAGCGGATGCGGACGTGGGACAGGCGATACCGGAACTGCTCCGGCACCGCCTGCCCGCAGTGGTTCGAGGCCGAGACCTGACTCAGTGCCGCCGGCTGCCGAGCATCGTGCTGAGCGCCCAGATCACGGCGACGTCGAAGGCGATGATCAGGATCGCCCACGCCGGGTAGTAGGGCAGCCACACGAAGTTCATCAGGGCCGAGACCACCGCGACCACGATGCCGGCGACCAGTGCCCACTTCTGCCCGGCCAGGATCGCGCCACCGATGATCGCGACCACGATGCCGAAGACGAGGTGGATCCAGCCCCAGGTCGTGAGGTCGAACTCGAAGACGTAATTGCGGGTGGTGACGAAGACGTCGTCCTTCGCAGCGGCCGCGACACCTTCGAGGAACTGGAAGATCCCGACGACCAGCAGGGCCGCACCGGCGAAGATGCCGATGCCCTCGGCCCACGCGTTTTCAGTGTTTGACGGAGACATGGCACGAGTGTGGCGTGATCCGTGGCCTCGTTGAATCACCCACAGCGGGTGAGTGAGCGAGGATGAGGCGTGCTGCAGAACTGGGCGGGCAACCACACCTACGTCGCGGAGCGGGTCCACGCTCCGGCGAGCGTCGACGAGTTGCGCGCGCTGGTCGCGCGCCTGGACCGGGTCCGGCCCCTTGGCACCCGCCATGCCTTCACCGACCTGGCCGACACGATCGGTGACCTGGTCTCGACCCAGGATCTGCCCCGCACCATCGAGATCGACGCCGACCGGCGACTGGTGCGGGTCGCGGGCGGGGTCAGCTACGGCGTGCTGGCCGAGCAGCTCGCCACCAGCGGGTGGGCGCTCGCCACGATGGCCTCGCTCCCGCACATCTCGGTCGCGGGCGCGATCGCGACGGGTACGCACGGCTCCGGCGACGGCACGGGCTCGCTCGCCGCCGCGGTCGCGGGCCTCGAGGTCGTCGGCGCCGACGGTGAGGTGCACAGCATCGTCCGCGGCGACGCCGACTTCGACGCGTACGTCGTCTCGCTCGGCGCACTCGGCGTCACCACCCACGTGACGCTGGACATCGAGCCGACGTACGACGTGCGCCAGGACCTGTACACGGACCTCTCCTGGGACGTGGCGGCCGAGCGCCTCGACGAGCTCACCGCGAGCGCCTACAGCGTCAGCCTGTTCACCGACTGGCTCAGCGGCACCATCCAGCAGGTCTGGCTGAAGAGCCGCGGCACCGTCCCGCCCGCCGACGTTCTCGGCGCCGGCCCGGTCGTCGGGGCGCTGCACATGCTGGCCGGCGCCGACGTCGAGGCGGTCACCCGGCAGGGCGGGGTGTTGGGATCGTGGCACCGCCGTCTCCCGCACTTCCGCCTGGAGTTCACGCCCAGCCGCGGCGAGGAGCTGCAGAGCGAGTACCTCGTCCCGCGCACCGAGGCGATCGTGGCCATCGAGCGGCTGCGCGCGCTGGCGCCGTCGTACGCCGCGCTGCTGCAGGTGTCCGAGGTCCGCACGGTCGCGGCCGACCGGCTGTGGCTGAGCGGTGCCTACGAGCGCGACGTCGTGGGCTTCCACTTCACCTGGCTGCGCGACGTCTCCGGCGTGTACGCCGTGCTGCCCGCGATCGAGGAGGCGCTGCTCCCGCTGGGCGGCCGGCCGCACTGGGGCAAGTGCTTCGCCGCGGGATCGGACGCCCTCCGGCCGCTGTATCCGCGCTTCGACGACTTCCGTGAGCTCGCGAGCCGGGTCGACCCGTCCGGCAAGTTCCGCAACGCCTTCCTGGCGCGGTGTCTGGAGCTTGCATGAACCCGACGTCCTCACACACGCCGGCGTACGGCGAGGTCGACCTGACGACCTGTGACCGCGAGCCCATCCACATCCCGGGCGCGATCCAGCCGCACGGCGTACTGCTGGCGCTCGACGAGCACTCGCAGGCGGTGATGGTCTCCGCCAACGTCGACGGCATGCTCGGCGTCGCGGCAGAGGACGCCATCGGCCGGACGCTCGGCGAGCTGGTGGGGCCGGACCTGGCGACGGCGGTGGCCGGCGGCGCCGAGACCGCGGTGCTGGGCAAGGTCGAGGTGGAGATCCGTCAGCATCGCTCCGGCGACCGCCTGATCGTGGAGATCGAGCCGGTCAGCACGACCGGGCAGACGCGGTTGACCTACCGGTCCACCCGGGGAGCGATGGCGCGGCTGGCGCAGGCGCCCTCGGTGGGGGACCTGGCGGCGCAGCTTGCCGCCGAGGTCCGGGCGCTGCTCGGCTTCGACCGGGTGATGGTCTACCGCTTCGACGAGGAGTGGAACGGCGAGGTGATCGCCGAGGAGCGGCGCGAGGATCTCAACTCCTTCCTGGGCCTGCACTACCCGGCGACGGACATCCCGGCCCAGGCGCGACGCCTGTACACGGTCAACTGGACCCGCCTGATCGCCGACATCGAGTACGTCCCCGTGCCGCTCCATCCGGTGCTCGATCCCGGGACGGCCGCTCCCCTGGACCTCTCGCACGCGACCCTGCGCAGCGTCTCGCCGATCCACATCGAGTACCTCTCCCACATGGGGGTCACGGCCTCGATGTCGATCTCGCTCGTCGTCGACGGACAGCTCTGGGGCCTGGTCGCCTGCCACCACTACTCCGGCCCGCACCGGCCCAGCCACGATGCTCGCTCGGCCGCCGAGTTCCTCGGCCAGGTCGCCTCCCAGCTCGCCGGCGACCGGGAGCGTGCCGACAGCCGGGAGCGCACCCTCGCCGCGCAGACCGTGCTCGGCCGGATGGTCGCGCGCACCTCGTCCCGTCCCGAGTCGCCCCTGGTCACCGTGATGGACGATCCCGAGCTGCTGTCGCTCGTGCATGCCACCGGCGCAGTGCTGTCGTACAACGGCGAGCTGACCGTGCGCGGCGACGTCGACCTCGACCCCGACCAGCTCCGGGCGATCTCGTCGGCCCTCGAGGACGGCAGCAACTACGCGACGGCGACCGACCGGATCGCGGAGCTGGTGCCCGAGCTCGGCGACGTCTCCAGCATCGCCGGCGTACTGCGTGTCGGCTCGGCGTCGGACCGCTGGCTGCTCTGGTTCCGCCCGGAGCAGGAGCGCGTCGTCGACTGGGGCGGCGACCCGACCAACAAGGAGCTCGCGGCGGCGGAGGGCCCGCACGTCCGGCTGAGCCCGCGGCGGTCCTTCGACAAGTGGCGGCAGGTGGTCCGCGGTCGCAGCACGCCGTGGGCGCCCTGG
The DNA here is from genome assembly GCF_039543845.1 of Nocardioides endophyticus. Classification (NCBI taxonomy): domain Bacteria; kingdom Bacillati; phylum Actinomycetota; class Actinomycetes; order Propionibacteriales; family Nocardioidaceae; genus Nocardioides; species Nocardioides endophyticus. The sequence continues at coordinate 138,962 of NZ_BAABKN010000023.1, read as the reverse complement.
AAGCTCGAGGTCGCCGACGCCCTCGGCAAGCACCTGATCGGCCTGCTGCTGAGCCGATCCCGCGACCAGATCGCGATGGCCGAGTCCGTGCAGCGCAGCGTGGTCTCCGACCAGCCGCCCCACTTCGACGGCATCGAGCTCGCCGCGCGTTACCAACCCGCGTCGACCTTCCAGCTCGGCGGCGACTGGTGGGACGCCTTCCCGCTCCCCGACGGCCGGATCGTCTTCGTGGTCGGCGATGTGGCCGGGCACGGTGTGTCCGCGGCATCCGCGATGACCCAGGTGCGGACTGCGCTTCGCGCGTACCTCTTCGAAGGTCACAGCGCGGCGACCTGCCTGGACCTGCTGGACCAGTTGATGGCCGGGCTGCTGGACCAGCGGGTCGCGACCGCCGTGCTCGCCGTGCTCGACCCGCACAGCGGCCGCGTCGAGCTCACCAGCGCCGGCCACCCACCCCCGATGCTGATCACCCGTGGCTCCGCAGAGGACGTCGATCTCCCGATCCGCCCGCTGCTCGGCGTCGGCACCGGCTCGGCCGAGACGCTCGCGCTCGACCTGCCACCCGGCGCCGCGCTCCTGCTCTACACCGACGGGCTGGTCGAGCGACGGGGCACTGACATGAACGAGCGCACCGAGCGGCTCCGCTCCCTCGCGGCCGACACCTACGCCGACTCCGACCTGCAGGCCTGGGTCGACCGGCTGATCGACTTCCACGACGACGGTGGCGGCGACGACACGACGGTGCTTGCGCTCAGGATGGCCTAGCGCAGCGAGGCGACGAGCGACCGGTAGGTCTCGTCCACCGCGCCGTCGACGCCCACGATGACGACGGCGTCCGGGCGCTCCGCCAGTAGGCGCTCGAGCGCCGCGTGGCATCGCGCGAGCTCGGCGTCACCGCCGTTCGCCGCGACGATGGATCGGACCTGGTTGTGCCACGGGTCATGCCACGGGTGGTCCTCGGATGCTCCACGGCGGTGGAACCGTGCGGCCGCCGCCGCGGCCGTGTCCATGAGGAAGCGCTCGACGAAGTCGGCCCCCACGCCCGTCGCGGCCGACTCGAACCGGGCAAGCTCGCGCGGGTTGACCAACATCTGTGGCAGTACTACGTCGTGGCCGTTCGCGAGGTAGGCCTCGATCATCGCCAGCGACGACCCAGAACTGAACCGAGTCCTTTCGACCGAATGGACCCACGAGCTCGTCCTGAGCACGCTGCCGGCGTAGATCCGCGTCTTGTACGAACGTTCGTACAACCGAGAACCAGCAACCCTGTGGTGAGGCCGCCAGCGGCGACTTCAGCGGACCCGCAGGTCGCACTCATCGTCGTACCTCGGCTTTCCGGGGTTTCGAGACAGGAGCGAGCGCGCCTCCCTCAACCACCGACCTCAACCACCGACCTCAACCACCGACCTCAACCGCCGGGGAGCAGGAACCTCACCCGTCGTGGGGGAGGTCGCGGGGTGGGGGTCGTTGCACGATGCAAGGACGGTTCGGGACGACGCTGCAGGAGGACACGTGAACGAGGACTTCAACGGTGAGATCGAGCTCGACGTGCGGGACTCGACTCCGGACTGGGCGCCGTACGCGCTGAAGACCGCGCGGGAGGGCGCTCCGAACGTCCTCGTCGTGCTGTACGACGACACCGGGCTGGCGGCGTGGTCGCCGTACGGCGGGCGGATCAGCATGCCGACGATGGACCGGCTCGCCCAGGGTGGACTGACCTACACCCAGTGGCACACGACGGCCCTGTGCTCGCCCACGCGCTCGACGTTCCTCACCGGTCGCAACCACCACGTCAACCGGTGCGCCACGATCATGGAGGCGACGGACGGCTTCCCGGGCGCCGCCGGCCGGATCCCCGACGAGTGCGCGACGATCAGCCACCTGCTGCAGGACAACGGCTACAGCACCTTCTGGGTCGGCAAGGATCACAACGTCCCGGAGGAGGACAACGCCCCGGGCGGCAACCGCTCGATGTGGCCGCTCCAGCTCGGCTTCGACCGCTTCTACGGCTTCCTCGGCGGCGAGACCAACAACTGGTATCCCGATCTGGTCGAGGACAACCGCTTCATCGAGCAGCCCTACTCCCCGGAGGAGGGCTACCACCTCTCCAAGGACCTGGCCGACCAGGCGCTCGGCATGCTGCGCAACCAGCAGGCGTCCAACCCGTCGAAGCCCTGGTACCTCTGGTTCTGCCCGGGTGCCAACCACGCCCCGCATCACGCGCCGGAGGAGTACATCGCGAAGTATGCCGGAGCGTTCGACGACGGCTACGAGGCCTACCGCGAGTGGGTCCTGGCCCGGATGATCGAGCGGGGCATCATGCCCGAGGGCACCGAGCTCACCCCGCTCAACCCGCTGCCGGAGGACGTCGCCAACGAGGCCGACTTCGTGCGCCCGTGGGACGAGCTGAACGACGACGAGAAGCGACTCTTCGCCCGCTTCGCCGAGGTGTACGCCGGCTTCAGTGAATACACGGACGCCCAGGTCGGCCGGATCGTCGACTACCTCGAGGAGACCGGACAGCTCGACAACACGCTGATCTTCTACTGCGCCGACAACGGCGCGTCCGGAGAGGGCAGCCCCAACGGCTCGGTCAACGAGAACAAGTTCTTCAACGGCTACCCCGACGACCTCGCCGAGAACCTCGCCATGCTCGACGAGCTGGGCAGCCCGGACACCTACAACCACTACCCGACCGGGTGGGCGGCGGCGTTCTCCGCGCCGTTCCAGATGTTCAAGCGCTACTCGCAGTTCGCCGGCGGCACCAGCGACCCGATGGTCATCCATTGGCCGAGGGGATTCGAGGCGAAGGGCGAGATCCGGCACCAGTACCACCACTCGACCGACATCGTCGCGACCATGCTCGACGTGATCGGCCTCGAGATGCCGGAGACCTACCGCGGGGTGCAGCAGCACCCGCTCAACGGCGTCTCGATGCGCTACTCCTTCGACGCCGCGCCCGACGGCCCGACCGAGAAGACTGTGCAGTACTACGCGATGCTCGGCACCCGGGGGATCTGGAAGGACGGCTGGAAGGCCTCCGCCATCCACGCTCCGATCAGCGGCAAGGGCAACTTCGAGCAGGATGCGTGGGAGCTCTACCACGTGGCCGAGGACCGCTCGGAGTCCAAGGACCTGGCCGCCGAGATGCCGGAGAAGCTGCAGGAGCTGATCGACGCCTGGTTCGCGGAGGCGGAGGCCAACTTCGTGCTGCCGCTGGACGACCGCACGCCCGTGGAGCTGGTCAACATCCAGCGTCCGCAGGTCGAGCCGGTGCGTGACCGCTACGTCTACTACCCGGGCGCCGTCGCGGTGCCGGAGAGCGTCGCGGTGAACGTGCGGAGCCGCTCGTACAAGATCATCGCCGACGTCATCCTCGACGAGGACGCCCAGGGCGTGATGTTCGCGCACGGGTCCCGCTTCGGCGGCCACGCGCTCTTCGTCAAGGAGGGTCGGCTCAACTACGTCTACAACTTCCTCGGCATCCCGCCTGAGCAGACCTTCACCTCGGAGCCCCTCACGCCCGGGCCACACGCTCTCGGTGTCGAGTTCGTGCGCGAGGGCGCCGGGCAGTACGGCGAGTCGATGGGCACCGCCAAGCTGTACGTCGATGACCAAGTCGTGGTCGAGGGCCCGATGAAGGCGCAGATCGGCAAGTTCACGCTCTGCGGCGACGGCCTCTGCGTGGGCTTCGACAGCGCCGACACGGTCAGCCGGCAGTACACCAACCCGTTCCCCTTCACCGGAGGCAAGATCCTGGCGGTGACCGTCGACGTCAGCGGGGAGTCCTACCTCGATCTCGAGCTCGAGGCCGCCGCGATGCTCTCGCGGGAGTAGCCCTCAACCACCGGGGCGGCGGCCGCGCTCGATGGCCGCGTCGACCGTCGGCTGCACGCACCCGGCGGCGTCGAGCCCGGCGAAGCCGGCCGAGCGCCCCGCCGCCTCACGCGCGCTCTCCTGCAGTCCGGCGACGACCAGGACGATGCCGTCCTCGGCGAGGTCGGTGTGCAGCGCCTCGAGCACGTCGAGGAACGGCACGGTGAGCTGGTCGACCGCGGCCACCGCGAGGACCACGGCCACCGGCCGAGGCTCTCGGGCGAGGGCGGTCTCGAGGACGGCGTCCTGGGTGGGCCGGGCGTTGCCGGTGTAGAGCGCGCCGGCGAGGTGGAGCAGCACCAGGTCGTCGTACGTCGTGGCGGCCTCCGCGTCGGCGCCGTCCGGGTTGATCGTCCAGCCGCCGCCCGCGCGGGGGAGCAGCGGCCTGACCCGACTCCGGCTGACCGCGCGCAGCACCAGGACCAGGGTGAGGAAGACGCCGACGAAGACGGCGAGCAGGAGGCCGGCGGTCAGGCCGATGACGGCCGTCGCGGCGGCGACGCGGAACTCCGTCCGGTCGATGCGCCGCAACCGGGCGAAGTCGCCCGGCGAGACGAGCCCCAACACCGCCACCATCACCATCGACGCCAGGATCGCTTCGGGGAGGTCGTCGAGGACCGGGCCGAGGAAGAGCGCGACGAGCACCGCGAGCACGGCCGTCACGATCCCGGCGAGCTGGGACCGCGCTCCCGCTCGCAGGTTGACCGCACTCTGCGAGAAGCCGCCGGCGGGCGGGAGGCACTGGCTGAACCCGCCGACAAGGGCGGCCACGCCGTTGGCGAGCAGCTCCTGGTCGCTGCTGATCGGCGGCTCGGACCGCTGGCGCTGGGCGCGAGCGACCAGCACGGTCTCCATGAACGCCATGATCGCGATCGCCACGGCACCGGGCATCAGCGCGCCGACCTCGCCCCAGAGCGGCATGGTCGGCGTCGGCAGCCCGGACGGCACCTCGGGGATCAACGCGAGACCGTGCTGCTCGATGTCGGTGAGGGCGACCAGCAGGATGCCGCCGGCGGCCACCACGAGCGGTCCCGGCAACTGCGGTGCGAACCGGCGCAGCCCGTAGAGGACGGCGATCGCGGCGGCCGACACGACGACGGTCGCCGTACTGAGGTCGCCGAGCTTGGAGACGGTGTCGGCCAGCTTGCCGAAGAACCCCTCGTCCTCGGCGTCGCCGGTGACACCGAGGAGCGTGGGCAGCTGAGATGCCGCCACGGTCAGGCCGACCCCGGCCTTCACGCCGGTCATCGTCGCGGGGCTGATCTGCTCGACCAGCGACCCCAGCCGGAAGAGTCGCATCAGCAACAGGGCCAAGCCCACCAGGACCGTGAGCGTGAAGGCGGCCCGGAGCAGCTCGTCGCCGGGCCTGTCGTCGGGCAGGGCGGCCAACGTCGAGGCGATCAGGATCGCGATCGTCGAGGTGGTCGAGATGCTCAGCGACCGCGATCCGCCCAGCAGCGCGTAGGCGATCATCGGCAGCATGCAGGTGTAGAGGCCGACCTCGACGGGGAGCCCGGCGATGGTCGCGTACGCCATCGCCTGGGGAATGACCACCGTCCCAGCGGCGAGACCGGCGACCACGTCGTACCGGATCCAGCTTCGCTGGTAGCCGGACAGGGTGGGCAGAAGTCCGGTGGGCACGCCTCACCCAATCGTGTCGGACCCCCACCAACCTCACCCGTTGAGGGTGATCCGGCGGATGCCCGGCAGCGGGAGCGTGGAGGTCCAGCCATCTATCCGGGAGGGTCTCCGTGGCCAAGAAGTTCAAGGGTGTCGTCAACCTCGATGTGCGGGACTCGGTGGCCGATTGGACGCCGTTCCGGGAGCCCCCGGCTCCGGAAGGTGCGCCCAACGTGCTGCTGGTGCTGTACGACGACACCGGCCTCGCCGCCTGGTCGCCGTACGGCGGGCGGATCAACATGCCGACGATGCAGCGGCTCGCCGACAACGGCCTCACCTACACCCAGTGGCACACGACCGCACTGTGCTCACCGACGCGGTCCTGCCTGCTCACTGGCCGCAACCACCACCAGAACGGCTTCGCCCAGATCGCCGAGGGAGCCCAGGGCTTCCCGGGCCACACCGGCCACATCCCGATGGAGAACGCCACCATCGGCGAGGTGCTCCGCGAGAACGGCTACAACACCTACTGGGTCGGCAAGAACCACAACGTCCCGCTGGACGAGTGGGCCGTCGGCGCCACCCGACGCAACTGGCCGCTGGCCCGCGGCTTCGACCGCTACTACGGCTTCATCGGCGGCGAGACCAACAACTGGTACCCGACCCTGGCGGAGGACAACCACTACGTCGACCAGCCCTACCTCCCGGAGGAGGGCTACCACCTCTCGAAGGACCTGGCCGACAAGGCGATCTCCTACATCGCGGACAGCAAGACGTCCGCACCGAAGAAGCCGTGGTACCTGTGGTTCTGCCCCGGCGCCAACCACGCCCCGCACCACGCGCCCGAGGAGTACATCGCCAGGTACGCCGGGCAGTTCGACGACGGCTACGAGGCCTATCGCGAGTGGGTGCTGCCGCGGATGATCGAGCGCGGCATCCTCCCGGAGGGCACCGGCCTGACCGACATCAACCCGCTACCGGGTGAGGCGGCGCAGCCGATGGACCACGTCCGCCCGTGGGAGACCCTCTCCGACGAGGAGAGGAAGCTCTTCGCCCGGTTCGCCGAGGTGTACGCCGGGTTCTCGGAGTACACCGACGCCCAGGTCGGTCGGATCATCGACTACCTGGAGGAGACCGGCCAGCTCGAGAACACGATCGTCATGTACGCCGCCGACAACGGTGCGTCGGGCGAGGGCAGCCCGGACGGCACGGTGAACGAGAACAAGTTCTTCAACGCCTACCCCGAGGACCTCGAGCAGAACATGTCGATGCTCGACCAGCTCGGGTCGCCGGCGACGTACAACCACTACCCGACCGGGTGGGCAACGGCGTTCTCGACGCCGTTCAAGATGTTCAAGCGCTACACCTACCAGGGCGGCGTCGCCGACCCGCTGGTGATCTCGTGGCCGAAGGGCATCGCTGCCCGCGGCGAGGTGCGCAACCAGTACCACCACGCCGTCGACATCGTCCCGACCATCCTCGAGTGCATCGGGCTGGAGATGCCCGAGCAGGTGCTGGGCTACGCGCAGTCCGAGCTCCCCGGGGTGTCCATGAAGTACACCTTCGAGGCGGATGGCCCCACCGAGAAGGTCGTCCAGTACTACGAGATGATGGGCACCCGCGCGCTGTGGAGCCAGGGCTGGCACGTCGTCACGCAGCGGGCGCCCCAGCAGGGCGGCACCGCCGCGGACCTGCTCAACGACACCTGGGAGCTCTACCACTCCGACGAGGACCGCTCCGAGCTGCACGACCTCGCCGATCAGTACCCCGACAAGGTCAAGGAGCTGGTCAACCTCTGGTACGTCGAGGCCGGCAAGTACGACGTGCTGCCGCTCGACAACCGATCGATCGCGGACCTGGTCCGCGACATGCCCGTTGCCGACATTCCGGAGGGCGGGGTCTACCGCTACTACCCGAACACCTCGCCGGTGCCCGAGTTCGCAGCCGCCGAGATCCGGGGGCGGTCGTTCAAGATCCTGGCCCAGGTCGAGATCGAGGACGCCGACGCGCAAGGGGTCCTGATCGCCAACGGCGCTCGGTTCGGCGGCCACACCCTCTTCCTCAAGGACCGCAAGCTCTGGTACGTCAGCAACTTCCTGGGCATCCCGCCCGAGCAGCAGCTGGTGTCGCCGGACGACGTCGGCGTCGGTGCTCACGTGCTCGGGATGGAGTTCGCGAAGGAGAGTCACGGCGAGCACGGTGAGGCCATCGGCACCGCCACGCTCTACGTCGACGACCTGGCCGTCGCGAAGAGCGGTTGGAAGACCCAGCCCGGTCACTTCGCGCTCTGCGGCGAGGGCCTGACCGTCGGCCGCGACAGCTCCGACCCGGTCTCGCAGGAGTACAGCTCGCCGTACGCCTTCACGGGGGGCCGGATCAAGGTCATCGACATCAACATCGGCGACGACCTATACCTGGACCTGGAGCGGGACTTCCACGCGGCGATGTCCCGCGACTGACCAGAGACGGCGAAACCACCACGTCGGCCCCTGTAGAAAGGACGCATGACGGAGGGCATGGTCCTGGTCCCGGGAGGGACCACGACGATCGGCAACGACCACTTCTACCCGGAGGAGCGGCCGCTGCGAGACGTCACCGTGGGCGACGTGTGGTTCGACCCGACGCCGGTGACCAACGCGGAGTTCGCGCGGTTCGTCGAGGAGACCGGTCACGTCACGGTGTCGGAGATCGCGCCCGACCCCGCCGACTTCCCCGGCGCCGACCCGGCGTTGCTGGTGCCTGGCTCGCAGGTCTTCACCCAGACGCCTGGCCCGGTGCACCTCGGCGACTGGACCCAGTGGTGGCGCTGGCAGCCGGGCGCCCAGTGGCGCTCCCCGCAGGGACCGGGCAGCTCCTGGGAGGAGATCCCCGACCACCCCGTCGTGCACGTCGGCTGGGAGGACGCCACGGCGTACGCCCGCTGGGCCGGCAAGGACCTCGCGACCGAGGCCGAGTGGGAGCACGCCGCCCGTGGCGGGCTGAAGGGCCGCGACTACGGCTGGGACGCGGCGTACGCCGACGAGCTGTCGCCTGGAGGCGAGGTGCTCGCCGACACCTGGCAGGGCCCGTTCCCGTGGCGCAGCGAGGACCCGCACGGGCACCACCGCACGGCGCCGGTCGGCAGCTATCCCGCCAACGGCCACGGCCTGCACGACATGATCGGCAATGTGTGGGAGTGGACCGCGAGCCGATGGACCGACTCCCACCACCGCGAGGGCGAGTCTGTGCCGGCCGCAGCCACGGCGAGCCCCTGCTGCGGCGGCAGCGTGCGCCTGGTAGAGACCGACCGGTTCGTCACGAAGGGCGGGTCACACCTGTGCTCGCCGCACTACTGCCAGCGCTACCGCCCCGCCGCCCGGCAGGGCCACGGTGTCAACGACACGACGTCTCACGTCGGGTTCCGGTGCGTACGGCGTCCGTGACGTCGGCGCGGCGGCGGTAGCGACCCGTCGGCCTCGGCGGCTCGGCGCGCCTCGGCCCGCTTCTCCGCCTGGGTCCGAATGCGAGTCGTGATCGTCGAGGCCGCGGTCGCCACGATCACGACGTTGAAGACCATCTGGATCAGCACCAGCGTCCGTGCCGCCTGCCCCGCGGCGTGCACGTCGCCGTACCCGATCGTCAGCAGCGTCGCCATCGTGAAGTAGAGCGCGTCGATCCGGGTGTGCAGGTCGACGATCTGCTCGGGGTTGCGCTGGGCGAGGACGTAGAACCCGAGCGCGAAGCCCAGCACGGCGATCATCAGCGCGATGACCAGACCGTCGATGCGCCGGTCGTCCTCCAGGAGCTGGTGTCGCACCTCCACCAGCACCAGGACGGCAAGCAGGGAGAGCGCCGCCAGGCTCACCACCAGCTGCACAACGTCGCCGGAGCTGACCTCGAAGGACACCGGGACCGTGAAGTAGAGCACCAGCACGAGTGTGAGTACGACGGCCAGCCGGGCCCAGCGCTTCCACCCTGTCACCCGGGCACCTCCGGCTCCGTTTCACCCGCTATGGGTGATCGACCGCGTGGCCGCTGCGCCCACGCTTGTGCTCATCCTGCCGGATCCGTCGGCGACAGCACGGGAGGTCAGAGGCGTTGGACGTCGCCGGAATGCGCGAGCGCCTCACCGCGACGTACCGGACGCGCAAGCAGCAGGCGCAGGACCTGGTCGACCAGGTGCCGATCCTGGGCCGGTTGGTCCGCGACTTCGTGCGGATCGAGTTCATCGACCGGTGCATGCTGATCGCCGCGCAGGGGCTGCTGGCCCTGGTCCCGATGCTGGTGGTGCTGGCCTCGTTCTTCCCGCACCTGATCGGCGACGCGGTCCACGCGTTCACGGCGGCGGCGGGAGTCGGCAAGGAGGGCACGACCCTCATCGAGGGCGAGGTCACCACCGACCAGGTGCGCGCCCAGACCGGGACCGCTGGCCTGCTGATCACGCTCTTCTCGGCGTCCAGCTTCGCGCGGGCCATCCAGCGCATGTACGAGAGGGTGTGGGAGGTGCCGCACATCGGCGGCGTGGTGGGGCTCCGTCGCTGCCTCGGCTGGCTGATCGGCTGGCTGGTCACGCTGCAGCTGGCCGGCGGGTTGCGGGCGCTGCTGCTCGGGCCCGACAGCTTGGCGGCGGGTACGGCGCGACTGATGCTTCAGATGCTGCTCCTCAGCCTGATCTGGTGGGCGACGTCCTGGTTGCTGCTCTTCGGGCGGGTCGGCTGGCGGCGGCTCGCCCTCGGCGCCGCCCTGACCGGCGTGCTCGGGGTGATCTACACACGCGGGTCGACGATCCTGATGCCGCCGTACGTCGAGGCCAACGCCGACCAGTTCGGCACGCTCGGCATCATCCTGGCGATCTCGACCTGGCTGATCGGCTTCGCCGGGATCATGGTCGGCGCCGCCCTCGTCGGCCGGATCGTCTCGGAGGACCCGACCGTGCTGCGGGCTGTCAGCTCGGTCCTGGGGCTCCTGGCGGCGAGCTGGGCTCGGCTACGGCGGCGGCCGGCGGCCGAGCCAGCAGCTCCACGATGAGCAGCACCACTGCGACGACGATGAGGATCCCGAGGGCGAAGCCTCCCGTCGGGTGGTCCCGCAGCACGTAGACGACCAGTGCGAGCCCGAGCACCCCGACCCGGATGGGCGTCTTGTAGAGGCCGAGTGCCTCCCCGAAGCGACCCGTGTTCAGGCCCGCGCGGTCGCCGCTGGAGCGGACCGCCCCGATCGCGCGGGTCGTGCCCCGGCGCAGCGCGACGGGCGCCCCCACCGGCCCGGTGACCCAGGCGATGAAGGCGATGGCGAGGAACAGCACCGCCACCGCGCGGATGTTGAGCCGGATGAAGCCGACCAGGGTGTCGTAGATCGCGCCGGCCGCCTCGACCGGCAGCTGGTCGGTCGGGATCGCGTCGAGGTAGACGACGCGGAAGGCGTTGAGGGCGATGCCGAGCAGCAGCATCGACAGCACGACGGCGAGCGACCCGGCGACCAACGTGCGACGACGGTTCCTGCCGACCGCGACTGCACCGATGAGGCACAGCAACGCCAGGATCGGCAGCCAGGTGTTGAGGGCGCTCAGCAGGCGGAACGCGTTCTGGGCCTTGGTGATGTCGTCGGACTGGAAGATCGTGAACTGGGCGTTGACCGGGGGCAGCCGCTCCGCGAGCGTGAACCCCCTGGCGACCAGCCGCTGCTTGACCGTGTCGATGATGGTGGCGAGGTTGACGCTGACCGCGTTGTTGCTGATCTCGACCACGTCGGTGTCCTTGCCGGTCAGCACGGCCACCAGCTGGGTCTGCGCCTGACGGTTGGCCTCGATCCACGCCGTCTCGAACTCGTCGGACTTCACAAACGACGTGACCTGCTTCTCGACGAAGCCCTCGATGGCGTCGGAGAGCGGGTTCGAGAGTGCCTGGAGGCTCGACGATGCCAACGGTGGCAGGCCGCGGGCGGTGAGCGCGTCGATCGCCTGGTCGGTGACCTCGTCCACCTGGAGCCGGGTCACGATCTCGGTCGTGATCCGGTCGATGACCGCTTGCTGCACGGCCGGATCGCTCGCGAGCGGACCGACGGTCTCGAGGTAGCGGTCCGTGTCGGAGACCGTGTCGTGCGCCCACCGGGCCACGACGGAGAGGGGGGCCAGGATGACCACGAGGATGATCAGGATGGTCGCGACCACCGGCCGCCACCAGCCCTGACGACGCCGTTCCTGCGGCAGCGCGACGGTGCCTCCGTCGCCGAGCTGCTGCTTGAGCCGCGCGACCTCCTGCTGGAGCTCGGCGACGTCCTGCTGCTTCTCGTCCGGTGTCTCGCTCATGGACGGCCTCTTCTCACGAATCAGTACGTAGCGAGCGCAGCCTGAACGCAGCGACGATCGCGAGGACGCCGGCAACGGCCAGCCAGATCCCGACGAAGACGACCAGGAACCGCAGCGACAGGTCGGTGTAGACGAGGAGGAACCCGCCGGCCAGCAGAGTGACGACACCGGTGAAGATCTCCCAGCCGCGGCCCGAGGCGGGCGGCGAGATGAAGGCGCCGATGATGTCGATGACGCCGGCGATCACCCAGAAGACACCGAGGATCATCCCGAGCACCAGCACGCTCTGGAGCGGGTCGCGCAGGATGAGGAGCCCGACGATCAGCGCCAGGCCGCCACTCAACCCGACCAGGGCTCGCACGCCGCCGTCGTCGCGGCTGACGGAGAGCGCCGCACTGATCCGGAAGATGCCGGCGATGATCAACTGGATCGCGAGCAGCACCGTGAAGACCGTGACGGACGCGTCGGGCCACACGGCCAGCGCGATGCCGAGCCCCAGGGTGACGATGCCGTAGGCCAGGACCAGTCCCCAGTGGTCGACCAGGCTGATCAGGCCGATCGTGGTGGACGAGGCATGACGTGACCTCGCGGTCGCCGTCGAGTCGGTGGCTTCGTTCATGGTTGCCACCTTCCCGCGCTCAGGCCGGTGCTGCCGTCACCCGATTCGGGTGTTCCTGGCGGGGACCGCGCCTACAGGAGCTGCATCGACCGCGCCGCCGCGAGGGCCGCGCTGCGGCGGTTGACTGCCAGCTTCGCGTAGAGGCTCGAGACGTGTGTCTTCACCGTGTTCTCGGAGACGAACAGGTTGGCCGCTATGTCGGCGTACGTCGAACCCCGCGCCAGCTCGTGGAGCACGTCGCGCTCGCGCGGGCTGAGCGTTGGCCGGATCGACCCCGGTGCCCGGTCCTCCCGCTCGCGGGGCCGCGGCGTCGACGGGCCGAAGTACGTCGCGATGCCGGACAGACCCGAGATGTGGGTGTCGATCTCGTTCAGCCACGGGTCGGGGTGGATGTCGCCCAGGCGCTGGACCAGCTCGGAGACCGGGGTGCCGTGCCGGCTCCAGCCCAGGAACGGCACGGCGTTGCGGCGTACCTTGGTCTCGAGCACCGCGCCGTGAAGCAGGTCCAGCGCCCGATCGCCATCGCCGAGCGCATCGGCCAGCTGCGCCTGGGCGACAAGCGCGAGACCTCGGATCGCCGGCTGTGCGGTCACCGGCTCGCGGGTGGCCTCGCCGAAGTGGCGAGCGGCCGCCCGGCGGTCGCCGGCGAGGTCGGCACGCAGGCCAGCGACCAGGGCCGCCTCCGCGGTCGCGCCGATCTCCGTGAGCTGCTCCTGGAGCTGGCCGAGGAGCACCCCGTCGCCGGACAGACTGGCCAGGAACGCGCGTTCGAGCAGCAGTACGACGGCCAGGTGCGCGGGCAGCGGTGGTGTCTCCAGGGGGACCTCGAGGGCGAGCTCGGCGGCGGACACCGAACCGTGGGCGAGGTCGAGTCGCGACCGTCGGGTCCGCATCCAGAACCGCGTCGTCAGGTCGGCCGCGTGCCCGGTGAGGGTGTCGTCCTCGAGTGCCTGGACGCCACGGCGCAGGGGGACCCCGCTGAGCTCGCAGAGCTGCCGGGCGAGCTGGGCCCGGGCCACGGAGTACGGCGTGACCAGCCCACGCTCCGCGGCCAGCGCGATCGCCTCCTCGGCGACCTCGGCGGCGGCGCTCTCGCGCCCGCGCATGTACTCGGTGAACGCCAGGTGGGACAGGACGACGGCGGTCAGCAGCGGGAGGTCGTGGGTGCGGCTGAGCCGGACGGCGGCAGCGAGGTTCTCCTCCGCGGTGGTCAGGTCGCCGGTCCAGTTCTGGGTGACGGCCAGCTCGCACAGCAGGATCGGTACGAGGGCGGCGGCACCAGCGGTCAGCTCGGGGTCGGCGACGACCCGCTGGGCATGGGCCACCGCGCGACCGATCGGCTCGAGACCGAGTCGGGCCCGCATCACCCGCGCACAGGCGTGCTGCACCACGGCGAGCTCCGTGTCGGGCTGCGGCTCGTGCAGGATCCTCTCGAGCCACTGCGCCGCGGCCGTGACATCGCCGCCGAACCAGCGCTCCAGCGCGACCGCGAACCACGACCCGGGATTGGCCTCGATCGCCGACGGGTGTGCGACGGCGAACTCACGCACCGGGGCGCCGTGACCGCGCAGGAGCAGACTAGGGCCCTCCTCTGCGAGCAGGCCTGCCGCGACGGCGTACTCCCCGATCGCCTCGAGCCGGTGCAGGGCGTCCTCAGAGGCACCGCGGCCGACATCGAGCCGGACGGCGCGCTGCACGGTCGCGGCGGCGCGCATGACATCGACGCCGCCGGACGAGATGCGCCGGCGTACGACCTCCGCGAGCAGGGGGTGGATCGTGTAGCGCTCGCCATCGACGGTGACGCCGTCGTGCTCGTGCGAGGCTTCCCGGGTGACGAGCAGACCCGTCGCCTCCAGATCGGCCAGGACCGCCCCGGCACCGGAGTCGTGGGAGAGATGCGCGGCGAGGGCCGGCGTCACGAACGGTTCGCTCGCGACGCACAGCAGCAGGTGGCGCTCGCGGGGCCGCAGCGTCGCGAAGACCTCGCTGGCGACCCGGTCGGCCACCGACGGCCCGATCTCGGCGTACCGCCGGGCCAGCTCGAGGGGGTCCGGCGCTGCGCCGACGGCGCGGGCGGTGAGGACGACGGCGGCGCACCAGCCCTGGGTACGCCGGGCGACCGCCCGGGCGACGTCCGCGGAGTCGGTGCGGGCGTGCGCGGCGACCAGGGCGCCCGACTCCTGCTCGTCGAGTCGCAGCAGGTCACCCCGGAGCATGGTGAGGTCGCCGAGGAGCTCGGGCGCGAGCCGGGTGAACGGCAGGTCCCACCGCGAGGCCAGGAGCACCCGGAACGACTCGGGTGCGGTGTCGAGCAGCGCGTCGAGCGCCTGGATCGTCCGGAGGGGCAGCCGGTGCGCGTCGTCGACGACTACCAGCACCGGCCGGTCGTCGGTCCTGCGAGCCAGCTGGGTGAGCAGCCGGTCGGCGTCCCAGGTGGCGTCGGCGGGGACCCAGGTCGTGTCGGCAGCGCGGCCGGAGCGGCGCAGCCACCCGGCGATGCCGAGGGTCTTGCCCGAACCGCCCGGGCCGACCAGCAGCGTCACGGCCGTCTCGGTCGCGTCGTCGAGCCGGCTCCAGAGCCGCTGGCGCGGCACGTAGGCCCGTGGCAGCGCCGGCAGCTGGCCGATGCGCGCGGTCGAGCCCCGGTGCTCCCGCTTCGACATCGGTTTCGTCATTTCGACTGCTTCGTCTCGGCGCGCCGGCAGGCGACCGGACCGCGGCGCCCGCCGTTGGACTGAGGACAGTATTGCGCGCTCGATGACCGTGCCTCACCCGCGAAGGGTGACGGCAGGGTGATATCCGCGCCGGTGCCCGGGTCGTCGCGGTGGGTCCGACGCTACGAGGGAGGTCCCCCGCTCGGGGTCACCCGGAACGGGCCAACACCCGCGAGAATTCGCGCTGAATCAGAGGAGCCCGTGGGCACGGGCGACCCGGAGCGCGTCGACGCGGCGGTCCACCTCGAGCTTGCGGTAGATGGATGCCAGGTGGGTCTTCACGGTGTTCTCGCTGACGAACAGCGCCCGCGCGAGGTCGGCGTTGCCACCGCCCAGAGAGAGCTGCTCGAGCACCTCGAGCTCGCGGGCGGTCAGTGGTGCTCGCGGGTCGTCGGGGCCGAACCCGAGATCGCGGTGCCGCGCCACCTCCGGGTACGACCGGCGCAGCCCGCCCAGCGCAGCGGCGACCGGTGCTGCGAACGGGTGCGGGTAGGTGCCGGAGGCGTTGCTCGACACAAGATCGCCGAACGTGGGGCTGATCAACGAGCCGAAGGCGAGCATCCAGATCAGCCGTTGCGGCGCCGCCCTGCTGAGCAGCTCGGGGACGAGGTCGCGCGCGGCCTGGACCGATCCCGGCGTACCGATGCGTTGCAGCATGGCCGCGCGGGCGACCGCCGCGCTCAGCGCGACGGTCACCGGTGCGTCGACGGTCGTCGGCAGCAGCTCGTTGAGAAGTCGTACGGCGCGGGGTTCGTCACCACCCAGCCCGATACTCAGGGCCTCGGCGAGCCGCGCCTCGGCATCGCCGCCGACGGCGCGCATCGCGGGGGCGAGCGCGTCGACGGTGGCCAGGTCGCCCATCGCCACCGCGATCAACAGCCGGACCAGCCGGTCGAGGCGAGCGAGATGATGCGGCAGCCTCTCGGGCACGTCGCCCCGGGTGTCCAGGATCCGGCGGGCCTCGGCCGCCTCCCCGACGGCTGTCTGCAGGCCGGCGCGCAGCAGGCGCCCGAAGGTGAGCAGCAGCGGGTCCATCACCCCGCTCGGAGTCTCGTAGAAGCGGGCGAGCGCGTCCTCCGCCTCGGTGAGGCGAAGCTCCTGCAGCAGGGCCCAGCCACGAGACAGGTGGATGCGTGCGCTCGCGGCGTCGGCGCGGGCATCCGGGTCGACCAGCAGCGCGGCCTCGGCGGTGGTGAGCGAGCTCTGGTAGGCGCCGTCGACCATCTCCAGGACGGCCCGACCGGCGAGGGTCGAGCAGGTCAGGACGGGGAGGTCGACCTGCCGGGCGTACATCGCGACGTCCTGGACGTGGATGGCGGCCAGGTCGAACTCACCCAGCCAGGTCTGGAAGTACGCCACCTCGAGGGTGAGCCAGGCCGCTGACACCGGCGAGAGCCCGGAGAGGTCGTGAGCACTGACCTCCGCGTCGTGGCGGCATCCGAGGACCCGCCCGGCGCGCTCCAGGGCAGGACCGGCCTCGCGCCAGCCGTAGCGTGCCTGCCAGACCTCGAGCAGCGCGAGCTGAGCCTCGGTGTCGCGCGAGACGAGATCGCGCAGGCTGCGGCCATCGAGTGCGAGCACCCGGTCGGTCGTGGCCTTCGCGGCATCGATCCGGCCCTGGCCGCGGAGCAGCATCGCCTGCACGACGAGGAGGTCGGCGTGGCGGGTCCGGATGTCGAGCGGGATCCCAGCCAGGACGGTGCCGAGCGCGTCGTACCGGCGCTGGCTGATGAGGTCGGAGGCGAACTCGCGGAGCACCCGCAGCTGCAGATCCAGGTCGCCGGTCAGCCCGGCGTGCCGGACGGCGAGCTCGGCGTCACGCCGCTCGGCGTACGCCTCGGTCGCGCGGTGGTGGGCGGCGACGATGACGGCCCAGTCGGGCCCGGTCGGTGCGGTACGACGACGGAGGAGGTCCAGCAGGAGTGGGTGATAGCGCCACCCCGTCAGGGCCACGTCCGCCTCGGCGCGGTAGCCGGTCACCAGGAGGCCGGCCGCAGCGGCCTGGTCGAGGAGCGTCGGTGCGTCCGGCAGTCCGGACAGCAGGATCGACTCCTCGGCGGTGACGTGCGCCCGCTGGCACGTGGTCAGCAGGACCTGGGCGAGGTCGTCGGGGAGGGTCTCGAACACCTCGTGCAGCAGGTAGTCGAGGACGGGTTGCCGGGTCGCGGCCAGGGAGGCGCGGGCGTCGGCGATGTCGGCGGAACCGGCGAGGGCACGCGAGCCCAGGACCAGCGCGGCCGCCCAGCCGTCGGCCTGCTCGAGCACCGCGGCGACGTCGTCGGGGTCGGCGTCCGGGTGATGCGCGCGCACCAGGTCGGCGGCGTCGGTCTCGTCGAAGCGGAGATCGTCCACGCGCAGCGCGCGGACCGAGCCCGTGAGGGCCGCCGAGATCGGCACCAGGTCCGGCTCCTGCCGACCGATCAGCAGCAGACGGACCGAGTCGGGGTCGGCGACCAGGATCGCGCCGAGTGCGTCTCTCGACTGCTCCGACATCAGGTGGACGTCGTCGATGACGACGACGGTGGGACCGTCGGGCTGCTCGGGACAGCGCATCTCCTCGATCTGGGCGGCGACGGCGGCGTCCTGGTCGCCGCGGGCCCAGGCCACCGTGCTCCGGCCACTCGCGCGGTTCACCCGTGCGGACCAGGCAGCCGCTGCCGCGGTCTTGCCCGAGCCCGCGGGCGCGATCATCAGGTTGACCGGCGTCGCCGGCACGGTGTCGAGGAACTCGTCGAGCCGGGCACGCGGGACGAAGAGCTCCGGCGGACGAGGAGTGACGGATGAGGGGAGCGTGTGCACGGGCGCCTTACCGGTCGCCCGCGCGCGCTGTCCGGAAGCCATCTCCCGCCCTCTCGTCGGCCGTGGACCTCGGTCCCGGCCGCTCTCCCCGAGTCTTGACGCTTGTTCAGACACCATTCAACCCGGTCCACGCCTCGACGGTGGACACCACGCCAGCGGGCGCGGTGATCAGCTGGCCGACGATGCGCCAGCTCGGCACCGGCTGCTCAGCCTCCGAAGACCGCGCGCAGCGCGGCCTCCTGGTCGTCGTCGAGGTGGGTGGTGATCAGCGTGGGCCGCAGCTCGGCCAACTCGTCGTGCACGCGCCCGACGACGGAGTCAGGTGCGAGCAGGAACAGCGCCGACGTCCCCGGCGTCACCTGGTCGCGGACCCGGTTGATGAAGTGGTCGTCGATGCCGACGTCGGCCAGGGCGCCCGCCAGGGCGCCGGTCGTCGCTCCGATCGCCGCGCCCAGGAGCGGCACGAAGAAGACCAGTCCGAAGAGCAGGCCCCAGAATCCGCTGCCGAGCACTCCGTCGGTCAGCACTCCGTCGGTCAGCGCTCCGTCGGTCAGTGCTCCGTCGGTCGGCGCACCGGTCGGCGCGGCGTCGTTGAGCGGGCGGGTGCTGGGTCGGCGGTCGTCCCGCGCCCACTCGACGACGGCCGCGTCGTGGATGACGAGCAGGTCGTCGCGGACGAGGCGGCCGAGCAGGTCCGCCGACCGAGAGGCGGCGTCGACGGAGCCGAGCTGCCACACCGCCAAGGTCCCCATGGATCCACGGTCGTCGCTGGCCTCGTGCCCGACCTCACCCGTTCTGCGTGAACCTCAGGGAGCACCCGTGAGGCCGGCGACCGCGGCATCGATGGTCGGGAAGATCAAGGGTTCGTCGCTCTCCCCGGAGGCGGACAGCACGTCGCGGACCTGACCGATGCCCCGGGCGACGCCGAACCGGATCCCGATCGCCCGGAGCTCATGGCGCAGCTGGGTGAGCATCGCGGCCGCCGTGACGTCGATCCCCGGCACGGTCTCGGCGTCGAGCACGACCGCGCCGACCGGTGCGCCGGCGGCCGACTGGTCGGCCACCAGCTCCAGCACGTGGTCCCGCACGAAGTCGGCGTCCGTGAACATCAACGGGCCCTCGACCCGGACCACGAGGACGTCCGGCAGAGGCGTGCGGTCCGGGTGCCGTCGCCGGTCGACCCAGACTCCCGACCCCGCCCCGTCTGCAGGCACCAGCTCCGCGATGTTGGGCCGCGAGGTGCGGGCGATCAGCAGGATCAGAGAGATGCCGATGCCGATGATCAGGCCGGGGAGTGTGTCGAAGACGAGGACCCCGGCCAGGGCTCCGATCGCCGCGAGGAAGTCGGCCCGCCGAGCGTAGCCGGCCACCGCGACGAGCGGACCGGCACCGGCCCTCCAGAGACGTCGCAGGGCGTCGAAGTCGACGAGCTCGATGACAGCGGCGATGACGATCGCGGCCAGGGACGCCTCGGGCAGCTTCTCGAAGAGGTCCGTGAGGAAGAGCAGCGTCACGACGGTGAGCACCGCCGCCGTCAGCCCGGACACCTGCGAGCGGGCTCCGGCGCTGCCGTTGACGGCGGTCTTGGACAGGCTGCCGTTCACGACCATCCCGCCGGACAGGCCCGACCCGAGGTTGGCGGCACCGAGGCCGAGCAGCTCACGGTTGGCGTCGACGTCGTAGCCCGCCTTGGCGGCGTACGTCTTGGCGGCGCCGAGACCCTCGGCGAAGCCGACGAGCATCACTCCGACCGAGACGGCGAGCAGGTCCATGAAGTCGTCGAGGGAGACGTCGGGCAGGCCGAACGACCCCAGCCCGGAGTCGATGTTGCCGACGATCGCGAGGCCGTGGTCGTCGAGGCCGAAGACCCACACCAGGAGTACGCCGCCGAGGGCGACGACGAGCGACCCCGGGACCGCGGGCAACCAGCGGCGGAGGGCGAGCAGCAGCACCAGGCTACCGACGCCGACGACCGTCGTCAGCAGGTCGAGGTCGGGCACGTTGCCGAGGACCGCCCAGGCCTTCTGGAAGAAGTTGCCGTCGCCCTTCTCGACGCCGAGCAGCGCCGGCACCTGGCCGACGATGATCGTCAGGGCCAGCCCGATGATGAAGCCCTTCAGCACCGGCTCGGAGATGAAGGACGCCAGGAACCCGAGGCGGAAGAGGCCCGCCAGGACCGCCACCAGGCCCACAGCGAGCGCGAGGGCGGTGGTCAGGGCGAGGTACTGGTCGGCATCCGCGCCGAAGTCCCCGACGACACCGGCAGACAGCGCCGCGGTCGCGGACATCGGCGCGACGATCAGGTGCCGCGAGCTGCCGAGCAGCGCGTAGAGCAGCAGGGCAGGCACCGTGGCGTAGAGGCCGACGACGGCGGGCACGCCCGCGATGCCGGCGTACGCCAGCGACTCGGGGATGAGCACCGCCCAGACCGTGAGACCGGCGATCACGTCGCCTCGGAGCCAGGCCGGGCGGAAGCCGTGGAACGACGGGGCGATGACGCCGCGCCAGGCGGCCGCATCAGATCCCGTGGCTCGGTTGGTCACCCGGACCACCCAACCGGGTGGGGCCCCGGCCTGGCATCGCCCGTTTCCGGTGAGGCGAGCAGGCCCGGCCACGACCTACCTTCGGAGCAGGGGATGGCATGCGTGAAGGCAGGGGTGACGGGCGACGATGACCAGGATGCTGATCCGTGTCGACTCCGAGCTGAGCGACGAGCTCAGCGGGGCGTTCCCGCACCTCGTCGCGCGCACGCACCCGCCGAGCACGACGCTCACCGGCGAGCTGACCGACCAGGAGGAGCTGCAAGGGGTCCTGAACCTCTTGAACTCACTGGGTATCGGTGTCGTCGAGGTCGTCACCATCCCGGACTGAGGACTGGGACGATGACCGCGCCGAGACGCGGTGCGTGCGACCCAGAGTGATGGCAACCCGGGTGGACGCCCCGATCACCGGCATCGCCTCGAAGATCCGGACGTTGCCCAGGGTCTCGCTCAGCCCGTCCTCGTCCCACCGACGCACCAGCCGGTGGTCGACGCCGGAGAGGTAGAGCTCGCCGCCGGCTGCAGCGAGCTGGTGGGCGTAGTCGCCGACGACCTTGAGGAACGTCGCGCCCAGCGTCGTACGCCCCCGGAGCCGCAGGATCACCACCGGCCCGCTGGCAGCATCCGGGCCGCGATCGGTGAGGAGCGGTGGGGGGAGGCGGCGCTGGAGGGTGTGGGTGCCGGCGAAGAACAGCGACCCGTAGACGTCGATCACGACGACGTCGTACGGCTTGAGCTCGGTCGGCACGACGTCCTCGACGAGTCGGTCCTCGGCGTCGAGCCGCAGGCGCACCAGGCGCAGGTCGAGCGACTCCTGGTTGAGCTGCATGATCAGGGAGGCGACGACGCCGACCCCGACGGCCGTCGCGACCGGGAGCAGCAGCACGGCCAGGAACGTCGCGGTCATCGCGATCGCCGGGATGGGTCCGGCGTTGGCGACCGACCAGATCTCGCGGGGCTTGATGGTGCCCCAGCCCGCGTAGATCAGCACGGCTGCCAGCGTCGCCATGGCCACCTCCCCGACGAGCTCGGAGAAGACCAGCAGGATCGCGATCATCCATACGCCCTGCGCGGTGAAGTCGCCCCGCGTCGACGAGCGGCTGCCGTCGGGGTTCGGCCTCGCCTCGGCGACGCCCGCGCCCTGCACCAGGACGATCGCGGCCACCGACGCCGCGCCGACGACGAGCGGGAGACTGAACGTGCCCGGGTCGGGTACGCCGGGGGCCGGGATGCCGTGCGGGAGCGAGCCGTTGTCCTTGACCAGGGCGACCCCGGCAGCACCCGTGAGCCACACCGCCACCGTCGGCACCAGGAGCGCCACCAGCGAGCTGAACGTGTCGATCCTGGTGCGCGCCAGCAGCACCATGAACACCAGCGCCGCGGCGCCGCACAGGCTGGTGGGCAGGTCGATGCCGGACGGGTGGGTGACGACGTACCACGCCTTTTGGATCGCCACCCCGCCGTCGGTCTCGGCGCCGCGGCGATCATGAAGGCGCCGGCGACCAGGGTCAGCCACAGCATGGCGTCGGAGCGGTCGGCGGCGTTCACCTCGGCGAGCGTGGGTCCGGCGGCGAGCGCGGCGGCGCTGGTCGTGGTGATCACCATCAGCCGGGTGCTGGACGTCAGCCCGCCCGCGATCGGGCGGCGAAGGACGCGTACAGGCCGTGGGACGGGCCGACGCCGGCCAGCACGCTCGAAGCCATGCCGTCTGGCACGCTGCTGATCGCGCCCGGGAGGCCGGCGAGGACGTCGGCGCGGAGGTCGGCGCGCCGGGGCCGGAGCTCGACCAACCGACGGGCGACGGCGCGCCGGTCGGGAAGTCTCACGTCGCAGCGGGCTCCGGGGGGACGTCGGGCGTGACCTCGGGATCGTCGTCGGGGTCCGCCTTGTTGGAGATCAGCGGTCTGACCCAGCTCAGGGTCGGGTCGGCATCGATCAGGATCGCCTTGGCGAGCAGGGTTAGCGGGATGGCGAGGAGGGCTCCCAGCGGGCCGATGACCCACGTCCAGAAGATCAGCGACACGAACGACAGGGTCGTGGACAGTCCGACGGTGTCTCCGACGACCTTGGGCTGGATGACGGTCTGGATGACCACGTTGAGCACGCAGTAGACGGCGATGACCGCCAGCATCTGCTTGGGGCCGCCGTCGAGCAGGGCCAGGATCGCCGGGGGGATCAGTCCGATGACGAACCCGATGTTGGGGATGTAGTTGGTGATGAAGGCGAGCAGGCCCCACAGCACGGGTGCCGGAACGTCGAGGATCGCGAGGGCGATCGTGTCGAGGACCGCGACGATCAGTCCGAAGATCGTCGACACCGCGAGGTAGCGACGGGTGCCGCTGGCGAACGCGGAGATCGCCTCGACCACTGCGGGGCGCACGGCCCGGGCCCGCTCGAGCTGGCGCGGGTAGGTCCCGCCGTCCATCGCCATGAACAGCACCAGGGCGAGGATGAAGAAGAGGTTGCTGACGATCCCGAGGAGGTCCGAGAGCAACGACCCGATGAAGCTGCTCAACCGTCCCAGGTCGAAGGACGAGCCGACCTTCTCGATCTGGGCCTGGCTCACGCCGAAGTTCTTGAGCCAGTCGGTGAGGTCGGCGACCTGGGTGTCCAGCTCGTCGGTGTACTGCGGGATCAGGGTGGCGAACCGCGCGGCCGAGACCACGATCGAGACGGTCAGGACCACGATGATGAGGTAGACGGCGACGATGCACACCAGCGACGCCACCCACGAAGGCACCCAGCGGTCCAGCCACCGCCGGAGCGGGTGGGCCACGACGGTCAGCACCAGGGCGAGGAAGAGCGGCGCGATGATTCCGGCGGTGGCCTTCATCCCACCGATGACGACGACGGACGCCGCCATGCCGAGCAGGAGGAGGACCCCGCGCGGCAGCGCGACTCGTGGCGCAACGCTCGTGTTCGACACGTCGTACTCCGTCCTCGGGCGAGGGTCTCGCCGTCGTCGCCTATCGTGGCCAGCCGACCGTGGCCGACGGCTCACCCGTCTCGGGTGACGCTACGCCGCCGCGGGCTCCCTAGGGTTCAAGCCACGAGGCGCTCAGGAGACACATTCCGTGGGCCACGGCAGCACGAGGAGAGGTCGATGAAACGAGGACCGGTCGAGGTTCTGTTCGTGGCATTCCCGAACGACGTCGGGCTCGCCGGGCTCGACATCGACGACCCCGAGTTGCTCAGCGACGCCGACCTGGAGGTCCTGACCGACTCGCTCGGTGACGACCAGCAGGGACTGGCCCTGGTCTTCGAGGACGTCGATGCGGCGTTCGTGGCACAGGAGGCATGAGCCCATGATGCGCAGGATGGGACGACCTGGGCTGATCGGCACGGTGGCCCGCACAGCAGTGATCGCCGGCACCGCCACGGCGATGTCGAACGCGGTCAGCCGGCGCCAGCAGGGCATCCTCACCGACGCCGAGTTCGCGGCGGCCAAGCAGCGTCTCCTCGGCTGAGCGGACTCGACCGTCATGCCGTACTGGGTGCCCGTCCTGCTCAGTGCGGCCCTCGTCGTAGCGAACGTCGCCATCGTCGTCTGTGCGCTCATCGTGCTGCCGGGTGGCCGCCGACCGCAGACCGCGATGGCGTGGCTGCTGCTGATCCTCGCGATCCCGTTCCTGGGCTTCGTGCTGTTCCTGCTGTTCGGGCGCACGTCGGTCGGCAAGAAGCGGCGAGCCCTGCAGGCCGAGGTGAACGCCGCGATCCTGGCGGCCGCGCACCTCGAGGACATCGAGGACCACGAACGCCGGGTCGAGCTGCCCCCTCTGGTCCAGAGCTTCGCCCGGCTCAACCGGCACCTCGGCGTACTCCCGCTGAGCTTCGGCAACACCGTCGAGCTGATCGAGGACTACCAGGGCGGCATCGAGATGATGGCGCGCGAGGTCGCTGCTGCGACGGACTACGTGCACGTGCAGTTCTACATCTCCGCCTGGGACGAGATGACCGCGCCGTTCTTCGAGGAGCTGGTGCGTGCGACCGAGCGTGGCGTGAAGGTCCGCTTCCTCTTCGACCACATCGGGTCCAAGGGCATCCCGGTCTACAAGGAAATGCTGGCGAAGCTCGAGCCGACGTCGATCGAGTGGGCGGCGATGCTCCCGATCCGGCCGCTCAAGGGTGAGGTACGCCGACCCGACCTGCGCAACCACCGCAAGATCCTGGTCGTCGACGGCCGGGTCGCGTTCAGCGGGTCGCAGAACCTGATCGAGCCGCACTATGACAAGCCGAAGAACCAGAAGCTCGGCCGCGCCTGGGTCGAGCTGATGGCCCGGGTCGAGGGCCCGGTCGTCCAGGAGCTCAACGTCGTCTTCGCCACCGACTGGTTCACCGAGACCGGCGAGAACCTCCAGCATCTCGCCGCCGAGGTGCCGCCGGTGCCGTCGGAGCGACCGGGGGCGCTCACGGGGGTCGGCGTCCAGGTCGTGCCGAGCGGGCCCGGGTTCGCCACCGAGAACAACCTGCGGCTGTTCAACGCGATGCTCTACTCCGCGGAGCGGCGGCTGTCGCTCACCAGTCCCTACTTCGTGCCGGACGACTCGCTGCTGTACGCCGTGACGACCGCGGCCCAGCGGGGCGTCGAGGTCGAGCTCTTCGTCGGGGCGACCGCCGACCAGTTCATGGTCGCCCACGCGCAGCGGTCCTATTACGAGGCGCTGCTCCGTGCGGGTGTGCGGATCTGGCTCTACCCCGAGCCGTTCGTGCTGCACGCCAAGCACTTCACGGTCGACGACACCGTCGCGGTCGTCGGGTCCAGCAACATGGACATGCGGTCGTTCGCCCTCAACTACGAGGTCGTGATGATGATGACCGGTGCGGAGGTCGTCGTGCGCCTCTCGGAGGTGCAGGACCACTACCGGGCGCTGTCGACCGAGCTCACGCTCGAAGACTGGGTGCAGCGGAGTCGCAAGGACACCTATCTCGACAACCTGATGCGGCTGACTGCCACCATCCAGTAGGGCTCCGTGCCTTCCTGCCGGGGATACTGGCGCCATGAAGCGACGGACCCGGTACGTCCTCGTCCTTGTCCTCGCGGCGGTGCTGGTCAACCTGCCGCTGCTGCACAGCACCTGGACCGACCAGCGGGTCCAGCGGTTCGGGATCGACGTGTCGGCCACGGTCGTCGACCACCGCACCGTGGGCGGCCAGCACCTGCTGAGCTTCACGTTCCCCGAGCCGGTCGACCCCGACCAGCAGACCTGGCAGGCCGACGTCGACACCTCGACGTACGACGACGCGGTGGCCAGCGGTGATCTCAAGGTGCGCGTCCTGCCGGACGAGCCGGCGGCGTACCGGGCCGAGGGTCAGGTGGCGAGCAACTCGCCCCTGGTCATCACCCTGCTCGCCGACGTGGTGCTGGTCCTAGCGGTGCTGCTGCTATGGCGTCTCGGCGGCCGTCGCCGCCCGCAGCTGCGGGCGATCGCGATGGAGGACGTGGAGCGGTGCGCGCCGGGGACGGCGCTGGACCGCATCGAGGGGGAGACCTTCCTGATCCGCGGTGAGGTCTCCGCGATCGAGCCGGGGCAGGTGGTGCTCGAGCTCGGGGGCCGCTCGGTCCTCGTCTACCTCGACGGGCACCTGAACGTCGTCGGCCACCAGCAGCCGGCCCAGGTCCGCGCCCGGCTCGTCTGACATCTCGGCGCCGCGGCGCGACAGGCCGGAGACCAGGACCGCGACCATCAGGGTGGGTGCCAGCAGGACGAACGTCATCAGACCGACCATGACCTCTGACTCCACCGACATGCTCAGCACGGTGTCCGCGGTCGGCCTTCTCGAAACGTGCCCCGCCGAAACGTGGCCCAGCCCACATATCGGATGCGTCGTCCGCGCGGTTGCCGGCTCGGTCAGGCTGGGCCCATGACGAGCCTCCACGACTTCAAGGCCACCGGCATCGACGGCGCCGAGGTCGACCTCGCGGCGTACCACGGCGAGGTGGTGCTGGTCGTCAACACCGCTTCGCAGTGCGGGTTCACGCCGCAGTACAAGGGCCTGCAGAAGCTGCAGGACGACTTCGCCGATCGCGGCTTCACGGTGCTCGGCTTCCCGTGCGACCAGTTCGGCCACCAGGAGCCCGGAGACGACGCGGAGATCCAGGGGTTCTGCGAGCGCAACTTCGGCGTGACGTTCCCGCTGTTCTCCAAGATCGACGTCAACGGTGACGACGCCCACCCGCTCTTCACGTGGCTCCGGTCGGAGAAGGGCGGGCTGCTCGGCAACCGGGTGAAGTGGAACTTCACCAAGTTCCTCGTCGGCAAGGACGGCCAGGTGATCGCGCGCTACGCGCCGACCACGAAGCCCGAGAAGATCGCGGCCGACCTGGAGAAGACGCTCGGCAGCTGAGCTCCGCAGCCGTCGTTCACCCGGGGTCGTCAGCCGAAACCCGCCGACACGCCGTTGCAGCAACGGCGTGGCGGCGGGTTTCCCCGGTCGGCCGGGGAAACCCGCAAGCCAGCTCGGCTACTGGAACCGGTACCCGTGCACCCGGCCCTTGCGGATCGCCTGGTGGAAGCGCGGCTTGACCTTGATGGCCACCTTGACCCGCTGACCGGAGCCGACCTGGTAGGTCCGGGTCCCGATGACGACGCGCTTGGCCTTGTGTCCCGGCCGCTTCACCTTGGCCGTCAGCCGCAGCGTGCCCTTGCAGACGTCCACGGTGGACGCGCAGGTGATCGTGACCGAGGCCTTCTTGCCCTTGGTCCCGATCGAGAGCGTCGCCAGCTTCGCGGCGGCCGGCCCGGAGCTCGGGGCGAAGCCCGGAGAGAAGCCCGGGTTCGTGCCGGCGCCGACCGTGAGCTGCACGGTCGCGGTGCCGGAGTTGTTCGCCAGGTCCGGGTCGTACGTCGTGCTCGCCACGGTCGCGGTGTTGACCGCGGTGAGCTCGTCGTTGAGCGTCGGGCCGGTCCGGACCGCGATGCACTCGAGGTCGAGCAGCACGTCGACGTTCCCGCTCGTGGCGTTGAGCAGGCGGAAGTCCCGGTTGACCGGCTGCGGCTCGTGGCCGAGCAGCAGCACGCCCGCGGGCAGGTCGTACGACGCCGTGATGCCCTTGTAGCCGGTGGGGCAGCTGACCCGCTCGACGCTCTCGCCCGGGGCGAGAGAGACGGTGCGGGTCACGTGCTGGAGGTCCAGCGCGTGCTGGTGTGCCGGCGAGCCGGCCAACGCGGTCCGGTTCTTGAGCGCCCGGATGCTGAGGGTGGCCTCGGCCGGGCTGAGGACCTCGACCGTGAACTTCCAGCCACCGGCGACCGGCTCCGCGGCGACCAGGCGGGCCTGGCCGCTGAGGACCTGGATGCCGGGCGCGACCGCACGGGTGCCGGACGTGATCGGCAGCGTGAAGCTGTGCCGACCGACCGCGAGCGCGCCCGTGCCGAGGGTCTGCAGCGTGCCCACCGAGATGGCGTGGGCGTGGCCCGCGACCGTGGTCGTGCCGCTGGCGAGGCAGGTACCGAAGAGCTTCACCTGCGCCTGACCGGTGGTGCCGTTGGTGACCACGAACCGGTAGGTGCCGAGGCCGGTCGAGCTGGCCTGATCGACGACGACGTCGGCCTTGGTGCCCGCACCCTGGTCGACGCTCATCACCTCGACGGAGCCGTCGGTCATGGTGGCGCCACCGGCGCAGGTCAGGTCCTGGGTCCGGGTCTCGCCGGCCTGCAGCGAGACGTACTCCTCGGACTTCGCCACCTCGAGCTGGTGCTCGTGGCTGTCGGCGGGCGCGACCGGCGGTCCGCCGTTGACCGTGGCCTGGATCGTCACGGTCCGCTCCGCGCCGGGCTCGAGCGACCCGAACGAGCAGCTCACCGTGCCGGCGGCCTGGGTGCAGGTCGGCGCGCCCGGCGCGACCGACACGAACGTCAGGTTCGACGGGACCGGGTCGGTGAGGGTGACGCTCTGGGCCGTCGACGGACCGGCGTTGCGGGCCACGAGGGTGTAGGTGACGGTGTCGCCGCCCACGTACTCCGTGCCGTCGGCCGTCTTGGTGACGGACACGTCCGCGACCGGGGTGACCGGCGTGGTCACCTGGCTGTGGTTGTTGCCCGGGTTGGTGTCGGGCGTCGTGGTGGTGACGTCCGTCGCGTTGGTGACCGCACTGGTCCGGGCCGGGTCGACCTGGACGGTGACGTGCATCGTCCGGGTCGCGCCGGGGGCAAGCGTCCCGTAGTCGCAGGTGATGGCCTGGCCGGCCGCCGCGCATCGGGTCGGGTCGTCGAGCGAGACCAGGTGGAGGTACGCCGGCAGCGTGTCGGTCAGGGTCGAGACGAGCGCGTCCGAGGGCCCGACGTTGGTGGTGGTGAGCGTGTAGACGAGCTGCTCACCGGGGATCACCGACGTCTTCGACGCGGTCTTGGTGACCTTCAGGTCGGTCTTGGTGCCGACGACCAGCGAGCCGGTGTCCGTCTTGTCGGTGGGCACCTCCTCGGCGTGGGTGGACGCCGTGTTGGTGAGAGTGCTGCCGGTGGCGACACCCGGGCCGACGTGGACCGGGACCGTGATCGTCACGGTGCCGCCGGGCGCCAGCGAGGTGATCGCCCAGTCGATGGTCGACCCGGAGGCTCCGGTCTCGGAGAAGCCGGCCGTCGGCGCGGCGGTCGCCGTGCCGGCGGTGTAGCTCACGCCTGCCGGAAGCGCGTCGTGGACCACGACGTCGTGTGCGGTGGCGTGGGCGTCGGTGTTCTTCACCTTGATCGTGAAGGACGAGTCCTCACCGGCCGTGGCGGCGCCGTTGTCGGGCGTCTTGGTGATCACCAGCTCCGGCTTCGCGACTGTCAGGGTCACGGTCGACTGCGGGCCGACGTACTCGCGCCAGGGGTTGTCGCTGTCCGCGGTCCGGTCGGCCGTCGAGACACCCCAGTACGACGGGATCGCCGCCGTGTTGGTGATCTGGTCGCCGGAGCCGAGCGCGGTCGCCGGCTTCACCTTCGTGGTGTAAGTGAAGGTGACCGAGGCGCCGGGGGCGATGCCGCCCGGGATCAGCCAGCGCAGGTCGGGGTCGCCGGCGGTCCAGCCGTCGGTGCTCAGGTCCGCGCCGGTGACGAGGGTGATGTCGACGAGCTCGGCGTCGGGCTGGTCGGTGACCACCACGTCGTACGCCGGCCAGGTGCCGGTGTTCTTCACGGCCACCGTGTAGGTGACGGTGTCCTTGCCCTCGACGTACGGGCCCTTGTCGGCCGACTTGGTGATCGTGAGCTTCGGCTCCTTGACCGCGGTGGCCGCGGTAGCCGGGCCGACGGTGTCGGAGTACGACGCCGGCACGTTGGCCGGGGCGGCGGGCAGGGTGTCGGTCCGGTTCGTGCGCACCCGGGCCTCGTTGGTGAAGGAGACCGGTGCGGTGACGCTGCCGCCGCCCCGCTTCGTGGAGAGCACGTGGCCGTTGAGGACCAGCTCGTAGGTGCGCTGCTGCGCAGCCGCGGTGAGGTCACCGAGGAACCACGCTGCCTGCTGGGTCGTGCCGCTGGCCGTGACCGGGAAGGTGCTGACCGTCGGGTCGCCGCCGGGGCAGCCGGCGGTGCAGGTGATCGCGCCGTACGAGTCGACCGCGAGGCCGTCCGGCACGGAGTCGACGACCGTCGTGTCCCAGTAGCGGACGTTGGCCGGGACGGTGACCTTGACCGTCCAGGTGACGTTGTCGCCGATCGTGGCGGTCGTCGGGGTGACGTCCTTGGTGATCGTCGGCAGCACGACGGAGAGCACCTTGCTGGCGCTCGCCGTGTAGTCGGGCGCCGTCGTCGAGGTCGACGTCGACGACCGGACTCCGGTGGTGTCGTCACCGAGGCTGGTGGTGTTCGCCTTCGCGGTGTTGGTGTACGTCGTGCCACCGGTCGCCGGGTCCTCGACCTGGACGGTGTAGGTCAGCGGCACCGAGCCGCCGGGCGCGATCGCGCCGAGGGCCGTGGTGGTGGCCTTGGTCCAGGTGATGGTCCGCGCCGTCGCGTCCCAGACGCCGCCCTGGTTGATCGTGACCGGCTCGGTGCCGGCGGGCACGGTGTCGACCACGACCACGTCGTGGGCGGTGGACGTGTTGGTGGCGCTGCCGTTGGAGGCGGTGACGGTGAACGTCTTCGTCTCGGCGGAGGTCACGACGGTCGACCCGGCGACCGCCTTGGTGATCGCGATCTTGGGCTCGACGATCGTCGTGTTGACCGTGTTGGACTTGGTGTGGCTGGTCCCGTCCTGGTCGACGTAGGTCAGCGTCGCGGTGTTGCCGAGCGAGGTGCCTCGGGTGTTGGCGGCGACGTCGAGCACCTTCGCCTGGAACGTGATCACGAGCTTGCCGTCGGTCGCGACCGGTGCGGCGTACGTCGAGGGCAGGGTGGCGAGGACCGTGTTGGCCGGCGACTCCGTGACGCCGGCGAACGCGGCGCCGTCCAGGGTGCAACCGGCGACGCAGAGGCTGCCCGGCACGAGGGTCTGGCGGGCCCCGAGCGGGTCGGTGACCTTGCCGAGGTAGACGGTGGTGTTCTTCGGGACCGTGGTCGTGACGGTGTAGGTCACGACCTCGCCCACCGTCGCCTGCGAGGCGCTGTTGCCACCCTCGGTGACCGAGGTGGTCCGGGTCTTCGCGATCACGGCGTCGCGGGTGTGGATCGACTCGGTCGCCTCGGCGGCCGGCATGTTCGCGGCCGGGAGCGAGGGGTCCTTGACCGTGGTGTTCGCCGGGATCAGCTGGTACGGCGTGCCGTTGTTGGCGACGTACGTCCACTCCACGACGCCGACCTTGTTGGTGTAGGTCACGCCCGGGCTGACGTCGCTCGGCACGGTGAGCGTGTAGGTCAGGTTCTTCGTCGCGCCGGCGGCCACGTCGATGCCGGTCCAGGTGATCCGGCCGGAGGCGCACGTGCCGCCGTCCGAGAGCGCGCTCAGGTCGGCGCAGGTGATGCCGGAGGGCAGCACGTCCCAGACCCGGGCGTCCTCGGCGGGCGCCGTGCCGGAGTTCTTCACGCCGACCGTGTAGTGGACGGCCTGTCCGGCCTCGACCTCCTCGTCGTCGGCGGCCTTGGTGACCCCGAGCTCGGGGAGCTTCACCTCGAAGTCGGTGCGGTCACGCAGCGTGAAGGCCTTCGTCGCGGTGTTCTCGTACGAGAACTTCTGCAGGTTGCCCTCGACGTCACCCGAGGAGTGGCCCGACGGCGATCCGACGGTGGACTCGAAGGTGATCTCGAAGACCTGGCTGCCGGAGTCGACGTCGTTCGTCCCGCCACCGAGCGGCCAGCGCAGGCGGCCGTCCACGGAGGTGTCGATGGTGCCCACGGGGACCGTGTTGTTGGCGGTGGCGGCCCAGCTGCCGGCGACGTACGAGAGGCCGTTCGGCAGCACGTCGAAGACGTCCTGGCTGGTGGTGTCGAGGTTGGCCGGGAAGTCGAGGCGCAGCTTCCAGCAGACGTGGTCGCCGGGGCCGTACTCCGGGACCGTCTTGCCGTAGTCGGCGGCGGCGAGGTTGCCGCACTGGCCGGCGCCGGGGAAGTGCTCGCCGACCTGCTTGACGATCGTCGGGCCGTCGGCGGCCTTGCCGGACTGCGACTGGTCGTAGTCGAGGTCGCCGTCGGTCTCGTCGGCGTCGATCTTGCTGCCGGCGCCGGTGCACAGCGGGTCGGCCGGGGCGCAGCGGATCCAGTCGTTGCCCTGGGTGCTGATCTTGTTGGCGACGTCGTCACGCGAGAGCACCGGGGTGGAGTTGGCGAACCCGGACTGGTAGTTGGCGCGGGTCCGCGTCCAGAACGTGAGCTGACGGGTGTCGCTGGGCTCGATCGTGGCGAGCTCGGGGAACGTCGTCTTGTCCCAGACGATGTCGTAGGTGCCGTTGCCCTGCTCGTCGACCGACGTGTAGGGCTTGCTCGGCAGGTTGCCGCCGGTGGGGCCGCACTCGCTGTCCTGGCCGTTGGGCGTGTGCGCGAGGTTGGTCGCGCCCAGCGGGCACAGGCCGTTGGGGACCACATCGTGGATCGAGACGTCGGTCAGCCAGCGGTACTCCGACACCTGGAGGTCGACGGTCCACTTCGTCAGGTCGCCCTGGTTGAGCGAGCCGAGGTTGTTGGACTTCTGGATCGCGATGTCCTCGGCCGTGCGCAGCAGCGTGCCCTCGTCCTTGACGGACTTCCCGGGCTTGCTCGGCGCCTGGTAGGTGCCGTGCGCCAGCGCGCCGTTGAGCAGCGGCTGCTCGTCGTACGTCTCGTCGCCCGCGTTGTTGTCGAGGTTGGCGGCCTGCGCTCCGGTCGTCGCCGGGGTGGCGCCGCTCCAGGTGAGCGTGTTCTCGCGGATCGGGATCGCGGCGGCGTACGTCAGCGTGGTGACCTGACTCGGCGCGAAGTCACCGACGAGGTTCCACTTTACGTGGGTGTAGACGTCGAGGGGCAGCGGTCCGCTGCCGTCGGGGTCGGTCTCGACGGTCTCGACCAGGTCGGGCTGGGTGCAGTCCTCGGCACCGGTCGGGTGGGTGACCACGATCGGGCCGGAGCCCGGGTACTCCTGCCCGCTGCCCGCGTTGGTGGGCGCGTCGGTGGTGTGGTCGGCGGTGCCGGCGCAGCCGAGGAACTCCAGGCCCGCGGGGAGGTAGTCCTCGACCCAGACGCCGTTGGTCGGGTTCACGTCGTTGTTGGTGACCGTCAGCGTGTAGACGGTCTGGTGGTCGTGCACGCCGCGCGGGATCTCGCCCTCGGGGTGCGGCTCGGACTTGCGGATCTGGATGGCCGTCAGGTCCGTGGTGGTGGCCTTCTCCGCCCACCCGGTGTAGCTGCCGGCGGCCGGCCCGACGGGCTGACCAGAGCCGTTGAAGTCGGCCTCGTCGCGCGGCTGGGTCGAGATGAAGGCGCTCGAAACGATCGGGAGCTGATCGCCGACGTCGTACGTGGGCGTCCCGGCGGACCCGGTGTCGTTGTAGTCGACGTCGAAGGACAGCGTGTGGCCGGAGCTGGCCACCAGGTCGTCGACGTTGTGCCAGATGAGGGTCGTCTGGCCGGTGGTCGGCTTGTTGGTCAGGATGCTCGGGGCACCATCGTTGCCGGCCGAGCCGGCGACGTACGACGTGCCCGCGGGGAGCACGACGCGGAAGGCGAGGTTGTAGCCCTTCGGTGCTCCGGCGGGGAGCGACGCGGTGAGGGCGACGGGCACGTTGCGGCCGTAGAGCACCGAGGTTGCGGGCCCTCCCGTCAGCTGCACGTCGGGCGTCGAGGCCGGCGGCGGCGCTGCGGCTGCCGACGCGGACACGGCGATCGCTGCGCCGAAGGCGAGCATGCCGCCCACGAGGCTCAGCACGACGGAGTGAGTGAAAAACGGTCGGAGGCGCGCGCGCCCCAGCAAACCCCGCATCGGGTTTAGCCCCCCTGCTCAGCACCGCCCGATCGGTGGTTCTTGCTGGTGCCCCCCTTGTCCAAACATGGCCCAGCCATACCATTCTGCCCGGTCGGAGCGCCGGAGGTGGAGCTTTCGGCGAGTTTCGGACGGACTGGTCTGGTCAGCGACCAGACCAGCCCGTCCGAGGGTTCCGGGATCAGGCCCGGACCGACTCCTCGTCGCCGAGCTCGGCCAGGTCCTCCTCGAGCGGACGACCGACGAGGTGCGCGCGCTCGAGCTTCTCGCCCTCGATGTCGACGTTCGGCAGGATCCGGTCGAGCCACTTCGGCAGCCACCAGGCCTTCTCGCCCATCAGGTACATCAGCGCCGGGATCAGCGTCATCCGGACCAGGAAGGCGTCGAAGAAGACGGCCACGGCCAGGGCGAAGCCGATCGAGCGGATGATCGGCTCGTCGATGAGGATGAAGGCGGAGAACACCGCGATCATGATCGCGGCGGCCGCCGTGACCACCCGGGCGCTGTTGCGGAAGCCGTCGACGACGGCCTCACGGGTCGACATGCCGTGGACATGCGCCTCGCGCATCCGGGTCACCAGGAATACCTGGTAGTCCATCGCGAGGCCGAACACCAGCCCGATCAGGAAGATCGGCATGAAGCTGACGATCGGCTGACCCTCCATCAGCCCGAAGGCGCCCTCCTGGAAGACGGCAACCGTCGCGCCGAGGGTGGCCAGCACCGAGAGCAGGAAGCCGAGTGTGGCGGTGAGCGGCACGAGGATCGAGCGGAAGACGATCATCAGCAGGATGAACGCCAGTCCGATCACGACGGCGAGGTAGATCGGCAGTGCCCGGCTCAGTCGGTCCGAGACGTCGGTGGTGATGGCGGTCAAGCCGGTCACGCCGGTGGTGGTCCCGGTCTCCTCCTCGATCTGGGCCTGCCCGTCGCGCAGGTCGGTGAGCAGATCATCGGTCGCGGTGTCCTCGGGCCCGGTCTCCGGCGTGATCAGCACCTGGGCGCCGGTGCCATCCTCGTTGGTTCCGATCAGCTGTGCGTTGCGGACGTTCTCCTGCCCGGCGGCCCAGGCCACGATGTCTCCGTACGCCGTCGCGCGCGCCTCGGCATCGGGCAGGTCCCGGCCATCGACCACGACGATCATCGGCGCGTCGCGACCGGGCCCGAAGGAGTCGGCGATCAGGTCGGACGCTTTGCGCTGAGTGGTCTCTGTCGACGCCGTGCTGTCGGTGGGGAAGGCGAGATGCAGGTTGCTCAACGGCAGCGCGAGGGCGCCGAGGACGATCACCGTCAGGACGACGGCGGTGACCGGGCGCCGGCCGATGAGCCGGGCCCAGCGGGCCCCGTTGTTCACGACGAGGCCGTTGGTGTCGCGCTTGGGCCGGAACCGTCGGACGGTGCCGCCGAAGGCGCGCTTCTTCAGGAGCCCGAGGATTGCCGGCAGCAGGGTCAGCGCGACCAGGACGGCGATCAGCACCGTGGCGCCGGCAGCAAGGCCCATCGAGGTGAGGAACGGAATCTGGACCAGTGCCAGGGCCGAGAGGGCGATGAGCACGGTGAGGCCTGCGAAGACGACCGCCGAGCCCGCCGTACCGACGGCGATGCCGACGGCCTCCTCCCGGTCGTCGGTGTGGTGCAGCTCGGCGCGGTAGCGCGCCAGGATGAAGAGCGCGTAGTCGATGCCGACCGCGAGCCCGATCATGGTCGCGAGCATCGGGGTGGTGGTGCCGATGTCGAAGAAGGCGGTGCTGGCGGTGATGCCGGTGATGCCGAGACCGACCCCGACCAGCGCGGTGACGATCGGCAGCCCGGCGGCCATGAGGGAACCGAAGGTCAGCACGAGCACCAGCAACGCGATGGCGATGCCGATCAGCTCGGAGGTGCCGTTGATCTCGATCATGCCGACCGAGCCGGCGCCGTTGGCCTCGACCGTGAGGCCGTCCTGGCTCGAGTCCGACATCACGTCACCAAGGGCCTCGATCGTGGTCGGCTCGACGTCGGCGATCGTCTCCACGTCGAAGTCCCACGTGATGGTGCCGACCCGGCCGTCCTCGGAGAGGGGGGACAGGGCTTGTGCGTTGTCCCGTGCGACCTCGACGTCCCCGCCAGCCTGGCGGGCGCCGTCGACCAGCGCCTGCTGCTGCTCGCCTGCGGCCGTGACTGGGTCGACCAGCGCGGTGTCGGGCATCTGCGGCAGGCCCTCGAGGCCGGCGATCAGGGCCTGGACCTGCTCGGCGTACGCCGGCTCGTCCAGGGTGTGGCCCGCGGGCGCTGCCACGACGACCTTGACGCTGGCCTGGTCGAACGCGTCGACAGAGTCGGGGAACAGTTCGGCTTGCATGTCGGCGGCCTTCTCCGACGGGATGCCGGGGATGGAGAAGGCGTCAGTCA
Organism: Nocardioides endophyticus; assembly: GCF_039543845.1. Taxonomy (NCBI): domain Bacteria; kingdom Bacillati; phylum Actinomycetota; class Actinomycetes; order Propionibacteriales; family Nocardioidaceae; genus Nocardioides; species Nocardioides endophyticus. The sequence goes on along the minus strand of NZ_BAABKN010000023.1, from coordinate 102,815 downwards.
TCGGCTTCGACATCGTCCCGGCGAAGATGCCGACGGCGAGGAAGGCCACCAGCCAGGCGGCGATGAAGTATGGCCAGCGCCGGTAGGCGGTCTTGCCGAGGCGGTGAAGCAGGGTTGCCATGGGTGGGCTCCTGGGTCGGTGGGTGAGTGGTGGGGTCAGGCGAAGAAGTCGCGGGCGTACTGGAGCTGGTCGACGAAGATCTCGTCGAGCGTCCGGGTCTCTGCGTCGTCGAGGAGGTCGCCGAGGGAGCAGTCGAAGAGCGCGACGAACAGGCGCAGGATGAGCCGCGCTCGCGCCGGCGTGAAGTCGGCGCCCTCGCGCTCGACGAGCAGCGCGGTGAACTCCTCGGTGATGCTCTCGAACCGCTCGTGGGCGGCCGCGAGGAGTCGAGGGTTGGCGGTCATGACGCGGCGGGTGAGCTCCACCGTGTCGCGGTCGGCCTGCTTGCCGGTGAGCGCCGCGCGGGCTAGCTCGGCGAGGTCGTCTGCCAGGTTGCCGTGCGGTCCGCCGGCGATGAAGGTCGCCAGCACCGACGGGGAGATCTCGGGATGCTCGCCGAGCACGGCGTCGAGCTTGCTCGGGAAGTAGTTGAAGAGCGTGCGGCGCGAGACCTCCGCGGCGTCGGCGAGATCCTCCATCGTGAAGCCGTCCAGACCGTTCTCGTCGGTGAGCACCTTGGCGCACCGCGTGATGCGGAGACTGGTGTCCCAGCGCTTCTGCTCGCGCAAGCTGATTGCACTCTCGATCATGAAGTGCATTCTTGCACTATTATTCAACGAGTGCAAAAATGTGGCGGTCGTCACACCGCCTCAGGCGCGGCGATGGCAGGTATCGGGCCGTCGACTTGCCGGTAACCGACGGGCGGGGGGAGGGTCAGGGTATGGCCGCCACCACCTCGTCGTACTCGATCACCATGCGCCTGCACACCGCGCCCGACCACGGCATCGTCGGAGCGGTGGCGACCGCGATCGCGCAGGCCGGCGGCATCGTCACCGCGATCGACGTGGCGGAGTCCAGCCACGAGCGCCTGGTGGTCGACGTGACCTGCTCGGCCAGCGACGCCGACCACGCCAAGCTGGTCGAGGCGGCGGTCGACGCGGTCGACGGCGTGAAGGTCTACAAGACCAGCGACCGCACCTTCCTGCTGCACCTCGGCGGCAAGATCGAGGTCGCCTCCAAGGTCCCGCTGCGCAACCGGGACGACCTGTCGATGGCCTACACGCCGGGTGTCGGGCGGGTCAGCATGGCGATCGCCGAGCACCCCGAGGACGTCTGGCGGCTCACGACCAAGGGCAACACCGTCGCCGTCGTCACCGACGGGTCAGCGGTGCTCGGGCTCGGCAACATCGGGCCGGGTGCCGCCATGCCGGTGATGGAGGGCAAGGCCGCGCTGTTCAAGCGGTTCGCGGGCATCGACGCCTGGCCGATCTGCCTGGACACCCAGGACACCGACGAGATCGTGCGCGCGGTCGAGCTGATCGCTCCCGGGTTCGGCGGCATCAACCTCGAGGACATCGCGGCTCCCCGGTGCTTCGAGATCGAGCGCCGGCTGCGCGAGTCGCTCGACATCCCGGTCTTCCACGACGACCAGCACGGTACGGCGATCGTGGTGCTCGCCGCCCTGACCAACGCGCTGAGGGTGGTGAAGAAGGAGCTCGGCGCGGTCCGGGTCGTCGTGTCCGGTGGTGGTGCGGCGGGCACCGCGATCGTCACCCTCCTGATCGCCGCCGGGGTCACGGACGTCGTGGTCGTCGACCGTGCCGGCGCGCTCTCGTCCGACGACGACACGCTCTCGCCCGTGCACAGTGAGCTGGCCGCCGTCACCAACCCGCGGCGGGTGACCGGCGACCTCCACACCGTCCTGGCCGGCGCCGACGTCTTCATCGGAGTGAGCGCCCCCGGCGTGCTGAAGCCGGAGTGGATCCAGGAGATGGCGCCGGACGCGGTGGTGTTCGCCCTCGCCAACCCCGACCCCGAGGTCGACCCGGCCGAGGCGGACAAGTACGCCGCGGTTGTGGCGAGCGGCCGGTCGGACTACCCGAACCAGATCAACAACGTGCTGGCCTTCCCAGGCGTCTTCCGGGGACTACTCGACGCCCGCGCGTCGCAGGTGACCATCGACATGCTGCTGCGCTCGGCCCAGGCGATCGCACACGTGGTGAAGGACGACGAGCTCAACCCGAACTTCATCATCCCGTCCGTCTTCCACCCCGACGTGCCGAAGGCGGTCGCGGCTGCCATCCTCGGGGACTCGTAGTGGGCCGGTCTGAGTGACCGCGGTTTCACCGGTGCACCGGTGAAACCGTCACTTACCGGCCGATGCAACGCCTGAGAAGTGACAGCGCTGCCTGAGAAGTCCCGTCCCCGGTTGCGTGATCAACCCCGGTAGAGCTCGGCGCGAATGAGCGCCGCAGTTGCAGCCGGCCTCCCGAGGTCGGACCAGTCGAGACGGATGCACCGCCATCCGGTCAGGTCGCAGATCCGGCGCTCGCGCTTCTTCTCGGCGATCACGACATCAGACGCACGCTGACCTGGTTTCAGGTACTTCTCGTACTTCACCTTGCCGTCGAACTCGAGGGAGACGCCGAACTCGGGCCAGGCGAAGTCGACCCGGTGGATGACGTCACCGTGCTCGTCCCGGATCTCGTACTGCGGAATGGGCGCGGGCAGGCCGGCACTGAGCATGAGGTGGACAGCACGGCTCTCGCCGACAGTCTCGACCCGCGCATCCGCGCGGTGGAGGACTAGGCCGGTTCGCAGTGAGTTCGGCCAGCGCTCCATGACGGCGTACCGATCCATCAGCTCGTCCTTGGTCGTCATGCCGCAATGCAAGAAGTGATTGACGACGACGAGTCCTGCCTCGGCAGAGGTGACAGTGGTGACCTCGAGCGCTAGGCGGGCCGGCGTCATCACCAACATTCCGTGGCGCTCGACGACATCGCCGTCACGGAGCCTGCCGCAGTGCTGGTGTACGCCGGCCTCGTGGCGTCCTGCCTTGCCGTCGAGTCGCGTGAGGTGGACGTCCGACAGATCGAGGCCCCAGGTCGGTGCGTCGTACTCAGGTACGCCGGACACATGGGACAGGACGACGTCGGTCCGCGCTTGCTGAAACGCGGCACGCGCCTTCAGTCCGTGACGGCCCGCGGCGTCCAGTTGGTCGTAGTTCTTCTTGTCCGAGTAGCCGCCTGGGCGCACCTTGACGAGGACGCCGTCGGCGACGAGCTGCCTGATCGTCCGATCGTTGTGACCGTTGGCGACAAGGGTCTTGCGCAGGTAGACCGGAGCGTTGCGCGGGTCGTCAGGCGGTCGCTCGGCAGGGATCATCATGTGCGAGCCCCTGCCCGGGCTTCCTGGGGTCGACGCCTCTGAGTTTGCGCCCTGTGGAGAACGGGCGATTACGCCTGCTTGGTGACTTCTCAGGCGGAACCGTCACTTCCCGGGCAACGCGATGCCTGAGAAGTGACGGTTTCCCCGGTGCACCGGGGAAACCGACGGCCCGCGGGGCGCTCGACCCGCCGCGTCCACCAGAACCGGTCACCGAGCAGCACCGCGTTGTCGGCGTTGCCGGCCTCGATCGGGATGGCCGTGAAGGCGGCGGTGCCCGGCTCGTCGACCAGCCACGCTGCGGCGGTGCTGTCGGCGTGGTCGGGCAGCAGGTCACGCGCGTCGCCCTGCGCGAGGCGATCGAGAAGGGCGGCCGGCTGCGCCACGTGATCGCCCGCCGCGCCGGCCTCTCCGAGAGCGACCTGGTCGCGATGGTAGCACCTGATGCGCGAGCCGCTCGGCCCCGGTGAGCTGGCGCGCATCCTCGACGTCACCACCGCGGCGTCGACCGGTCTGGTGGACCGGTTGGCCCAACGCGGGCACGTGCAGCGCCAGCCTCACGGGCAGGACCGGCGGCGTACGCAGATCGAGGTCACCGAGTCCGGCCGCGAGGACGTGCTCGCGCACCTGCTGCCGATGTTCGTCGCGCTGGACCGGATGGACGGCTCGTTCACGGCCGATGAGCGGGCCGTCGTGGAGCGCTACCTCCGCGGAGCGATCGCGGCGTTCGAGGACCTCGAGGCTGGCTGAGCCGGCAGGCCTGCCCACCAGGTCTCGACCCGCCGGTCGCGACTTCGTTCCTCAGCCGCCGCCCTCGCTCGCGTAGAGCGCGGCGCCGACGACCCCGGCCTTGTTGCGCAGCTTGGCTGGGATGATCTCGGTGTCGATGTCGAGCAGCGGCAGGAACTGGTCGGACTCCTTGCTCACCCCGCCGCCGACCACGAAGAGGTCGGGCGAGAAGAGCTTCTCGAGCGTCCGGTAGTACTTCGTGAGCCGCTTCGCCCAGTGCTCCCAGGACAGGTCTTCGCGGGTACGGGCGCTGTTGGCCGCCCGCGACTCGGCGTCGTGGCCGTCGATCTCGAGGTGGCCGAGCTCGGAGTTCGGGACGAGTACGCCGTCGCTGACCAGCGCCGAGCCGATGCCGGTGCCGAGCGTGGTGACGATGACCAGACCGGTGCGGCCCTTCGCTGCGCCGTACCGCACCTCGGCGAGGCCGGCCGCGTCGGCGTCGTTGACGACGTGCACGTCGCGCCCGGTCGCCTCGGTGAAGAGCTTGTCGGCGTCCGTACCGATCCAGCCCTTGTCGATGTTGGCGGCGGAGTGCACCACCCCGTGGCGTACGACGCCCGGGACGGTCACGCCGACAGCGCCCGTGCAGTCGGGGAACTTGGCGAGCAGGTCGACGAAGATCTCCGCGATCGCCTCGGGAGTGGACTTCTCCGGGGTGCGGATCCGCTCCCGCTCGGCGGCGAAGTCGCCGGTGTCGAGGTCGACAGGTGCTCCCTTGATGCCGGTGCCGCCGAAGTCGATGCCGAAGGGTTGTGCGCTGGCCATGGGACCAACCTACGGGCCAAGACCTGTCTCTACACTCACGGCATGGCCGGCCAGGAGACCCGCATGCTGCTGCTGGGTGCGGTCGCGCTGTTCGAGCCGGTCAACGGCTACCAGATCCGGCGCGAGCTGCTCTCGTGGCAGGTCGACCGCTGGGCGCACACCAACCCGGGCTCGATCTACCACGGCCTGACCACCCTCACCGGCCAGGGACACCTGCGCCGCCACGACCTCGTCGACGCCGGCCGTGAGGTGGCGGTCTACGAGCTCACCGATCTGGGTCGGACAGAGCTGCGGCGGCTGATGATCGAGGCGCTCGAGACCGTGAACCCGTACGAGCGCAGCGGCTTCACAGTTGCGTTCTCGATGTTGCCGCTGCTCGACCGCGGCGAGGTGCAGCGGAGCCTGATCAAGCGCCGGGTCGAGCTCGAGCGCACCGTCGCCGAGTTCGGCAACGCGAAGCCCGGGGTGGCGCCGCCCCACGCGACCCGCTCGATGCTGCTCTGGCTCGACCTCGCGGTCGCGGAGCTCGCCTGGCTCCGGGAGACCATCGAGGAGGTCAAGAGCGGTGAGCTCGCCTTCGCCCCGGGCGACAACGGCTGGACGCCGCCCGCCGACGACCCGGGCTGGCAGATGAACGCCGACCGGGAGCGCTATCGGTCGTTGCTCGACCGCTGAGGCGTCAGCCCTTCTTCGCCGCAGCCTTCTCCGTACTCGTCTTCTTTGCGGGCGCGCGCTTGCGGGCAGTCCGCTTGGGCGTGACCCGGACCCGCGGCTGGCCGCCATCGGGGTGGTCGAGGTCGAGGTAGTCCTGCTTGCCGACCAGCACGCTGAGGCGGGAGAAGCCGTAGTGGCGGGGGTCGAACGACGCATGCGCCTTGCCCAGGTAGGTGCCGACCGCGCCCAGTGGCGACCAGCCGTCCTCCTGAGCCGTGCTGCGTACGGCGGCCTCCATGATCGTGCGCAGGTCGGGCAGCGAGTCGCCCTCGGTGTCGGCGTCCGGGCCCGGCTCGTCGTCGGAGTCGTCCTGGTCGCGCAGCACTTCCAGGAAGATGAACTTGTCGCACGCCGCCTGCAGGGAAGCGGGCGTCTTGCGCTGACCGAGGCCGTAGACGGTCTTGCCCGACTCGCGCAGCCGGGTCGCGAGCCGGGTGAAGTCGCTGTCGCTGGAGACGAGCGCGAAGGCCTCGAGGTTGGCGGAGTAGAGCAGGTCCATCGCGTCGATGATGAGCGCGGAGTCCGTGGAGTTCTTGCCGACGGTGTTGGCGAACTGCTGGATCGGCTGGATCGCGTGCCGCGCCAGCTCGCCTTTCCACCCGGTCAACTGCTGGGTCGTCCAGTCGCCGTACGCCCGCTTGACGGTGGGTATGCCGTACCGGGCGAGCTCGGCGAGCAGCGCCGAGGAGTGGGAGGAGGAGACGTTGTCGGCGTCGATGAGCACGGCGAGGCGGACGGTCGGGGACTCGGTCACGCCCTCACTCCTACACCCTCCACCATCATGGGGCCAGTAATCCAGATGCCCCTCCCCGAGCGAAGTGTCACGCTCGACGTGTGCCCACCCAGCTCCCCCCGACCCGTCACCTGGAGGGTCTCCGCAGCGCGATGGTCGCGTTCGTGCGGTACGCCGATCGCGCCGGCCCGGTCGCGCCGGTGCCGACCTGCCCGGGGTGGACGGTGCGCGACCTGGTCGCCCATCTCGGGGCGGCACACCGCTCGACGGCCGCGATGTTGCGTGGGGAGAGCGAGCCTGTCGTCGAGCCCTTGGTCGGCGACCCGATGGAGTGGCTGCGCGACGGGGCGATCGAGCTGGTGGAGGCGATCACCCGGGCGCCGGAGGAGTTCTGGGCCCGGCGCGCATGCCACCAGACGACCCTGCGCGCGGTCGACGCGCTGGCCGCGGTCTTCGGGCGGCCGCCCGAAGCGGTCGAGACCTGGATCGCGACCGACATCGCGGTCGACGGCATCGACGAGGTGCTGACCGGGTTCGCGACCCGGCCGACGTCGCGGTTGCGGTGCGACGAGGAGTCCGTGCTGGTGGCCGCACCCGACGACGTACCCGACTGGTGGCTGGTCCGGGTCGGCCCGCGTCCCGCGGTCGCGCAGCGCGGGGACGGCCCCCGCCCGGAGGTGCCGGCCGCGGACTGGGAGATCGGGGGCACGGCGGTGAGTCTCTACCTCGCGCTCTGGGGCCGCACCGCCCGACCGATGAGTCGCGGCGGCTGGCCCGGTCCTCCTGGGGTCGGCTTGACGTCGGCTATTCAATGTTGAACACTTAGTCGTCACAACTGTTCAAGTTTGAACATAGGAGACCACATGATCACCGCACGAGGACTCGTGCAGACGTTCCACACGGGGCGCGGCAAGAACGCCAAGGAGGTCCACGCCGTCGACGGCGTCGACCTCGACGTCGCGGAGGGTGAGGTCGTCGGCTTCCTCGGCCCCAACGGTGCGGGCAAGACCACGACGCTGCGGATGCTGACGACGCTGATCAAGCCGACGGCGGGCACGGCCACGGTCGCCGGCTACGACGTCGTCAAGGAGTCGGTGCAGGTGCGCCGCAGCATCGGCTACGTCTCGCAGGTCGGCTCGACCTTCTCGGGGGCGTACGCCGGGGACGAGGTCGTCGACCACGGAATGCTCTACGGCATGTCGCGGGGCGACGCCGTACGCCGGGGGCAGGAGCTGTTCGAGCAGCTCCAGCTGGACGGCCTCTGGAAGCGGATGCCCAAGAACATGTCGGGCGGGCAGAAGCGCCGACTCGACGTGGTGATGGGGCTGATCCACGACCCGACGCTGGTCTTCCTCGACGAGCCGACGACCGGGCTGGACCCGCAGGCGCGGGCCAACCTCTGGGACCACATCGAGGGGCTGCGATCGCGCTTCGGCGCCACCGTCTTCCTGACGACGCACTACCTGGACGAGGCGGACGCGCTCGCAGACCGGATCGTGATCATCGACCAGGGCAGGATCGTCGCCTCCGACACTGCAGACAACCTCAAGGCCCAGGTCTCCGGCGACCTGGTGGTCCTCGAGGTGACCGCGGACCAGGTCACCCTGGCCGCCGAGCGGCTCGGCTCGATCGCCGACGGCGTCGAGACCGACGGTCGGCGGGTGCGCGGCCGGGTGCAGCGCGCGGGTCGCGCCGTACCCGGGCTGCTCCGGGACCTGGGCTCCGCCGGGGTCGAGCTGGACTCCATCGAGGTGCTCCGGCCGACGCTCGACGACGTGTTCCTGACCCTGACCGGCCGGTCGCTGCGCGACGCCGAGGCGGGCGAGAGCACGGACGAGACCGAAATCGAGACCGAGGAGGTGGCCTGATGGCCTTCGTGCGCGAGAGCAACATCGTCTTCCAGCGACAGATCCGGATGAACCTGCGCAACCCCGCCTGGGTGCTGATCGGGATCATGCAGCCGGTCCTCTACCTGGTGCTGTTCGGCCCACTGCTCAAGCCGCTGGTCGCCTCGTTCGACACCGGCAGTGACAACGCCTACACGTTCCTGGTGCCGGGTCTGCTGGTGCAGCTGGGCATGTTCGGGGCGTTCTTCGCGGGCTTCGGCCTGATCGGCGAGTGGCGCGAGGGCGTGATCGAGGCCGAGCGGGTGACGCCGGCCAACCGGTCGGCGCTGCTGGTCGGCCGGCTGATGCGCGACGTGATCCAGCTCTTCGTCCAGGCGTTGATCCTGGTGGCTCTCGGCTACCTCATGGGCATGCGCGGCGACGCGGTCGGCATCGTGTTCGGGGTCGCCCTCACGCTGCTGATCGGCGGCGCCTGCGCCGCGGCTTCCAACGCGCTGGCCCTGACGACCAAGAGCGAGGACGTGATGGCGCCGGTCATCAACATCGTGATGATGCCGGTCCTGCTGCTCAGCGGGATCCTGCTGCCGATGACGCTCGGCCCGGAGTGGCTGCAGTCCCTCAGCGACTTCATGCCCTTCAAGTGGATCGTGGACGCCGTCCGCGACGGGTTCGCCGGTGACCTCGCCTCCTCGGCCGTGCTCTGGGGCACGGTGTGGGCAGTGGTCCTCGCCGCGCTCGGCACCTGGTGGGGTACGGCGACCTTCCGCCGCGAGAACGCCTGACTAGGTTGGGCGGATGACCACACCTGCCCTGGAGCTGCGCGACGTCACCTTCATCCGCGACGGCCGCCCGCTGCTCGCCGACATCGACCTCGAGATCGGGTACGGCGAGCAGTGGGCGCTGATCGGGCCCAACGGCGCCGGCAAGAGCACGCTGCTCAACCTCTGCGGTGCGGTGACCTTCCCCAGTCGGGGCTGGGTGCGCGTCCTCGGCAGCCGGCTCGGCGAGATCGACCTGCGCGAGCTGCGGCGCTCGATCGGCAACGTGTCCCCCCGGCACCCGCTGCGCTCCGACCTCACCGTCGAGGACATCGTGCTGACCGGGATCACCGGGTCCATCGAGCGGGTGCCGCGCTGGGAGCCGACGGCCGACGAGCTCGACCGGGCGCACCTGATGATGAAGACGATGGGCGTCGACGTGCCGACCTCGCCGCACTGGCACACGATGTCGCAGGGCGAGCGTGGCAGGACCCTGATCGCCCGGGCCCTGATGACCGACCCACCCCTGTTGCTTCTGGACGAGCCGAGCACCGGGCTCGACGTGGCCGCGCGCGAGCAGATGATCCGCACCCTCGACGAGCTGCCGGCGTCGATCCCCGGGCTGACGACGGTGATGGTGACCCACCACTTCGAGGAGCTGCCACCCTCGACGACCCACGCGGCTCTGCTGCGCGGCGGCCGATTGGTCGCGGCCGGACCGGTCGACGACGTACTCACCACCGAGCTCGTGTCCGCATGCTTCGACCACCCGATCCGGATCACCCGCGACGCCGGGCGGTGGCACGCCCGGGCCTGACTTTACATTTGTGGATCGCTTGTCAAGTTGGTTGACATTCCTTATGGTTTTGTCAACCACCACAGGAGGCACCTCGGATGTCCGCCACTCCGCAATCGACCAGTGCGAACAGCACCGTCTCGGCCAGCTCCACCGATGGCTGGAAGGACAGGAAGCGCTACCTCTGGCTGATCGGCCTCGTCGTACCGTCGCTCGCCTTCATCGGCTACGGGCTCTGGGCACTGACCGGCTGGGGATTCTGGTTCTGGATCGGGCCGATCGTCATCCTGGTCGTGGTGCCGGCGATCGACCTGGTCGCCGGCCTCGACCGGTCGAACCCGCCCGACGACGTGATCGAGGCGCTCGAGCGGGACCGCTACTACCGGTGGATCACGTATCTCTTCCTGCCGGTCCAGTACGCCGGCTTCGTCGGTGCGATGTGGTTGATGGCCGGCGGCGCCGACCTGAGCGTCGTCGACAAGGTCGGGCTCGCCGTCTCCATCGGCTGCATCGGCGGCATCGGCATCAACACCGCCCACGAGCTCGGCCACAAGCGTGAGGAGAACGAGCGCTGGCTGTCCAAGATCGCCCTGGCCCAGAGCTTCTACGGCCACTTCTACATCGAGCACAACCGCGGCCACCACGTCCGGGTCGCGACGCCCGAGGACCCGGCCTCGTCGCGGGTCGGCGAGAACTTCTACCAGTTCTGGCCGCGCACGGTCCTGGGCTCGCTGAAGTCGGCCTGGCGCCTGGAGAAGCGGCGCTACGCCCGCAAGAAGCAGCATCCGTTCCGGGTCGGCAACGACGTACTCAACGCCTGGCTGATGTCGCTCGTGCTGTGGGGCGGGCTCATCGCCTGGCTCGGGATCGGGATCCTGCCGTACCTGCTCATCCAGGCGGTCGTCGGCTTCTCGCTGCTCGAGGTGGTCAACTACATGGAGCACTACGGGATGCTGCGCCAAAAGGTCGGCGTCGGCGAGCGCCAGCGCTATGAGCGGGTCGACCCCACGCACTCCTGGAACTCCAACAACATCGCGACCAACGTGCTGCTCTACCACCTGCAGCGGCACAGCGACCACCACGCCAACCCGACCCGGCGCTACCAGTCGCTGCGGGACTTCGAGGAGTCGCCGGTGCTGCCGACCGGGTACGCCGGGATGATCGTGCTCGCCGCCGTACCCGCCGTCTGGCGCCGGGTGATGGACCCGCGGGTGCTCGCCCACTTCGACGGCGACCTGTCGAAGGCCAACCTGTCGCCGCGCAAGCGGGACAAGATCCTGGCAAAGTATCCGGCCCCGGTGGTTGCGGAGAGCACGTCGGCTGCGGGGGTCTCGACAAGCTCGACCACCGGTGCAGTCGACGAGGTGCTTGCCGCGCGCTGCCCCGGCTGCGGCTACACCTACCGCGTCGAGCAGGGCGACGAGCACGAGGGGTTCGCCGCCGGTACGGCGTGGGCGGACATCCCCGACTCGTGGTGCTGCCCCGACTGCGGCGTACGCGAGAAGGTCGACTTCGTGCCGCTCACCGAGGCCGTAGCCTGAGCCTCATGACGGCCGCACCGACGACGCGTGAGCGGATCGTCGACGCTGCCGTGGCGATGACGACCGAGTCGGGCTGGTCCGCGGTCACGATGGGCGCGCTGGCGGAGCGGGTCGGCGTGAGTCGGCAGACGGTCTACAACGAGGTCGGCTCCAAGGAGGGGCTCGCCGAGGCGGTCATCCTCCGCGAGCTGGCCCGCTTCCTCGACGTGGTGTCAGCTGCCTTCGACCGTCATCCGGACGCACTCGTGGACGCGATCCGCGCGGCGACGTACGGCGTCCTCGAGCTCGCCCAGGACAACAAGCTGCTGCACGCGGTCGTCTCCGCGACGCACGGCGCCGACACCGAGCTCCTCCCGCTGCTCACCACGCACTCGCACTCGCTGCTGGCGGTGGCCAAACAGGTGGTGACCGAGCGGGTCACGCCGTACGACCTCGGCCTGGACGGCCCGCACCTCGAGGTGGCCATCGACGTCGTCGTCCGGGTGGTGCTGAGCCATGTCATGCAGCCCACCGGCTCGCCGGCCGAGACCGCCGACGGCATCGCCTGGCTCGCCGGCCGGGCGCTGCGGGGCTGACTTCTCGGGCACTTCGTCAGCTTCTCGGGCATTGCAAAGACCCAGAACCTCAGGAATACCCGGTTAACCGGGTATCCCCGGACTACGCAGCGCGCCGCACCTGGGCCAACTCAACAGCCTCACGAAACGCCTTGGCGACGTACGGCGGGACCTTGAGGCCGCGCTTGTGCGCCCAGAGCAGCTCGCGCTCGACCCGGGAGATCTGGCCGGCGAAGTTGTCGACATCCTGGTCGATGCGCAGGGTGGCGAGCATGTCGCCGAAGTCGGCCGTCTGCTGGGCGTTGTTGGCGCCGACCGGGGCGAAGGAGAGGCTCCGCATCCGGCGCACCATCCATCGCTGCCAGGCGGCGAGCTGCGACCAGAGGCCGCGCGCCGAGAGTTGGTAGAAGGCGTAGTGGCCGGGCTCCTGGCGGCGGATCGGCGCGATCACCGTCTGCGCCACGGCCGACTCGCCCATCTCGACGACGCCGTCGTGCAGCAGGTTGTAGGCCAGCACTGCGGAACGCTCGGTGGCCATGCCGGTCAGGTAGTAGAGCATCCGGCAGACGTCCTGAAAGGGGTCGAGGTGGGCCAGCGCGCCGAGGATCTTCATCTTGGCGCCGAGCGACGTCAGGTCGGGCTCGGCGGCCGGCCGGCCGAGCTGCACCTGGAGCTCGTCGAGGATCTGTCCGTGCCGGATCTCCTGCGGCTGCCACACCTCGGCGTAGAAGCGCCGGTCGATCTCGGGCGGGTCGGGCAGCAGCGTCGTCAGCTCGACGACGTTGCGGTCGACCTCCAGCTCGACCCGGGCCATGTAGTCGAGCACGTGCCCGTAGCGGGCGTTGAACAGGTCGGGACGGCGTACGGAGTAGTCGACGGACGCCAGGTCGATCGGCGGATGCTCGAGTCCAAGTCGGTCGACATGGTCGGCCAGCCTCGTCTCGTTGAGGGAAACAAGCGCCATTGCAGAATCCTAGGGGCAGGTTAGGACAGCCTTCATCGGGGATGACCCCTATACGGTCTTCGGTGTGACAGACGCCTCCGGATCGGCCGGCCCCGACGGCGTACGACTCGGAACCGCGACGGGTCGTGCGGTGGTGGCCGCCGCCGTGCTCGGCTCCGGCATGACGATGCTCGACGGCACCGTCGTCAACGTCGCCCTGCGCACCATCGGTGAGGACCTCGACGCGTCGCTCGCCCAGCTGCAGTGGATCACCAACGGCTACCTGCTCTCGCTGGCCAGCCTGATCCTGCTCGGCGGCTCGCTGGGCGACCGGTACGGCCGACGGCGGATCTTCGTGATCGGCACGGTGTGGTTCGCGCTCGCCTCGCTGCTGTGCGGGATCGCCCCCAACCCGACCGTCCTGATCGCGGCGCGCATCCTGCAGGGCGCGGGCGCCGCCCTCCTGACGCCCGGCAGTCTGGCGATGATCCAGGGCGCGTTCGTCCGGGGAGACCGGGCGAAGGCGATCGGCTCGTGGGTCGGGCTCGGCGGCATCGCGTCGGCGATCGGTCCGTTCCTCGGCGGCTTCCTGGTGGAGTACGCGAGCTGGCGCTGGATCTTCCTGATCAACCTGCCCATCGCCGTGCTGACCGTCGTGATCGCGATGAAGGCCGTCCCTGAGACCCGCGACCCGCATGCGGCGCGCCGCCTCGACTTCACCGGTGCGCTGCTGGCCACGGTCTTCCTCGGCGGGCTCACCTACGCCCTGATCGAGTGGGGCGGGGACTTCGCGCCCTGGGCGATCGGCATCGCGATCCTCGCGGCCGTCGGGTACGTCGTCGACGAGCGCCGCAGCGAGCACCCGATGCTGCCGCTCGGGATCTTCGCGGACCGGACCTTCACCGCCGCCAACGCGATGACGCTGCTGGTCTACGCCGCCCTCGGTGCCGTCCTCTTCTTCCTGGTCCTGCAGCTGCAGACCGTGGGTGGGTACGGCGCGCTCGAGGCCGGCATGGCCACCCTCCCGATCACGGTCTGCATGCTGCTGCTCGCGTCCAAGGGGGGCGAGCTCGGCACCCGGATCGGCCCGCGGATCCCGATGACGGTCGGCCCGATCGTGATGGCCGGTGGGTCGCTGCTGCTGCTCGACGTCGGCCCGGACGTGAACTACTGGACCGACGTACTCCCCGGCCTGACGATCTTCGGACTCGGCCTGGCGCTGATGGTGGCGCCGTTGACGGCCACGGTGCTCGCGGCAGTCTCGGACGATCACGCTGGCATCGCCAGCGGCGTCAACAACGCTGTCGCCCGGGCCGGTTCGCTGCTTGCTGTCGCCGCGCTGCCGGTCGCGGTCGGGCTGACAGGAGACCAGTACGCCGACCCGGTGGCCTTCGACTCGGCGTACCAGTCGGCCACCCTGATCTGCGCGGCCCTGCTCGCGCTCGGCGGCGTGGTCTCGTGGGTGACGATCCGCAACCCGGAGGACTAGACTTCGGGCATCCGGTGCGCATCCCGAAACGAGTTGCATCATGCGCAACAAGGCATCGCTGACTCCGACGCTCCTGCGGCTGCTCGACAGCGTGCGCTACGAGGTGCTCCCGACGGCCTCGACCGAGGACAAGGTGCTCGCCCACGTCCCGCGCGACGTCACGGTCACCGTCACCGCGTCGCCGAGCAAGGGTCTCGACGCGACCCTCGACCTGGCCGAGCGGCTGGCCGGCCACGGCTACACCGTCGTACCCCACATTGCGGCCCGGATGGTCACCGGTCGGGCTGAGCTGGCTGAGATCTGCGGTCGGCTGACCGGTAAGGGCATCACCCGGGTGTTCGTGCCCGGCGGCGACGCCGACCCTGCGGGCGACTACGCCGACGCGCTGGCGCTGCTGCTGGACCTCACCGAGCTCGGCCGGCCGTTCGAGCAGGTCGGGATCACCGGCTACCCCGAGTCGCACCCGACCATTCACGACGACCTGACCGTGCAGGCGATGTGGGACAAGCGGCACTATGCGACCCATGTGGTCAGCAACCTGACCTTCGACCCGGCAGTGATCCGCGACTGGGTGCACCGTCTGCGCGGCCGCGGCGTCACGATGCCGTTGCTGCTGGGCATCCCCGGCCCGGTCGACCGCACCAAGCTGCTCACGATGGCGACCAAGATCGGAGTGGGTGAGTCGACCCGGTTCCTGGCCAAGCACAAGGGCACCTTCGCCCGTCTGGCCGCTCCGGGCGGCTTCACCGGCGAGCGCTTCCTCGAGCAGTGTGCGCCGACGCTCGCCGAACCCACGTCGCTCGTCGAGGGGCTGCACGTCTTCACGTTCAACCAGATCGCCGAGACCGAGGCCTGGCGGCAGGGGCTGCTGGGGCGGTTGCGGGGCTAGGTCCCGCCGGACGTCATGCGGATAGAGCATCCGTTTGCTCCATCCGTATGACGTCCCGCGGGCGTCAGCTCACCAGGTCGGCCAACGCCGCCTCGAGGCGGGCGTCGCCGGTCTCGACGACGGTGAGGGGCAGGCCGATCCGGGCGGCGGCGTCCTCGGCGAGCGCGCGCAGGTCCTCGTCCGGAGCCTGCGCGAGCCAGACCACGCGCGCGTAGTGGCCGAAGTAGGTGTCGCGCAGCTCCGGATGGCGGTCCAGGCCGAGCTCCTGGATCACCGTGCGTGTGAACGACCGCACCAGGAAGTCGGTCAGCACGTAGGTCCCCGGCTGGTCGGCGAAGAACTGCTCGACGCGGGACGCCCCGGCGAAGACGTCGTAGCAGTGCAGGCCCGGCAGCCGGGCCAGGCCGAGGTCGTCGCAGACCGAGTCGAGGGCGCCGTACGTCCCGCAGTCGGCATAGCCGACGGCGACGGAGGAGTACGACGCGGCGAGGTCGGTCGCGAGCCGGCGTACCTCGCCGGCGATCAGCTGGGGCTGGTTGTGCAGCAGGGGCGGCAGCGGGTGGACGTCGACCGGCCAGTCGTGGCGGTCGACGATCTCCTTGCAGGGCTGGGCGATCGCGCCGCACGCGATGAGCGCGGTCCGTGCTGGTCGGTCAGAAGCCGAGCTGGTCGACGAAGCGGTCGTTGAACTCGGAACGGTCGGAGAGCTCGACATACGTCACCTCCTCCAGGAGCGCTTGCGCGCCAGCCCGTTCGCGGATGGACAGCAGGGCCATCTTCGCGCCCTCGCCGGCGACGTTGCCGGCCGCGACGATGCGCAGCACGGGCAGCTTCGGCACCAGGCCGATGCGTACGGCGGAGGCGGCCGACAGGTAGCTGCCGAAGGAGCCGGCCAGCAGCACCTGCTGCACGTCGCGGTGCTCCAGGCCGAGCTCCTCGAGCAGCAGCGTCCAGCCGGTCGAGATGGCGGCCTTGGCGAACTGCAGCTCGCGGACGTCGCGCTGGGTCAGCACTACGCAGTCCTCCGGCTCGGCGTCTGGCGCCGGCCGGTGCAACACGAAGACCCGCTCCTCACCCCGGTCGGACGTCAAGATGGTGAGCCGGTCGGCCAGGGCCGGGGCGACCTCCTTGGCGACGTCGTCCGGGACGAACCGCCCCGACGCGTCGAGCAGCCCGACCTTGACCAGCTCGGCGACCGCGTCGACCAGCCCGGATCCGCAGAGCCCGCGCGGCTCCACGTCGCCGATCACGCCCAGCTCGACATCGTCCGCCAGCTTCACGACCTCGATCGCGCCGTCGGCAGCGCGCATGCCGCAGCGGATCGCCCCGCCCTCGAACGCCGGTCCCGCGGGCGCCGCCGTCGACAGGATCCGGTCGCCGTCGCTGAGCACGATCTCGCAGTTGGTGCCCACGTCGATGAAGAGGCGGGTGCGCTTGTCACGGTCCATCCCGGAGGCCAGCATGCCGGCGACGATGTCGCCGCCGACGTACGCCCCGAGCGCGGGGAACAACGTGGCCCGGGCCCGGGGGTGCAGGGCCAGACCGAGCTCGGAGGCGAGCACGTCGGGTGGCTGCGGTGAGGACATGATGAACGGTGCGACGCCGAGGGGCTCGGGATCGATCCCCAGCGCCAGTGCGGTCATCGTGGCGTTGCCGGCGATCGCCACCTCATAGACGTGGCTCGGGTCGACTTCGCCCTCGGTGCAAACCTGGATCGCCAGTGTGGACAGGGTTTCCGCGGCCGCGCGCTGCAGCCGGCCGAGGGCCTCGGGGTCCATCATCGTGGCGCTGATGCGGGTGATCACGTCACCGCCGAAGGGCTGCTGCCTGTTGAGCATCGACGCCACAGCGACAGGGGTTCCGGTCGCGACGTCGAGGAGAGTGGCGACGACGGTGGTCGTGCCGAGGTCGAAGGCGATGGCGTACTGCGACTTCGTGGTGTCGCCGGGCTCCACGTCGATGAGCGCCTCGTCGACGATCACCGCGGTGACCTTGAAGTCGGCCGCTCGCAGCACCGTCGGCAGCCGGCGCAGGACGTGGAGGTCGGCGACCGGCTCCAGGTCGTCGATCGCCTGCAGGAGCCGGCCGAGGTCGGTGCGCTGGTCGGTGAGGCTGGGCTCGTCGAGCTCGACGTACCGCTTCTGGATCGCGGGCCGCAGGATCACCTGGCGGCCGACGCCGACCGTGGCCGCCGCAGGTGGAGTCGATCGCGATGCCGTTCCAGGACGCCGAGTCGAAGACGGTCACCCCGGGCGGCACGCGTACGGCGCGCTGCGTGGTGCGCTCCGGATCGGGGTCGAGCACCGTGAACGACAGCTCGACCCGTCCGGTCCCGTCGTGCCCGGCCCCCTCGTTGGTCATAGAGCGCTCATGCCGTCGCGGCCGCCTTCGCGCGGTGAGCCGCGATCCAGGCCATGCCCCACTCGTCGTGGTCGAGGAACACGTCGGCGGCCTTGACCGCCTCCACGATCTGCGGCGTACGCGTGTCCATGATCGCGCTGGTCAGGCCGGCGGTCATCGCCATCGGCAGCCAGGCGGCGCCGAGGGTGTGCCGGTCGGGCATGCCGAACGAGGTGTTGGACGCACCGCAGGTCATGTTGACCCCGAACTCCTCGCGGATCCGGCGCATCGTGTCCCAGGTGACCAGGGAGGTACTGGTGTCGGCGCCGATGGGCATCGCCAGCGGGTCGATCACGATGTCGGCCTGGGCGATGCCGTACTCCTCGGTGGCGACCCGGACGATCTTGGCGGTCAGGTCGAGCCGCTTGTCGGCCTCCATCGGGATCTCGTCGTGGTCGTTGGGCAGCGCGATGATCGCGGCGCCGTATTTCTTGACCAGCGGGAGGATCGCGGCGAGGCGGTCGTCCTCGGCGGTGACCGAGTTGACCAGCGCCCGGCCCTGGTAGACCGACAGCCCGGCCTCGAGCGCCTCGATGACCGAGGAGTCGATGCAGATCGGCTTGTCGGTGAGGCTCTGCACGAGCTGGATCGCCCGGGCGAGCAGGTCGGCTTCGTCGGTCAGCGGGACGCCCATGTTGACGTCGAGCACGTCGGCGCCGCCCTCGACCTGGGCCAACACGTCGCGCTCGATCGCGGACAGGTCGCCGGCTCGCAGCTGTTCCTGGAAGATCCGGCGGCCGGTGGGGTTGATCCGCTCGCCGATCAGGCAGAAGCGGCGGCCGTGGCCGATGACGACGTCGCCGCCGGTGCCGCGCAGGACGGTCTCGAGGGGCTCCGCCGGGGAGTTGGCGGCCATTACGCGGGGACCTTCGAGCGCTTCTCGTGCAGCAGCGCCTTGGCCTTCTTGACCGTGGCCGAGGCGTCGGCGGCGTACCCGTCGGCGCCGACCGCGTCGGCGTACTCCTGGGTGACCGGGGCGCCGCCGACCATGACGACGACCGAGTCGCGCAGGCCGGCCTTCTCGAGGGCGTTCATGTTGGCCTTGAACATCGGCATCGTCGTGGTGAGGAACGCCGAGAACCCGACGATGTCGGGCTGGTGCTCCTCGATCGCGGCGACGAACTTCTCGGGTGCGACCTGGACGCCGAGGTCGATCACCTCGAAGCCGGCGCCCTCCAGCATGATGTTGACGAGGTTCTTGCCGATGTCGTGGACGTCGCCCTTGACGGTGCCCATCAGGAACTTGCCGACGGTCTGGACGCCGGTCTCGGCGAGCAGCGGCCGCAGCCGCTCCATCGCGCCGGCCATCGCGCGACCGGCGATCAGCATCTCGGGCACGAAGAAGTCGCCGCGCTCGAACCGGGCACCGACCTCCTCCAGGGAGGGGATGAGCGCGTCGAAGAGCAGTGTCTGCGGCTCCATGTCGAGCATCAGGCCCTCCTCGGTCAGCTCGAGGACGCGCGGCGCATTGCCGACCAGGGTCTCGTCGTACAGGCCCTGGAGGATCTCTTCGGGAGTACTCATGCAACGCCCTCCTTGCTCACTGGGGTGGGGGTTCGGCCGCGCAGCAGACCGGAGAGATCGGCTGCGTGGGACGACAGGTTGCGACCGAGCTCGTCGAGCCGGTCCTCGAGCCGCGCGGTGGGACCCGAGATGCCGAGGGCGGCGACCACGTCACCGCGCGGACCCTGGACGGGTACGGCGATGCCGGTGAGGCCGACCTCGAGCTCGTCGTGGGTGACCGCCCAGCCGCGCTTGCGGGTGGCGATGCCGTCGCGGCGCAGTGCGGCCGGGTCGGCGACGGTCGCCTCGGTCAGCTGCTCCAGCTCGCCGTGCGGGACCGGCAGGGCGCCCCAGGCGTAGAAGACCTTGCCGAGCGCGGACGTGTGGGGCGGGACCTCGATCTCGGTCCAGTCCCGGGTGCCGAGCAGGTAGCGGGAGTCGACCTGGGCGACCTGCACGACCTTCTCGCCGCGGGTGACGCTCAGGTGCACGGTCTCCGAGGTGTCCTCGCCGATCCGCTCCATCGCGGGGCGGGCCAGCCGGACCAGCTCCTCCCACGGGTCGTGGCGGGCGGCGTACAGCCAGAAGAGCGAGCCGGCGACGTACGACCCGGAGTCGTCGCGCTCGACCAGACCGGTGCGCTCCAAGGCGGTCAGCATCCGCGAGGTCGTCGACTTCGCGAGGCCGCTGGCCTCCTGGAGGTCGGCGAAGGTGAGCGGGGCGTCGGCGTGCACGACGGTCGACACCAGCTGCGCTGCGCGGTCCACCGCCTGGGTTCCGCTGCCGCTGCTCGCGTCGGTCACGGTGCTCCTCTGGTGCCGGGTTCCATCATGTGGAACTGTAGTCCCACATGATGAGGTTAGGTTGGAGGGTCGATGTTCCGCAACCGGATGCCGCGCTACGACGTGCTGTCGGAGGACGCGATGGCCACGCTGGACGCCGGTTGGCGTCGGCTGGTCAGCGAGATCGGGGTCGAGTTCCTGGACGCGCGGGCGCGCGACCTGTTCCGCGCCGCCGGGCAGCGGGTGGAGGAGGACAAGGTCTTCCTCGACCCCGACTTCGTGCTCGAGCAGGTGGCCAAGGCGCCCGAGGAGTTCGACCTCCAGGCCCGCAACCCTGAGCACAACCTGCACATCGGTGGCGACGCGATGGCCTTCAGCGCCGTCTACGGCCCGCCGTTCGTGCGCCAGGGCGACGTACGCCGCGACGGCACGATGGACGACTTCCGCAACTTCTCGAGGCTCGCACAGAGCTTCTCGGTCATGGACTCCGCGGGCGGGGTGATCACCGAGCCCAACGACACCCCGCTCGACAGCCGCCACCTCGACATGACCTACGCGCTGCAGACGTTGACCGACAAGGTCTACATGGGCAACGTGGTCTCCGGCGTCAACGCCCGCGACACCATCGCGATGACCGAGATCCTCTTCGGGTCACGGGAGTCGATCGAGGAGACGCCGGCGCTGATCTCCCTGATCAACTGCAACTCACCCCTGCGGTGGGACGACCGGATGCTCGAAGCGCAGTTCGAGTACTCGCTCGCCAACCAGCCGGTCATCCTCACGCCGTTCATCCTGATGGGCGCGATGTCGCCGGTCACGGTGCCGGCGGCGCTGGTGCAGCAGATGGCCGAGGCGCTGTCGGGCATCGCGCTCTCGCAGCTGATCCGGCCGGGCTGCCCGGTGGTCTTCGGGTCGTTCCTCTCCAACATCGACATGCAGTCCGGGTCGCCGACGTTCGGTACGCCGGAGTCCGGCATCGGGCTGCTCTGCACCGGGCAGATCGCGCGGCACTTCAACCTGCCGTTCCGTACCGGTGGCGGACTGACGTCCTCGCAGGTGCCGGACGCGCAGGCCGGTTACGAGGCCCTGATGACGATGCTGCCGACGTTCCTCGCCGGCGCCAACTACGTCATGCACTCCGCCGGCTGGCTCGAGGGCGGGCTGGTCGCGGGCTACGAGAAGTTCGTGATCGACGTGGAGCTGGTGCAGATGCTCCAGCACGAGTTCACCCCGCTGGAGATCGACGAGGCGTCGCTGGCCTTCGGCGCGCACGAGGAGGTCGGCCACGGTGGCCACTTCCTCGGTGCGATGCACACGATGGAGCGCTTCCGGACCTGCTTCTACCGCCCGATGCTCTCGTCGTCGGAGAACTACGAGCGTTGGATGCGCAACGGCGCCAAGGACACCGCCGCCCGCGCCACCGAGCTGTACCAGAAGAAGCTCGACGAGTACGAGCAGCCGGCCCTCGACGACGCGATCCGGCAGGAGCTCGAGGAGTACGTCGTACGCCGGCGGGCGGAGCTGGGCGACTAGCGGTCGAGTCGGCGCAGAATGACCCGCGAGTCGGCGCAAAGTGATACCTGCATGGGTCACTTTGCGCCGACTCGAGGGTCAACTAGCGCCGACTCGGCATCTGGGCGCAGCCGAAGCCAGGTGACGTCCTGCCAGTCGCAGTGCTCGGCACCAGGGAAGGACGTGATGTCGTCGTGGACGACGACCGCGACCCGGGTCCGGTCGTCGACGTCGTACGAGAGCAGGACGCGCCCGTCGTCCACCCGTTCGACCCGGTAGCCGTCCTCCGGCACCTCGGCAAACTCCTCGTCGAGCCAGTTCTCGAGCGCGTCCTCGGGGAGTCCTGCACCGTCTCGAGACCGCCGTCCACGTAAGTTGCCGCCCCCTCCGCGGCGAGGTTCGCCGACGCACTCGAGCGCGAGTCCGGCGGAGCCGGACGCTTCGAGCGGCGTAGCGATGTCGCTGCAGTCAGGCTCCACGTCCATCGGCCCGTCGTACGGCGTCCCGCGGGGTCGGCCTCGACCGCGATCTGGTCGCCGCAGTCGGAGAGGGTCAGCGGAAGACGACCGTCCGCGAGCCGTTCAGCAGCACCCGCGACTGGGAGTGCCACTTCACGGCACGGGAGAGGACCTGGGCCTCGACGTCGCGGCCGGCCGAGACCAGCTGGTCCTGGTCGTAGCCGTGGTCGACGCGCATCACGTCCTGCTCGATGATCGGGCCCTCGTCCAGGTTGCCGGTGACGTAGTGCGCGGTCGCGCCGACCAGCTTGACGCCGCGATCGAAGGCCTGATGGTAGGGCTTGGCGCCCTTGAAGCTCGGCAGGAACGAGTGGTGGATGTTGATCGCTCGCCCGGACAGCTCGCGGCAGAGCCCGTCGGACAGCACCTGCATGTAGCGGGCCAGCACGACCAGGTCCACGTCGTACGACTCGACCAGCCGCATCAGCTCGGCCTCGGCGTCCGGCTTCGTCTCGGGGGTCACGGGGACGTGGTGGAAGGGGACGCCGTACGACGCGGCCAGGGCGCCGGCGTCCGGGTGGTTCGAGACGACCGCCGGGATCTCGATCTGCAACGACCCGGTGCTGGTCCGGAAGAGCAGGTCGTTGAGGCAGTGCAGGTGCTTGGAGACCATGATCAGCGTGCGGTACGGCGCGGCTGCGTCCCAGAGCTCGAAGCGCATCTCGAACTCCTCGGCCACGGGCGCGAACTCCTCCCGCATGGCCACCGCGTCGGTCGCGCCGGGTACCTCGAAGTCGATGCGCATGAAGAAGCGGTTGGTCAGCCGGTCGCCGAACTGCTGGCTCTCGACGATGTTGCCGCCGCGCGCGACCAGGAAGCCGGACACGGCGTGCACGATGCCCGGACGGTCCGGGCAGGAGAGGATGAGCACGTAGTCACCCGCGGCGGTGGTCGGGATGGCGAGACTGGGCACGAGGGCAGCCTTTCAGTTCTGTCCAGAGCGTTGCGCTGGCCGAAACGCAGTCTGCGATACGCAACAACTGCTGCGCTAGTGTCCCGCACATGAGCGAGGGCAGCGCGGGTGTCCAGTCTGTTGACCGCGCGCTCACCATCCTCGAGGTGCTGGCCCGGGTCGGCGAGGCCGGGGTCACCGAGATCGCCGTCGAGCTCGGCGTCCACAAGAGCACCGCCTTCCGTCTGGTCACCACGCTCGAGGCGCACCGCCTCGTCGAGCAGACTGCCGAGCGCGGCCGCTACCGCCTCGGTGTCGGGGTGCTCCGTCTCGCGGGCGCGACGACTGCCCGGCTCGACCTGGTGCAGGAGGCCCGGCCGCTGTGTCGTCAGCTCGCGGCCGAGACCGGGGAGACGGTCAATATCGCCGTCCTCTCCGAGAGCTCCGCGCTCTACCTCGACCAGATCGCCGGCTCCTCGGCGCTGCAGCCGCACAACTGGGTCGGTCAGCACATCCCGCTGCACGCCACCAGCAACGGCAAAGTGCTGCTCAGCGGCCTCGACGACGCCCAGGTCAAGGAGCTGCTCGGCACGCTCTCGCGCTACACCGCGACCACGATCACCAAGAAGGGCAAGCTCCGCGAGGAGCTGGCTCTGGTGCGCGAGCAGGGGTACGCCGTCGCGGTCGACGAGCTGGAGGAGGGACTCACCGCCGTGGCCGCCCCGATCCGCAACGCGCACGGCGACGTGGTCGCCTCGATGAGCGTGTCCGGGCCGACGTTCCGGCTGCCCGAGGAGCGGGTCGGCGACGTCGTACGACTGCTCGTCGAGGCCGCCGCGGAGGTCTCCCACCGCCTCGGCTGGGGCCAGCGCTGACGGTGGGCTGACAACAAGGTTGGGTTACAGCGCGCCCGTTGCCCTTGACGTGCCGGGTGCCTGACTCCATCCTCGGGTCAAAGAACCGGTTGCGCGACAAGCAATTGGTTGCGTGATACGCAACTGAGTGGTCGTGCGGGGAGTGAGTCCGAGTGGCCGAGCTCTACCTTGACGGCGCGTGGGTGAGCGCGCGGGGTGGAGCACGCCGTGAGATCCGATGTCCGGCCGACGGTGTGCTGGTCGCCGAGGTGGACGAGGCGGGGGCCGAGGACACCGAGGCCGCGATCGCCGCGGCGTACGCCGCCTTCCGCGGCGGGCCCTGGCCGGAGGCGTCGGCCCGTGAGCGCGGTGACCTGTTGATGAGGCTGGCCGACCTGCTCGAGCGCGACGCCGAGGACCTGGCCCGGATGGAGTCGCTCGACACCGGCAAGCGCCTGGTCGAGAGCCGCTACGACATCACCGACGTGGTCGCGGTCTTCCGCCACTACGGCCGGGTCGCGGCCGAGGACGCCGGGCGGGTCGTCGACACCGGCAACCCGGACGTCGTCAGCAGGATCGTGCACGAGCCGGTGGGGGTCTGCGCCCTGATCACACCCTGGAACTACCCGCTCCTGCAGGTCTCGTGGAAGGTCGCTCCCTGTCTAGCGGCCGGCAACACCTTCGTGCTCAAGCCCAGCGAGCTGACGCCGCACACGGCGATCCACCTGATGCGGCTGCTGGCCGAGGCCGGGCTGCCGGCCGGCGTGGGCAACCTGGTCCTCGGCGCCGGTGCGACCGCCGGCGCACCGCTGTCGGCCGATCCGCGGGTCGACCTGGTCTCCTTCACCGGCGGTCTGGAGACGGGCCGGCGGCTGATGGCAGCCGCGGCCGGGACGGTGAAGCGGGTGGCGCTCGAGCTCGGCGGCAAGAACCCCAACGTGGTGTTCGCCGACGCCGACCTCGAGGTCGCCCTCGACTTCGCGCTCACGGCGGTCTTCCTGCACTCGGGGCAGGTCTGCTCGGCCGGGGCGCGGCTGGTCGTCGAGGAGTCGATCCACGACGAGTTCGTCGACCGGCTGGTGGAGCGCGCACAGGCGATCCGGCTCGGTGGCCCGTTCGACGACAAGGCGGAGACCGGTCCGCTGACGAGCGCCGCGCACCGCGACAAGGTCGAGGCGTATGTCGCGCGCGGGGTCGCCGAGGGCGCGGTGCTCCGGGCCGGCGGTGCTCGGCCCGACGCCCCGGCTCTGGCCGACGGCTTCTACTACCTGCCGACGATCCTCGACGGCTGCACCAGCGCCATGTCGGTCACCCAGGACGAGTCGTTCGGCCCGGTGCTGACCGTCGAGACGTTCACCGACGAGACCGACGCCGTACGCATCGCCAACGACAGCATCTACGGCCTGGCCGGCGCGGTCTGGACCCAGGACGCCGGCAAGGGCCAACGAGTCGCGGGCCGGCTGCGGATGGGCACGGTCTGGATCAACGACTACCACCCGTACGTGCCGCAGGCGGAGTGGGGCGGCTACAAGCAGTCGGGGTTCGGGCGCGAACTCGGTGAGGCCGGGCTGGCGGAGTACCGCGAGACCAAACACGTCTGGCACAACATCCGGCCGACAGAGCAACGCTGGTTCCAGGGCTAGGGCGGCGGGCATGGGTGCAGATCGGTACGACGTGGTCATCGTGGGTGGCGGCTCTGCCGGGTGCGCGCTCGCCAACCGCCTGTCCGCGGATCCTGCGACGTCGGTCCTCGTCCTCGAGGCCGGGCGATCGGACTTCCGGATCGACCCGTTCATCCACATGCCGGCGGCGCTGCCCTTCCCGATCGGCAACCGCCTCTACGACTGGAAGTACGAGACCGACCCGGAGCCGAACCTCAACAACCGCAGGGTGTTCCACGCCCGCGGCAAGGTGCTCGGCGGGTCGAGCTCGATCAACGGGATGATCTTCCAGCGCGGCAACCCGCTCGACTACGAGCGCTGGGCGGCCGAGCCGGGGATGGAGGAGTGGGACTACCTCCATTGCCTGCCCTACTTCAAGAAGATGGAGAACTGCCTCGGAGAAGACGGCAGAGGCGGCGCCGACGACTGGCGCGGCGGCCACGGACCTCTGGTCCTGGAGCGCGGGCCGGCCGACAACCCGCTCTTCTCGGCGTTCTTCGACGCGACCGTCGAAGCGGGCTACCCACGCACCGACGACGTCAACGGCTACCGCCAGGAGGGATTTGCGAAGTTCGACCGCAACCTCCACCGTGGGCGCAGGCTCTCCGCCGCCCGCGCGTACCTGCATCCGGTCCGGCACCGCAAGAACCTCACGGTCGAGACGCTCGCGATGGCGACCGCCGTACGCTTCGACGGCAAGCGTGCGGTCGGCGTCGACTACCTCCGCGCCGGCCGCCTGCACCGCAGCGTCGCCGCCGGCGAGGTCATCCTGTGCGGCGGCGCCATCAACACTCCACAGCTGCTGCAGCTCTCCGGAGTCGGCGACGAGACACTGCTCAAGCAACAGGGCGTCCCGCTCCTGCACCACCTCCCCGGCGTCGGCGAGAACCTCCAGGACCACCTCGAGGTCTACATCCAGTACGCCTCCAAGCAGCCGGTCTCGATCGCTCCCGGCCTGAAGTGGCGCAAGCGTCCGGGCATCGGCTACCAGTGGCTGGTCCACCGCCGCGGACTCGGCGCCACCAACCACTTCGAGGGCGGTGGCTTCGCGCGCAGCAACGAGGACGTCGACTACCCCAACCTGATGTTCCACTTCCTGCCGGTCGCGATCCGGTACGACGGGTCCGCGCCGACCGAGGGGCACGGCTATCAGGTGCACATCGGGCCGATGTACGCCGACACCCGCGGCCACGTGCGCATCAAGAGCCGGGACCCGAAGGTGCATCCGTCGCTGCTCTTCAACTACCTGTCGACCGACAACGACCAGCGTGAGTGGGTCGAGGCGATCCGGGTCGCGCGCGACATCCTCAACCAGCCCGCCTTCGCGCCGTACAACGACGGCGAGCTGTCGCCCGGCAAGGACGTCGAGACCGACGAGCAGATCCTCGACTGGGTGCGCGCGGACGCAGAAACCGCGCTGCACCCGTCGTGCACGGCCAAGATGGGCACCGACGAGCTGGCCGTCGTCGACCCGGCCACGATGAAGGTGCACGGACTCGAAGGCCTGCGGGTCGTCGACGCCTCGGTCTTCCCGTTCGTCACCAACGGCAACATCTACGCCCCCGTGATGATGGTCGCCGAGAAGGCCGCGGACCTGATCGCGGGCAACACGCCGCTCCCGCCCGCCGACGTGCCGTACTACCGCTACCGCGACGGCATGCCCCTCTATCCGCCCGGCGACAGCCGCAACCAGGAGGATCTGTCATGAGTGCAGTCACCGCGTCGGAGCCGACCACGGCCGCGAGCAGCACGGACGCAGCCCTGTCGGTGCGTAACCTCTGGAAGATCTTCGGCAAGGGCGCCGACGACGTCATCGGTACGCCGGACGCCGACCTCTCACGTGCGGACCTCAAGGAGAAGACCGGCTGTGTGGTCGGCGTCAAGGACGTCTCCTTCGACGTCGCGCCGGGCGAGGTGTTCGTGGTCATGGGCCTGTCCGGCTCCGGCAAGTCCACCCTGGTCCGCTGCCTGACCCGGCTGATCGAGCCGACCTCCGGGCAGGTGGTCATCGACGGCCACGACATGACCAAGGCCAACGAGCGCGAGCTGCGCGAGCTGCGGCGCACGCACACCTCGATGGTCTTCCAGCACTTCGGCCTGCTGCCGCACCGCCAGGTGATCGACAACGTCGGCTACGGGTTGGAGATCCGCGGGGTCAAGAAGAAGGAGCGCCGCGCGAAGGCGGAGGAGATCGTCAAGCTGGTCGGCCTATCCGGCTACGAGAAGTCCTATCCCGACCAGCTCTCCGGCGGCATGCAGCAGCGCGTCGGGCTGGCGCGGGCGTTGGCCAACGACCCGTCGCTGCTGCTCTTCGACGAGCCGTTCTCCGCGCTCGACCCGCTGATCCGTCGGGACATGCAGAACGAGGTGATCCGGCTCCACCACGAGCTCGGCAAGACGATGGTCTTCATCACCCACGACCTGCAGGAGGCGCTCAAGCTCGGCGACCGGATCCTGATCATGCGCGACGGAGCCCTGGTGCAGATCGGTACGCCGGACGAGGTGGTCGGAGCCCCCGCCGACGACTACGTCAAGGACTTCACGTCCGAGGTCCCGAAGTCCCACGTCCTCACGTTGAAGTGGGTGATGCGTGAGCCCCGGCCGGACGACTCGACCGAGGGCCCCGTGATGACCTCGACCACGATCGTGCGGCAGGCCGCGCGGGCGGCGCTCGCCTCCGAGCACCCGGTCCGCGTGGTCGACGACGGGCGCCTGGTCGGCATCGTGGACGCCGACGCGATCCTCCGGGTCGTGGTCGCCGAGGAGGAGGAATGAGCCTGACGTTCGCGCCGGCGCCGACGGAGCCGGGCGCGGAGGCCCCTCCGCCGCCCGAGCGCCGCTCGCTGCCGCGCTGGGCCTGGGCGCTGGTGGTCGTGGCGGTGTGGATCGTCGTGTGGGCGTTCACCAAGGGACAGAACACGCTGGCCGTGCCGATCCGTGAGCACTCCGATGTCCAGAACCAGCTCACCGACTTCCGCAACTCCGTCCTCGCGAGCCGGGACAGCAACCCGGTCGTGCAGCTGACCTACAACCTCGGGGAGTGGTTCGGCTCGGTGTTCGACTGGGCGTCGCGGATGATCTCGATCCCCGACCTGCCCCGGCCGGTGCCGCAGATCGGCTGGCTCGGCGTCACCGCCATCGCCACCTGGCTCGGGCTCGCGGTCGCCGGTTGGCGGATCGCGATCCTGGTGGCGGCGTCGTTCTTCTCCTTCGGCCTCTTCGGCTACTGGTCGGACTCGATGGACCTGCTGATCGTGACGTTCGTGGCCGTCGCCGCGGCGGTGGTGCTCGGGTTGCCGCTGGCCGTCTACTACGGCACGGCCGGACGCACGGGCACCGCGATCCTCACCACGATCCTGGACCTGATGCAGACCCTTCCCACGTTCGTCTACCTGAGCCCGGTCGTGCTCTTCTTCGGCATCGGCGCCTCGACGGCGGTCGTGTGCACGCTGATCTACGCGTTGCCGCCGATCATCAGGATCGCCGGCTACGGGATCCGCTCGGTGTCGACGACGACGATCGAGGCCACCGACTCGTCGGGACAGACCCGGTGGCAGCGGTTGACCAAGGTGCAGCTGCCGATGGCGCGCGCGACGATCGTGGTCGGTCTCAACCAGACCATCATGGCGGCGCTGTCGATGGCGACGATCGCGGCCTTCGTCGACGGTCCCGGGCTCGGTCAGCCCGTCCTCCAGGGTCTGGTCCGCAACGACGTCGGCGGCGCGTTCGTGCCCGGCATGCTGATCGTGGTGATGGCGGTGATGCTCGACCGCACCACGACCGCGGCGAGCGAGGCGTCGGAGAAGGCGGCCCGCGGCGGCGTCGACGTCCGGCTGCGTCGTATCGTCCTCGCTGTCACCGGCGTCCTGGCGCTGGTCGCCGTCTACGTCTCGCGGCAGTCCTTCTGGGCCGCCGAGTTCCGCGAGACTTCGTGGGGTCCCCGGCTGGCCGACGCCGTCGACTCCTTCTTCACCTGGGTGACCGACACCTTCCACGGCGTCACCCAGGCCATGGTCGACGGGGTTAGCACGGCCCTGCTCAACCCGCTCCAGGAGCTGCTGGCCGAGTCGCCCTGGTGGCTCGTGGGGGCGGCGATCGTGGCGCTGGCGTTCGTCTTCGGCGGCATCCGAGGCGTCGTGCCTGCGGTGGTCTGCCTCGCCGGCATCCGGTTCTTCGGGCTCTGGCACGACACGATGCTGACCCTGACGATGGTGCTGGTCGGCACGATCCTGGTCATGGTGCTGGCGGTGGTCCTGGGGGTCTGGATGGCGCGGGCGCGGGTCGCCGACGTGGTCCTGAGGCCCTTCCTCGACGCCGGCCAGACCATCCCGCCGTTCGTCTACCTGATCCCGGTGCTCGGGCTCTTCGGTCCGTCACGCTTCACCGCGATCTTCGCCGGCGTCGTGTACGCCGCGCCGGCCGCGATCAAGCTCGTCGCCGACGGCGTCAAGGGCGTCTCGGTGACCACCATCGAGGCGTCGCGGTCGACCGGCTGCACGAGGTGGCAGGAGATCACCAAGGTGCAGCTGCCGATGGCCCGGGGATCACTCGTGCTCGCGGCGAACCAAGGTCTGCTCTACGTGCTGTCGATGGTCGTGATCGGCGGGCTGGTCGGCGCGCAGGCCCTGGGGTACGACGTGGTGCTGGGCACGTCTCGCTCCGAGGAGTGGGGTAAGGGGGCCGCGGCCGGCATCACGATCGTGCTGCTCGGGATCATGCTCGACCGGATCATGCGCGCGGCGGCACTGAACGACGCGGTCGCGAAGGACCCGACCAAGCGGTCGTGGTGGCGCGGAATGGCGGCCTGATGGCGTCGCCTCCAGGGCTCGGAACAGAGATCGCACACGCGACCCACGAAGGAGATGGAATGCGGAACACGCGGATCGGATGGAAGCGGGGGGCCGGCCTTGCTGCGGTCGCGGCGTGCGCGACGCTCGCGCTCGGTGCCTGCGGCAGTGACGGCGGCGGGTCGATCGCCGACCAGACGAAGGAGAACGAGTCGAAGGCCGCAGCTGCCGGGGACTGTGGCGACGTCAACATGGCGGTGAACCCCTGGGTCGGCTACGAGGCGGACGCCTACGTGGTCGGCACGCTCATGGAGACCGAGCTCGGCTGCACGGTGAACTACAAGGAGCTGAAGGAGGACGTCTCCTGGCAGGGCTTCGGCACCGGCGAGGTCGACGTCGTCATGGAGGACTGGGGCCACCCCGACCTCGAGAAGAAGTTCTTCGCCGAGAAGGGCGACGGTAGCGCCGAGGCGTTCGGTGAGACCGGCAACGTCGGCATCATCGGCTGGTACGTCCCGCCGTGGCTCGCCAAGGCGCACCCGGACATCCTGGACTGGAACAACTTGAACAGCTACGCCAAGGACTTCGCCACCAGCGAGTCCGGCGGCAAGGGTCAGTTCCTGGGCGCGGACCCGTCGTACGTCCAGTTCGACGAGTCGATCGTCAGCAACCTCGGCCTTGACTACAAGGTGGTCTTCTCCGGCAGCGAGGCGGCCAGCATCACGGCCTTCCAGCAGGCGGAGAAGAACAAGGAGTTCCTGATCGGCTACTTCTACGAGCCGCAGTGGCTCTTCGCCGACATCGACCTCCAGCGGGTGAAGCTGCCGGAGTACACCGACGGTTGCCAGGACGACCCGGCCAAGGTCGACTGCGACTACCCGGAGACCACCCTGCAGAAGGTCGTGTCGACCTCGTGGGCCGACGAGGGGGGCGCGGCGGTCGACCTGGTCAAGAACTTCCAGTGGACCAACGACGACCAGAACGTCGTGGCGAAGTACATCTCCGAGGACGGCATGAAGCCCGAGGACGCCGCCGCGAAGTGGATCGACGAGAACCAGGACAAGGTCGACGCCTGGCTCGGCTGAGCCGCCATTGCGTGATCGGGCGTGCGGGTTTCCCCGGTCGGCCGGGGAAACCCGTGCGACACGCCGATGGGCGGCGGCGTGTCGTGCGGCATTCACCGGTCAGCCGGGGAAACCCGCAACGGGCCTTGACCTTCCGGCCGGGCCCGGGTGATCCTTGAGGTGGTTTCGTATTACGAACTCCGTTGCGTATTACGCAACATCCGACAGGAGCGCATCATGGCCACCGTCCCCGCCACGGCGAAGGTCGTCGTGATCGGCGCCGGCATCGTCGGCAACAGCCTCGTGCACCACCTCGCCGAGCTCGGCTGGCGCGACATCGTGCAGCTCGACAAGGGAGCGCTGCCCAACCCGGGCGGCTCGACGGGCCACGCCTCCAACTTCATCTTCCCGGTGGACCACTCCCGCGAGATCACGGACCTGACGCTCGACTCGATGCGGCAGTACCAGGAGATGGGCGTCTTCACCGAGTCCGGCGGCTTCGAGCTGGCCCGGACCGAGGAGCGGATGGAGGAGCTGCGCCGACGGATGTCGAGCGCCAGGGCCTGGGGCATCGAGGCCGAGCTGGTCTCACCGGAGTTCGTGAAGGAGAAGGTCCCTTTCATCGAGACCGACCAGTTCATCGGTGCGTTCTGGACGCCGAGCGTGGGCGTCGTCGACTCTCTGCGCGCCGGCACGATCATGCGCGAGAGCGCGCTCGCGAGCGGCGCGCTGACCGTCGTACCCACCGTCGAGGTCGTCGGCCTGGACGTCGAGGACGGTCGCATCCGCAGGGTGCGCACCGACGGCGGCGACATCGAGGCGGCGTACGTCGTGATCGCGTGCGGCGTGTGGAGCCCCAAGATCGGCGACATGGCCGGGATCTCGATCCCGCTGACTCCTGCGGTGCACCAGATGATCAGCGTCGGCCCGTGCCCGCAGCTCGCCGAGCGCGAGGGCGAGATCGCGTTCCCGATCATCCGCGACATGGACACGTTCTGCTACGAGCGCCAGCACGGCGCCGACATGGAGGTCGGCTCCTACGCGCACCGCGCGATCCTGCACGAGCCGGAGGACATCCCCTCGATCGAGCAGGCCAAGCTGTCGCCGACCGAGATGCCCTTCACCTCCGACGACTTCGACCCGCAGCTCGAGCAGGCCTACGAGCTGATGCCCGAGCTGCTCGGTGCCGAGGGCGCGGAGATGCGCTACGCGATCAACGGACTGCTGTCGTTGACGTGTGACGGCAACCCGATCCTCGGCGAGAGCCTGGTCAAGGGCCTCTGGACCGCGGCCGCGGTCTGGATCAAGGAGGGCCCCGGCGTCGGTCGCGCGGTCGCCGAGTGGATGACCCACGGACACAGCGAGATCGACGTCCACCACAGCGACGTCGCCCGCTTCCACCCGCACCAGATGCGTCGCGAGCACACCCGGCTGCGCACCACCGAGGCGTTCATCAAGACCTACGGGATCGTCCACCCGGCGGAGCAGTACGAGTCCGATCGCGACCAGCGGCTGTCCCCGATGCACGCGTCGCAGCAGAAGCTCGGCGCGATGTTCTTCGAGACCGCGGGCTGGGAGCGGCCGCACTGGTACGAGTCCAACGCCGGCCTGCTCGAGCAGTACGGCGACGCCGTACTCCCGCGCGAGCACGAGTGGGACGCGCGCTGGTGGAGCCCGATCATCAACGCCGAGCACCTGCGGCTGCGTGAAGCCGCCGGCGTGATCGACCTGACAGCGTTCCAGGTCTTCGACATCACCGGACCCGGCGCCCTCGACGCCGTGCAGCGCACCTGCGTCGCGCAGTGCGATGTCGCGCTCGGCAAGGTCATCTACACCCCGGTGCTCGACGCGAAGGGCGGCTTCCTCTCCGACCTGACCGTGATGCGCCTGGGCGACGACCACTTCCGGGTCGTTACCGGCGGTGCGCACGGCCGGGCCGACCTGCAGTGGTTCGGCAGCCAGCTGCCCGTCGACGGCGCCACCACGATCACCGACCACACCGACGAGGTCTCGACGATCGGCCTGTGGGGCCCGAGGGCCCGCGACATCCTCAGCGGCCTGACCGACGACGACGTGTCCGACGAGGGATTCGGCTTCCTCACCTGCCGCGTGATCACCGTGGGAGGCACGCCCGTCCTGGCCTCGCGTATCTCGTACGTCGGCGAGCTCGGCTGGGAGCTGTACGTCGCGATGGACGACGCGGCCGCGCTCTGGGAGACGCTGCTCGAGGCCGGCGTCGACCACGGCGCCGTACCGGTCGGGATCGGTGTCTACGGAACCACCGGCCGGCTCGAGAAGGGCTACCGCGCGTACGGCGCCGAGCTCGACGCGGAGCGCACGATCGTCGAGGCGGGCATGCAGCGACCGAAGGTGAAGGCCGCCGACTTCGTCGGCCGCGACGCCTACCTGGCGCAGCGGGACAGTGCGGTCCAGTCCGTGCTCTGCACCCTCACCGTCGACGACCACACTTCGGCGAGCGGCGTGAAGCGCTACATGCTGGGCGGCGAGCCGATCCTGAGCGCCACAGGTGAGCCGCTCACCGACGGCCACGGCCACCACCCCTACGTCACCTCTGCCGGCTCTGCGCCGTCGCTCGGCAAGCACGTCCTGCTCGCCTACCTGCCGCCCGCCGAGGCGTCCATCGGCAACCG
The DNA here is from genome assembly GCF_039543845.1 of Nocardioides endophyticus. Classification (NCBI taxonomy): domain Bacteria; kingdom Bacillati; phylum Actinomycetota; class Actinomycetes; order Propionibacteriales; family Nocardioidaceae; genus Nocardioides; species Nocardioides endophyticus. The sequence continues at coordinate 69,048 of NZ_BAABKN010000023.1, read as the reverse complement.
GCTGACCGTCTCCTACATGGAGGAGCTCTACCCGGTCACCGTCGGCTCCGTCGACGCGACCGCCCTCCTCGACCCGGCGAACGAGCGCATCCGATGACCGTGTCGGCGCCGCCCGGCGGTGCGTCAGCAACCGTTTCGGCTCGTTCGTGCTCCGAAATCGGTTGCCTGCTCACCGCTGCCCGACGACGCCAGGAGGTGCGGCAGTGAAGGTTCTCGTCTGCATCAAGCGGGTCGTCGACTCGTCGAGCGAGGTGGTCCTGACCGAGGACGGCCAGGCGGTCGACGGCAGGTACGCCGGCTTCACGACGAGCACGCACGAGGAGTGCGCCGTCGAGCTCGCGGTCCAGATCGCCGCAGCGACCGGGGGTACGGCGACCGTGCTCACCCTCGGCGACGCCGACGCGGTCGAGCAGCTGCGCGCCGCCCTCGCTGTCGGCTGCACCGCAGCGGTCCATGTCATCGCCGATGCACAGACCTTCGGTCCGGCCGACGTCGCCCGTGAGGTCGCGGCCGTCGCCCGGGATCACGACCTGGTGCTGCTCGGCAACGACGCCGCTGACAGCGGCGACTTCCAGGTCGGCATCCGGCTCGCGTACGAGCTGGGTTGGCCGGTCGTCAACGGGGTCAGCACCGTCTCCGTCGACGGGGCGGAGGTGACGGCCAGTGGCGCCGGACCCGACGGCCACGAGACCTACCGGGTGCCACTACCCGCTGTCATCACCGTCCTCGAGGGCGGCGTCGAGCCGCGCTATCCGACCGTCCCCGGCCGGATGAAGGCCAAGAAGGTCGCTGTCGCCGAACGCCAGCCGACCGCCGAGCCCACCGGGCCGTCGCGGGTCCGGCTGTTGCTCCCGCCGCCCACCCCGTCCGACGTCCAGATCCTCGGCAAGGGCGCCGACGCGGCGCCGGCCGTGGTCGACCTGCTCGAGCAGCTGGGGGTGCTGGCCCGATGATCGTGGTGCTCGTCGAGACCACCCCCACGGGAGAGGCGGTCGAGGTGTCCCGCGAGGCGATCACGTTCGCCCGCTCCCTGGCGGCCGCGGGCGGTGGTGTCCCGGTGGACGCCGTCGTCGTCGGCGAGCCGTCGGAAGGCCTGGTCGCGACGCTCGCGTCGTACGGCGTCCGCACCGTGCACGCGCTGACCGGCGACGCCTTCGCGTCGTACGCCGGCGCCGCCTGGGCCGCCGGCGTGCAGAGCGTCCGGGGTTCATCGGTCGTCGTGATGGCCGCGGGCACCCCGCGCGGGAACGAGGTGATGGCGCATCTCGCCGCTCGCGAGGGTGTGGCGATGGCGGCCAACGTGCTGTCCTTCAGTGGTCTCTCCCCGTTCGTGGTCACCCGCCAGGTGGTCGGCGGTGCGGCGCTGGAGGAGATGCGCCTGTCCGACCGGCCCGCGGTCTTCACCGTGGCTGGGCACGCTGTCGAGGCGGCGCCCGCGGAGACATCCGGTCCCGCCGAGGTGCTGGCCCACGTGCCCGAGATCGCCGCCGCAGATCTGGTCGCCCGGGTCGTGTCGAGCGAGGAGCCGGAGCCGGACCTGTCCGGCACCCTGAAGTCCTCGCGCGTGGTCGTCGGCGCAGGCCGCGGCGCTGGGAGCTCGGACGGGTTCGCCGACCTGCTGGAGCTGACCGAGCTGGTCGGTGGCTCGCTCGGGGTCTCCCGGGTCGTCACCTCCCTCGGTTGGCGACCGCACCACGAGCAGGTCGGCCAGACCGGGTCCCGGATCTCGCCCGACCTCTACATCCCGTGCGGCATCAGCGGCGCCATCCAGCACTGGGCCGGCTGCTCGTCGGCCAAGACCATCCTGGCGATCAACACCGACCCGGACGCACCGATGGTCACCAAGGCGTCGCACGCCGTGATCGGCGACCTGCACGAGGTCGTCCCGGCCATCAACGCCGAGATCAGGCGTCGCCGGGGCGCGTGAGCCCGAGCACCGACGGCGGCACCGGCACCAGCCCGCTCCACACGTCCTCCTCGGCGTCTGCCTCGGCGGGGGTGGCCGGCCAGTCGTCCGCGACCTTGAGCAGCCAGCCGTCGGGTCCACCGAGACTGATGATTGAGTAAGTTCATAAAGTCAGTAGACTTCTCGTGTGGAGGAGGAGCGACAACCCGACGTCGACCCGTGGTGGTCGATTTTCACGGTCGTGTCCGTGGGAACGCTCGGGCTGCTCCTGGTCACCGACCGGTACGTCGAGCTCCTCGCCGCAGGAGCGGCGTACGTCGCCACCTGGATCATCGCTCGGGCCGATCGACGCTCGGGCGGAGAGGGAGAAGCACCATGACGCACGCAGCACTGGACCAGAGGAAGCAGCCCGCGGACCCGAAGGCGACCGCCGAGGTCCGCGCCCTGAGCCACGTCCGCGCGCTGACCGACCTGTTCGGTCGTCGTCCGGACCTGACCGGCGTCTACACGCCGGCCGACCTGACCAACGAAGCGGTGCTCTGGTCGGCGTGACCGACTGACGCGCCCTGGCGGGCCCGCCTACCCTTGCTCGGTGAGGTCGGGGGGATCCGGGAGACAGAGGAGCGCCACGGGACGCGTACGCCGTGGCGCGCTCGCGGTCGTCGGCGCGCTCCTCACCGCCACCCTGAGCGCGGGGTGTGACGGATCCGGGTCCGACGCCAAAGAGGAGCCGTCCGATCCGGGCTCCAGCACTGCCGGGAGCTCGCCGAGCGGGTCGATGCCGGACTCGGCGTCGCCGTCGAGCGGCCCGACCCTGGACCCGGCGCACGCGGTCAAGGAGCCCGGACCGCGCAGCGGCGTCGTCGGCTACCCCGACATCGTGGTCACCGGCTCCGAGACGATCGACGCGCGCACCATCTCCGCGATCAAGCGACTCGAGCACGTCCAGGACGTGATGCCGATCGCGCTCGCCCAGGTTGTCGTACAGAACCGAACCCTCCAGGTCGCCGCGGTCGACCCGGCGACGTACCGCAACTACACGACCCTCGGAGTGGCGGAGAGCCAGGACATTTGGGACCGGGTGGCCGCCGGCGAGCTCGCCATCGACAAGCCGCTCGTCAAGCGCCTGCCGGTGGACGGCAACGGGTTCGTCGGCCTCGGCAGCACCGATGACGCCCCGCCGGTGCACATCGGCGCGTACGCACCGCAGGCGCCGCTGGTCGACGCGGTCGTCAACGACAGCTGGATCCCGGACCTCGACATGGTCGCGGGCAACGCGCTGCTGATCCGCACGGGCGGGGCCGCGCCCGACACCCTCAAGAAGCCCATCGAGCAGGCCCTGCAGGGCTCCGGCGCGGCCGCGCAGATGACCGACGCGGTCGCGCGCTACGGGCTCGACCCCAATGTCGTCCAGACCGCCGTGGTCGTCGGCACCATCGCCGACGCGGTCGGCGTCTACCGCTACTCGGTGCTGGGTGGCGGCAAGATCGCGCCCGACCCGGACTGGGTGGCCTCGCACATCACCACCGAGCCCGTGCCGATCCTCGGCAACGTCACCTGCAACAAGCTGATCTTCCCGCAGCTGCGGGCCGCGCTCGAGGAGGTGGTGGCCCGCAACCTGGCCGACAAGATCCATCTGGACGACTACGCCGGGTGCTACTACCCGCGCTTCATCGCGGGCTCCACCAAGCTCTCCAACCACGCGTTCGGCCTGGCGCTCGACCTCAACGTCGCCGGCAACGAGCGCGGCACGGTCGGCGAGATCGACCGGGACGTGGTGGCCATCTTCAAGAGCTGGGGCTTCGGCTGGGGCGGCGACTGGAGCTACACCGACCCGATGCACTTCGAGATGAACCGGCTCGTCGCGCCCCGCTGAGCTCCGGCTAGCCTCGATCGCATGCGCGCTGTCCAGGTCGTCACGCCCACCGGTCCCGCTGATGTCGTCGTCAACGACGTGCCCGAGCCCACGCCGCAGCCCGGTGAGGTGCTGGTCGAGGTGCACAGCGTCGGCATCTCGTTCCCCGACCTGCTGCTGAGCAAGGGGGAGTACCAGCTGAAGCCGGAGCCGCCGTTCACGCTCGGCGTCGACTTCGCCGGCGTGGTCCTCTCCGGCCCCGAAGGGTTCACTCCCGGCCAGCGGGTCGCGGGCGTGGCCGGCTACGGCAACGCCGCCGACGTGGTCGCCAGCCCCGCCGACACGACGTTCGCGCTGCCCGACAGCCTCTCCTTCGACCAGGGCGCCGCGCTGCCGATGAACTACCTGACCGCACACTTCGCGCTGGCGGAGCGCGGCAACCTGCGTGAGGGTGAGACCGTGCTGGTGCATGGCGCCGCCGGTGGCGTGGGCACGGCGACCATCCAGGTCGCCAAGGGGTACGGCGCGCGCACCATCGCCGTCGTGAGCACCGAGGAGAAGGCGGCGATCGCTCGCGACGCGGGCGCCGACGAGACGGTCCTGCTCGACGGCTTCCGGGACTCGGTCAAGGAGCTGACCGGCGGTCGTGGTGTCGACGTGATCGTCGACGTCGTCGGCGGTGACGTCTTCACCGACTCCCTGCGCTCCCTCGCCACCCAGGGCCGCCTGCTCGTCGTCGGCTTCGCCGCCGGTCAGGGCATCCCGGAGGTCAAGGTCAACCGGTTGCTGCTCAACAACGTCGACGTGCGCGGCGTCGGCTGGGGCGCGTTCGCGATGATGCGCCCCGGCTACATGCAGCAGCAGTGGGCCGAGCTGCTGCCGATGATGGAGTCCGGCGTGATCAAGCCGCCGGTCGGCACGACGTACGCACTCGAGGACTTCGGGCAGGCGCTGATCGACATGGAGCGGCGCAAGACCCTCGGCAAGTCCGTGGTGCGGGTCCGTTCGTGACCGTGGGGGACGATGGACCCATGGACGAGACTGTGGACGACACCACCCGAGCACTCCAAGCCGCCCAGGTGATCCTGGACGGCGTGACGGAGCCGGCCCCCGGAGGGGGAGTCGTGGGCGATGCTATGCAGCTCGCCTTCGGGAGGCTGGTCGAGGAGGGTGCGATCGAGCTCGCCGTCGAGGCGCCCGACGAGGACGACGAGGACGGCGAGTTCGAGGTCGAGCTCGACATCGCGCCGTTGCTCGGTGGCATCTCCCTGGTCGTCGACCACCTCGTCGACGAGCTGACCCGGCGCGGCGGGATGTCGCGCGAGGACGTCATCGCCACCGCGCGAGAAGCGCTGGCCCGCTGACGTCGCCCGAGGCGCGCCTGATCAGGCCACCGGTGCGTACGTGAAGAGCCTGACCTGGAACGACGCGACGTCGTAGGAGCCCACCAGGCCCCTGACCGACCAGATCACGGCGTCGGGCCAGTCGGCAGGGTAGACCTCGCTGTTCGACGACATCGGGCGGTCGCTCGAGGGGGTCGTCACGTCGCCGGTCATCGTCCAGGTGGCGCGGGAATCGGCCCCGGCCGTCAGCTGGGCCGACGCGCTCGCTCCTGGGGTGGAGGGTCCGCCGGTGGCCGCCACACTGAACCTGTCGTACGGCGTGCGCCGGCCGGGGACGCGCACCGTGAAGTATCCGAGGGTCGGAAGGCAGGTCGTCGACGTGGTGGTGAAGCTCAGCCCGTCGGGGTACCGAGTGGAGGCAGTGGTCGCGCACGGGTACGGGCAGAGGATGCAGCCGCCGGTCGGCGGCTCCGCCGATCGAGGGGTGGCAGCGGCGGCGAGGTCGATGATGGTTGCCTTCGCCTCTAGCTGAGCGCGGGAGACCTTGACCGACCTCGTGTCGGACAGGACCCGGGCGTTCCCGGCGGCGTTGCGTCCCTGGACCACGCGGATCCGGTAGGCGCCGGGCGGCTGCCGCACCCCGGCGGAGTCGCGGCCGTCCCAGGTGAACCGGCCGCACGGGACGCAGGTGGCGACCCCGATCCTCTCGCTGCTGCGTGGCGCCGAGGTGATCGGCTCCGTGGAGACCACGCGCCCCGCTCGGTCGAGCACCTGGGCGCGCAGCTTCTCGATCACGCGCGACGAGTAGTAGTAGCCATCCAGACCGTCGACCACCAGGGGGCTGGTGAGGTTGAAGTTGCCGACGACGACGTCGTTGATGACCTTGGCGTAGGGGTACACGGTGTTGCTGCTGAGCTTGAGGGTGCCGGCGTCGAGGTGGGTCGGCGAGGTGCGCACGACGACCGCGGTCGAGTCGGTGCGGTTGGCGCCGTGGGCGGACGCGCGGACGACCACCTCGTAGCGGCCGTCGGGAAGGCGCTTGCCGCTGGCGCGGGTGCCGGCCCAGGCGAAGGACCGCTTGCCGGCGCGGGTGGTCTCCGGGGCGGTCCGGAAGACGGTCTTGCCGCGGTGCGTCACCTCGACGCTCACCCTGGCCTGGCTCGTGAGCCGGTAGCGCACCGCGACCCGGTCCTTCGTGCCGTCGCCGTTGGGAGAGAACGGCGAGGTGGTGTCCAGGATCCGCACCTGTGTCGCGGTCCGCGGGGCCGGCTGGGACCGGTCGGGAGCGGACGCCACGGCCGGCGCGGCGGCGACAGGCAGGAGTACGGCGGCGAGCAGCGCCGGGATCAGTCGTCGGGTCACGTACGTATCAGCGCTTCGTAGTCACGTTCCGTTACAGGCCACCAAGCCGGTTCAGACCGCCTTGAGCGGGTGGATCGCGATGTCGCCCGCGATCGCGGCCCGAGCACCTCGAACGCCTTGCCGATGTGGAGCGCGCTCATGTGGGCGTCCATGTCGGCCTGCGAGCGCCACGCCTCGACGGTCACGAACGTGCCCGGCGTGGTCGCGGACTCGAAGACGTCGTACGCGTAGCAGCCCTCCTCCTCGCGCGACGCCGCGGCGAGGGTGGCGAGCGCGGCGGCCGCTTCTGTGGCGCGAGCGGGATCGATCGGGATGGTCGCGACGACCCGTAGGGCGTCGGCGGGAAGATCAGTCATGCTCGGACGGTAGTGCCCTCCCCGGGGCGACAACGCCCATACGGTCTATTCCTCATCCCTTACCTCGGGCGGCTAGGGTCACCGGGTGAGCATTCTCGAGGACGCCCGCGAGGGCATGGACGTCGCCATCCGGCCACAGGACGACCTGTTCGGCCATGTCAACGGGCGCTGGCTCGACGAGACCGAGATCCCGTCCGACCGCTCGAGCTGGGGACCGTTCGTCCAGCTCGCGGACATCGCCGAGGATCAGGTCCGCACGATCATCGAGGACCTGGCGCGGGTGGTCGCCGAAGGTGCCGAGGGTGTCGCCATCGACGAGGACGCCCGCAAGATCGGTGACCTCTTCTATGCGTTCATGGACACCGACACGATCAATCGCAAGGGCATCGAGCCGGTGCGCCCGCTCATCGCCGCGGTGGCCGGCCTGCGCGACGTCCGCGACCTGGCCGCGTTCCTGGGTGAGTTCGAGCGGATCGGCGGCCACGGGCTCTTCGGGTCCTACGTGACCACGGACAGCAAGGACTCCGACCGCTACCTCTTCAACCTGGTCCAGGGCGGCCTCGGGCTCCCCGACGAGTCCTACTACGTGGACGACAAGTTCGCCGAGATCCGCGAGAAGTACGTCGCCTACCTGACCCGGCTGTTCACCCTCGCCGACCACGCCGACGCCGACCGCGCGGCCGCGACGGTGCTCGCCATCGACACCCGGCTGGCCGCCGGGCACTGGGAGCGCTCGGAGACTCGCGACGTCCAGAAGACCTACAACCTGATGACGAAGGCCGACCTCGTGGAGCTCTGCCCGAGCTTCGACTGGGACGCCTACGTCACCAACCTCGGCGGCAGCGACGAGACCCTCGCCGAGGTGTGCGTCCGGCAGCCGTCGTACTTCTCCCACCTCTCCTCGGTGCTCGACGAGGTCCCGGTCGACGAGTGGCGCGAGTGGTTGCTCTCCCACGTGCTGCGGGCGTCCGCGGCGTACCTGACCGACGACTTCGTCGAGACCAACTTCGACTTCTACGGCCGCACCCTCAACGGCACGCCCGAGCTGCGGGCACGGTGGAAGCGCGGCGTCGCGTTCGTCGAGGGCGCGATCGGTGAGGCCGTCGGCAAGGAGTACGTCGCCCGGCACTTCCCGCCCCGGTCGAAGGCGATGATGGACGAGCTGGTGGCCAACCTGCTCGCGGCGTACCGCGTGTCGATCGAGGCGCTCGACTGGATGACCGAGGAGACCAAGCAGCGGGCGTACGACAAGCTCGACCGGTTCCGCCCCAAGATCGGCTACCCGGAGAAGTTCCGCGACTACTCCGCGCTGCAGGTCTCGCGCGACGACCTGCTCGGCAACGTGGCGGCGGCGTCCGCCTTCGAGACCGACCGCGAGCTCGCGAAGATCGGGTCGCCGGTCGACCGGGACGAGTGGTTCATGCTGCCGCAGACCGTCAACGCCTACTACAACCCGGGCACCAACGAGATCTGCTTCCCTGCTGGGATCCTGCAGGCACCGTTCTTCGCGCCCGACGCCGATCCGGCCGAGAACTACGGCGGCATCGGTGCCGTCATCGGTCACGAGATCGGCCACGGCTTCGACGACCAGGGCGCGCAGTACGACGGGGACGGCAACCTCAACGACTGGTGGACGCCCGACGACAAGGCCGCCTTCGAGGTGAAGTCGAAGAAGCTGATCGAGCAGTACGACGGGTTCGAGCCGCGCAACCTCCCCGGCGAGCACGTCAACGGCGCGCTCACCGTGGGTGAGAACATCGGCGACCTCGGCGGTCTCACGATCGGCCACACGGCGTACCTGATCGCGAACGGCGGCTCCGCGTCGGTCGAGGACCGGCGGAAGCTCTTCATGAACTGGGCCTACTGCTGGCGGACCAAGCGCCGCAAGGAGCAGGACCAGCAGTACCTCACGATCGACCCGCACAGCCCGCCGGAGTTCCGGGCCAACATCGTGCGCAACCTCGGCGAGTTCCACGAGGTGTTCGAGACGGCGCCCGGCGACGGCCTCTGGCTCGACCCAGAGGACCGGGTTCGGATCTGGTGATCGCTGCCCACCGGCAGCCGGACTACCGGGTCAGGTTCGAGTGGGGCCCGACCGGCGCCGCGGCGGTGGCTCTGCCGGACGAGGTCGCGGTCGTCGTCGACGTGCTGTCGTTCACCACGACCCTGTCGGTCGCGATGGACGCCGGCATCACGGTCTACCCCTTCCGCTGGAAGGACGCGCGGGCCGAGGCGTACGCCGCTGAGCGCGACGCGGTGCTCGCGCGGGACCGCTCGGCGCGCACCGGGATCAGCCTCTCGCCCGTGACGGTGCGTGCGTCGTCGGGAGTCGAACGGTTGGTGCTGCCATCGCCGAACGGGTCCGCGATCAGCTTCGCGCTGGCCGACTCGGGCGCGACGGTCGTCGGCGCCTCTCTCCGCAACGCCACGGCGGTCGCCCGCTGGGTGGCCGCCCGGCGTACGCCGATCGCGGTGATCGCGGCCGGTGAGCGCTGGGCCGACGGCACGCTGCGTCCGGCGGTGGAGGACCTCTGGGGCGCCGGCGCCGTGCTCGCGGCGCTGGCCGACCTGCGGGCGACCGGGTTCAGCCCCGAGGCCCGGATGGCCGCGGCGGCCTACCGGGACGTCGCCGAGCGGATCGACGCGGAGCTCCGTGCCAGCGCGAGCGGCCGCGAGCTCGTCGACATCGGCTTCGCCTCCGACGTCCTGGTTGCCGGCGAGGTCGACGACAGCGATCTCGTCGCGGTGCTGCGCGGCGAGGCGTTCGTGCGATCGACAGCCGACTGAGCGCCATCAGCTGATCGGGAGTCGTGTGCCCCAGCACGCGCCATGGGACGTCCTGGGGCACACGACCTGTGATCCGCCAGCAACGCGCCCCGTGTCGCGCGCTGGCAGCCTCGAGGAGCGGCCCGTCGGTGCCCAGATACGTCGCACGGAAGATTCCCTCTGTGGAGGGGCCGATCCCGGCGTCGGCGACCGCTGGTAGACAGGGCGGCATGAGTACCGCGCCCACCACCGATGCCCGGGCCAGCGCCGAGGCCCACCTGAAGGCGCTGGTGGGCAGCGACGACGCCACGCTGCGCGAGGACCAGTGGGCCGCCATCGAGGCGCTCGCGGTCGACCGGCGGCGCGCGCTCGTCGTCCAGCGCACCGGCTGGGGCAAGTCGGCCGTCTACTTCGTCGCCACCCTGCTGCTGCGCGACCAGGGCGCGGGCCCGACCGTGATCGTCTCGCCGCTGCTCGCCCTGATGCGCAACCAGATCGCCGCCGCCGAGCGCGCCGGGATCCGGGCGGTGACGATCAACTCGACCAACATGGAGGACTGGGAGCCGATCCAGGAGTCGATCCGGGCGGGCGAGGTCGACGTGCTGCTGGTCAGCCCGGAGCGGCTCAACAACCCGGGGTTTCGCGACGAGGTGCTGCCGCGGCTGGCGGCGACCTGCGGGCTGCTGGTGGTCGACGAGGCGCACTGCATCTCCGACTGGGGACACGACTTCCGCCCCGACTACCGCCGCATCCGCACCCTGCTCCAGGACCTGCCGACGGGCATCCCGGTGCTCGCGACGACCGCGACCGCCAACGCCCGGGTGACCGACGACGTCGCCGAGCAGCTCGGGAGCGCGGGGACCCTGGGTGACGTGCTCGTGCTCCGGGGCACCCTCGACAGGGAGTCGCTGCGGCTCGGCGTCGTACGACTCAAGACGCCGGAGCAGCGACTCGCCTGGCTCGCCGACCACCTCGCGGAGCAGCCGGGATCGGGCATCGTCTACTGCCTCACCGTGGCCGCGACCCAGGAGGTCGCCGACTACCTCCGCTCGCGCGGCCACGAGGTCGCGGCGTACTCCGGGCAGACCGAGCCCACCGAGCGGCACGCACTGGAGCAGGACCTGGTCCACGGCCGGGTCAAGGCCCTGATCGCCACCAGCGCCCTGGGCATGGGCTTCGACGCGACGCTCGGGTTCGTCGTCAACCTCGGGGCCCCGCCGTCGCCGGTCGCCTACTACCAACAGGTCGGCCGTGCCGGTCGCGGCACGGCCGAGGCCACCGTGGTGCTGCTGCCGGCGATCGAGGACCGCGACATCTGGGCCTACTTCGCCTCACTGGCCTTCCCGCGCGAGGAGCAGGTCCGGCGCACCCTCGAGGTCCTCGCCGAGGAGGGCCGCACGATGAGCACCGCCACCCTCGAGACCTACGTCGAGCTCAACCGCAACCGGCTCGAGACGATGCTCAAGGTGCTCGACGTCGACGGCGCCGTACGCCGGGTGCGCGGCGGCTGGGAGTCCACCGGCCAGCCGTGGGCCTACGACGAGGAGCGCTACCAGCGGGTGACCGAGGCCCGCGAGCGTGAGCAGCGCGCGATGCTCGACTACATCGCGACCGACGGCTGCCGGATGCGCTTCCTGCGCGACCAGCTCGACGACCCGGGCGCCGTGGACTGCGGGCGGTGCGACAACTGCGGCGGGCTCGCGCTCGCTGTCGAGATCTCGTCCGCGGCCGTCGAGGAGGCCGAGGCCAGGCTGTCTCGACCCGGCGTCGTCGTCGAGGCCCGCAAGATGTGGCCCACCGCGCTCGCCAACCTCGGCGTCGACCTGCGCGGCAAGATCGGCGAGGCTGCCCTGGAGGGCCGCGCCGTCGCCCGGCTCACCGACCTCGGCTACGGCAACGCGCTGCGTGAGCTGTTCGCCCCGGCCACGCCGGACGGCCCGGTGCCGGTGCCGCTGGTCCGCGCGGTCGTCGAGGTGCTCGGCGACTGGCGCCCCCCCGTCGACGGCATCGTCGTGGTCGAGTCCGCGACCCACCCCGCCCTCACCGCCGACCTCGCCGACGGGCTCTCGCGCTTCCTGAAGGTCCCGGTCGTAGGCCGCTACGCGATCGTCGACCCCGACGTCGCACCGGGACAGGGTGCCGCCAACTCGGCCCAGCGGATCGCCGCGGTCGGCCACCGGTTTGACCTCCAGGCGGAGATCCCGGAAGGCAGCCGGATCCTGCTGGTGGATGACCGGGTCGGCACCGGCTGGACGCTCACGCTCGCCGCTCGCGCGATCCGCTCGGCCGGCGCCGCCGAGGTCCGCCCGCTGGTGCTCGCTACCACGAGCTAGCCGTTTGCACGAATGAAACACCCGAGACCTAGAGTGCGTCGGTGAACCACGCTCATGTCCTCGCCTACTTCGCCGACGACCCCACGCGCAGCTACCAGCTGATCCAGTGGCTGCCCGTGCTGGAGCAGCTCGATCACCAGCATCCGGTCGAGATCGTCGCGCGCGACGGGGACACGGCCGAGCTTCTCGGCTGCTGGACCCGGTTGCCGATCACCCTTGCCCCGTCCTTCGCCGAGCTGACCCAGGTGTACGCCGACTCGGACGCCAAGGTCGTCCTCTACTGCAACAACTCGATGCTCAACTTCCACTCGCTGCTGGACGGCCGCAAGCTGCACGTCCACATCAACCACGGCGAGAGCGACAAGCAGAGCATGGCGAGCAACAACGCCAAGGCCTACGACCGGGTCTTCGTCGCCGGCGAGGCCGCGGTGCGGCGTCACGAGGCGGGGCTCCTGGAGTTCGACACCTCCCGCCTGGTGCGCACCGGGCGGCCGCAGCTCGACCTGCGCCCGCCGGCCGTGCTCGAGCCGAGCACTCGCCGTACCGTCCTCTACGCACCCACCTGGGAGGGCGACGCCGAGTACAACGACTACACCTCGGTGGACACCCTCGGCGCCGAGATCGTGCGCGCGGTGCTGGGCGTGCCCGACGTGCGGCTGGTCTACAAGCCGCACCCGAAGGTCACCACCAGCCAGGTCGAGGCGATCCGCGCCGCGCACGCCCACATCCTGGCGCTGGTGGCCGAGGCCCGCCGCCGAGACCCCGAGGCCGGGCACATGGCTGTCACCGCCGGCGACATCCTCGCCGTGATGCCCGACTGCGACGCGATGATCACCGACGTGTCCTCGGTGGGCCTGGACTGGCTCTACCTGCGCACGGACAAGCCGATCTTCATCACCGACCGGCACCACGACGCCGAGCGGCTCCGCCAGGAGGTGCCGGTCAGCAGGTGCGCGGACGTGCTCGCCGAGGTCGTCGTCTCCGAGCTCACGGCACTCGTCGCCGCCCGGCTCGAGTACGACGAGCACCACCTGGCGCGGGTCGCCATGCGGCACCACTACTTCGACGACCTGCAGGTCGGCGACAGCACCACCCGCTTCCTGGAGTCGGTGTCCGCGCTCGTGGCCCTCCGCGACCGGTTGGTGGGTGGCCCCGGGCTCGGCGAGGCCATCACCGCCTGAGCGCGCAACTGTCGCCTCGCCGGTTGCAACGCGATGTTGTGGCGTCTAGGAAACCCGTTAGAACAGGGTCACCAGACCCCCTAATACCGCGTTACAGCCGGTCATGCGGCCAGGAATGACCCTGGACCAACGCTAGAACACGTTCTAGTGTGCGGCCATGGACAGACCTCTGCGCGTCATCCAGTGGACCACCGGCAACATCGGCCGGCGCTCGCTGCACGCGATCATCGGCCGGCCCGACCTGGAGCTGGTCGGCGTCTACGCCCACGGCGCCGAGAAGGTCGGCAAGGACGCCGCCGAGCTGTGCGGGCTGTCGGAGCCGACCGGCATCGTGGCCACCAACGACATCGCGGCGCTGCTCGAGCTCGGCGCCGACGCATGCTGCTACAACCCGCTCTGGCCGAGCATCGACGAGCTGTGCGCACTGCTGGAGTCGGGTGTCAACGTCTGTACGTCGGCGGCCTGGATCACCGGCGGCAAGCAGACCCCGGAGGACCGCGAGCGGATCCAGAAGTCGTGCGAGAGCGGGAACGCTTCGATCTTCGGCAGCGGCGCCCACCCCGGCATGACCAACCTGGTCGGCATGGTGCTCAGCGGGTCCTGCGAACGGGTGGACGAGATCCGGATCACCGAGTCGGTCGACTGCTCGACGTACGAGAGCGCCGAGACGCAGCGGGCCATGGGCTTCTCGCTCGACCCCGAGACGCCCGGCCTCGCCGAGTCGGTGCGCCGGGAGAGCGAGGTCTTCGCCGAGTCCGCCGCGATGATGGCTGACGCGCTCGGAGTGACCCTGGACCGGATGAGCTTCGACGTCGAGTTCACCGCGGCCACCGGCGACAGCGACCTGGGCTTCATGACGATCCCGGCCGGCACGGTCGGCGGCGTGATGGGTTACCACCGCGGCTGGGTGGGTGACCGCAACGTCGTGAGCGTCGGCTTCAACTGGACGATGGGCCAGCACGTCACGCCGCCCAAGCCGCTCCAGCACGGGCACGTGATCCAGGTCTTCGGGGTGCCCAACATGCGCACCGTCCTGCACTGCCTGCCGCCGAAGGGGTGGGCCGAGGGGTTCATGGACCTCGGGATGATCTACACGGCCATGCCGGTCACCAACGCGGTGCCGTACGTCGTCTCGGCGCCACCTGGGATCGTCACGCTGGCCGACCTGCCTCCCATAGCAGGAAGGGTTGCCGCAACCACCGGTTGAGGAGGGCCACCGGCGTCGGTCCCGCTGCGCGGGGACGCCCGGTTCGCTGTGTCGCCGGCGACGTACGCCGCGGTGAGGGTCCGTTGCGGCGCCGCGCCTCGCTTCTACGCTCACCGGGCGTCCCCGCTCCGCGGCTCCGGTGGTCGCCCCTCGGTGGTCGAGCAGCGAGCGCCAGCGAGCGTCGTCGAGACCCCCGCAGGGAGGGCAGGGTGCCGGGTTGCTCGTCAGTGACCGACGAGGACTGCGGGGTCGACGGGGGTGGCGGCCTTCTTCCGGGGCAGCATCAGGGCCGGGATGATGCAGACGGCGACCAGGATCGTGCCGACGAGGAAGGCCGAGCCGAAGGCGCCGGACATGTCGCTGAGTGCCGTGGGGACGATGCTCGGGTCGGGGGTCGTCCCGGACTCGGTCGCGGTCCGGAGCTCGGTGGCGGCCTCGCTGTCGTTGAAGCCGTTGGTGAGCACGACCGAGAACAGCGCCGTACCGATCGAGGCCGCGACCTGCTGGGTGATGTTCATCAGCGTGGAGCCGCGGGCGATCTCGTGGTCCTTCAGCGTCTGCAGCGCCGAGGTCATGATCGGCATCATCGTGCCGCCCATGCCCAGGCCCATGATGAAGAGGGCGGAGAGCAAGAAGAGGTACGACGGCTCCGTCACGTCGAAGCCGCTCGCCGAGGCGCTGATCGCGTCGGTGCCGACGGCCACCTGCGTGAACATGCCCATGCCGACCACGATCAGGGCGATCCCGGCCATCACGATCTTGCCGGGCCCGATCTTGTCCGTGAGGATGCCGGCCACCGGCATCGTCAGCATCGCCGCGATGCCCTGCGGGGCGAGCAGCAGGCCTGCGTCGAGGGTGCTCTCCCCACGGACGAGCAGGAAGTACTGCGGGAAGAGCAGGCTGGCTCCGAAGAAGGCGATCGCGAACAGCGACATCGCCACGACCGCGACGCTGAGCGACCGGTTGCGGAAGAGGTGCAGGTCCATCAGCGGGTGCTCGGGCGAGCGGAACAGGCTGCGGAGCACGAAGAGGACGACGAGGACGAGGCCGATCGCGGCCGTCACCAGGACCTTGGTCGCGAGCACCGTCCCGGTCTCGGGGATCGAGGAGACGCCGTACAGGAACAGGGCCAGGCCGGGGGAGAGCAGCAGCATGCCGACGAAGTCGAAGCTCTCGGACGGGGTCGGGCTGTCACTCGGCAGCACCTTGGCCGCGTAGACCAGCGCGATGATGCCGATCGGCAGGTTGATCAGGAAGATCCAGTGCCAGCTGGCGATGTCGATCAGCCAGCCACCGAGGATCGGGCCGAAGATCGGGCCGAGCAACATCGGGACGCCGAGCACGGCCATCACCCGGCCGATCCGGTGCGGTCCCGCGGCGCGGGTCATGATCGTCATGCCGAGCGGCATCAGCATGCCGCCGCCGAGGCCCTGGAGGACCCGGAAGAACGTGAGCATCTCGATGCTGTTGGCGGCCGCACACAGGATCGAACCGAGGGTGAACAGGGTGACCGCGAGCATGTAGAGGCGCTTGGTGCCGAAGCGGTCGGCGGCCCACCCGGTCAGCGGGATGACGGTCGCGAGCGCCAGCGTGTAGCCGGTCATCGTCCACGCAGTCTGGGCGGGCGAGGCGTCGAAGACGTTCTGGAACGTCGGCTGGGCGACCGAGACCACGGTGATGTCGAGGATCGACATGATCGCGCCGAGGACCACCACTCCCGCGACGAGGAGGACGTTGCGGTCGAGCTTGTCGTCGGCGGGGCCGGGCTCGCCAGCGGTGGTCGATGTCGTCTCGGTGCTCACCGGTCGAGGCTAGGTCGACCGGCCGACATCGGTCACCCGACTTTTGTCTCGTCGACCAGTGGTCTTCGTCACCGACCGAGTGCAAACAGTCGTGCGGCGGGTCAGCCGAGCTGGGCCTCGATGGCGCCGACGACCGCCGGGTCGTCCGGGACGACGCCGGGGCTGAAGCGGGCGACGACCGCGCCGGAGCCGTCGACGAGGAACTTCTCGAAGTTCCAGGTCACGTCGCCGGCCTCGCCCTTCTCGTTCGGGGTGTCGACCAGCGCGCGGTAGATCTCGTGGCGGTCGTCGCCGTTGACCTCGATCTTCTCGGTCATCGGGAAGGTGACGCCGTACGTCGCGGAGCAGAACTCCTGGATCTCCTCGGCGGACCCGGGCTCCTGGCCCATGAACTGGTTGCACGGCAGCCCGACGACGGTGAAGCCGCGCTCGGCGTACTTCTCCTGGAGTTGCTCGAGGCCGGTGTACTGGGGGGTCAGGCCGCACTTGCTCGCGACGTTGACCAGGAGGGCCGGCTTGCCGCCGGTGAGCTCGCCGAGCGTGGCGGCGGAGCCGTCGAGCCGGGCGATCGAGGAGTCGAGGATCGTCATGACTACGATCGTAGAACGCCGCGACAACAACCGTGTCGGTGTCTCGGGCTAGCGTCACTCCGTGTCCTTCGTCCCCCTCACCGGTCCGGCGACCTTCCGCGCCGCCGATCCGCCGAGGGAGGGGGTCGTCGAGTTCACCGATGCTCGCCGTACGGTCGCGCTCCCGATCCGAGCGGCGCTCCCGGTCCTGACGAAGGCGCGCAACCGCGAGGACCTGCACCCGAGCGTCGGGCTGCTGTCGGGGGCGGCGCTGCTCGGGATGCGGTTCGTGGCGGCCGGGAAGTTCGCGCCGAGCGCCCCGGCGTCGGGCACGGGTACGCCGAGCTGGCGGGTCAGCGGCCTCGACGAGGACGACGAGGAACGCATCGAGATGCTGGCGCGGGCCCAGCGCGAGGACGAGCGGCTGGTGCGTGACCTCATCGACGCGGTGGCCGACGCGATGCCGCGACAGCCGCCGGAGGCCTGGGTCGCCGTACCGAAGCGGCGGCCGAGCGAGCCGGCACCATCGTCCTTCGAGGAGCGGCTCCAGGCGCGGCTGGCCAAGCACCGTCGAGTCGACCCGACCGACCTGCCGCAGCTGGTGAGCCTCTCGATCCGGGTCGAGGCCGACGAGGAGGAGCTGGTCGCGGGCGCCGTACGACTGGTGCCGCAGGTGCACGACGAGCAGAACCCGTTGCACCTCTGCGACCTGGCGACGCTGTGGACCCACGACGCCGACGAGCACGGGTTCGGGGAGCGCGCGCGCACCCACGCGACGATCGCGCTGCGGGCCGCGGCCGACGCGTGGTCGGTGCTCGACCGGCTCCTGGAGCTCCGGGTGCCCGACCAGCTCGTGCTCGACACCGACGAGCTCGTCAGCCTGCTCGACGAGGGGGTCGGTGCACTGCGGGACCGCGGGGTCGACGTGCTCTGGCCGCGCAGCCTGGGCCGCGACCTGAGCGCGACCGCCACGCTCGACCGGGCGTCGCCGGCCGCACCACCAGGAGAACGACGGAGTGAGCCGCTCAACGAGCCGCTGCTCGGGACCGAGTCGCTGTTCGCCTTCAAGTGGCAGGTCGCGCTGCACGGCGACCCGCTGACCGACGCGGAGATGGACCAGCTCGCGTCGTCGGCGACCCCACTGATGCGGCTGCGCGGCAACTGGGCCGTGGTCGACCCGTCGATCGTCCGCAAGGCCCGCAAGCGGCTACTGCGCACGGTGAAGCCGGCTGAGGCCGTGGCCGCCGCGCTCACCGGCGTCGTACAGGTGGGCGCCGAAGGCGCCCCGGAGCAGGTCGTCGTCGGTGCCAGCCTGCTGAAGGTCCGCGAGCAGCTGCTGACGGCGGCGACCCGCGAGCCGGTCGAGCCGCCCGCCGCGCTGACCGCGACCCTGCGCGACTACCAACGACACGGGCTGACCTGGCTGGCCGAGCTCACCTCGCTCGGCCTCGGTGCCTGCCTCGCCGACGACATGGGGCTCGGCAAGACGATCACCCTGATCGCGCTGCACCTGCACCGCCACCAGCACGGGGCGACCGGGCCGACGCTCGTGGTCTGTCCCGCGAGTCTGCTGGGCAACTGGGAGGACGAGGTGCACCGGTTCGCCCCCGGCACACCCGTCGTCCGCTTCCACGGCAGCGCGCGGGATCTCGCCGGCGCCGAGGACGGGTTCGTGCTCACGACGTACGGCACGATGCAGCGTGATGCCGCGCGTCTGGCCTCCGTGGGTTGGGACCTGGTGGTTGCCGACGAGGCGCAGCACATCAAGAACCCGCGTACGTCGACCGCTCGCGCGCTGCGCACCATCCCGAGCACGGCGCGGGTCGCGCTGACGGGCACGCCGGTCGAGAACAACCTGACCGAGCTCTGGGCGATCCTCGACTGGGCGATCCCGGGGCTGCTGGGCAGCCGCAACGCCTTCCGCAAGGCCTGGGCCGCGCCGATCGAGTCGGGCAAGGAGCCCACGAAGGCCGCGCAGTTCGCCGAGCTGATCGGGCCGTTCCTGCTGCGCCGGCGCAAGTCCGACCCCGGCATCGCGCCCGAGCTCCCGGCGAAGACCGAGACCGACCACCGGATCGGGCTGACCCGCGAGCAGGTGGTGCTCTACGAGTCGTTCGTGCGCGACATCATGGAGCGGATCGAGCGTGCCGACGAGGACACCCGGCGCGGGCTGGTGCTCAAGCTGCTCACCGGACTCAAGCAGATCTGCAACCACCCGGCCCAGTTCCTCAAGCAGTCCGCCGTGAAGCTGTCCGGGCGCTCGCAGAAGATCGACCTGCTCGACGAGCTCCTCGGCACGGTGCTCGCCGAGGACGGGGCCGCGCTGGTCTTCACCCAGTACGTCGCGATGGGCCGACTGCTCGAGGCACACCTGGACCGCTCCGGCGTACCCCACCAGTTCCTGCACGGCGGCACGCCGGTGCGGGAGCGGGAGGCGATGGTGCGTCGCTTCCAGGCAGGGGAGACTCCCGTCTTCCTGCTGTCGCTCAAGGCCGGCGGCACCGGGCTCAACCTGACCCGCGCCGACCACGTGCTGCACGTCGACCGCTGGTGGAACCCCGCCGTCGAGGAGCAGGCGACCGACCGCGCGTACCGGATCGGCCAGACCCGGCCGGTGCAGGTGCACCGGATGATCACCCGCGGGACCATCGAGGAGAAGATCGCCGAGATGCTCGGTCGCAAGCGGGCGCTCGCCGACGCCGTACTGGGCAGGGGCGAGATGGCGTTGACCGAGCTCAGCAACGACGAGCTGCGCGACCTGGTCACCCTGCGCCCGGACGTGCTCGAGTCATGACGGGTGCCGTCCTCCACCCCCGGGTCCAGCCCCGCCGCGGTGCCGCGAGGGCGACGACGTGGTGGGGCAAGGCCTGGGTGCGCGCGGTCGAGGAGGCGTCGTACGCCGAAGCCGACCTGCGCGCCGCTCGGACGCTCGCCCGCGGCGGCCAGGTCGGCCAGATCGCCACAGAGCCCGGCCGGTACGTCGCGTCGGTCGAGGACGCGCGCGGTCTGTGGACGGTCGGGGGCACGCTGCCGGTCTTCGACGACGCGGGCGTGGCGGCGCTCGTCGAGACGGTCGCCGCGGCCGCCGGTCGGGTCGCCGCCCTGGTGGCCGGCGAGCTCCCCCACGAGCTGGTCGAGCAGGCCGACGAGGCGGGTGCGGAGCTGCTGCCGAGCGGGTTCGAGCTCGGCTCGACCTGCGGGTGCGACCACTGGACCGACCCGTGCGTGCACGCGCTGGCGGTGCTCTACCAGCTGGCGTGGCTGGTCGACGCCGACCCGTTCGTGCTCTTCCAGCTGCGCGGTCTGCCTCGCGACGAGCTGCTCGCGCGGCTGCACGCCCGGACGGTGGCGATCGAGGACGTCGACGTCGACCTGGATCGTGCCGTCGAGGCGGCGCTGTACGCCGCGCGCCTCGTCGAGGAGGTCGAGTCGTCCGCCTCTCCGCTAGCCATAGGGGCTTCTGAAGCGGACGACCCGGTTAGCTGAGCGCGCCGAGGGCCATCCGGGTCAGCAGCTCACGCATCTGTACGTCGGGGAGCAGGCCGCTGTGCGGCGTGGAGTTGATCAGTCCGAACGCCGCATGCGCCATCGACCGCGCGGTCGGCAGGTCGAGCTCGGGGTCGAGCACCTGGAGCTCGGCGGCCCACAGGTCGACGTACTCGCGCTGGAGGGCGCGCACCTGCTCGCGGGCGTCGGTGGGCAGTGACTCCCAGTCGCGGTCCTGCACCACGATCAGCGGCCGGTGGCGCAGCGCGAAGTCGACGTGCCAGTCGACCAGCGCGGCCAGCGCTGCCGGGGGTTCGGGCGTCTCGGCGACCCGGCGCCGGCCTTCGCGCAGCAGCTCCTCGCTGATCGAGACCAGCATCTCGGCGAGCATCGCCTGCTTCGACGGGAAGTGCTTGTAGAGCGC
Source organism: Nocardioides endophyticus (assembly GCF_039543845.1). Taxonomy (NCBI): domain Bacteria; kingdom Bacillati; phylum Actinomycetota; class Actinomycetes; order Propionibacteriales; family Nocardioidaceae; genus Nocardioides; species Nocardioides endophyticus. The sequence continues at coordinate 48,458 of NZ_BAABKN010000023.1, read as the reverse complement.
CGGACCGGAGATGCCGCAGGCCGCGCCCAGGTCGGCGACCGACACCCCGTGGTAGCCGCGCTGCGCGAACAGCTCCGCCGCCGTCGCGAGGATCTGGTCGCGTCGGCTCATGTCGCAAGGTTAGAGGTTGTTAACCCCGGGGCGGGTGGTTCGTCCGCGGGCCGGCGGCGTACCCACGGACGAAATGGTCGTTCGACGGGTCCATCGGCAGCCGTTTCGTCCGTGGCTACCCCGCCGAGTCGGGCCAGCTCAGGCCTCGGGCTGCTGGTCGTTCTGCTGCTCCGCGATCTGACGGCGTACGTCGTCCATGTCCAGGTCCTTGACCGCGGTGATGACCTGCTCGAGCGCGGGCGCGGGGAGGGCGCCGGGCTGGCTGAACACCAGGATGCCGTCGCGGAACGCCATCAGCGTCGGGATCGAGGTGATCTGCGCGGCGGCGGCGAGCGACTGCTCAGCCTCGGTGTCGACCTTGCCGAACACCACGTCCTCGTGCCGCTCTGCCGCGGCCTCGAAGACCGGCGCGAACTGGCGGCACGGGCCGCACCACGACGCCCAGAAGTCGACGAGGACGATGCCGTTGTCGACGACGGTCTGCTCGAAGGTGTCGGCGGTCAGCTGGGTGGTAGCCATGCGAGTTCCAACGGCGCCGGGGAGCGGGATGTTCCCGAGCGGTGGACCCCTAGGTTAATGATCGCTAACCTAGGCTGCGTGAGCCACATGAGGGAGCTGGTGGACGACCTGCGCGAGCGCCTGGCCGTCGCGCGCGCCGGCGGCAGCGAGTCCGCACGGACCAAGCACACCGACCGCGGCAAGCTGCTGGTCCGGGACCGGGTGGACCGGCTGCTCGACCCGGGCAGCCCGTTCCTGGAGCTGAGCCCGCTGGCCGCCACCGGGATGTACGGCGGCCCAGGCGAGTCACCGGTACCCAGCGCCGGCATCGTCACGGGCATCGGCCGAGTCAGCGGCCGCGAGGTGGTCGTCGTCGCCAACGACGCGACCGTCAAGGGCGGCACCTACTACCCGATCACGGTCAAGAAGCACCTCCGCGCGCAGACCGTCGCGGCGGACAACAGGCTGCCGTGCGTCTACCTCGTCGACTCCGGCGGCGCGTTCCTGCCGATGCAGGACGAGGTCTTCCCCGACCGCGAGCACTTCGGCCGGATCTTCTTCAACCAGGCCAACCTCTCCGCCCAGGGCATTCCGCAGATCGCGAGCGTGATGGGCTCGTGCACCGCCGGCGGCGCCTACGTCCCCGCGATGTCGGACGAGACCGTGATCGTGCGCAACCAGGGCACGATCTTCCTGGGCGGCCCGCCCCTGGTGAAGGCCGCGACCGGCGAGATCGTCACCGCCGAGGAGCTCGGCGGCGGCGACGTGCACGCCCGCACCTCCGGCGTCGTCGACCACCTCGCCGAGGACGACGCGCACGCGCTCGCCATCGTCCGCAGCATCGTCGGGACGCTCGAGCGCCGACCCGCGGGTGCGTCGTACGAGATCGCGCCTGTCGAGGAGCCCCACGAGGACCCGAGCACGCTGTACGACGTCGTGCCCGCCGACACCCGCACGCCGTACGACGTCCGCGAGGTGATCCGCCGGATCGTCGACGGCAGCCGCTTCCACGAGTTCAAGAAACTGTACGGCGAGACACTGGTGACCGGCTTCGCGCACGTCTGGGGCCACCCGGTCGGCATCGTCGCCAACAACGGCATCCTCTTCAGCGAGTCGGCCCTCAAGGGCGCGCACTTCATCGAGCTGTGCAACCAGCGCGGCATCCCGCTGGTCTTCCTGCAGAACATCTCCGGCTTCATGGTCGGCAAGGAGTACGAGAACAACGGCATCGCCCGCGACGGCGCCAAGCTCGTCACCGCCGTCGCCTGCTCGGTCGTCCCGAAGTTCACGGTCGTCATCGGCGGCTCCTTCGGTGCCGGCAACTACGGCATGTGTGGCCGCGCCTACGACCCGCGCTTCCTCTGGATGTGGCCGAACGCGCGCATCTCGGTGATGGGTGGCGAGCAGGCTGCGTCCGTCCTCGCGACGGTCCGTGGCTTCGACGATCCCGCGGAAGAAGAGGCGTTCAAGGCGCCGATCCGCGATCAGTACGAGACCCAGGGCTCGCCGTACTACTCGACCGCCCGCCTCTGGGACGACGGCGTCATCGACCCCGCCGACACCCGACGCGTCCTCGGCATGGGCCTCGCCGCCGCCGCGAACGCCCCGATCCCCACGCCGTCGTACGGCGTCTGGAGGATGTGATGAAGACCCTTCTCATCGCCAACCGGGGCGAGATCGCCCTCCGCGTGATGCGCACCGCGTCCCGGATGGGCATCCGCACCGTCGCGCTCTTCACCGACGCTGATTCAACGGGGGGCGCCGACGCGCCGCACGTGCGCGCCGCCGACAACGCCGTACGGGTCGAGAGCTACCTCGACATCGACTCCGTCGTGGCCGCCGCCCAGACCGCGGGTGCCGACGCGATCCACCCCGGATACGGGTTCCTCTCCGAGCGCGCCGCGTTCGCCCGAGCCGTCGAGGCCGCCGGCCTCAAGCTGGTCGGGCCGTCCGCCGACGTGATGGACCGGATGGGCCGCAAGGACGCGGCCCGCGAGATCGCCATTGCGGCAGGGGTTCCCGTGGTGCCTGCGGGGGTCTCGACAGGCTCGACCACCGACATCGGCTTCCCGGTCCTCGTGAAGGCTGCGGCCGGCGGCGGCGGTAAGGGCATGCGCATCGTCCGCTCCGCCGAGGAGTACGACGAGGCCGTGGCGGCCGCCAAGCGCGAGGCGCTGTCGGCCTTCGGCGACGACACGATGCTCGTGGAGAAGTACGTCGAGCACGGACGCCACATCGAGGTCCAGGTGATGGCCGACGCGCACGGCAACGTCGTGCACCTCTTCGAGCGCGACTGCTCCACCCAGCGCCGCCACCAGAAGGTGCTGGAGGAGGCGCCCGCGCCGACCATCACCGCGGAGGTGCGCGAGCTCGTCACGAGCAGCGCGGTCGCCTTGGCCAAGCACGTCGGTTACGAGAACGCCGGAACCGTCGAGTTCCTGCTCGACTCCGACACCGGCGAGGCCTACTTCCTGGAGATGAACACCCGCCTCCAGGTCGAGCACCCCGTCACCGAGGCGATCACTGGACTCGATCTCGTGGAGCTCCAGCTCAGGGTCGCCGACGGCGAGCGGCTCCCGTTCAGCCAGGACGACGTCACCGTCACGGGGCACGCCATCGAGGCGCGGGTGTACGCCGAGGACTCGTTCGGGGGGTTCCTGCCCCAAGCCGGGCGGACGTCCATCGTGCGGTGGCCCGGGTCGTCCGCCTCACGAGCACCTATGGCTAGCCGAGAGGCGGACGACCCGATCAGGGTGGACCACGCGCTGGAGCCCGAGCAGGTCGTGAGCACGTCGTACGACCCGATGCTGGGCAAGGTCATCGCGCACGGGGCGACGCGTGAGGACGCTCGCCAGGCCCTGGTCGCCGCCCTGGACGACACCTCGATCCTCGGCCTCACCACCAACGTCGGGTTCCTGCGGGCGCTGGCGGCGAGCGACGAGTTCCGCGACGCCACCATCGACACCGCCTGGCTCGACACCGCCGAGGTCGAGAAGCCGGACGACGAGCTGCCCCGGATCTTCGTGGCGTGGGTGAGCGCGATGCTCACGGCGGTCACCGACAGCGGACACCCGTTCCAGTCCGACGGTTGGCGTTCAGGCGCAGACCCGGCGCCGACGATCGTCGAGCTCGACCGCCCGGTCGTCGTCGACCGCGCCCGCGGGACCGTCGACGAGATCCCCGTCCGACAGATCGACGCCGCCCACCACACGCTCACCCTCGCGGTCGACGGAACGCGCCACCGGGCCGTCGTCAACGTTCAACCACATGTCGCCGAGGTCGCCTTCCGGGGCCAGCGGTTCGCGTTCGAGCGGCCGGACGTCTTCGGCGACCACGCCCTCGACGTGGGCGACGGGACGATCACGGCGCCGATGCCGGGCACCGTCCTCGACGTACGCGTCTCCGACGGCGACCGGGTCGACGCCGGCCAGGTGCTGGTCGTGCTCGAGGCGATGAAGATGGAGCTGTCGCTGAAGGCGCCATTCGACGGGACGATCGGCAGCCTCAACGCGACCACCGGAGCGCAGGTCGCGCTCGGCGCCACCCTGCTGGAGGTGCAGCCCGATGAGTGAGCTCCCGACGACGGTCCCGGCAGAGGGGCTGCCGACCGAGGTCACGATCTACGAGGTCGGCCCCCGAGACGGCCTGCAGAACGAGAGCGCGCTCGTCCCCACCGACGTGAAGGCCGAGTTCGTACGCCGCCTCCTCGCCGCGGGTCTGCCCATCGTCGAGGCGACCAGCTTCGTCCACCCGAAGTGGGTGCCCCAGCTCGCCGACGCCGCCGACCTGATGGAGCTCCTCGGCGAGGCGGGGCGCGACTGCCCGGTCCTGGTCCCCAACGAGCGCGGCCTCGACCGCGCGCTCGAGCTCGGCGCCAAGCACATCGCGATCTTCGGGTCGGCGACCGAGACCTTCGCGCAGAAGAACCTCAACCGCAGCCTCGACGAGCAGTTCGCGATGTTCGAGCCGACCGTACGACGCGCGCGCGATGCCGGTCTCGACGTCCGGGCTTATGTCTCCATGTGCTTCGGCGACCCGTGGGAAGGTGACGTGCCGGTCGACCAGGTCGTCGACGTCGGCAAGCGGCTCTTCGACCTTGGCGCCAGCCAGCTCAGCCTCGGCGACACGATCGGCGTCGGCACCGCCGGGCACGTGACCGCGCTGGTGCAGGCGTTCGTCCAGGCGGGGATGGAGATCGACCAGCTCGCGATGCACTTCCACGACACCTACGGCCAGGCCCTCGCCAACACCTACGCAGCCCTGCAGGCCGGCATCACGACGTACGACGCGAGCGCTGGCGGCCTCGGTGGCTGCCCCTACGCCAAGAGCGCCACCGGCAACCTCGCGACCGAGGACCTGGTCTGGATGCTGCGCGGCCTGGGCATCGAGTGCGGGGTCGACCTCCAGCAGGTGGTCGACACCAGTGTCTGGATGGCGGGTCACCTGGGCCGACCGAGCCCGTCCGCCGTCGTACGGGCGTTGGCGTGACTACGGCAGAATCCTCGGCATGGCCGATGTCGTCTACCTCCATGTGGGTGCTCCCAAGACCGGGACGACCTACATCCAGGACCGGCTGGCGCTGAACCGCACCCAGCTGGCCCGGCACGACGTCCGCTACCCGCTCGGTGCCCGGGGCGACATGTTCCACGCGGCCCTCGACCTGATCGAGCGCCCCTGGGGCGGGATGCTCCCGGACGCCAAGGGCGAGTGGGACGCACTGGTCAAGCGGACCCGTCGTGCTCACGGGTCGGTCGTGATCAGCCACGAGATCCTGGCCGGCGCAACCGGTGAGCAGGTCGAGCGGGCGGTCGCGTCGCTGGCGCCGGCCGAGATCCACGTCGTGCTCACCGTGCGCGACATCGCCCGCCAGGTCCCGGCGGAGTGGCAGGAGCGGCTCAAGCACCAGGGCCGGATGCGGTACGGCAAGTTCGTCCGCCGGATCCAGAAGCCACGCTCCGAGATCGGCCGGTCCTTCTGGCAGGTCCAGGGCGTCACCCAGGTGCTCGAGCGGTGGAGCCGCCAGCTGCCTCCGGAGCGCGTCCACGTCGTCACCGTCCCGCAGCCGGGGGCCCCGCACGGCGAGCTGTGGCGCCGGTTCTGCCGGGCGATCGACGTCGACCCGGACTGGGCGCCGCTCGACAGCGTGCGTCGCAACCCCTCCATCGGCGCCCCCGAGAGCGCGATGCTGCGCCAGCTCAACGACCGGCTCCGCCGCACCAGGCTCGAGCACGCCGACTACCGCACCCTGGTGCGGCACCTGATCGTGCACGAGACCCTGGCCACGGAGCCGGTCCAGCAGCGGATCACCCTGCCTCCGAACCACTACGAGTGGGCGGACGAGATCTTCGAGTCGTGGCGGGAGTGGATCGTCGGGTCCGGTGTCGCCGTCGTCGGGGACGTCGAGGACCTCCGCCCCGTCCGGCCGGCACCCGACGCGATCTGGCACGACCCCGACCGCACCCGACCCCGCCAGGTCGCGGATGCCGCGCTCGATGCGCTCGTCGCGATGATCGAGGAGGCGGCCCGCCGAGACGATCCCGACGAACACCTGAGCGTCCGGGTCACCAAGGCCGCCAAGCGGTTGCGCGAACGGTGAGCGGCGACAGCGAGACCCCGGGCATCAGGCGAGCGTGGGGATGGGTGGCCCATCTGCGCGCCGGCGGTACGACGCCGTGGCGGGACTGGGTCGGCGAAGGCGTCGCGTACGGCCGTCACCTCCCCGGCGCCCAGCAGCTCGAGCTGCTCCGTCGCCTCAACGAGGCCGGCGACGTCCCGGCTGAGCTCGCCACCCGCGTGATCGAGGCCAGCGCGCCCGGGCGCGGGCGGCCCGACCTGGAGCTCGTCGGGTCGGTCGACCTCCCCGCGTTCGGACCGCCCCCGGTCGACCCCGCTGACCTCAGCGCCGACGAGCTGCTCCGGGTGGCGACCGGGCTGCTCGCCGAGGACGTGCACGCTGCGGGGTTGCCGGAGCTCGCGCCGGTCCGGCCACGTCCGTGGCGCACCCGCTACCGGTTGCTGGGCGATCCGATGCTCGCCGCATCGCGCCGAGCGGAGCTGGTCTCGCGTGGTCGCCCGCCCGGCGGTCGCAACGAGCTGGTCCTCGTGCTGGGCACGGACGTCGCCCAGATGATGGTCGACGCCTGGACCGCGCGGAGCATCGGCATCGGGGTCTCGCCGTGGCCCGAGTGGGTCCGCAAGGCGCGGCGCCTCGACACCCTGCCCGAGCGGGTCGACCTGGCCCGGCAGGCCCGGTCCGCGGCCGAGCGGGTCGGCGTACGGCGCGTGCGGGTGGTGCTCGACGTCGACGCGCTCCCGCGCCTGGTCGGTGTACGCCGCCCCCTCGCCGCGGGGCCCGAGATCTCCGCGGACGCGGCCGAGCTCGCTCGCCGGACCGGGCAGGTGCTGGCGCTGCTCGCCACGCCCGTCGAGCGGGCCGCGCTGCTGCGCGAGGTGCTGGTGCCGCGCCTCGCCGAGCATCCCGGACCGGCGCTGGCCCTCCCGCGTCGCCACCTGGAGTGGGCGCGCGGCCAGGCCCGCACCATGCGCGATGAGCTGGTCCGCGCTGGCTACCCTGTCCACGGCGATCCCGACGGCCTGTTGCCCGTCGTCCGCCACGGCGTCTCGCAACCCTCGGACGCCGGCGTCCTGGCGCTCGCCCTGCGCCTGCTGCTGGAGAAGAAGAAGTAGTGGTCCACCCGTGAGCACCCGCGTCCTACTGCACGTCGGCACGCCGAAGACGGGCACGTCATACCTCCAGGACGTGCTCTTCCGCAACCAGCGCACGCTGTCCGCTGCCGGCATCCACTACCCGGCGGACCGGTTCGACGCCCACTTCCTCGCGGCACTCGACCTGATGCGGATGCCGTGGGGCGGGCTGGAGAACCAGGCCGTCGGCCAGTGGGACAAGCTCGCGAAGCAGGTGCGCCGCAACGACGGCACCTCGATCATCAGCCACGAGATCCTCGCGACCGCCTCCCGAGCGCAGGTGGGCCGGGCGCTGACCTCGCTCGGCCACGACGACGGCACGGAGATCCACGTCGTGATCTCGGTGCGAGACCTGGTGCGCCAGATCCCGGCCGAGTGGCAGGAGAACGTCAAGCACCGCGCGAGCCTCTCCTACCGCGCCTTCCTCGACCAGATCCAGGACCCGCGACGCGAGGCCCGGATCTCGACCTGGTTCTGGGGGGTCCAGGAGCTGCCCGAGATCCTGGACCGCTGGGGCGATGACCTGCCACCCGAGCGCATCCACCTCGTCACGGTGCCTCCGGTCGGCGGACCTCCGGAGCTGCTGTGGAAGCGCTTCAGCACCGCCTTCGGGCTCGACGGAATCGACCTCACCCTCGAGGCGGAGCGCACCAACCCGTCGCTCGGCGTCCCGGAGACCGCGCTGGTGCGCCGGATCAACCGGGCCGCCAACCAGGAGCTGGAGCCGCGCGACTACCGGCCGCTGGTGCGCGAGCTGCTCGCCCACCAGACGCTGTCGCGACGGGCCGGGTCGCCCCGACTGGCGCTGCCGCCGGACCTGCACCCGTGGGTCTCGGACGTCACCGCGTCGTGGGTGGAGGAGATCGAGCGGCGCGGGTACGACGTCGTGGGCGACCTGGGTGACCTGGCCGGCGCGCCGCCGGTCACCGACTACGTCGACCCCGACCACCCGGACGAGGCGCAGGTCGCCGACGCGGCGGTCGACGCGCTCAAGGCGGTGCTGCTCGAGGGCGCCCGGCTGCAGCGGCGCGAGGGTGAGCTGCAGGCCGAGCTCGACCAGGTCTACAAGGCCCTCGAACGGTCCTACCTGCGCCCGACGTACCGCTGGCGCGAGCGCACCGTGCGTCGGCTGCAGCACAGCGAGCTCGGTCTTCGCGCGTTGGCGGCCTACCGGCGGGCGCGCGGTCGCAGCTCGCCGCCGGCGTAGCGCCCGATCTGGTACGTCGCGAAGCCGTCGACGCTCATGCCGACGATGCCGCCGACGACCGGGACCTTGCGCGCGACCGCGATGGCGGCGTGCTTGCCGGCCACCTTGGTCACCAGCTCGGAGGTGACCTCGGCGCAGAGCACCCGTTCGATCTCCGGGTCGTGCACGGGCGCCGTCGCGATCGCCATCGGTGGCGCGGGGATCTTGCGGGCCTTGACCAGGGCCTCGACCTTGTCCTCGCCGAGCATGCAGGCGAGCACCGCGTTGCGCACCCGCGGGTCCTCGAGGTCGTAGCCGCGCAGGTGCGCGATCACCGCCACCATCCGAGCCTGGATCAGGGCCAGTCCGGTGATGTTGGTCGGGATCGTGACCATCGCGGTGAACGCCCCGCCGACGCTGGTCAGCATCCCCTGGGCGCCGGCGTAGCGGATGTGGTCGTCGATGACCGCCTTGATGGCACGCTTCTGCCTACCCTCGGCCGCACGCAGCGCCTTGTCGGCGGTCGCGGCGGCCGACGGGAGCGGGCCGATCCCGTGGATCGCCCGGTGCAGCGCCTCGCGGACGAAGGTCGCGTTGAGCTCGGGCGCCAGCGCGGGCAACCGCGGCGCGACGTACTTGCCCGCCGCCGAGGTGATGTTGCTCTTCGCGCCCACGCCTCGATCGTACGGACCGGACGCGACTCCGAGGGTCGTCGGCGCCCGCTACGGTCTGGATCGTGCCTCCGATCGAACCGCCGCCGTCGCGCTGGACGTTCGGTGATCCGGCGGGCTTCGACCCCCTCGACGACCTCGTCGGGATCGGCGCCGACCTGGCTCCGGGGACCCTGCTGGCGGCGTACCGGCACGGGCTCTTCCCGATGCCGTCCGGGACGCCAGGTGACCCGATGTATTGGTTCTGCCCGGTCCGTCGCGGCGTGCTGCCGCTCGACGGGCTGGTGGTGTCGAAGTCGTTGCGCCGCTCGTGCCGGGAGTTCGAGATCCGGATCGACACGGCGTTCGCGGAGGTCGCGGACGCCTGCGCCGACCCGTCTCGTCCTCAGGGCTGGATCGACCGCGACATCCGCGCGGCGTACCTCCGGCTGCACGAGCTCGGCTGGGCCCACTCCGTCGAGGCCTGGCGTGACGGACGGCTGGTCGGGGGCCTGTACGGCGTGGGCATCGGCGGGCTGTTCGCGGGCGAGTCGATGTTCCATCGCGAGCGCGACGCCTCGAAGGTCGCCCTGGTCGCCCTGGTCGAGGGCCTGCGGGCGAGCGATCCGGCCGGGCGACTGCTCGACGTGCAGTGGTCGACGCCGCACCTGGCGTCGCTCGGCGTGGTCGAGATCAGTCGACGGGAGTACCTGCGTCGTCTCGCGGCCACTCAATTTTTAAGCGAACCCGACATCTTCCGGCGCAATCCGGACGTCTTTGATGCAGAGTGACCCGGACCTGCTGCGGATCGAGGAGAAGACCTGCATGGACCGTCCGACGAACATCGCTCTGAAAGTTGCCGGGATCGCCTTGACGCTGGGCTTTCTGGGCGGCGCGCTGGCCGGGTGTGGTGGGAGCGACGGCGACGAAGCGCCGAAGGCGGATGCTTCGAAGGCGGATGCGCCGACATCGGATGCGCCGAGGTCGGATGCGCCGAGGTCGGATGCGCCGAAGGACGTGTCCACGGAGGACTTCTGCGAGCAGTTCCTGGGGCTCGCCAAGCAACTGGTCAAGATCGACATCAAGGATCCCGCCGAATCGATAGCGAGGATCAAGGAGTGGGCGGCCGGAATGGAGGACTACGGCACGCCGAGCGAGATGACCGACGAGGTCCGGCAGGGCATGGAGGTCGTCGTCTCCAGGTTCGTCGAACTCCCCGCAGACGCGACGGCCGAAGAGCTCCAGACAGTCGGCGCCGACCTGTCCGCCGAAGACAGCAAGGCCACTCAGGCCTTCGGCACCTGGACCGGAGAGAACTGCCCGCAGCAGCCCGACATCTCGGCCCAGTGATGACCGACCAGGCGATGCTCAGCGCACTCAGACGACTCGGGGCGGCGCGCCGGTCTCGCTGACCATCGGCCGGCCGGCCCCCGCCCAGTCGAGCATGCCGCCGTCGAGGTTGACGACGTCGTACCCCTGCTCGGCCAGCCAGGCGACGACCTGCCCGGAGCGGCCGCCGACCTTACACACGACCAGGGTCTGCCCGCCGCCGACCTCGTCGAGCCGCTCGGGCAGGTCGTTCATCGGGATGTGCACGGCGCCGTCGATGTGCCCGTGCTCCCACTCGAAGTCCTCACGCACGTCGAGCACTGAGAGCTCCTCGGGCAGCGGGTCGGGCACGGCATCGATGGAGACGGTGGGGATCTGGCTCACGGGTGGTCTCTCTCGGCGTTCGGCAACGGGACTGTGCTCCGAGGTTAGGCTTCGCCGGCCCGACCGGACGAACCCGGGAGTGCCCCTGGACTTGCCGGAATATACCCCCTATGGGTATAGGTTGGGTCGCCATGGACCACCACGAGCACCACGAGCACCACGCCCAGCACGGCCACGCGGCGATGGGTGGCATCAACTCGATGGCGGTCAGCGCCACGCTGCACTGCCTGACCGGGTGTGCGATCGGTGAGATCGCGGGCTTGATGATCGGCACCGCCGCAGGGTTGGCGAACGGCTGGACCATTGCCCTCTCTGTCGGGTTGGCGTTCTTCTTCGGCTACACGCTCTCGACGTTGCCGCTGGTCAAGGCCGGCCTGTCCGTGGGTGCGGCGCTGAGTGTCGTCCTCGCCGCCGACACGCTGTCGATCGCGACCATGGAGGTCGTCGACAACCTGGTCATGGCGGTCCTCCCCGGTGCGATGGACGCGGGCCTGGTCAACGTCGTGTTCTGGGTCGGGATGATGATCGCGCTGACGGCCGCGTTCTTCGCGGCGTACCCGGTGAACCGCTACCTGCTGCGGCGCGGCAAGGGGCACGCCCTGCTGCACCAGTACCACCAGGGCGGCGCGGAGGCGGTCGGCGTACGACGGCTCATCCCGTCGTTCGCGACCTCGACGTTGGTGGCCGTGCTGGTCGCGTTCATGCTCGGCGGCCTGGTGGTGTCGATCGCGGACGAGGTCGGTGGCGGACCGAGCGAGGACGGGCACGCCTCAAGCGCTACTTGAGCAGCTTGCTCATCCGCCGGTCGGCGAGCGGCTTGCCGCCGGTCTGGCAGGTCGGGCAGTACTGCAGGCTCGAGTCGGCGAAGGAGACCTCCAGCACGGTGTCGCCGCAGACGGGACACGGCTTGCCGGTCTGCCCGTGCACCGCGAGGTTGGACTTCTTCTCGCCCTTGAGCTCGCTGGCGTGCAGGCCGCGAGACCTCGCGACGGCGTCGCCGAGGGTGTCGCGCACCGCGGCGTACAGCGTGGCGAGCTCGTCGTCCGTCAGCCCGTTGGCCGGCTTGAAGGGCGACATCTTCGCGGCGTGCAGGATCTCGTCGGAGTAGGCGTTGCCGATGCCGGCGATCGTGCTCTGGGAGCGGAGCACGCCCTTGAGCTGCTTGCGGCCCTCGTGCTGGAGGATCTCGGCGAACTTGTCGATGGTGAACTCGTCGTCGAGCGGGTCGGGCCCGAGGCGGGCGATGCCCGGGACGTCCTGCGGATCGCGAACGACGTACGCCGCCAGGCTCTTGCGGGTGCCGGCCTCGGTGATGTCGAGCCCGGACTGGTCGTCGAGGACGACCCGGAGGGCGAGGGTGGACTTGGTGCTGGGCTTCGGCGGGACGGTCGGCACCTCGTCGCGCCATCGGATCCAGCCCGCGCGGGCGAGGTGAAGGCACAGGTGGATGCCGGACGCCTCGATGTCGAGGAACTTGCCGTGCCGGGTCACGTTGTCGACCATCGTGCCCTCAAGCGCGGACAGCGGTGGGTCGAAGGTCTTGAGCGCGCTGAACGCCGCGATATGGATCTTCGCGATGGCGTGGCCGTCCAGCCGGCTCCTCAGGTCGAGGGCCAGGGCTTCCACCTCGGGCAGCTCGGGCACGCCCCAGAGTCTAGGCAGAACCGGTGACAGGCCTTGCCTGTCGGGAGCATCATGGAGGTGTGCCCGCCGTACGCCCGCTGCCGGAGACGGGGTCGATCTTCCTCGACGCCCGCGGGGGCGACCGCGCGCTGCGGGTCTCGTGGCACCAGGAGGCCGGCATGGTGGTGCTGTCCCTGTGGCGTGACAACGTCTGCGCCGGCTCGTTCCGGCTCGCCATCGACGAGGTGCCGGACCTGATCACCGTGCTCCAGGCCGGGTTGGTGCGCTCCTACGAGGACGCCCGCGATCGGCTCACGGTCCTCGGCTCCGCGTCCGCCTGACCGGGGTTGTCGGCCGAAACCGTCGGACACGCCGTTGCCGCTACGGCGTGTCCGCGGGATTCCCCGGGCAGCCGGGGAAACCCGCCCGCCGCGCCGCCACATCTCTACGAAATCTCCTAGACACCTGGATACGGTCCTCACGTGGACCCGATCCGAAACCCGTACGCCCCCGGCGCCGGGCAGCGACCGCCCGAGCTGGCGGGTCGCGACCGCGAGCTTCAGCAGTTCGAGGTGACCCTCGAGCGCGTCGCGGCCGGCCGACCCGAGCGCAGCATGGTCCTCAGCGGCCTGCGCGGCGTCGGCAAGACCGTGCTGCTCAACGCGCTGCGCGGCCAGGCCGTACGACGGGCGTGGGGGACCGGCAAGATCGAGGCTCGCCCCGACCAGAGCATCCGGATCCCGATCGCCCAGGCCGTGCACGCGGCGGTCCGCGAGGTCGCCCACCGGCACCGTGACCCCGACCGGGTCGACGAGGTCGCCAGCGTCCTGAAGAGCTTCGCGCTGCGCACAAGCGTCGACGACCGCAAGGGGATGAGGTGGACGCCTCCGACCGACGTCACAGCGGCCAAGGGGAGGGCCGACTCCGGTGACCTCGAGCTGGACCTGGTCGAGCTGTTCGCCGACGTCGCCACGCTCGCCGGTGACCTCGGCGTCGGCGTCGCGCTCTTCATCGACGAGATGCAGGACATCTCCACGCCCGAGCTGGCCGCGCTCTGCGGCGCCTGCCACGAGATCAGCCAGCAGGGCGCGCCGCTGGTCGTCGTCGGCGCCGGCCTGCCACACCTGCCGGTCGCGCTCGCCGCGTCCAAGTCGTACGCCGAGCGCCTGTTCCGCTACGCCTCGGTCGACCGCCTCCCCCGGGAGATGGCCGACCGCGCCTGGCGGCTGCCTGCTGCCGAGGAGGGGGTGGAGTTCGAGGACGACGCCCTCGACGAGCTCTACCGGCTGACCGACGGCTACCCCTACTTCGTGCAGGCCTACGGCAAGGTGACCTGGGACGCCGCCGTCGGCTCACCGATCCGCGTCACCGACGTACGCGCCGCAGCACCGGAGGCTGAGGCCGAGCTCGCCGTCGGCTTCTTCGGCGCCCGCTACGACCGGGCCACCCCGGCCGAGCGCGACTACATGACCGCGATGGCCGACCTCGGCGCCGGCAACCTGGACGGGCCGATCGCCACCGCCGAGGTCGCGGCCCACCTGGTCCGCAAGCCGCAGTCGCTCTCCCCGGCGCGCGACGGGCTGATCAAGAAGGGCCTCGTCTACTCGGGCGAGCGCGGCAGCGTGGCGTTCACCGTCCCGCACTTCGGCAAGTTCCTGAGGTCCAGGTGATGACACGGTGAGCGCCACCCTCGTCGCCAAGGACCTCGCGGGAGGCCACGGCCACCGCACTCTCTTCGAGGGCCTCGACCTCACGGTCTCGCCCGGCGACGTCGTGGGCGTCGTCGGGGCCAACGGCGCCGGCAAGTCCACGCTCCTGCGGATCCTCGCCGGCGACCTGGAGCCACACGGCGGCACGGTCAGCACCGCACCCGCTGACGCGTTCGTCGGCTGGCTCCCACAGGAGCATGAGCGAGTCCCTGGCGAGACGGTCGCGGCGTACGTCGGCCGCCGCACCGGCGCGACCGCAGCGACCGCCGCGATGGAGGCGGCGGCCGAGGCGCTGGGCTCCGAACGGCCGGGCGCCGACGACGAGTACGCCGCCGCGTTCGACCGCTGGATGGCGAGCGGTGCCGCTGACCTCGACGAGCGGATCCCGCCGATGCTGGCCGACCTCGGCCTGGACGTCGGTGCCGACGCCCTGATGGCGAGCCTCTCCGGAGGCCAGGCGGCCCGGGCGGCGCTCGCGTCCCTGCTGCTGAGCCGCTTCGACGTCGTACTCCTCGACGAGCCCACCAACGACCTCGACCTGGCGGGCCTCGAACGCCTCGAGGCCTTCGTGCGTGGCCTGCGCAGCGGTGTCGTGCTGGTCTCCCATGACCGCGAGTTCCTCTCCCGCTGCGTCACCCGGATCGTCGAGCTCGACCTCGCTCAGCACCAGGTCGCGGTGTATGACGGCGGCTACGACGCGTTCCTCGAGGAGCGCGCCGTGGCCAGGCGGCACGCCCGCGAGGCCTATGAGGAGTTCGCCGACAAGAAGGCCGACCTCGTGTCCCGCGCCCGCATCCAGCGCGAGTGGAGCTCGCAGGGCGTCCGCAACGCGATGAAGAAGAGCCCCGACAACGACAAGATCCGACGCCGCGCCCAGTCCGAGTCGTCGGAGAAGCAGGCCCAGAAGGTGCGCCAGATGGAGTCGCGCATCGCCCGGCTCGAGGAGGTGGAGGAGCCGCGCAAGGAGTGGGTGCTGCAGTTCAGCATCGGCGCGGCGCCCCGCTCGAGCGCGGTGGTCGCGACCCTCAACGAGGCCAGCGTCCGGCGCGGTGGCTTCGCCCTCGGACCGGCCTCGCTGCAGGTCAACGCGCGCGACCGGATCGGCATCACCGGGCCCAACGGTGCCGGCAAGACGACGCTGATCGGCCTGCTCCTGGGGCGGATCGTGCCCGACGCGGGCACTGCCAGCCTCGGTGCGACGGTCGCGATCGGCGAGATCGACCAGGCGCGCACCGGCCTCGCCGAGGGCCTCCCGCTCGGCGACGCGGTCGAGGCTGCTCTCCCGGAGATGGCGCCCGCCGACATACGCACCCTGCTCGCGAAGTTCGGGCTCAAGGCCGACCAGGTCGCCAGCCTCGTCGGCCGGTTGTCGCCGGGGGAGCGGACCCGGGCCGCGCTCGCGCTCCTCCAAGGCCGCGGGGTCAACCTGCTCGTGCTCGACGAGCCGACCAACCACCTCGACCTGCCCGCGATCGAACAGCTCGAGGAGGCGCTCGCGTCGTACGACGGCGCGCTGCTGTTGGTGTCGCACGACCGCCGGCTGCTCGACAACGTCAGCCTCGACCGACGCTGGCGTGTCGTGGACGGGGTCGTCACCCAGGAGTCCTGAGGCGGCACCATGGTTGTTGTGAGACCCCAGGTCGTCGCGCATCGGGGCGCCAGTCATGACAACGCCGAGCACACCCTGCGTGCCTACGTCGCCGCGCTCGACGCCGGCGCCGAGGGGCTGGAGTGCGACGTCCGGCTCACCGCCGACGGCCACCTCGTCTGCGTGCACGACCGCGACCTGCGTCGTACGACGAGTACCCGCACGCTGGTCTCCAACACCGAGCTGGCCGAGCTGGACCAGCTGGACTTCCACTCCTGGAAGAACCCCTGGGCCGACCTCGACGACGAGGCGCCCGACCCGGACGAGCAGCTCGACCGGGTGCTGACGCTGCGCACCCTGCTCGAGGTCGTCGCCGACTACGACCGCCGCGTCGAGATCGCGATCGAGACCAAGCACCCGACCCGGTACGGCGGTCTCGTCGAGCGCCGCCTGGTCGACCAGCTCCGGCACCTCGGCTGGGACCGGGCCGGCACTCCGGTCCGCGTCATGAGCTTCTCCTGGACCGCGCTGCAGCGGGTCGAGCGGCTGGCCCCCGAAGTGCCGTTGGTGATGCTGCTCGAGCACTCCCGCAACTGGCCGATGCTGCGACGGATGATCGGCCCGGACTGGCTGGTCGGACCGGGCATCAAGGAGCTGACCGAGCACCCCAAGCTGGGTCCACGGATCATCCGGTCCGGACACGACATGCACGTGTGGACGGTCAACACGCAGAAGCAGCTCGAGCTCTGCCTGGAGCTGGGGGTGAAGGCCGTGATCACCGACCGTCCGGCGTACGTCCTCGACCTGCTTGACACCCGGGAGAGTGCCGGCGGATAAGTTGCCGCCATGGCCAAGAAGTCCCGGAACAAGCCCCGTCCCGCCCAGCTCCCCGGCGAGGTCGGCCCGCGCCAGCCCTGCCCCTGCGGATCGGGCAAGCGCTACAAGGCGTGCCACGGCGCTCCGGGCGGTGCCGCCGGGGTGTACGTCGGCCGGCCGTTCGAGGGGATGGCGTCGGAGTGCGACGTCGTCGCGTTGCGTGAGCTGGTGCCGGCGGCGACAGCGCCGCTGACCCTGAAGTCCGACGCCGACCGGGTCGTGAAGCTCTGCACGCTGCTGCCGATGGCCGCGCCGGCGATGGTGCGCGACAACGGCGAGATCTGGCTCGGTCTCCAGGTGCAGCACAACTTCGGCGACCCGGCACGCGACCTGGGTGCCGTGCTCGAGCTGGCCCTGACCGCCGAGCCCGGCGTCGTCGGCCTGACCGACCCTCCCGGCGAGGGCGCGCGCCTCCAGGACCTGATCGCCGACGAGGCGCTCACCGTCACCGTCCACGACGGCTTCGGCTTCTGGGTGTCCGACGTCCCGGAGGCCGACCGGGCCGCCGCGGAGGCCGCGCTCGAGCAGGCGAACGCCGCCGCGAACCCGACTGCCAAGCTCACCAGCGCCGAGGCGGCGTACTGGACCAACGTCGGCCCGAAGGAGCACCTGCGCTGGGTGATGCCGGAGCCCGAGGACCAGCTGCTGGACGCCCTGGCGCGGCTGCACGCGGCCGGCAGGGACACGCTCGTCGAGGGCTCCCGCTTCGTCGGGATGTTCCGTGCTCACGGGCTGCTCGCCCCGGTCTGGGACCTGCCCGTCGGCACCGGTCCCGAGGCGCTCGAGGAGCCGGCGGAGCGGTTCGCGGCTGACCTCGCGGCAGCGCTCGCCGCCGACTCCGACCTGTCGACCGAGGAGCGTTCGGCCCGGTCCGGACTGGCCAACCGCCAGGTCACCCTGCGCTGAGATCGGCCGATCGGCCCTGATTGTTGTGAATCTCGTCGCCGCGAGCGTGTTGAGGTTTGTCGCGGTGCGGGTACGGGACGTAGTGTCGCGCTGCCCGGTCGTTGTCGCCTCCCCCGTCGGCAGCGGCCGGGTCTTTCACTTTCACGCCTAGTCGACCGGGATCGGCTCCCGCGAGACCGGGCAGCTCATGCACCTCGGGCCACCCCGGCCCGAACCCAGCTCGGAGCCGGCGATCCGCACGACCTCGATGCCGGCCTCCTCGAGACGTGCGTTGGTCTCGTGGTTGCGCTCGTACGCGACGGCGACCCGGGGTGCGATCGCCAGCGTGTTGTTGCCGTCGTCCCACTGCTCTCGCTCGGCGGTGACCGGGTCGAGCCCGGTGTCGATCTGGTGCAGGGTGTCGATCTCCATCGCCTTCGCCGCCGCCACCAGGAACGGCTCGGCGTCGGCCACCGACAGCACCAGCGCGCGCTCGTCGTCGGCGGTGCCCGCGGCCGTGACGGCGTACGCCTGCAGGGAGTCGGCGACGTTGGGATACATCACGATCTTGTCGACATCGACCATCGTGCACACGGTGTCGAGGTGCATGGTCGCGCGTTCCTGGGCGATGGGTACGGCGAGCACGGTGTGCGCGAGGTCGGCGTGGAAGGCCTGGCGGGCGAAACGCTCGACGCCGGCCGGCGTGGTGCGCTCCCCGACGCCGACCGCGATGACGCCCGGCGCCATCAGCAGCACGTCGCCGCCCTCGACGTGCTCGTGGTGCCAGCCGTGGATCTTGCCGGTGCCGCGGAAGCGCGGGTGCTCGGTGTAGATGAGCTCGGTCAGTTGCGTCTCGCGCGAGCGCGCGGGCATGGTGAGTGACGTGACCGCGACCCGGTCGCGGACCCAGACCGAGGAGTCGCGGGTGAACAGCAGGTTGGGCAGCGGGTCGATCAGGAAGTCGTCGGTCGCCAGCAGCGAGGTCACCAGCCCGAACCCGCCGCGCACCTCGTCGTTGCGGATGCCGGCGGTCAGGTAGTCGGTGAGCTCGTCGGGCGACGCGTCACCGAGGAAGCGCGCGAGGTAGTCGCGCAGGGTGTCGCCGAGGTGCAGCCCGGCCAGGGCGGTGGTGATGGCGTGGTGGCGCGCGGACGGTTCGGCAAGCGTCTCGGTGAGGAGGTCGGTCAGGTAGAGCACCTCGGCGCCCCGAGCGCGTAGCGCCTCGGCGAAGGCGTCGTGCTCCTCCTGGGCGCGCGCGACCCATGGGATCCCGTCGAAGAGCAGCCGGTCGTTGTTGCGCGGGGTGAGTCGCTTGAGCTCGTTGCCGGGGCGGTGGAGCAGGACGGTCCGGAGCTTGCCGACCTCGGAGTCGGCTCCGTGCGTTGCCATGCGTACGACTCTAGGTGAGCAGCTCGTACGCCGTGATCGCGGCGAGCAGCAGGCAGACGCCGGCGCCGATGTAGTGCAGGACGTGGAGCTTGACGAAGCGCTGCAGCTGGCGGCCGGCGACCACGGCGAGCCCACTGACCAGGAGCAGCGCCGCGAGGGCACCGATGAAGACGGCGACCGGCTCCTCGTACTTCGCGACCAGCGAGATCGTCAGCAGCTGTGACAGGTCGCCCCACTCGGCCGCGAAGAGCACCAGGAAGCTGGCCAGGATCGCCCGCCAACCGTGCACGGCCTTGGCCTCGATCTCCTCGTCGCCGGCGGCGGCCTCCTGGTGGCTGCGGCCCTCGCGGATCAGGATCACCGCGCCCACCAGGAACATCACCCCGGCCGCAGCCTGCACGACCTCCTCGGGCAGGAACGACACCGCGTGGCCGAGGAGCACCGCCACCGTCGTCTGCACCAGGAAGGCGAGACCGACCCCGATCCACACCAGGATCGGGCGGTACTTCGTGGCGAGCACCAGCGTCGCGAGGAACGTCTTGTCCGGCAGCTCGACGACGAAGATCGCGAAGAAGGTCAGGCCGATGACGACCGGGTCCATCAGAGGACCGTGCCGATAAGGAATTGCCGAGCAAGCGCTGTGGCTTCGGCGAGGACGTCGGCGACGGGACGGTCGAGCACCGCGGCGGCCCCCGCGACGTCGTCGTACTCGGGCTGGGCGTTGACGACAGTCCCGTCGTGGCGGGCGAGCTTCACGCTGATCGTCTGCCCCCCGACATCGACGGACGCGAACTCACGCTCCAGCGCGTGCTTGGTCAGCGGCTGCTCGCGCAGCCCGATGGTCGACGTCTGCTGGAAGATCGCGGTGCGTACGCCGGTGGCGTGCTCGCCGTCGACCAGGGCGCTGAGCGTGTGGGCCGGGCGGCCCTTCTTCATCAGGATCGGCGTCAACCAGGCGTCCGAAGCCCCGGCCTCGAGCAGGGCCGCGATCACCGCCGGCCAGACCCGCGGGTCGAGGTCGTCCACGTTGCACTCCAGCAGCAGCGGCCCGGCCCCGGTGGTGTCGGCGGTTGAGGTGCGAGCGGAGCCAGCCTCGAAACCACCACCCACGAACAACCGCACGACGTTGGCGTGCCCGTCCGGGTCCCGCCCACCCGCTCCGACCCCGATCTCCTCGACGCTCATCGCGGGCTGCGGCCCCCAGCCGGTGGCGAGCGTGGTCAGCAGCGCTGCTCCTGTCGGCGTGCACAGCTCCATCGGCACGTCGCCGGCGTACGACGGGACGCCGCGCAGGAGCTCGGCGACGGCGGGCGGCGGGACCGGGAGGGTGCCGTGGGCTGCCTGGATGGTGCCGGAGCCGACGGCGACGGGCGAGACCGTGACACTCGTGGCGCCCAAGTGGGCGAAGCCGGCGCACACCCCGACGACGTCGGCGATCGCGTCCAGCGCGCCGACCTCGTGGAAGTGCACCTCGTCGGGGGTGGTGCCGTGGACGGTGGCCTCGGCGACGGCGAGCCGCTGGAAGACGGCGACGGCCAGGTCGGCATCGCCGAGCAGTGCCCGCACGTCGCGCCAGGTCCGGTGGTGGTGGGACTCGGCGACGTCCACGTGGACGCGGGTGG
This sequence comes from Nocardioides endophyticus, assembly GCF_039543845.1. Classification (NCBI taxonomy): domain Bacteria; kingdom Bacillati; phylum Actinomycetota; class Actinomycetes; order Propionibacteriales; family Nocardioidaceae; genus Nocardioides; species Nocardioides endophyticus. The sequence continues at coordinate 27,903 of NZ_BAABKN010000023.1, read as the reverse complement.
CGGCCAGCCCGCCACGGCGCACCGCCTCGACGCGCAGCGCGATGGGCTCCGGCGCGACGGCGTCGATCGCGGACTGCATCACCTCGACGGGGACGCCGGCGCCGACCAGGGCACCGAGCAGCATGTCGCCGCTGGCGCCGGAGGAGGCGTCCACCCAGAGGACGCTCACCGAGGCACGCTCTGGCGGGCGACCCGGGCGGCGTGCACGCCGGCGCCGTACCCGTTGTCGATGTTGACGACCGTGACGCCCGGCGCGCACGAGTTGAGCATCGCCAGCAGGGCAGCGATGCCGCCGAGGGAGGCGCCGTACCCGACGCTCGTGGGCACGGCCACGATCGGTACGCCGGTGAGCCCGCCGACGACGGAGGGCAGCGCCCCCTCCATCCCCGCGACGACGATCAGGCAGTCGGCGGCGGCCAGCCGGTCGCGTACGCCGAGCAGCCGGTGCAGGCCCGCGACGCCGACGTCGTCGATGCGGTCGACGGCGGCACCGTGGACGGCGACGGTGAGTGCGGCCTCGGCAGCGACCGGAGCGTCGGAGGTGCCGGCGCTGACGACGGCGACGGTGCCGCGTGCGGTCGGGAGCGGGCCGAGGGTGACGGCGCGAGCGACCAGGTCGACGGTGGCGTCCGGCAGGGCCGCACCGACGATGTCGAGGGCCTCGGGCGCCAGGCGGGTGGCGAGCACCGCGCGCTCGGGATGCTTGTCGTGGAGAGCCCGGAGGATCGCCACGACCTGGTCGGGGGTCTTGCCGGCGCCGTACACGACCTCGGGGTCGCCGGTGCGCGCCGCGCGGTCGACGTCGACGCGGGCGAAGCCGAGGTCGGCGATCCGGGGGTCGTGCTGGTCCACGGGGTGAACCTACTCGTTCACCCGAGAGGCGTTGTCACTGTCGGTGGTCGGGTGTTGTCTGGCAGGTGAGGTCGACCGAGCGCACGAGGGAGCAACGACATGCCGAAGTTCGAGTCCTACGTCCAGGGCACACCCAACTACGTCGAGCTGATCACGCCCGACCAGGCCGCCGCCAAGACCTTCTACGGATCCCTCTTCGGATGGGAGATCGCGGAGGTCCCCATGGGTGACGCCGGCTACTACCTGACCGTCGCCAAGGACGGCTCGTCCGTCGCCGGCATCGGCGCGATGATGCCGGACCTCGCCGGCCACCCTGCGTGGTGGGGCGTCTACCTCGCCGTCGACGACGTGGATGCGGTCACCGCGAAGGTCGTCGATCTCGGTGGCGAGGTGGAGGCCGGGCCGTTCGACGTGATGGAGCACGGCCGGATGTCGTCGATCAAGGACCCGAGTGGAGCCCGGGTGAACCTCTGGCAGGCGAAGAACCACGTCGGCACGCAGGTGGCCAACGAGCCCGGCACTCCGATCTGGAACGAGCTGATCACTCCGGACCTGGCGGTCGCGAAGGCGTTCTACACCGACCTGCTCGGCGTCGGGTGGGAGGCGCAGCCGATGGACGGCGGCATGGAGTACACCTGCCTGGTCGTGGCCGGCAACCAGGTCGGCGGGGCGATGCCGCCGATGATGGAGGACGTCCCGCCGCACTGGAACGTCTACTTCAACGTCGAGTCGGTCGACGACACGATCGCGCGCGTCGTCGAGCTGGGCGGCAGCGTCGTGGCTCCGGCCTTCGACGTCCCCGGCGTCGGCCGGATGGCGGTCCTGGCCGACCCGCAGGGCGCGATGTTCAACCTGATGGCCACCTGATGGCCGGCCCGGCGACCGCTCAGCCTCGGAAGGCGTCGGCCGGGTAGACCCCGAGGATCTTGACGTCCGTGGTGAAGAACGCGAGCTCCTCGAGCGCGTGCTTGAGTCCGGTGTCCTCGGGGTGGCCGTCGACCTCGGCGAGGAACTGGGTCGCGGTGAACTCCCCGCCGACCATGTAGCTCTCCAGCTTGGTCATGTTGACGCCGTTCGTGGCGAAGCCGCCGAGCGCCTTGTAGAGCGCGGACGGCAGGTTGCGCACGTTGAAGATGAAGCTGGTGACGACCGGACCGTTGCCGGGGGCCGCCTCGACCAGCTCGCGCGAGAGCACCACGAACCGGGTCGTGTTGTGGTCCTCGTCCTCGACGTCGTCGGCCAGGATCTCCAGCCCGTAGATCTCGGCCGCGAGCGGCGGGCTGATCGCGGCCTGGGTCGGGTCGCCGAGCTCGGCGATCTCGCGGGCCGCACCAGCGGTGTCGCCGGAGATCACCGGGGTGAAGCCGTACCGTCGGATCACCTTGCGGCACTGGCCGAGCGCGTGGACGTGGCTGTGCACGGTGCGGATGTCGCCGATCGCGGTGCCGGGGATCGCCATCAGGGAGAACCGGATCCGCAGGAAGTGCTCGGCGATGATGTGCAGCCCCGAGTCGGGCAGGAAGTGGTGGATGTCGGCCACTCGGCCGGCGATCGAGTTGTCGATCGGGATCATCGCGAGGTCCGCGTCGCCTCCCTCGACCGCCGCGAAGACGTCCTCGAACGATGCGCACGCCAGCGCCTCCCAGTCGGGGTAGTGCTGCTTGCACACCAGGTGGGAGTTGGCGCCGGGTTCGCCCTGGTAGGCGATGCGTCGGGTCACGTCCGTCATGGTCCCACGGCCGTCTCGGCGTGGGCGGCGGCTGCCCAGACTTCGGCGACCTAGTGTCGCGCGCACGACATCCTTGGACGGTTCGACGCCGCCATGGCACGCCCCTCGCTGCGTTGGCAGCACTCGGAAGACACCCGGTATGCCGTCGTGCCGCCGCCTTGCGAGGCACGCACCCTGACGACGCCGACCATCCAACTACTTCGCACCCGCGCCACTAGGCTCAGGACGTGGAGATCCTGGCCGTGCTCGCGCTCGTCGTCGCCCTGCTCGCTCTCGCGTTGGCGGTGGTCGCGTGGCGCCGTACGACGGTCCGCACCGGCACCGGGGTCGAGGCGGTGCCCGAGGACGTGCACGGGCTGCGCCAGGAGGTCGCGGCGCTGCGCCGCGAGGGCACGGACGCGCTGCGTCACCTGGCGGTGGTGCGGTACGACGCGTTCGGCGACATGGGCGGTCACCTCTCGTGGTCGGTCGCGCTGCTCGACGACGGCGGCCACGGCGTCGTCCTGACGTCGATCCACGGCCGCAGCGACGCGCGCACGTACGCCAAGACCATCACCGGCTGGACCTGCGAGCAGCAGCTCTCGCCGGAGGAGCTCGAGGCGATCGAGCACGCCCGCCCGTGAGCAAACCGGCTAAACCCAGCAAGACACCTCCGCTGCTGCGCGTGCGCGGGCTGACCAAGAAGTTCGGCGACATCGAGGTCCTCTCCGGTGTCGACCTCACGGTGACGGCCGGCAGGGCGCTGGCGCTGCGTGGCCGCAACGGCGCCGGCAAGTCCACGCTGCTGCGTTGCGTCACGGGCGTCGACGCACCGACCGCGGGCTCGGTGGAGCTGGACGGTGAGCCGGTCGACGAGCGGTCGGTCGCCGTACGCCGCGACCTCGCGATCGTCCTGGACGACATGGACTTCTTCCCCGACCTCAGCGTCATCGAGCACCTCGACCTCTTCGCCCGGGCCCACGGTGTCCCCGACGCCGAGGCGCTGGTCGACGCCGTGGTCGAGGAGGTGCGGCTGACCGCTCAGGCAGCCCAGCTGCCCGGCACCCTGTCGTCGGGGCAGAAGCGCCGGCTCGCGCTGGCGAGCGCGTTCGTGCGCCCGCGCCGGCTGCTGGTGCTGGACGAGCCCGAGGCCCGGCTGGACCAGGCCGGTCTGGAGTGGCTGACCGAGCGGCTCCTGAAGGAGAAGGCCGACGGCCTCGGGATCCTCCTGGCGAGCCACGACCCCGACCTCGTGAAGGCGGTCGCCGATCGGGTCCTCGACCTCGACGAGCTCTCCCCGTGAGTGCCTCGGCCGCCGAGGTCAGAGCGCTCCGCTCCCAGATCCGCACCTGGCGTCGGGGCCGGGTCGACACCAGCCTGATGGAGGCGCTGAGCGACGCGTACGTCGTGGTCTTCTCCGCGCTCGTCCTGGGTGCGATGGCGGTCAACGTCATCCTCAACGTCCACGTCATCACCTCCGGCGGCTGCTCGTCGGTCTCCTGCCTCGACGCTCGTGACGCCCTCGGGTGGCTCTTCGGGCTGGGCGCGATCACCGTCGTGCTCGCCACCGCCCGGCTGCTCGGGCCGATGCTCGTGACGCCGGCGGTCGGCACCTGGCTGCTCACCGCTCCGCTCGACCGTACGGCGCTGGTGCGCGGCCGCCTCCTCGGTACGTCGGTCGTCGCGGCCCTCGTCGGGGCCGCCCTGGCCGCGACCGGCGCGGCGCTGAGCGCGTACCCCGTCGACGTGATCGGCTGGCTGACCCTGTTGGCCGGATCGGTCTGCGTCCTCCTGGTCGCGATCGCGACGGTCGACCAGGCCCGAGGCGGGCCGGTCGTGCGCCTGCTCGTCTGGTCGCTCGGCGTCGTGCTGTGGCTGGGCCTGGTGCTGGTCGCGCGCGACGACGTCCCCGCCCTGCTGCGGGTGCCGGCAGTCGCGCCCCTTCGAGTCGGGGTGGTGGTCACCGCCGTCGCGGGCGTCGTGCTGCTCGTCCTGGCCTATCGCAGCCTGCACCTGATCCGCCGCGAGCGGCTGGTGTCCGGCGGCAACCTCCTGCCCGGCATCTCGGGCGCGCTGGCCAGCCTCGACCTCACGCTCTTCTACGACATCCTGGTCGCGCGGCACTGGCGTGCCCGGAGCTCGGTGCGGGTGGTCCGGGGCAGGGGCAGCGGCGCCGGTGCCCTGGTCTGGCGCGAGGTGGTGCGCCTGCGGCGTACGCCCCAGGTGCTGATCGGCCTGGCCGCCGCGCTGGTCCTGCCCTACCTCGCCACGGCGCTCGGCCTGGGCCACGTCATGGTCGTCGCCGTGACGTTGACCGGCTTCGGGGCGGGCGTCGGGCTCTTCACCTCGCTCCGCGTGCTGAGCCGCACGGCGAGCCTGCTGCGCTGCTTCCCGCTCCCGGCCTCGACGGTGAGGCTGGCCTGTCTCGGCGTGCCGTGCCTGGCCCTCCTCCTATGGTCGCTCGCCACCACCCCGGCCGTGCACGGCGCCGTCGGCGGATCCTGGGCCTCGTGCGTGGCGGTCGCGCTCGCCTGCGGCGCCGCGTCGGCGACCGCGGCGGTCCGCTGGATGACCAGCCATCCGCCGGACTACCGACTGCCGCTGATCACGTCGCCGATGGGCGCTGTCCCGACCTCGCTGTACGTCAGCGTGCTGCGCGGCTTCGACGTACTCCTCCTCGGCACGGTGCCGCTGCTGATCTCCCCGACCCCGACCGGGGCGGCCTGGACAGCCGGACTGATGGCCGCCGTACTCGCGTTCCTGGTCTCCCGACCTTAAGGAGCGGTGACGAACCGCTGCAGCAGGAGGACCAGGCGTCGCGCCTGCTCGGCGTCGAGCGCCCCGAGGCGCCCGGCGACGGTCTCGTCGGCGATCCGGGCCGCCTCCGCCAGCACGTCGCCCGCCTCCGGGAGCAGGTGCAGGACCTGGGTGCGCCGGTCGGTCTCGAGGCGGCGGCGCTCGACCAGCCCGCGGGCCTCCAGATCGTCGATCATCTGGACCACGCTGGCTCCGCTCACGCCGAGCTGCCGGCCGAGCTCGGCCTGGGCGACCGGACCGAGCGCGGTGACGGTGGTCAGCACCCCGAAGTGGCGCGGCTCGATCCGTAGCGGCTCGAGAGCACCCGCGAACGCCCGGTGCATCCGGGCGTGGGCCCGGGTGATGAGGAAGCCCAGGCTCTCCAGCAACGGCTCGGGGGTCTCGGGGGAGAGCTCGCCCTCGATGACGCCGAGCAGCAGCCGGCGCAGCTCCTCGCGCTCGGCCTCGGAGAAGCCGGCGGTCAGCGCGTCCTCGAGGTCCTCGGCGTGCCGGCGCCAGCGCCGGGCTGCCGCGGCCCCGTGCGGCGTGCGGGTCAGGGCGTAGGAGCGTCGGTCGTCAGGGTTGCGCACGCGCTCGACAAGGCCCTGCTCGGTCAGGGCGGCGGCGACCTTGACCATCGTCGTACGACTCACGTCGATCCTCTCGGCGATCGCCTGCTGGGAGCGGGTGGTGCCACCGGCAAGGGAGAGCAGGGCGGCGTACGCGTGTATGTCGACGCCGGGCGGCAGCGTGGCGCCGAGCTCGACCGTGACCCGGGCGGCGGCCCGCCACAGGAGGTGTCCGGGGGCGTCGGCGAGAGCCGGCAGCAGCTCCCTGCTGACGGAGGCCTCGGGCAGACCCATGTGATCCAACTCCTGATCGTTAGCCACTTGACGATTCTGCGAAGAAGCGTATCGTACTGGGGGTAATCGTTAAGTAGTTGATCGTTTAGCCCCGGACGATTGCGGATGAAGATGGAGACGACATGACCGTGCAGGCAGAGACCCGGATACCCGAGACCGGCCGGTGGTGGACCCTCGTCGCGGTGTGCACGGGCGTGTTCATGCTCCTGCTCGACGTGACGATCGTGAACGTCGCGCTCCCCGACATCCAGCGTCAGTTCGACGCCTCGCTGTCGGGCCTCCAGTGGGTGATCGACGCGTACGCGCTCAGCCTCGCCGCGCTCCTGCTCACCGCGGGCTCGCTGGCCGACATCTACGGACGCCGCAAGGTCTTCGTGATCGGTACGGCGCTCTTCACGCTCGGCTCACTGCTCTGCGGCCTCGCACCCAGCATCGAGTTCCTCGCGATCGCCCGCGCCGGCCAGGGCATCGGCGGCGCGGCGATGTTCGCGACGTCGCTGGCGATCCTCGGCACGACGTACACCGGGAAGGACCGCGGCGTCGCCTTCGGCGCGTTCGGCGCGACCACCGGTGTCGCCGTGGCGATCGGCCCCGTGCTCGGCGGCATCCTGACCAGTGGCCTGTCCTGGCGCTGGATCTTCTTCGTCAACCTGCCGATCTGCCTGGTCGCGATGTTCATCTCCATGACCAGGGTCGAGGAGTCGCGCAACCCGTACGCCGGCCGTCCGGACTGGATCGGCTTCGTCACCTTCAGCTCGGCCCTCGGACTCCTCGTCTACGGCCTCATCGAGGCCGGCAAGGACGGCTGGGGGCACAGCACGGTCGTGACCAGCCTGGTCGCCGCCGCCGTGCTGATGGCCGCCTTCGTGGTCAGCCAGCTGCGGCAGCAGGACCCGATGTTCGACCTCGCGCTGCTCAGGAAGCCCACCTTCACAGCCGGCCTGCTCGCGGCGTTCGGGGTCTCGGCGTCGATCTTCTCGCTGCTGACCTACATCGTGATCTACCTCCAGAACGTCCTCGGGTACTCCGCGGTCGAGACCGGACTGCGGCTCCTCTTCCTGTCGGCAGCTGCCTTCCTCGCCTCGGCCATCACCGGCCGGTTCATGGACCACGTGCCGACCCGGTGGCTCATCGGCCCGGGCTTCCTGGTGCTCGGGGTCGGTCTCCTGCTCGTGATCGGCATCGACACCGGCTCGAGCTGGACGCACCTCATCCCCGGCCTGATCGTCTCCGGCATCGGCGTCGGGATGATCAACCCGCCGTTGGTCTCCACGGCTGTCGGCGTCGTCGCCCCGGCCCGGGCCGGCATGGCGTCCGGCGTGAACTCGACCTTCCGGCAGGTCGGCATCGCCACCGGCATCGCGGCTCTCGGCTCGATCTTCAGCCACCAGGTCGCGGCCGACCTCCAGGACAAGCTGGCGGGTACGCCGGCCGCGGGCCAGTCGGGCCGGATCGCGGAGGCCGTCACGGGTGGACAGGTCGCCGCCGTCATCGAGCAGGCGCCGGCCGGCGTACGCCCCACGCTCGCGGACGCCGCGACGTCGAGCTTCGTCGAGGCGCTCAACCACATCGGCCTGATCGCGGCGGTGCTGGCGTTCGCCGTCGGTGCCCTGTGCCTGGTCCTGATCCGGCAGCAGGACTTCGTCCAGCACGGCGCACCGTCTGGCACCACGGTGGAAGAGCCGGAAGAAGTCGTCACAGGGGCCTGACCGGCGCCCTATAGTCCCGCCATGAACCCGATGCGGTGGATGGCGATCAAGCTGGGCGCCCAGCCCTGGCTGCCGCGCTACTCGAAGCTGATCGTCGCCAGCGACAAGTTCCTGCAGCGTCTCAGTCGAGGGCGGGTCACCATCATGATGGCGACCGGCCTGCACGAGCTGGTGCTGCAGGTGCCGGGCCGCAAGACCGGCATCCTCCGCTCGACCCCGCTCCTGACCGTCCCGCACGGCGACGGCTGGCTGATCGTCGGCTCCAACTGGGGCGCGGAGGACCCGCCCGCCTGGGCCGGCAACCTGCGCGCCGCCGAAGAGCCGACGGTCACCTTCAAGGGCCGCACGGTCGCCGTCGACGCCCGCGAGCTCGCCGGGCCCGAGCGCGACGAGAAGTGGGCGATCGCCGTCGCCGGCTGGCCCAACTACGGCAAGTACGCCGAGCGCACCGAGCGCGAGCTGCCGCTCTTCTGGCTGACGCCGCGCTGACGGTCAGCCCCGACTCTTCCCTCACCGGGTCTCGACACGCCGGTCGCGGCTTCGTTCCTCAGCCGCGCGGCTTGCTCGACCACCATCAGCGGATCCGCTGACGCGTCTCCGCTACCTCGGCACCCGCACCAGCAGCCGCCCGTGCACGCACTCCATCCGCAGCTCCTTGCCGGGGCCGATGGAGTCACCGTCGAGCTGGCGGGGGGTGTCGGAGGACGTGCGGATCACGACGGAGCGCCCGGTCATCCGGTTGACCAGCTCGTCGGTGCGCGGCCGGCGGGCGAGGACCCGGTAGGCGAGCGGGATCCAGGAGAGGAACTTGCGCGGGTGCAGCATCACGATGTCGAGCACGCCGTCGTCGATGGCGGCGTCCGGCAGGAGCGGCATCCCGGCCTGCAGGAACCCGACGTTGCCGACAACGATGGTGCGGGCACGGTGCTTGGTGTACTCGCCACCGTCGACGGCGACCTCGACCCGGACGGCCGGGAACATCAGTGACTTCAGGGCCGACAGCACGTAGGCCAGCCAGCCGACCCGCTTCTTGATGTCCTCGTTGACGCCCTCCATGATCGCGGCGTCGAAGCCCATCCCCGCCATCACCATGAAGTGCGTGTCGTCGAACCCGTCGCCCGAGACCTCGACCAGGTCGATCGCGCGGTCCTGGCCGGTGAGGGCGACGTCGATCGCCGCGCGCAGGTAGAGCGGGATGTCGAGATTGCGGGCCAGCAGGTTGCCGGTGCCGGCCGGGATGATCCCGACCGGGATCCCGGTGCCGGCGAGCTCGGCGCAGACCTCACGGACCGTGCCGTCGCCACCACAGACCAGCACCAGGTCGGCACCCCCGACCGACGCGGCCGCAGCCATGCCGGTGCCCGGGTCCTCGATGGTCGTGTAGTGCCACGACGGGGTCGACCACCCGGTCTCGGCCGCCATCGCGGTCACGATCGCCTTGAACTGGTCGATGTCCTCGACCTTGATCGGGTTCAGCACCACCGCGAGCTGCCGCTCGGAGACGAAGACCTCCGGCAGCGGTTCGACGCTCGCCGAGTGGCTGCGCGGCAGCGGGTTGTAGACCCCGATCCCGAGCAGCAGCACGCCCGTCCCCAGCAGCACGCCGCCGACGACGTCGGACGGGTAGTGACGACCGAGCAGCACCCGGTCGAGGCAGACGACGACGACCATCAGTACGACGCCGACGTACGCCAGTCGGCGCACGCTCTTGCGGCGCACCAGCATCGAGACCAGCACGATCACGATGCCGCCCAGGGCGGTGGCCGCCGAGGCATGACCGGAGGGGAAGGCGTTGGTGCTCAGCAGCGCGTCGGGGTTCTGCCACGACGGCCGGTCCCGGCCGACCATGAGCTTGATCGCCGTCGTCGCGAGGGGGGTCACGATCATCACGCCGGCGGTGAAGAACGCCGCCCGGTGGTAGCGGCGCAGCAGCACCGCGACCAGCACGATCGTGTAGGCCGTCATCGCGATGGTGCCGAAGGCGATCTCGACGACCCGCAGCACGTCGTGCAGCCACGAGACGTCGGTCGCCCACTCCCGCGACGACTCGCCGCGGTTGTCGACGTCCACCAGCCACGAGGCGTCGTTGACGACGGCGAGGGCGAGCAGGCCGAGGAGCGCGAAGCACAGCGCGGCCCAGCTCAGGACGATGGCGCGGGGTCGGTCGAGCACGCCCCGAGTATGCCGTCCTCGGCCGAGGAGATCTCCCGCGCGCCTCCGGGGGAGACCCGGATAGCCTGACGACATGATTGACCCGCGCATCCTCCGAGACGACCCCGACCGAGTCCGCGCCGCCCAAGCCAAGCGTGGCCTGTCCGACGAGGTCGTGGACCGGGCGCTGGCCGCCGACACCGCGCGGCGGCAGGCGATCGTCGAGTTCGAGGCCAAGCGGGGCGAGCAGAAGCAGCTGGGCAAGCTGATCCCGCAGGCGCAGGGCGACGAGAAGCAGGCGCTGCTCGCGCAGACCAAGACCCTCGCCGCCGAGGTCAAGGCGGCCGAGGCCGCCCAGGCCGCGGCCGAGGAGGCCTGGCAGACCGAGCTGATGTCGATCCCCAACCTCGCGGCCGACGAGGCGCCGGCCGGCGGTGAGGACGACTACACGGTCATCGAGACGGTCGGCACGCCGGTCACCTTCGACTTCGAGCCGCGCGACCACATCGAGCTCGGCAAGATCCTCGGCGCTATCGACATCGAGCGCGGCGCCAAGGTGTCGGGCTCGCGCTTCTACTTCCTCACCGGGGTCGGCGCGGAGCTCGAGTTCGCGCTGATCAACCTCGCCAACGAGACGGCTCGTGAGCACGGCTTCACCCAGGTGATCGCACCGTCGATGGTCAAGCCGCGGGCGATGGACGGCACCGGCTTCCTCGGCCAGGCCGCCGACGACGTCTACCGGATCGAGGGCCAGGACATGTACCTCGTCGGGACCTCGGAGGTCCCGATGGCGGCGTACCACTCCGACGAGATCCTCGACGCCGCGAAGCTTCCCCTCCGGTACGCCGCCTTCAGCCCGTGCTTCCGCAAGGAGGCCGGCTCGCACGGCAAGGACACCAAGGGCATCATCCGGGTGCACTGGTTCGACAAGGTCGAGATGTTCGTCTACACGACGCTCGAGGAGTCGTACGCCGAGCACCAGCGGTTGCTCGAGATCGAGAAGGCCTTCCTCGACAAGCTCGAGCTCGCCTACCAGGTGATCGACACCGCGGCCGGCGACCTCGGCCTCTCGGCCATCCGCAAGTTCGACTGCGAGGCGTGGATCCCGACCCAGGGCAAGTACCGCGAGCTCACCTCGACCTCCAACTGCACCGAGTTCCAGACCCGCCGGCTCGACACCAGGGCCCGGTTCCCCGAAGGGGTCAAGCACGTCGCCACGCTCAACGGCACGCTGTGCGCGTCGACCCGCACCATCGTCGCGATCCTCGAGACCCACCAGCAGGCCGACGGCTCGGTGAAGGTCCCGAAGGCGCTGCAGCCGTGGCTGGGTGGCCGCGAGGTCCTGGAGCCGGTCGCCCTGTGACTGACTGGAAGCCTCGGCTGGTCGCGCTCGACATCGACGGCACGATCCTGAAGTGGGTCGATGGCGCCGGGATGACGCACGAGGAGATCTCGCCCGCGGTGAAGGCGTCCGTGCACCGGGCGATCGACGCCGGGGCGCACGTCGTGCTCGCCAGCGGCCGCTCCCCGGACGGCATGACCGGCGTCGCCGACAAGCTCGCGCTGTACGACGAGCAGCGTGGCCGGCTCTGGATCGTCGCCTCCAACGGCGCAGTCGTCTTCCGCTACCCGCCGCTCGAGGTCGTGCACGAGGAGAAGTTCGACGCTCGTCCGGCGGTCGAGGCGATCCTCGACCGGCACCCGACGGCGCTGGTCGCGGTCGAGGAGCGCGGCGTCGGCTACCGGGTGAACTCCCACTTCCCCGAGGGCGAGCTCTCCGGCGACATGATCGTCACCGAGGTGGCGGACCTGATCGCCGCGGAGGTGAGCCGGGTGATCATCCGCGACCCCGACGCCACCGCCGATGACTTCGTCGCGCTCGCCGCCGACCTCGGCCTGCACGGCACCAGCTACGTCGTCGGCTGGACCGCCTGGCTCGACCTGGCGCCGGTGGGGGTCTCCAAGGCTTCCGGGCTCGAGTACGTCGCGCGGGAGCTCGGGCTGACCGCCGCCGACGCCCTCGCGGTCGGTGACGGCCGCAACGACCTCGAGATGTTCGAGTGGGCACATCGCGGCGTCGCGATGGGCCAGGCGATCCAGGTCGTGCTGGACGCGGCCGACGACGTCACCGGCAGCGTCTACGAGGACGGGCTGGCCACCGAGCTGGATCGCTTCTTCGCATGACGCTGCCGCAGACAGTCACCAGCGAGCGGCTGACCCTGCCGCTGTGGACCCCGGACGAGGCTGCGGACATCCGGGCCGGTCGCAGCCGTCGGGGCTGGCACCCCGACTATCCACGCCGGGACGACCGGGACGCAGCGACGCTCTACCAGCCCGGCGACCCGTGGGCTCCGCGCCACATCGTCCGCGGCACCACCGCGCTCGGCTCGGTCGGCTTCTTCGGGCCCCCGGAGGCCGCGCCCGACGGCGTCCTCGAGGTCGAGGTCGGCTACGGGCTGGTCGAGGAGGCGCGCGGCTGGGGCTTCGTGACCGAGGCACTGCAGGCCCTCCTCGGCGAGACCGACGCCGCCGGCGTACGCGTGCGGGCCAGCGTCGAGCCCACCAACAAGCCCAGCGTCCGGGTGCTCGCCAAGTGCGGCTTCACCGAGCTCCGCGGCGCCAACGAGGACGGCGAGCTCGTGATGGCCCGCCCGCTCCCGGCCGCCGGTGGTTGAGGAAGGCGCCCCGGCGCCTGTCTCGAAGCCCCGCCTCGTCGCCACCGACCTCGACGGCACTCTGGTCCGCACCGACGGCAGCGTCTCCGAGCGCACCCGCGAGGTGCTGCTCGCCGTCGAGGCGCTGGGTGTCCCGGTCGTCTTCGTGACCGGCCGGCCGCTGCGCTGGACCGAGGTGGTCTTCGAGCACGTCGGGTCGCACGGTCTCGCGATCGTCTCCAACGGCGCGCTCGTCTGGGACGTCGCCCGCGACGAGCCGCGCACGGTGCGGCCGATGGACACTGCCACTGCGCTCGCGGTGTCCCAGGACCTGCGCGCTGCCGTGCCCGGCACGACGTTCGCGGTCGAGTCGCTCGAGGGCATCGACCTCGAGCCCGGCTTCATGGAGCGCGCCACGCTGCCCGCCGGCGTACGACGGGCTCCGATCGAGCAGCTCTTCGACCGCCCGGCGCTGAAGCTGCTCGCGCGCCACGAGGAGCTCGACCCGGAGGAGTTCTGGTCGCTGGCCGAGGAGGTCGTCCAGGGTCGGCTGGTGGTCACCTGGTCGTCGACCAGCGCGCTGCTCGAGATCAGCGCGCCGGGGGTCACCAAGGCGTCCACGCTCGCCCAGGTCGCCGCCGGGCTCGGCGTCGAGGCGGCGGACGTGATCGCGTTCGGCGACATGCCCAACGACCTTCCGATGCTGACCTGGGCGGGCACGTCGTACGCCATGGCCGACGCCCACCCGAGCGTCGTCGCAGCGGCCGACCACCTCGCGCCCGGCCACGACGACGACGGTGTGGCGCAGGTGCTCGCTGGTGTCTTCGACCTCTGATCTGTTAGATGGACGGGTGTTCGTAGTCCACCGGCTCCTCGCTGCCCTCCTCCTCGCGTGCTCCGCAGTGGTGGCCCTGGCCGCGCCGTCGCTTGCGGCATGCGCGCCCGGAGGCCGGACTCTGGAGCAGAAGGTGGCCGTGGTCGACGACGTCTTCAGCGGCGTGGTCGAGGACCGGAAGGTCACGGGCAGCACCGCTACCTACACCGTCAAGGTGGACCGGATCTACCAGGGCGCACTCGCCGACGAGCAGGTGGCGGTCTCCACCGACACCCGGCCCAAGGCCTGTGGCCTGCCGCGACTGGAGAAGGGCACGACCTACGTCTTCTTCGCGCAGGAGGACGGCAGCGACCTCACCAGCGAGCTGCGCAGCGGCACGGCACCGGCGACGGCGGCGTACGTCGCGCGCGTCGAGAGCCTGCTCGGCGCTGGCAGCCCGGCCGGGCCGCCGGTCTCCGAGGCTCCCGCAGAAGCCACCTTCACGACCGTCGCCGACGCTCCCGCCAAGGTGCAGCGGCTAGCCGCCCCCGGTGCCGCGCTGGTGATCGTCGGCGTCCTGGGGCTGGTCTTCGTGGCCTGGCGCGGGCGGCGTCGGGCGTAGCGTCCAGGGATACCCGGTTCACCGGGTATCCCTGAGCTTCTCGGGCTTTGCAACGCCCAAGAAGTTGATGGAGTGCCCGAGAACCCTCAGAGGTACATGCCGCCGGAGTCGCCCGGCGTCGGACCGGTCTGCTCGCCGCCACCCGGGCCGTGGCCGGCACCAGTCGCGGACGCACCCGGCGGCAGACCTCGTCGGATCTGCTCGAACTGCGCCCGGGCGGCCATCTGCTGGGCGTAGATCGCGGTCTGGATGCCGTGGAAGAGGCCCTCGAGCCAGCCGACCAGCTGCGCCTGCGCGATCCGCAGCTCGGCGTCGGTGGGTACGGCGTCCTCGGTGAACGGCAGCGAGAGCCGCTCCAGCTCCTCGACCAGCTCGGGAGCGAGCCCGGTCTCGAGCTCCTTGATCGAGGCGGCGTGGATCTCCTTGAGCCGGATCCGGCTGGCCTCGTCGAGCGGCGCCGAGCGTACCTCCTCGAGCAGCTGGCGGATCATGCCGCCGATCCGCATCACCTTCGCCGGCTGCTCGACCAGGTCGGTGATCCCGTTCCCGTCGTCGTCCGAATCCGCTGGCGGCTCCGACACCGACACCGCCGAGGCGGGTACGGCGACGGGCTGGCCGTCCGGTCCGATGATCACGACGTGCTGCTCCTGGTCGGCGTCACTCATACGCGTCCTCGCTTCGCTCCGTGCGCGCATGAGGCACCAGTCGCGCTGTGTTGGACGATTCGCTCGCTCATGGGATCACCGTATCCGGGTGGCCCGAAGCTCAGACGGTCAGCAGGATCTTGCCGCTGTGCTCGCCCGACTCCATCAGCGCGTGGGCCGCAGCGGCCTCGGCCAGCGGGAAGGACCGGCCCACGATCGGCTGCACCAGGCCCTCGGCCACCAGCGGCCAGACGTGCTCGACGACCGACGCGCAGATCGCCGACTTCTCCTCCGTGGGCCGCCCCCGCAGGTTGGTCGCGATCACGGCACCGCGCTTGCGCAGCAGCTTGTTGATGTCGAGCTCGGCCTTGGTGCCGCCCTGCATGCCGATGATCACGAGCCGGCCCTGGGTGCGGAGGGCGTCGATGTTGCGGTCGAGGTACTTCGCGCCCATGTTGTCGAGGATGACGTCGATGCCGCCGTCGGTCTCCGACCGGACCACCTCCACGAAGTCCTGGTCGCGGTAGTTGATCACCACGTCGGCACCCAGCGCGGCGCACGCGGCGAGCTTGTCGGCGGTCCCGGCGGTGGTGACCACCCGCGCCCCGAGCCGGTGGGCGAGCTGGATCGCGAAGGACCCGATCCCCCCGGCGCCACCGTGCACGAGCAGCGTCTCGTCGGGCTGGAGCCCGGCGACCATGAAGACGTTCGACCACACCGTCGCCGCGACCTCGGGGATGGCCGCCGCGGTCGCCAGGTCGACCCCGTCGGGCACCGGCATCAGCTGGCCGGCCGGTACGGCGACCTGCTCGGCGTACCCGCCTCCTGCCAGCAGCGCGCACGCCGGGTCGCCGACGGACCAGCCCGTCACGTCGGCACCGACCGCGGCCACCGTGCCGCTGCACTCCATCCCGATGACGTCGGAGGCACCGGGCGGCGGCGGGTAGAAGCCCTGCCGCTGCAGCAGGTCGGCGCGGTTGAGGCCGGCAGCGACGACGTCGAGCAGCACCTCGCCGGGGCCGATCTCGGGGTCGGGGATCTCCGTGACGGTCAGGACCTCGGGTCCACCGGGCTCGGTGGCGATGACGGCGCGCATGTCCCCACCCTAGGGACGCGCCCCAGGCGCCGACGCGTCAGTCGTCCTCGAAGGCCTCGCCCGTGTGGTCGACGCCCCGGTCGTCGGGGATCGGGTCGTTCACGTCGTCCGGGTCCGGCGCGCCCGCAGGCTTGTCCCAGTTCTCGGCGAGCTTCTGCGCGCGGGCGGCCAGCGCCTCGATCTGCTCCGGATTCGCGTCCTGGGCGCCTGCGGCGTACCCCAGGAGGTACGTCGTGATCGGCGCCGCCGGTCGGGCGACGTTGTGGGCCGCGACCCGGGCGAGGTCGAGCAGCAGTCCTTCGTCGACCTCGGTGTCGGCATCGAGGACGTCGCTCAGCTCGTCGATCCAGTCGTGCAGGTTCACGACACCAAGGTTCGCCGCATCGCGGGGCGGTCGCAACCCCCTGGCCGTGCTCGTGCGACGGGCGGTGCCTTCAGAGGTCGCGGAGATCCGCCCAGCTGTCGATGTCGTGCCCCTCGTCGCCGACCGGCGGCACCAGCGCGAGGTCGAGGTCGGCGAGCAGCGTGCGCAGGGCCATGCCGTGCTGCGCCTCGGGCTCCGGGCGTACGCCGTCGAGCCGGTCCGCGTCGAGGACGCCGGCCAGCTGGCGGCGCCCGTCGGCGTCGGTGAGGAAGGCGCCGTCGCGCCCGTCCGCGGCCTGCCGTAGCCGCCGGAAGGTCCACGGGGTGACCTTCGGCATGTCGACCGCGAGCACGCCGAGCGTGCGCGCGGAGCCCAGCAGGGCGTCCCGTCCGGTGAGCAGCGCGGCGACCGGTCCGCCGTACCGGGGACTCTCGCGGGTGAAGGTCACCGGCCGCGTGGTCGGCACCGGGTCGCCGACCACGACCACCTCGGCCGCGTCGGCCAGCGCCTCGATCGCGTGCTCGAGCAGGGTCCGGCCCTGGTACTCCACCGATGCCTTGTCGGCGCCGTCCAGACG
The DNA here is from genome assembly GCF_039543845.1 of Nocardioides endophyticus. Classification (NCBI taxonomy): domain Bacteria; kingdom Bacillati; phylum Actinomycetota; class Actinomycetes; order Propionibacteriales; family Nocardioidaceae; genus Nocardioides; species Nocardioides endophyticus. The sequence goes on along the minus strand of NZ_BAABKN010000023.1, from coordinate 11,053 downwards.
CTCGGCCCGGCCCCCGGCGAGAACGATCGCGGCGAAGGTCATATGTGGCAGTCTCGCACCGTGGGCAGTCTGCGCGTGGCTCTCGTCCAGCAGGCGTCCGGCCTCGAGCCGGACGCCAACCGTGCATCCCTCGACGGGCTCGCGCCCCGCGACGCGGACCTGATCGTCTTCCCCGAGGCGTACGCCCGCGACTTCGGCGAGGCCGGCTCTGACGTCAGCGCGTACGCCGAGCCGCTGGACGGTCCCTTCGCGACAGAGGTCGCCCGGGTGGCCGAGGAGCGGCGCGCCACCGTGGTCGCCGGAATGTTCGAGCCCGGCGAGGACCCCGAGCGCCCGTTCAACACCCTGGTCGCGCGCGGCGGGGCGGCTGCGGCGTACCGCAAGATCCACCTCTACGACTCCTTCGGCTACCGGGAGTCCGACCGGCTCTCGGCCGGGCCGCCGGAGCCCGTCGTGTTCGACCTCCAGGGCTTCGGGGTCGGGCTGATGACCTGCTACGACCTGCGGTTCCCCGAGCTGGCCAGGGCCTTGGTCGATGCGGGAGCCGAGGTGCTGGTGGTGCCGGCCGCCTGGGTCGCCGGCCCGCACAAGGTCGACCACTGGCGCACCCTGGTGCGCGCCCGGGCGATCGAGAACACCGTGTTCGTCGTCGCCGTCGGACAGCCGGGACCGCGCTACAGCGGGCACTCGCTCGTGGTCGATCCGCTGGGCGAGGTACTCGCCGAGGCGGAGGACGGTGCGGAGGTCGTGACCGCTGTGCTACAACACACCGACCTGGAGCGGGCCCGCAGGACCAACCCCTCCCTGGCCAACCGGCGTCTGTAGCCTTCCTCCCCGTGTCCAGGTCCGTCCCCCGTCGCCGTGCCGAGCCCGCGCCTCGGAGGCAACGCAGAGCCCGGAGCGCACCGACGCCGCCCGCGACGCCGGCCGATTCGCCGGCCGTCACCCCCGCCGCGCCGCCCGTCAGCGTCGGGTCGGACCGGCCGGACCGGTTCGATCGCAGCGACCCACGCGAGCTCGGCCGCGGTGCGCGATTCGCCCGGTCGCGCTGGCCGCTGGTGATCTGGGCGGTCGCGGTGCTGACCGGTCTCGTCGGTCTCGTCGGCTGCCTCTTCGAGGTCGGCCCGGGCTGGGGGTGCTCCGCTGGTGCCGTCACCGTCGCGACGACGTACTCCTGGGCCCTCGCGGTGCGCACCGGTGGCCGCCCGATCGTGGCAGGCGCGCTCGCGCTCGCGCTCGGCCTGACGGCCGTGATCAGCGACGACGACGCACTGCGCACCGGTGCCGCGGTCCTGACATGTGTCGTGGCGGCGGTCTTCGCGGTGATGGCGACCGTCCCCGCGGTCCGCTTCGCGGCAGCCGTCCGCGAGGTGGTGGTCGCGGTCCTGCTCGCTGCGGTCGGTGCCCTCGCCACCGTCGGCTTCGAGCCGGTCGTCCAGGTCGTCCGGTTCGAGTACGCCACGCTCGGGCTGGCACTGCTCGGCGCGTTCGCCCTCGTCTACAGACTGGGCGCCGGCCTGCACGGGCTCGGCCGCCGCGGCGTGGTGATCGTCCTGCTCGGCACCGGTGTCCTCGCCATCACGCTCGCGTACGCCGAGCTGCTGCGGCGCTACGGCACCCCCGGGCTGGTCACCAACCTGCTGGACGTCGTGAAGTGGTCGCGCGACAACCTGGGGGCCTTCCCGCGCCCCCTCGAGACCGTGCTCGGGATCCCCGCCCTGGCCTGGGGCGTCCACATGCGGGCACGCCGTCGGCAGGGTTGGTGGGTCTGCGCCTTCGGCGTCGCCGCCACCGCGCCCGTCGCGAGCGCCCTGGTCAACCCCTCCGTCACGCTGGCCGAGAGCGTGCTGTCGGTGACGTACGGCGCCGTGGTCGGCCTGGTCATCGGGTTCGTGGTGATCCGGCTGGACCTGGCCCTCACCGGGCCGCGTGGGCGGCGCGGTCGTCGCGCCGAGGAGGCCGGTGCGCTGCGACCGGAGCCAGGGCGTACTCGCGCCCTGCTCTGACGGGCATCGTCTCGACGGGCGCCGCGGTCAGGGTCAGGTCGGCCGCGATCACCGGCGTCTCGCCGTGCAGCTCCGTGGCCGGGACGGCGAGCTCCCCGCTGAGGGACACCGTGACTCCGGGCGCCGGTATCACCACGATCCCGACCGTGCCGACCTGGGCCACGAGCACCTGGTCCGGGTGGTACGTCGGTGGCCGGGTGCCGAGCTCACCGGCCACGATGCTGGTGATGCCGTGGCCGCGGCAGCGCTCGAGGCGGCGGCTCGAGAAGCGCGGCCCGAGCACCTGGGTGGTGGGTGCGACGTCCAGCCGGACGGCGGCGGTCCAGGGGTGCAGGACCGGGAGCCGGGTGGAGACGGGCGCGCCGTCGTGCCGGTGGTAGGTCTCCAGACCCGCCTCGCGGAGCTTGCGCCACCACGCCTGCCGGTGCCGCCCGGTGGTGACCCCGCAGCCGACGTACACGTCGGCGTCCAGCCGGAGCATCGCGTCCAGGTCCTCGCACACGTAGGGCTGTGGGAGCTCCGTGCCACCGAGGGTGGCCACGGCGGTGCGGATCCGGAGCATCGTCATGCCGTGGAGGAGCGGAGTGCGGCGGCCCTGATACCGGCCTACGAGTCGGTAACGACTAGGTTCGCTGCATGGCTCGCGAACAGGTGACGGAGATCGTGGCCGAGATGGTCGCCAACGTGCTGACCCTGGCGGTCTCCCCGGGCGAGAGAGTGACGGCCGGGGACACGGTCGTGCTGCTCGAGTCGATGAAGATGGAGATCCCGGTGCTGGTCGAGGCGCCCGGGACCGTCCGCGCGATCAAGGTCGCGCCGGGCGACGTCGTCCAGGAGGGCGACGTGCTCGTGGAGATCGTCGCCGACTGACCTCGCTGCAGGCTCCCAGCCTTCCCAGGCTGAGGCACAAGAGCAGAGGGGGCGGGATTCGAACCCGCGGTAGGTCTCCCTACGACCGCTTTCAAGGCGGTTCCGATCGGCCGCTCCGGCACCCCTCCTCGTGCTCGGACCTCGATCCGGGCACGCGAGCAGTGTAGAAGGTGCCGACGCCGGGTCCGGAGAGGCCGCCTACTCCGAGCCGCCGAGCTCGAGCTCGACCTCGTCGTACGCGAGGTCGTGGAGCCGCTGCACGTGGTGTCCGACGTCGACCAGGAGCCGTTGCACCTCGACGTGGACGACGGCGGGCTCCGGGTGCTCGAGTACCCGCGGCCCGAGCGCGCCGAGGCGGGCGAGCAGCACGTTGCGCTCGCGCAGCATGCCGCCCTGGCGGGCGACGGTCCAGCCGTCGGCGCCGTTGTCGGCCTCCGCGACCAGCGCGTCTCTGACAGCGGCCATCTGCTGACGGACCCGCCAGCGCCACTGACCCACGGACGTCCCTGGCTGGTCGTAGGCGTTCACCGACTGGCTCAGGCTCTGCATCGCGACCGGCAGTCCGGTGTCGGCGACGGTCATGGCGGCCTCCCGGTGGCCCGGAGGAGTGAGGGACTTCGAGTGTCGCCCCTCGACGGCCCCGCGACAACCCGCTGTGGGCGACCAATCCGATGTCTTGTTCAATCAGTGCATGCCCGACGTGCCCCCCGAGGTGTCGCAGTACCGGTTCGCGCCAGCGATCGCTGCCCGGATCGTGGGCGGTCTGCTCGTCGTCCTGGCGATCCTGCTCGCGGTGGCGACGCTGGTGGTCGCCGTGGCGGGCCTGTCCGTCCTGGTGTTGGCGGCGGCGGCCGCCGTCGGCGTGGCCGTGGTGTTGGCGGTCGGCCACCTGCTGACCCGCCGGGTCGCGGTCGTCCGGCTGGACGCCGCGGGATACCGCGTACGACTCGTGCGCGGCGCGGGGGTGCACGCCGCCGCCTGGACCGAGGTCCAGGAAGCGGTGACCTCGACGCCACAGGGGCTCCCCGTGGTCGTGCTCAAGCTGGTCGACGGGCGCACGACGACGCTGCCGGTGACCCTGCTCGACATTGATCGCGAGCAGTTCGTACGCGACCTCCAGGCCCACCTCCAGCGGGGCCAGGGGCTGCGTCCGCTCGCCTGACGTGCTCATTGCCCGGCCCTGATTCGGCACCCGCACCCGCGTCCTTGTAGCCTGTGCTCGCTGTCGGGAGGCGTCGCCTAGTCCGGTCTATGGCGCCCGCCTGCTAAGCGGGTTTGGGGCTAAAACCCCATCGAGGGTTCAAATCCCTCCGCCTCCGCCAGTATCCGGCCCCCTTCGCCCACTGTTGCGGAGGGGGCCGGAGCCGCTCTCAGGGCGTCGGTCCACGCTGCAGACACGCGCAGATTGCAGGATGTTGCAATGCAGATAAGTGAGGCAACGTTTGGTTCCGAGCCTCCCGGTTCATCGCCGACACTTGTGTCACTGGGCCTTCCGTGGGGCCCTCGACATGCCAGAGGTGAAGAGTATGAAGATTGCGCGAAAGGTTGCGGTGGTCATGGCCACCGCGATGCTCAGCGTTGGTCTGCTGGGGATTTCGGCTCCGGCCCACGCCGACTGGGGCTGGTACTCCGTCCGCCGCTGACGCGGTCTAACCGTTCCTGAGGCGGGAGCCGGTCACGTCCCCCCACGTTGACCGCCTCCACAGGCTCACCCCCTGAGCCCGCCTCACCCGTTTGAGGGCGGTGGTCTGTCGGACCACCGCCCTCAAACGTCTTCGAGGCCGTCGTCTGTTCTCACACCTGCGCGCCCCAGCGAGTAGCCGAGCTGGAAGCGCGTCTCCGCATCGAACTCGTCCTTGAGGTCGGCCACGTAGCCGGCGTACGTGCGGGGGCTGACCCCGAGGCGCTTGGCCGACACCGGGTCGGAGTGGCCTTCGATGAGCATGCGCATCGTCATCGCACGTTGCTCGTCGGCGATGTGCTTGACCACCGAGGCCTCGTGGCTGGTGAAGGGACGCGCCCGCTCCCAGGACCGCATGAACACGTCGACGAGATAGGCCACGATCGTGGGCTCGCGGATGGCGAGTGCCGTCTGCAGGTCCTCGGGTGACGGGATGATCGCGATCCGACGGTCGACCACGATCATCCGGTTGAAGAACTCGTCCTGGGTGCGCACTTCGGCTCCGGCCGGCGTGATCTCGGTGACGTATTCGCGGATGGCCGTGCTGCGCCGCGCGCTGTGCTGGTAGAGGGTGAGGACTCTGACTCCTCGTTCCAGCAGGGCCCGCTCGGTCTCGACCACGTGCGCGGCGACCTCGCCGGACCCTCGTCCGCTCTGCGGGTGCGCCGTCAGGATCTCCTGCTCGGCCTCGGGTACGACGCTCGACAGGAAGAGGTTGATGGTCTCGCCGCCGTGCAGGTAGCGGAACGGACCTTGCTCGACGGCACCCGGTGCGCGGCGCCAGGCCTGGGTGAGGCCCTGAAAGGCCTGGGACCAGAGCGCCGACTCCTGGAGCAGTTCGGCGCCCTGCTGCGTCAGCGGCGCGATCACCCGGGTATGGACCAACGCAGGGTCCTCCACCACCCAGGTGTCCTTGTCGGAGTCGAGCCGGACCAGGCCCAGCTCGCGGAGCTGGGTGAACGGCGCGTGCAGGTCACCCCCCGGCTCGATCCGTGGGTCGCCGGCGATCACGCCACCCGAGCCGGCGATCTCCTCGTACAGCGCAGTGCTCGCGGCTTCGAAGAGCGCGCGAGCCTCCGCCTCGGGTGTCCCCACATCCCCTCCTGGTCGTCCCCCTACCTGTCCCCGTGTGACTGATGATTCCACAGGGAACAAGCGACGAGGGCCCCGTCCGTTGGACGGGGCCCTCGTGAGTTGTACGGCGTACGGCGGGGGCGTCAGCTCCCCAGTCGGGCGCGCAGCCCGTCGAGCTCGGTCCAGAGGACGGCGGGCAGGTCGTCGCCGAACTTCTCGAACCACTCCTGGATCTGCGGGATCTCGGCGGCCCACTCCTCGACGTTGACCGCGAGGGCGGCCTCGAGAGCCGCTTCGGTCATGTCGAGACCGTCGGTGTCGAGCGAGGCCGGGGTCGGGACGTAGCCGATCGGGGTCTCGACCGCGGCGGCCTGGCCGTCCATGCGCTCGACGACCCACTTGAGGACGCGGCTGTTCTCACCGAAGCCGGGCCACAGGAACCCGCCTTCGTCGTCGCGCCGGAACCAGTTGACGTAGAAGATCTTCGGCAGCTTGGCGGCGTCGTTGTCCTTGCCGATGCTGATCCAGTGGCTGAAGTAGTCGCCGGCGTTGTAGCCGATGAACGGCAGCATCGCCATCGGGTCGCGCCGCACGATGCCGACCGCGCCGACCGCGGCAGCGGTCGTCTCGGAGGACAGCGTGGCGCCGAGGAACGTCCCGTGGGTCCAGTCGCGGGCCTCGAAGACCAGCGGGACGGTGGTCTTGCGTCGACCGCCGAAGAGGATCGCGTCGATCGGCACGCCGCGCGGGTCGTCGTACTCGGCGGCGAGGATGTCGCACTGCTTGATCGGCGTGCAGTAGCGGCTGTTGGCGTGGCTGGAGAGCTCCTCGGACTCGGGGGTCCACGGCTCCCCCTTCCACGAGGTCGCCTTGGCGGGCGGGTTCTCGAGGCCCTCCCACCAGATGTCGCCGTCCTCGGTCAGCGCGACATTGGTGAAGACCGAGTTGCCCTTGTTGATGGTGCGCATGGCGTTCGGGTTCGTGTGCTCGTTGGTGCCCGGCGCGACGCCGAACAGGCCGAACTCCGGGTTGACCGCCCACAGTCGACCGTCGGCACCGACGCGCATCCAGGCGATGTCGTCGCCGAGGGTCTCGACCTTCCAGCCCGGGATCGTCGGCTGGAGCATGGCGAGGTTGGTCTTGCCGCACGCGCTCGGGAAGGCGGCCGCGATGTACTTGACCGTGCCCTCGGGCGAGGTGAGCTTGAGGATGAGCATGTGCTCGGCGAGCCAGCCCTCGTCGCGGGCCATCACGCTGGCGATGCGCAGCGCGTAGCACTTCTTGCCGAGCAGCGCGTTGCCGCCGTACCCGGAGCCGTAGGACCAGATGGTCCGCTCCTCGGGGAACTGCACGATGTACTTCGTGTCGTTGCACGGCCACTTGACGTCGGGCTCGCCCTCGGCGAGCGGGTGACCGACGGAGTGCACGGCCTGGACGAACGGCGCGTCGAGCTCACCCATCCGGGCCAGGACGTCGCTGCCCATGCGCGACATGACGCGCATCGACGCGGTGACGTACGCCGAGTCGGTGACCTCGATGCCGAACATCGGCTTCTCGGCGTCGAGGTGGCCCATCACGAACGGGATGACGTACATGGTGCGGCCGCGCATGCAGCCGGCGTACAGCCCGCGCATGAGGTCCTTCATCTTCTCCGGCTGCATCCAGTTGTTCGTGGGGCCGGCGTCGCGCTCGTCGACGGAGCAGATGTAGGTGCGGTCCTCCACGCGGGCGACGTCGATCGGGTCCGACGCGGCGTAGAACGAGTTGGGCTTGATGGCGGGGTTCAGCTGGGTGAAGGTCCCGGTGGCCATCAGCTGGGTGGTGAGCTCCGTCCACTCCTCATCGGATCCGGTGCACCAGTAGATCCGGTCCGGCTGGGTCAGCTCGGCGACCTCGTTGACGAAGTCGACGATGCCCTGGTGGGTGGTCGGGTAAGTGGGGGCCTGCGTGTCGGCGGTCATGCCTGTTCCCTCTCGCGATTCGCGGTGCCGCCCGCTGGAGGGGGACCGGCCGTCGAGCGCATCGACGGTATGTCGTGGAGTAGTGGTGGATCGCTCGGCGTCGTTGTCGGCGAGGTGGTGGAGCACCGGGCTCCGGATTGGGGCGAGAGTACCGGGCAGTCTGGCCGCCACACATTGGATCGATCAATGGCCCGTGGGGAGCGTCACATCCCTTGTTCTGAGCGGGAAAACCCGTCCACGGCCGCCGAGGCTTCGGCCTTTTGCGGACCTAAGCGAGCGGCGTGGCGAGGGAGAGATCCGCCGGTGCGAGGACCGCGCGGCGACGTCGTCGTCGACCGTCACGACGACTACGCCACCCAGGGCCGTGGCATGGTCCCGCGCCCGTCGTACGGCGCCGCGCGACCCGGCCGGCGAGCACAGCAGCGCCGACCCGCCGCTGGACGAGAGCGGCGGTCGCCGCGCATGAGCGGGAGCGCCGATCGCAGCTCGACAGTGAGAGGCCCGTCGACGTGCGGCGGGTCGGGGAACGCCTGGATGCTGCTCGGCGTCGGGCCGGCCGGCTCGTCCCCCTGGCAGCCGGCCAGTCCCAGGCACGCGACGGCGGTCCCGGGGAGCACGCCTCGATCCTTGCTTCGGAGGTCCTCGAGGTCGAGCGCCGCACTGATTTCGGCAACCCCGGCGCGGTCGGCTATCCTCGTCCAGTCGCTCACGCGAGTGGGCGGCGTGCGCCTGTAGCTCAACGGATAGAGCATCTGACTACGGATCAGAAGGTTTGGGGTTCGAATCCCTACAGGCGCGCAGGACACGAAAGCCCCAGGTCAGGCCTCTGACCTGGGGCTTTGCGCATTTTGTGGTCGGGCGAGGTGGCCATCTCGGCGGCGAAGAACTGGGCCGGCCAGGTTCCGGGCACACTCCGGGCACACTCCGGGCACACTCTGGGCACAGTTGTGTCTGACGACGAGGACGTCAGCGAGCTGCCAAAGTCGAAATTTCAGCCCCGGATTGGGCCGCCTGCGGTTCGTCTCTGGGGTCCTCTGCAGCGAACTGTCCAAACGGATGGCGCGATGACTCAGTCTCTGTTTACGGCATCTGCGACGAAGATCGTCCTCTGACGACGCTGTCCGCACCACCGAGGCGACCAAGAGGACGGGCCCGGGAGGACAACGGGGAAACGACTCTGGCTCCAGCGCGGCCGGCTCACATCCCCACACCAGCTCTTCGGACAAGTCACTTCCCGGACCCGCCGAACAACACCCTAGAACCCCACTCCCGACTGCGTCTTGACACAGAGGGGTGCCAGATCCGGACGGTTGAGGGCTCGAGTCGGACAAACGCTGGCCACAGCGCGCTGAAGGCTGGCTCAGACAGGGGTTGGGATGCCTGGCTCCAGCCATTGCACGATGTCTCCGGTGCTGTCCGGGGTCAGGCGTGAGCGCGCGCCCTTCTCGAGTTCGGAGAAGTGGGACCAGCCTTCGAAGTGGACCGGGACAGCTCTTCGAGGGCGGGCGAGTTCGAGCAGTTCGAGTCCGTCTCTGCTGTCCATCGAGTACCGCAGCGGGCCAGTGAGAGAGAACCGCACCCGCCCGAGGTGCATCAAGACCACGTCCATTCGGTGCGAGCTCGCGAAGGTCCGCACTGCGCGGTGCAGGACTGTGTCCCCTGTGATCCAGAGCTGAACCTGCTCTGTCTCGTCCAGGCTCAGGGCGAATCCGATGACGGAGCCGACCACGGCTCGGCTGAGAGGTGGGCCGTGTCGGCACGGTGTCGCTGTGACCGTGAGGTCGGGCTTCCCCGACGCTCTGAGGATGTGGGTTCCACCTGCGCGGAGCCCGGTGGTGCCGGGCAGGTTGATGCGCCGGGCGCCCGGCACGGTTGTGATGACTGCGCTGACGTCGGTGAGGAGGGCGCGGCCGCTGTCGTCGAGGTTGTCGGCGTGGTGGTCGTGGCTGAGCAGAACGGCGTCGACCGGTCCCAGTTCCACTGGCGTCAGGGCCGGGCCGGCGGTCTTCGTCGAGGAGGTGCCGAGCGCGAAGCCGTAGGTCCGCCCGGGTGGGTCGAACGTGGGGTCGGTGAGGATGCGCCACCCGTCCAGCTCGACGAGGACTGTCGGTCCTCCGATGTGGGTGAGAGTGAGCCCCATGGATGTCAGGGCGTCGGCTGAACGGCCGGCGGGGTGGCGGCCGCATTGGCCAGTGCCCACTCGAGGGCACGGTCCGCGACCTCTTCCCAACCAGGGCCGGCGACCATGAGGTGGGGACGGCCCTCGTAGGTCTCGTGCTCGGTGACCGTGCCCTCGCCCTTGTAGTGCTTGGCGTTCGATGCTTGCACGGATGCCGGCATGATGTGGTCGGCGGAGCCGGACAGGAACAGCAGCGGTGCCCGGTTGGGGTTCTTGAAGTCCACCCAGGCGTCCTGGTGGCCGGGTTGGAAGTTCGCCAGGACCGAGTCGAACAGGACCCGTCCGGAGGCGGGGATGTGGTAGCGCTCGTAGAACGCGAGGGACTGCTCGTCGGTGTAGGTGTTGGTGAAGGCGTACTTCCACTGCTCGGCGTCGAACCCGACGGCGCGGTGGTGGTTGAGCGGGTTCTTCAGCGCCGGGAACACCGAGTGCAGCTGGGTCCACGGGGTGGTTCGGACGCCTTCGGTGGGAGCCGAGTTGAGGGCGACCCCTGCGCATCCGTAGCCGTGGTCCATGACGACTTGCATGAACGCTCCGCCGGCAGAGTGACCCATCAGGATGGGCCGGGTGTCGAGAGTGTCGAGGAAGTTCTCCAGGTTCGTGATGATCGACTCGATGGTGAGGTCGGCGATCGGCTGTGGGTCGGCCCGCAGGGCTTCGACCTCGACCTCGAACCCCGGGTAGCCGGGTGTGTGGACGGTGAAGCCCTGCGCTTCGTAGCGGGACTTCCAGTGCTCCCAGGAGCGGGGTGTCACCCAGAAGCCGTGGATGAGGACGATGGTGTCGGGCCGGTCAGTCATGGTGGTGGTCCCTTTCGTAGGTCTGGTTCGTGGGTCTCAGTGGTCAGCGGTTGATGAACACGAGCAGGTCATCGGTGAGCTGCTGGTGGTGGGTCTGGGTGATGCCGTGGGGTGCGCCGGCGTAGATCTTGAGCTCCGCGCCGGCGATGAGCTCGGCGGAGCGTTGGCCGCCGACCTCGAACGGCACGACCTGGTCGTCGTCGCCGTGGATGACCAGTGTCGGGATGTCGACCTTGGCCAGGTCAGGGCGGAAGTCGGTCGCGGAGAACGCCGCGATGCACTCGTACGCCGCGCGGTGTCCGCATGCCATGGACTGCAACCAGAAGGCGTCGCGGAACCCTGGGGTGACGTCGCCGCGGCGGTTGTGTCCGAAGAATGACCCGTCGGCGAGGTCTCGGTAGAGCTGGGACCGGTTTCCCTCCTTGCGGACTCAACCGGTTGTTGCAACGAGCCTCGTGTCGAGTGCTCGTCCGGGAGTCTGC